>NZ_JAGXKA010000178.1:0-300 GCF_019091065.1 Burkholderia sp. GbtcB21
GGCGTGCCGAAGGTCTGGAAGCAGATGAACCGGGAAGGCATTGCAGTGGCACGCTGCACGGTCGGACGGTTGATGAAACTGCAGGGCTTGCGTGGCGCAGTTCGCGGTAAGCGTGTTCGCACGACGATTCCCGAGGTGACCGCGCCGCGCCCGCTGGACCGAGTCAACCGGCAGTTCAAGGCTGACCGACCGAATCAGCTCTGGGTGTCGGATTTTACGTATGGTACGCCCAGCCAGCGTAGCCCGCCCGTATGGAGGTGAAGCTGCTTGAGCATGTTTGGAATGCAGGACTCCGGAGGA
>NZ_JAGXKA010000179.1:0-299 GCF_019091065.1 Burkholderia sp. GbtcB21
ATCTGCCCGCAGGTGATCGAGTTCGGCCCGCCGAACGGCAGCATCCACAAGATCGTCGAGCACATCGAAGTGCGCTTCGTCGACCCGCTGAAGAACGTGTACCGCCGCGTGCTCGAACAACTGATCGCCTGGTGGAGCCTCGCATGACGACACCTTTTGCCTGTGTCCGCGCCCTGCTGCGCTTCGCGGTCACGCGCATCTCGAAGGCGAAGCTCGCCTTCGGCCACGGCGCCGACAATGCGTACGACGAAGCGGCCTACCTCGTGCTGCATACGCTCGACCTGCCGCTCGACACGCTC
>NZ_JAGXKA010000018.1:0-127029 GCF_019091065.1 Burkholderia sp. GbtcB21
CCCTCTCCCGCGCCGCGTTTCCGTTAGCGCGAAAGAGGCGTGATTCTATGCACCCCGCGTCGATCGCGCAAGGGGTTCGATGCAACTTTTTTACAAAAGCCGCAATTCGGCCGTCCGGCCATGCCAGGGCACAAGACCGCTTATGGTGCAAAGAACGGACTAGAATGTGAGGTTCTTCGCCCCTTTCTATATACGTCTTTAATATGCGCCAGCGAATCGCCAAACGCCTCCCCCCCGATGCCGACAAACTGGTCGGTCTGTCGCTTGCGCTCTTCGCCTCGGGCAGCCGCATCGAGGATCGCTTCTGGGAAGCGAAGCTCGACGCGCTGCTCGCCAAGATAGTCCGCAACGGCAACCAGACTACGCTCGACGCAGCCCTCGACCATCTGCAGCAGAATCACCCCGACGCCTACGGCGCACTCGCCGACATGGCCGAGACCCACAGCGAGTCGATGGTGATCGAGCACGACGGCCAGCCGTACGATGCGCTGCTGGTCGCCGTCCCGGTTCTCGCATGGACGCGCTACATGATTCCGTCGGGCCCGCTCAAGGGCGACGTGGCCGACGCGCTGCGAACGCACCTGCAGGCTCATGTCCTTGCGAACGGCACGCTCGTCGGGCTTGCCCCGTTCCTCTACAGCATCGACCAGTTACCGCGGCATCACGTCGAGACCTACCGTCTTGCCCAGCAGCTCGCGCATGCGGCGATCGGCCAGCACACGCCCAAGCTCAGCTTCGGTGACCTGCCCGAAACCTCGCCAATCCTGGCCGACCCGCGCTTCCTGCTCGCCGTCGTCGCTGCGCCCGCCGGCGCGCCGCTGTTCCGCTGGCAGGAAGAAGAAGGCGGTAGCCGAATCGAGCGCGGTCAGTGCCTCGAACAATGGACGGCCCAGGGCGGCCCGAATCTGTCGATCGCGCTGCCTGGATGCGAGTTCGAGTGCCTGCTTCCGGACGCGTACTACTCGGCCTGCCGCGATGCGGACGAACGCATTCGTCCACACACGGTGCGAACCGCCATTCGTTATCTTTTCGACACACTTGGTACGGCACCGCAGGAGCTGCGCGCGGTGGTCGCCGGCTTCGGCGAACGCCGTATCGACGAGTATCGTGTCGGCTTCACTCGGCGTGCGAGCAACGACGTAATCTACGGCGTCGTGTGGCCGCTCTACGGCCGTGAAAACGGCGACGTGTCGATCGACAGCGCGACGCTCGAAGGCGAGGCGCCGATCGAAGGGCCGCTCGAGGAAATCGTCAGCCTGTTGAAGGAATGCGGTGTAACCGACGTCCGACGGCACGCGGGCCGCTTCGAACCCGAATACTGCGACGACTGCGGCGTGCCGCTTTACGCAGATCCGCTCGGCGAAATCGTCCACGCGGAAATGCCGGAAGACGCCTCGCCCGCCCAGCCGCACTTCCACTAACCTCTCGCAGCAGGCCCGAACGGCCTGCCCTCCCGAAGCCGCTCCCGGTTCCCGCCGGAGCGGCTTTTTTCTTGTCCTATATTCCGTCGCTCAAAATTTCAGACTTTTCCTAAGCCTTTCAGCCAAGCAGACATCGTGTAAGGTCTTTGTCATTATCGGGGCCAACGCATGCCCGACAGCAGATCAATGACCCACCCTTACGGAGGTTGAATATGCGGTTCCTGGTGCTTTACTCAGACGCCGAACGGCGTGACGGACTGAAGGCCCTGTTGCGACAGATCGACCGCCACGCCAGCATCAACGATGCACCCGACAGCTTCCAGGCGCGCCGGCTGCTGCGCACCCAGCGTTTCGACCTCGTCGTGATCGACTGGCTGGACGTCGGCCGGCTAAGCGAGCTGCAGGCACTTTGCAGCGCCTGCTCGCCGACGCCCGCGGCCGTAATGATCGACGAAGCCTCGCCGGAGGCCATCCAGCGCTTCTTCAACTATGGCGTCGCAGGCGTGATCCCGCATTCCACGCGGCCGTACCTGATCGTGCGTGCGCTCGAGATGGTGCTGCTGGGCGGACACTACATCCCGCCGATCGCGCTCCGCCTGCTGCCCTCCACAGCCGCAGCGCGCCACGAGGCCCATTTCCAGTCACTCGCCGGATCGCTGCCCCGCCGCCCGCCGAGCGGCCTGTTGTCGCCGAGGCAAGCGCAGATCATGCGCTTCGTCCACATGGGCAGCACGAACAAGATGATCGCCCGCACGCTCGGCATCAGCGAAGGCACCGTGAAAATCCACCTTGCCAGCATTTTCCAGCAGCTTGGTGCCGTCAACCGCGCCGCCGCGGTCGCGATCTACAACGGCTGGCTGTCGCCGCACCTCGAAGTGCTGCTGGCGAATCGCAACCGCACGCGCAAACCGGCCATCGGCGAGCGCGGCACCGTTCCACTACGCACGCCACGGAACGATCATCGGTACCCGTTGCCAGCCGCGCATGCCGGCACGCAGGATCTGCCGCTCGCGGCCGAGCCGCGGGCACGGTTCCGGCGCGAGCGCTAGCAGACAGTCTCGATATTGCGACGGTCGACATGTGCGGATTCCCACCTTTGATGCTCAACGAGTAATATGAACGCATGGGTTTTCTTTTCACACCGCTTCCGCTCTGGGTTGGCATCGGTGGCTGGATCGCCGCCGTGGCCCTGCTCACGCTCGCGATCTGGAATCGCCCCTTCGTGCGCCTCCAGGACACCACGCTCCAGCACGTGTGGCTCGCGCTCGTCACCGCAATCGCGGTCCTCTGGGCCTCGAATGCGTGGCTCGATGATGGCATCGTCATGCATCTGCTGGGCGCAACGCTGCTCGTCACACTGTTCGACTGGACGCTCGCGCTGATTGCGATGGGCGCCGTCACGGCGGTGGCCGCGATCATCTTCGACGCGCCGTGGCAGGGCATTGGCCTGACCTATCTGATCTACGGCGCGCTGCCTGTCGCCGTGTCGGCGTTGCTGCAGCGCGCCGCGCTCGCATGGCTGCCGCATAACCTCGCGTCGTTCATCATCGGCCAGGGATTCCTGTCGCCGGCCATCGCGATCATCGCGGTCGCAGCAGCAGCAGCCGGCGTCCAGCTCGCCCTCGCGGATGGCGTGCCTGTCGTGATTCCTGCCGGCTATCTGTTGAACACCGCGCTGCTCGCGCTCGGCGAAGCGTGGTTCACCGGCATGGCGACTGCGCTCATCGCCGTCTATCGCCCTGCGTGGGTCACGACCTTCGACGTCCGGCGCTATCGCCTCGGCGGCCCGCGCGCCTGAAACTCCTTCGGATCGAGGCACCGTCAGCACGTGCCGGCGACATTTTCCGCAGCGCGGGAGAATACGCCATCTACTGCCGCACAACTTTTTTACGCTAAGATTGAACTCCTGTTCTCAATCGGGCATCTATACGTGCCCGATGTCTCCTTCGCTCCTCACCAATAACCAGATGGACAGCTCACCTGCCTCGCTCCGGATTCTCCGGGCGCTCGGCAAGCTGGCAGCCTGTGTCGCGGGCCTGTCGCTTGCGCTTCCGACACCGGTATTCGCCGACCTGCTCGATCAGCGCTCCGAACTGATCAACAAATTCGTCAACGAAATGCATGCCGATCCGCTCGCGGCCGATTGTGCGGCGCACGGCAGCTTCATCGCCAGCACGTCGTCGGCCTTCGACCGCGTCGACTTCGCGCCGAACGCATTCGACAGCGGCAACGCGACGATCACGCCGTGGAACGACTCGTTCGACCAGGGCAAGCAGCGCGTGAAGGTCGACAACATCGTCACGGTCGACGGACTCGGCGCCCACAGCGACGGCAGCGACCCGACGCCGCTGAAATTCCGTTGCGGTTATGTCGGCCAGCAAATGCTCGCGTTCAGCTGGAACGACCCCGTTCCGCCGCTGAAGCCGCGCGTCGAGCGCTCCACGTCTTCGACGAAGAAGTTCAAGGGCAAATCGCACCGGGGCAAGGCAAAAGCGAAGGCATCGGGCCGCACCGGCAAGAAGGCCGTTGCAACGAAGAAATCAGGCGGCCAGAAGAATGCCGTGAAGAAGAAAACCGCGAAGAAGTCCTGATACGACGGAGCGGCAACGACAGAAGCAAAAAAGCCGGGGCATCCTGAGATGCCCCGGCTTTTTTCATGCGACGACGATACGCCTACGCGAACGTATCGACGTGCATCAGGATCGCGGCCAGCATCGCTGCGCCAAGCGCCGCGCTGCGCTCACCGTTCCAGCCGACACGCTCGTCGGGCAGGTTCGCGTTGTCCTTGAACGGCATCTCGAGCGTCAGCGACAGGCAGCCGAACTGGTGGCCGATGTACTTCGACGCGAGCTTGAGCGCGTCCTCCTTGTACTTGCTCGCCGCATAACCATGCTCGGTCTGGAAGTCGGGGCTCGCGACCTTGAACGCGTCGATGAACGCGGTCTGCTCCTTGCCCTGCTGCTCGGTAAAGCTCGGCAGCATCTCCGAACCGGCAACGAACACGTACGGCAGATCCTCGTCGCCGTGAATGTCGAAGAACATGTCGCAGCCGATCGCGTGGATCGCGTCGCGCACGGCCAGCACCTCGGGGCTGCGCTCGGCATCGGGCATCATCCATTCGCGGTTCAGGTTCGCACCTGCCGCATTGGTGCGCAGGTTGCCATGCACGCTGCCGTCCGGATTCATGTTCGGGACGATGTAGAACGTCGCGCGATCGTAGAGCTTGCGCGCGACCGGATCGCCGGCCCAGTCGCCCCATCCGGCCAGCCGCTTGACGAGGCCTTCGACGAACCACTCGGCCATCGTCTCGCCCGGATGCTGACGCGCGATGATCCACACTTTCTTCTTCGGCGCGCCGTCGGTTTCCGGCGTGCCGAGCGTCAGCAGCGACATCGGGCGGCCTTCGACCGTGCGGCCGAGTTCGACGACGCTTGCCTGCGGCAACTGCTGGACGGCACCGAGAAATGCCGCGTGACGCTCTTCCGAGTACGGTTCGAAATACGCGTAGTAGATGCTGTCGAACTCCGGCGTATGGTCGATAGTCATCGTCTTGCCGTCGAACGTCGTCGGCACGCGGAACCAGTCGACCCGGTCGTAGCTCGCCACCGCGCTGTAGTTGCGCCAGCCAGACGGATACGCGCATTCGGCGGCATTCTCGAACGTCATCACGCACCGCTCGCCGCGCGCGCCCGTCAAGCGGTAGTAAAACCATTGCGCGAATTCCGAGCGGCTGTCGCCGCGCACGCGCAGCCGAATCGCCGCGGGGCTGTCGCACGACACGACGCCGATTGCGCCTGCGTCGAAATTGCTGGTGATCGAAAGGGTCATCTGTTTCTCCAGTGTCGACCTGAGTTAGTGCTTCAGCATTTACTCAGGTCCCATGCAAAGCTGTCGACCGGAACGGGCGGTATACCGCTTGCCCGGCCTCATGCATGCGCCGGCCATCTCATGAACGGCCGGCATGGTCACTCGCCGACTCGCCGGCGATATACGTAAGTCGAATCGTTCGACGCGGCCGCGTCGAACGCATAGCCTTCCGTCGCAAACGCCTTCAGCGCCTTCGGCTCGGTAATACGGTTCTCGACGATAAAACGCGCCATCAGGCCGCGCGCGCGCTTCGCATGGAAGCTGATGATCTTGTAGCGGCCGCCCTTCCAGTCCTCGAACACCGGCGTGATGACAGGCGCGGCCAGCAGTTTCGGCTTGACCGACTTGAAGTATTCGGTCGACGCGCAGTTGACCAGCACGCGCGCCGAGCCGCTGCGCGTCTCGAGCTGCTCGTTCAGCGCCCGCGTGATGCGGTCGCCCCAGAACGCGTACAGATCCTTGCCGCGCGCGTTCGCGAAGCGCGTACCCATCTCGAGCCGGTACGGCTGCAGCAGGTCGAGCGGGCGCAGCAGCCCGTACAGGCCCGACAGCACGCGCACGTGCTGCTGCGCATAGTCGAGATCGGCGGACGACAGCGATTTCGCATCGAATCCTTCGTAGACGTCGCCGTTGAACGCCAGCACGGCCTGCTTCGCATTGGCCGGCGTAAAAGTCGGCGACCAGTCCGCGTAGCGCTGGAAGTTCAGGCGTGCGAGCGGATCGGAGATATCCATCAGCGTCGCGATGTCCTGCGGCGAAAGCTTGCGCAGGCCGTCGATCAGCTCGGACGCGTCGTCGACGAATGCAGGCTTCGTGTAAGACTGGACGTGCGCGGGCGTATCGTAGTCGAGGGATTTGGCGGGAGAGAGAACGATTATCATAGAGGCTCGCTGGCACGCCGTGCCTTGCGGTCAGACGAAAACCACCGATTGTAACGAATGACCAGCTCCCTCGCCCCGCACGTCGCGCACCGCGTCGTGCTCGACTCGAACGTCTGGATCGACATCCTCGTATTCGACGACCCCGCTACGCGCCCGATCCGGGCCGCGCTCGAACGCGGCGCGCTTGCCGCCGTGATCGACGGCCGCTGCCTGACCGAACTCGAGTACGTGCTCGATTATCCGCAGTTCCAGGCGCGTGCGATCGACAAGGCCGCCGCGCTCGCGACCGTCGCCCGCCTCGCGAGCCTCGTCGAGCCGCCGCCCGTCGAAGCCGACGCGCCGCCGCTGCCGAAGTGCAAGGACCGCGACGACCAGAAGTTTCTCGAACTCGCCCGAGCCGCGCAGGCCGAGTGGCTCGTGTCGAAAGACCGTGCGCTGCTGAAGCTCGCGAAGCGCACCGCACGCGACTTCGGTTTCCGGATCGCGCAACCCGCGCCGTTTGCCGAAGCCTGCGCGCTCGACGCCGCATCGACCACTCCTGCCACGCCGGCCTGACGCACGCGGCGGCACCCGATTTCGACCGTATCGATGAACGCTCCTTCAGACATGCCAACGACTCCCGTTTTCCCCTCGCGCCTGCCGAATGTCGGCACGACGATCTTCACGGTCATGAGCGCGCTTGCCGCCGAAAAAGGCGCCGTGAACCTCGGCCAGGGCTTCCCGGATTTCGATTGCGATCCGCGCATCGTCGATGCGGTCGCGGCCGCGATGCGCAACGGGCACAACCAGTATCCGCCGATGGCCGGTGTCGCACCGCTGCGCGACGCGATCGCCGACAAGATCGCGCACGTCTACGGCCGGCGCTACGATCCGGCCGCCGAGATCACGGTGACGGCAGGCGCGACGCAAGCGCTGCTGACGGCAATCCTGTGCGCGGTGCATCCGGGCGACGAAGTGATCGTCGTCGAACCGACCTATGACAGCTATCTGCCGTCGATCGAACTCGCAGGAGGCAAGCCGGTATTCGTCACGCTGGAAGCGCCCGACTACGCGATCCCGTTCGACCGTCTCGCGGCCGCGATCACGCCGAAAACGCGCATGATCCTGATCAACACGCCGCATAACCCGACGGGCACCGTGTGGCGCGAGGCGGACATGCGCAAGCTCGAGGAGATCGTGCGCGGCACCAACGTGCTGATCCTGTCGGACGAGGTCTACGAGCACATGGTCTACGACGGCGCGCGCCACGAGAGCGTCGCGCGCTATCCGGAACTCGCCGCACGCAGCTTCATCGTGTCGAGCTTCGGCAAGACCTATCACGTGACGGGCTGGAAGGTCGGCTATGTCGCGGCGCCTGCCGCGCTGACCGCGGAATTCCGCAAGGTCCACCAGTTCAACGTATTCACGGTGAATACGCCGATGCAGATCGGGCTCGCCGATTACCTGCGCGACCCGGCACCGTACCTGACACTCGCCGGCTTCTACCAGAAGAAACGCGACTTCTTCCGCGCAGGCCTCGAGCGCACGCGCTTCAAGCTGCTGCCATGCACGGGCACGTACTTCCAGTGCGTCGATTACTCGGCGATCAGCGACCTGCCCGAAGCGGAATTCTCGAAGTGGCTCACGTCGGAGATCGGCGTGGCCGCCATTCCGGTGTCGGCGTTCTATCACGAGCCGCACGAATCGGGTGTCGTGCGTTTCTGTTTCGCGAAGCAGGAAAGCACGCTCGCATCCGCACTCGAACGGCTCGCCCGACTGTAAGTCCCGCGCGGGCGGCCGCGCGCCGCCCTGCCGGGAAATCGCGCTTACGAACGCGCACCGCTCGTCGCGTCGACATACGCCTTGCGATCGGCTGCCACGCGCTGCGCGGCGGCACGCTCACCGACCTTCTTCGCATGAGCCTTCCAGTCGATGCCTGCATCGAGCAGGAAGTCGCGTCCGAACACGGCCTTCGTCGCCATCCCGATGACCGGCAGATGGATCGATGCGGCGATGTCCGCGAGGCTGAACGACTCGCCGAGCACGTACGGCGAAAACTGCGTCATCTGCTTGAACGCATCGATCGCGCGCGGCAGGCGCTTCTCGACGTGCGCCTTCATCCCGTCGCTGACCTTGCCGCCGAAAAACGCTTCCGTATAGACCTCGCGTGCCATCCATTCGAGATACAGCTCGAGTGTCTCGACCAGCTCGCGCACCTTCGCCGCCGCGAACGGCCCCGCAGGAAAAATGGCTTTCTCGGGATAGCGCGCCGCCAGGTACTCGATGATCACCTGCGACTCGAACAGCGCGCCCTCTTCGGTCTTCAGGAACGGGATCTTGCCGAGCGGCGAATCGGCGAGCTGGGCCGGATCGCAGATCGGCAAACTGCACACCGACTCCTCGAACGGAATGTCGTGCTCGAGCAGGACGAACTTCACCTTGTTGTAATAGTTGGACAACGGAATACCGCACAGCTGTAGCATCGGAGTCTCCTTCCTTGCGAGAGCGCGGCCGCAACGATGCCGGCCGCACCGGGATTCATCGCGCTGAAAAGCACGTTCGTGCTAGTCTAAAACAGTTTCACGTCCGTCACGACAACATTACATCCGCTGCGGCAGCAGCGCTGCCGGTCCGCGCGACGCGCGCAGCGCCGCAGCCTCGCCATCCGATGGAGACACGCTCGCATGAGTGCTGAACTGCTGGCCTCGCGGCCGCCCGAGAGCGATTCGACGCTCGTCCTCACGCTGTCCAATCCCGGCGCGCGCAACGCGCTGCATCCCGACATGTACGCGGCCGGCGTCGAAGCGCTCGCCACTGCCGAACGCGATCCCGGGATTCGCGCGGTCGTACTGACGGGTGCCGACCGCTTCTTCTGCGCAGGCGGCAACCTGAACCGGCTGCTCGACAACCGCTCGAAGGATCCGTCCTGCCAGGCCGACAGCATCGATCAGCTCGGCGCATGGGTGACGGCGATTCGCGAATCGACGAAGCCGGTGATCGCGGCGGTCGAAGGCGCCGCGGCCGGCGCGGGCTTCTCGCTCGCGCTTGCGTGCGATCTGATCGTCGCCGCGCACGACGCGAAGTTCGTGATGTCGTACGCGCGCGTGGGCCTGACGCCCGACGGCGGCGGCTCGTGGTTCCTCGCGCGTGCGCTGCCGCGTGCGATCGCGGCCGAGATCCTGTTCGAAGGCAAGCCGGTCGCGGCCGAACGCCTGCATGCGCTCGGTGTGGTCAACCGGCTCGCCGTGCCCGGCGCAGCGTTGGACGACGCGCTGACATGGGCCGACGCACTCGCCGGCATCTCGCCGAACGCACTCACGCGCATCAAGTCGCTGCTCGACGTTGCGACGACTCAGCCGCTAGAACCGCATCTCGGTACCGAGCGCGATCATTTCGTCGCCTCGCTGCATCACGCGGACGGGCTCGAAGGCATCACCGCCTTTCTCGAGAAACGCCAGCCGCGCTACAAGCGCTGATCCGCGTCGGCCGACGACGGCCGTCCGACGAAGATCGTGCACGGCGACTACCGGCTCGACAACCGGATCTTCCATCCGCACGAACCGTGCGCGCCCGCCGTGCTCGACCGGGAACTGTCGGCACGTCGGCGATCATCTCCCGTTTGCCTGCGCGTACGCATCGGCGGGCATGTTCCCGTCGCCAGCGGCCCGTGTCGAACCATGCTCTAATGACCGCCTGTCGCGGCGCGCTGCCGGCGCCGTTTTCGCGCATGCAACCAAGGAGTTGACGATGATCGACGTCTACAGCTGGGCGACCCCGAACGGCCACAAGGTACATATCATGCTCGAGGAAACGGGCCTCGCCTACCGTGCACTTCCGGTCGATATCGGCGCAGGCGACCAGTTCAAGCCCGAGTTCCTGAAGATCAGCCCGAACAACAAGATTCCGGCGATCGTCGATCCTGACGGCCCCGGCGGCAAGCCGATCTCTCTGTTCGAATCGGGTGCGATCCTGATCTACCTCGCGGAGAAGACCGGCAAGTTCCTGCCGACCGATCCGGCCGCGCGCTATGCGACGCTCGAGTGGCTGATGTTCCAGATGGGCGGTATCGGCCCGATGCTCGGGCAGGCGCACCATTTCCGCCTGTACGCGCCGGAAAAGATCGAATACGCGGTCAACCGCTATACGAACGAAGCGAAGCGCCTGTACAACGTGATGGAAAAGCGCCTCGGCGAATCCGAATATCTCGCGGGCGACGCGTACACGATCGCGGACATTGCGACGTTCCCGTGGACGCGCTCGTGGCAGAACCAGGGCATCGTGCTCGACGAGTTGCCGAACGTGAAGCGCTGGCACGATGCAATCGCCGCGCGACCGGCCGTGCAGCGCGGCGTCGAAGTACTCGCGTCGATGCGCAAGGCGCTGCAGGACGACAAGGCACGCGAGGTGCTGTTCGGCGCGATGCAATACGCGAAGCACTGACCCGTGCGTGACGGGCGGAGCGGCATCCGTGCATGCCGCCCCGCGCGTCAGAAGTAATGCAGCGTGATGAATTCCGCCGCGCAAACAAGCAACGGCGCGTCGGGACGCTCGGCCTGGATCGACACCGACCATGTCACCTGCACGCCGCCCCGCGCGACCTCGGCGGTTTCCTTCACCGCGAACAACGCGCGCACGCGCACACCGACCGGCACCGGCTTCAGGAACCGCACGCGGTTCAGTCCGTAGTTCACGCCCATCTTCTGCTCGAAGCGCATCGCATCGGTCATCAACGCGGGAATCAGCGACAGCGTCAGGAACCCGTGCGCGATCGGCCCGCCGAACGGCGACTCGCGCCGCGCGCGTTCGGGATCGACGTGAATCCATTGATGATCACCTGTCGCGTCGGCGAAGCCGTCGACGCGATGCTGGTCGATCGCGATCCAGCCGCTCGCGAGCGGCTCCTCGCCGATACGTGCCTGCAACGCCTGCGCCGACGCGATCAACGGCAATGTCACGTCGGTCATGCGTTCGTGCCTCGCGGATCGCGCAGCCCGAAAATCACCTTGGAATGCACGGTGATCACCGTCTCGCCGCTACCGTTGATGCCGATCCACTCCGTCGACACGATGCCGCGATCGGGCTTGCTCTCCGAGACGCGCTTGTCGTGGATCTTCTGGTGCATCGTGATCGTGTCGCCGGCGCGCACCGGCTTGAGCCAGCGGATCGAGTCGATGCCGGGCGAGCCCATGCTGGTCGAGTCCGGCCCGAGCTTCTTGATGAGCAGGCTCATGAACACCGAGCACGTGTGCCAGCCGCTCGCGACCAGTCCGCCGAACGGCGACGCCTTCGCGGCCTCCTCGTCGAGGTGGAACGGCTGCGGGTCGTAGCGCTGCGCGAACGCCTTGATGTCGTCGGGCTCGAACGTGTAGCTGCCCACTTCGATGGTGCTGCCGACCACCAGATCTTCGTAACTGATACCCACTTGTGTGTCCCCTTGTCTGACGCGCTCGCGCGTCGCCGTCATGCCGCGTCGGCCTGCGCGAAATCGGGCAGCGCCGCAATGCGGGCAAGATGATGATCGGTGTCGCCGAGCGTCGTCTCGATGATCGACAGCCGCTTGAACAGGTGCGCGGCGGCAACCTCGTTGGTCACGCCCATGCCGCCGTGCAACTGGACGGCCTGCTGACCGACGAAGCGCGCGGCCGCGCCGACGCGCGCCTTCGCGGCCGACACGGCCTTGCGTCGCGCATCGGCGTCGCCGCCCGCATAGCGCACCGCGGCCAGGTAGGTCAGCGAACGCGCCTGCTCGGCATGGATCAGCATGTCGACCATCCGGTGCTGCAGTGCCTGGAAACGCGCAATCGGCACGCCGAACTGCTCGCGCGTTTTCGTGTATTCGACCGTCGCGCGATTCAGTTCGTCGAGCGCGCCGACCGCTTCCGCGCACAGCAGGAACGTCGCGTAATCGGCAATCTGCTCGAGCGCCGCAGCGTCGCGCGCGCCGCCTGTCAGCAGTCGGGCCGGCGTTTCGTTGAACTCGATCGTTGCCGCACGCTGGCCGTCGATGGTCCGGTAGTCGACCACCTTCGCGTTCGCCGCATCGCGTTCGACGACAAAGAGGCCGATGCCGCCGTCGTCGACACGCGCAGGCACGATCCACGCGTGCGCCTGTGCGCCATGCTGAACGACCGACTTGGTGCCGGTCAGCCGATGCGTGCCGCCCTGCTCGCGTGCGTGCGTATCGAGCTCGAACAGGTCATAACGCGCATGCGGTTCGTGGAATGCGACCGCCAAGCGCTTCTGCCCCTGCGCGACTGCCCCCAGTAATGCGGCATCGTCGCCTGCGCCGGACCCGGCGATGCGCAATGCCTCGACGCCGACCGCCGTTGCCCAGTACGGCTCGATCACGAGCGCGCGGCCGAGCTCCTGCATCGCAACCAGCATGTCGACCGGGCTGCCGCCGAACCCGCCCTGCGCATCCGGCACGGGCAGCGCGGTCAGCCCCAGCTCGGCGAACGCGCTCCATTGCGTATCCGACACGCCCGTGTCGCTGCGCACGATCGCCTGGCGCGCATCGAAACCGTATTGCTCGCCGAGATAACGGCGCAGCGCGTCGGCGAACTGCTGCTGCTCATCGGTAAAGCTGAAATCCATGGTTGTCTCCGCTTCCGTACCCTGTTCACAGGCCCAGAATCATCTGCGCGATGATGTTCTTCTGGATCTCGTTCGAACCGCCGTAGATCGACGTCTTCCGATAATTGAAGTAGTACGCGGCGAGCGGCGCCGCATCGTCGTCGCCCGCGATGCTGTGCTCGCGTTCGCCATTGAGGAACGGTACGTCGAACGGTGCGGCGAGCGGGCCGATCGCGTCGAACATCAGCTCGGTGAGCGCCTGCTGCACTTCGGTACCCTTGATCTTCAGCATCGACGCCTCGGGGCCCGGCCCCTTGCCGCTCGTCTCGCGGCTGACGACGCGCAGCACCGTCACCTCGAGCGCCATCAGCTCGACTTCGAGCGCCGCGACCTTCGCGGCGAACACGGGGTCGGCGAGCAACGGCTTGCCGTTCTTGCGCTGGTTCGACGCCACGCGCTTCAGGAACGCGAGTTCGCGCTTCGACGCGCCGACACGCGCGATGCCGGTGCGCTCATGGCCAAGCAGGTATTTCGCGTAGGTCCAGCCGCGGTTCTCGTCGCCGACGAGATTCTCGACCGGCACCTTCACGTCCTCGAAGAACACCTCGTTGACCTCGTGGTCTTCGTCGAGCGTGATGATCGGCCGCACCGTGATGCCGGGCGTCTTCATGTCGATCAGCAGGAACGAGATGCCCTCCTGCTTCTTCGCGGCCGGATCGGTGCGCACGAGGCAGAACATCATGTCCGCGTACTGGCCGAGCGTCGTCCAGGTCTTCTGGCCGTTGACGACGTAGTGGTCGCCCTGGCGCTCGGCACGCGTGCGCAACGACGCGAGGTCGGACCCGGAACCCGGCTCCGAATAGCCCTGGCACCACCAGTCGGAGCCGTCGAGAATGCGCGGCAGATAGTGGCGTTTCTGCGCTTCGCTGCCGTATTTCATCAGCACCGGCGCGACCATCGACACGCCGAACGGCAGCACGGTCGGCGCGCCGATCCGCGCGCACTCCTCATCCCAGATATGTCGCTGCGTCGCGTTCCAGCCCGGGCCGCCGTATTCGGCCGGCCACGCAGGCGCGGACCAGCCGCGCTGGCCGAGAATCCGGTGCCAGCTCGCGAAATCCTCGCGGTCGAGTCGTTTGTGATCGAGTACTTTGGCGCGCAGTGCGTGAGGCAGGTTGGCCTCGAGCCAGGCGCGGACGTCGACGCGGAACGCGTCGTCGGCGGGGGAATAATCCAGATCCATGCGCAGTGTCTCCTGTCGACCAGAGTTAGTGCTTTAGCACTTACTCTGGTCCCATGCTTCGCGGTCGACCGGAGCTAGCGCTTCAGCACCTGCTCAGGTCCCATGCAAGGCTCGCCGCGGCCGTCCGGCCCGGCAAGGACCCACTGCGTACGTCATTGCAGCGGTTCTTTCAGCGCGGCAGGAATCGGCAGCGGCATCACGTCGATGCCTTCTTCGACCAAGGATTGCGCATCTTCCGGTGTCGTGACGCCACGGATGCTGCGTGCCGGCGCCTCGTTGTAATGGATGCGCCGCGCTTCCTCGGCGAAGCGCTCGCCCACGTTCTCGGTCTTCTCCAGCACCTCGCGCAGCGCGCGCAGCACCTGCGCCTGCAGCGCACGCGGATCAGCCGGCTGGGCCTGCGTCGCGCCTGACAGATTCAGGCGCGGCGCCGACGGCAGACGATTGACCTCGGTCGTCCCGCACACCGGACATTCGACCAGCTTGCGGGACAACTGCGCTTCGAATTCATCGGCGGAAGCGAACCAGCCTTCGAACCGATGACCGTGCGGGCACTGTAAATCGAGGACCTTCATGCTGAATCAGGGCGTGTGACGAGTGTAGCGCAAATAGCGGTTTTGTGAACGATCGTGCTAAACCACGATCGCGCGACGCGAAAGCGCCGTGTCATCGGATTGTAACGCGGCGCCCCACACGCCGCTGACGCCGCGCTCAGGGCGTCAGGACCGGCCCGAGCGGCCAGGTGCCGGACAGCACCTTGTCGAGCCACATCGTGCCGATGATCGTCTTCACGTCGGTGATCTGCCCGGTGCGCACCCATTCCTGCAGGTCGGATTGCGTGGCGGTGAAGGTTTCGAGGAATTCGCCTTCGTCGAGCTTGCGCTCGCCGGCCGTCAGCCCGCGCGCGAGATACAGGTCGATGAATTCGGTCGAATAGGAAATGATCGGGTGAATGCGGGCCAGGAACACGTATTCGCGCGCCGTATACCCCGTTTCCTCGCGCAGTTCGCGCACCGCGCACGCAAGCGCGCCTTCGTCCGGATCGAGCTTGCCGGCCGGGAATTCGGCCATCACCTTGCCGATCGGGTAGCGATACTGGCTTTCCATCAGCACGCGGCCGTCGTCGAACAGCGGGATCACCATCACCGCGCCCGGGTGCTGGACGTATTCGCGCGTGGCCTTCTTGCCGTCCGGCAAACGGACGGTATCGCGCTTGAGCTTGAGGAACGAGCCGTCGAAGATCGCCTCGCTTTCGAGGCAGGTTTCGGTCAGTGCGGCGTCGTGATTGGGTAGTTCGGCCATCGGCGGCTCCAAGATTGAGCACGACGGACGGCCGAAGCCGTCAGCGTCGTTTGACGAGATACTGGAACGTGAAGCCGGGAAACGCGAACACGATGAAAAGACTGAACGTGATCGCGTAAAACTGCCAGCCCTGTTCGAAGCGGTTGCCGGCACGCGACTCGAGCCAGAAGCCGAGCGCGCCGACCACGAAGTACAGCACGATCAGCTCGCCGATCCGCACCCACGCACTCTTCTTCGCCGCGCCGAACGGCACGACGGCGAAGAGGCGTTGGTTCAGGAACGGCAGGTTGGCGCACACGAGCGCCAACAGCACGATAAACCAGCCGGCTGCCGACATTACAGCGGCAGCGTGTGACGGATCGCCTGCAGGCACGCCGTCAGCAGCGGGCTCGGGATCAGGCCGAGCACGACGACCGCCAGGCCGTTCAGCACGAGGATCGTGCGCTTGCAGATATCGCCCGAGATCGGCGTCGAATCCTGCGGTGCATCGAAGTACATCAGCTTCACGATGCGCAGGTAGTAGAACGCGCCGAACAGCGACGTGATCACGGCCAGCACGGCCAGCCACGTGAGGCCCGCGTTGACGGTTGCCTCGAGCACGGCGAGCTTCGCGTAGAAACCGACGGTCGGCGGGATGCCTGCCAGCGAGAACATCATGACCATCATCACGAACGCGAACACCGGGCTGCGCTTGTTGAGGCCCTTGAAGTCGTCGATCGTTTCGGCTTCGAAATCGCGGCGCGCGAGCAGCATCACCACGCCGAACGAGCCGAGCGTCGTGATCAGGTAGACGATCGCGTAGAACATCGCCGAGCTGTATGCGTTCGCCGGTGCCGCCGCGTCGCCCTTCACGATGCCCGCGAGCAGGCCGAGCAGCACGAAGCCCATGTTCGAGATCGCCGAGTAGGCGAGCATCCGCTTGATGTTGCGCTGGACGATACCCGTGATGTTGCCGACGATCAGCGACAGCGCGGCGAGGATCACGAGCGCGGTCTGCCAGTTCTGCGCGAGCGGCAGCAGGCCCATCACCAGGAACCGCAGGCCCCACGCGAACGCGGCAACCTTCGGGCCGCCGCCGACGAACAGCGTCATCGCGGTCGGTGCGCCCTGGTAGACGTCCGGCACCCACATGTGGAACGGCACGGCGCCGAGCTTGAACGCGATACCGGCGACGATGAAGACCACGCCGAACATCAGCACGGCTGCGTCGGTGTTGCCGCCGACCGCCTTGTACACCTCGCCCAGCTCGAGCGAGCCGGTCGCACCGTAGAGCATCGAGATGCCGTACAGCACGAAGCCCGACGCAAGCGCGCCCAGCACGTAGTACTTCATCGCGGCTTCGCTCGACTGCGGGGCATCGCGGCGCAGCGCGATGACCGCGTACAGCGACAGCGACATCAGTTCGAGACCGAGGTACAGCGTCAGGAAGTTGTTGCCCGACACCATGACCAGCTGGCCGAGCAGCGAGAACATGCCGAGCAGGAACACGTCGCCGCGGAACATGTCGCGATCTTCGAGGTACTTGCGCGAATAGACGAGCGAGACCGCGAAACCGAACGACACGACGGCCTTCATCGTGCTCGCGAACGAGTCGACGACGACCATCTTCGAGAAGAAGTAGTACTGCTGCGGGTCGAGCGCCTGCACCGCAAACCACACGCCGGCGACGACCGACGATACGACCGCGATCAGATAGGTCAGCCGGCGGCCGGAAGCACCGGTAAAGGTGTCGTTCAGCCATGCGACGACGATGGCGGCCATCACCAGCGCGTCAGGCAACAGGACATTCATAGGAGCGTTTTGCATGATCTTGATTTCCTCCGCTCGCGATTACTGGGCCAGCGGCAGCTTGGACTGCGCGACGTGGGAGAGGAGGTTTTCGACGGAAACGTGCATCACGTCGGTAAAGGGCTTCGGATACAGGCCCATCAGCATCGTGAACGCGGCCAGCACGGCCAGCATCAGGAATTCGCGACGGCCGATGTCCTTCAGCTTGGCGACGTGATCGTTCGCCACCGCGCCGAAGTACACGCGCTTGTACATCCACAGCGTGTATGCGGCACCGAGGATCAGCGTGAATGCCGCGCCGAATGCGATCCAGAAGTTGTACTGGACGGCCGCGAGAATCACCATGAACTCGCCGACGAAACCCGACGTACCCGGCAGGCCGCAGTTGGCCATCGAGAACAGCATCGCGAATGCCGCGAACTTCGGCATCACGTTGACGACGCCGCCGTAGTCGGCGATCTGGCGCGAGTGCAAGCGGTCGTACAGCACGCCGATGCAGAGGAACATCGCGCCCGACACGAAGCCGTGCGAGATCATCTGGACGATCGCGCCTTCGACGCCGAGCTGGTTGAAGATGAAGAAGCCGAGCGTGACGAAGCCCATGTGCGCAATCGACGAATACGCGACCAGCTTCTTCATGTCGGCCTGCACCATCGCGACGAGGCCGATGTAGATCACCGCGATCAGCGACAGCGTGATCACGACGGGTGCCAGGAAGTGGCTCGCGTCAGGCGTGATCGGCAGCGAGAAGCGCAGGAAACCGTACGCGCCGAGCTTCAGCATGATCGCAGCCAGCACGACCGAACCGCCCGTCGGCGCTTCCACGTGCGCGTCCGGCAGCCAGGTGTGCACCGGCCACATCGGCACCTTCACCGCGAACGCAAGGAAGAACGCGATGAACAGCAGGATCTGAGGCGTCATCGCGATCTTCGCGTTCTGCCACGTCGCGAGGTCGAACGAATGCGTTTCCGTGTACAGGTAGATCAGCGCGACCAGCATCAGCAGCGAGCCGGCCAGCGTGTACAGGAAGAACTTGAACGCCGCATACACGCGGTTCGGGCCGCCCCACACGCCGATGATGATGTACATCGGGATCAGGGTCGCCTCGAAGAACACGTAGAACAGCAGGCCGTCGGCCGCCGAGAACACGCCGATCATGATCCCGGACAGGATCAGGAAGGCCGCGAGGTACTGCGCGACGTTCTCGGTGATCACTTCCCACGCGGCGATCACGACGATCACCGTGATCAGCGCGGTCAGCACGACGAACCACATCGAGATACCGTCGACGCCGAGGTGATACGCGATGTCGAAGCGTTCGATCCAGGTCGACTTCTCGACGAACTGCAGCGCAGCCGTGCTCGAGTCGAAGCCCGTGATCAGCGGAATCGTGACCGCGAGGCCGAGCAGCGAGCCGATCAGCGCGACCCAGCGGGCCGTCCCCGGATTTTTGTCGTTACCCACCGCGAGCACGAGGAGGCCGAAAACGATCGGCAGCCAGATCGCGGTACTGAGAATCGGAAAAGCGTGCATTGTTCTTGTCCCCTCGCCTTATTTGCCGCCGAGCGTTACAAACAGGGTCAAGAGCCCCAGCATGCCGATGATCATGGCGAACGCGTAGTGATAGATGTAACCGGATTGGAGGAAGCGGATCACGCCGGCGAACCAGCCGATGAACCGGGCGCTGCCGTTGACGAGACCGTCGATCACGACGACATCGCCCTCTTTCCACAGACCGCGGCCGATCGCGACCGAGCCCTTGGCAAACACCACCTCGTTGATCTTGTCCATGTAGTACTTGTTGTCGAGCAGCGTGTAGATCGGGCCGAACGCGCGGCGGATCACGGCAGGCAGCTCAGGACGCTTCAGGTACAGGAACCACGCGACCACGACGCCGGCGATCGCGAGCCACAACGGCAGCGTCGTCAGCGAGTGCAGGCCCATCGCGGCCCAGCCATGGAATTCCTTGCCCAGCTCTTCGAGGCCCGGGTGGTTTTCGCCGATGAAGATCACCTTGTCGAATGCCACGCCATGTTCGAAGAAGCTGCCGTACAGCATCGGGCCGATCGCGATCGCACCGACGATCACCGACGGAATCGCGAGCAACACGAGCGGCAGCCACACGACCCACGGGGTCTCGTGCGGTTCGTGTGCGTGGTCGTCGTGACCATGGCCGTGGCCGTGATCGTCGTGACCGTGCGCGGCCGCCATGCCCATCGGCGATTCAGGATGCTTCGGCTTGCGGAAGCGCTCTTCGCCGTGGAACACGAGGAAGTACATGCGGAACGAGTACAGCGCCGTCACGAACACGCTGGCGACCACTGCGAAGTACGCGAAGCCCGAACCCGCGAGATGCGATTCCTTCACGGCCTCGATGATCGAATCCTTCGAGTAGAAGCCGGAGAAGAACGGCGTGCCGATCAGTGCGAGCGAGCCGATCAGCGACGTGATCCACGTGATCGGCATGTACTTGCGCAGGCCGCCCATGTTGCGGATGTCCTGGTCGTGGTGCATGCCGATGATCACCGAACCCGCGGCGAGGAACAGCAGCGCCTTGAAGAACGCGTGCGTCATCAGGTGGAACAGCGCGACCGGGTACGCGGACACGCCGAGCGCGACGGTCATGTAGCCGAGCTGCGACAGCGTCGAATACGCGACCACGCGCTTGATGTCGTTCTGGATGATGCCGAGGAAGCCCATGAACAGCGCCGTGATCGCGCCGATCACCGTGACGAACGACAGCGCGGTGTCCGACAGCTCGAACAGCGGCGACATGCGCGACACCATGAAGATGCCGGCCGTCACCATCGTCGCCGCGTGAATCAGCGCCGAGATCGGGGTCGGGCCTTCCATCGAGTCCGGCAGCCACACGTGCAGCGGGAACTGTGCCGATTTACCCATCGCGCCGATGAACAGGCAGATACAGGCGACGGTCAGCAGGCCCCAGTCGGTGCCCGGGAAGTGCAGGCTCGCGAGCTCCGCGCGCTTCGCGAACACTTCGCCGTAGTTCATCGAGCCTGCGAACGCGAGCAGCAGGCCGATGCCGAGCAGGAAGCCGAAGTCGCCCACGCGGTTCACGAGGAACGCCTTCATGTTCGCGTAGATCGCGCTCTCACGCGTGAAGTAGAAGCCGATCAGCAGGTACGACACCAGACCCACCGCTTCCCAGCCGAAGAACAGCTGCAGGAAGTTGTTGCTCATCACGAGCATCAGCATCGAGAACGTGAACAGCGAGATGTACGAGAAGAAGCGCTGGTAGCCGTCTTCTTCCGACATGTAGCCGATCGTGTAGATGTGCACCATCAGCGACACGAAGGTCACGACGACCATCATCATCGCGGTCATCGAATCGACCAGGAAGCCGACTTCGAGCTTCAGCGAGCCGACCCGCATCCATTCGTAGATGGTCGCGTTGAAGCTCGCGCCGCCCATCACGTCGACGAAGACTTTCGCCGACAGGAGGAACGCGATCATCACGCCGAGGATCGTGATCCGGTGTGCGCCCTTGCGCCCGACTGCGTTCCCGAACAGCCCCGCAATCAGCGAGCCGGCCAGCGGAGCGAGCGGAATCGCCAGCAGCAGGTTTTCATTGAGTGTCGTTGACATAACAGCGTTGCCTGAAATTAACCTTTGAGCTGATCGAGATCCTCGACATTGATCGTGTCGAGCTTACGGAACAGGGTCACCAGAATCGCGAGGCCGATCGCGGCTTCCGCTGCGGCGACCGTCAGCACGAAGAACACGAAGATCTGGCCGTGCACATCGCCGAGGTAGTGCGAGAACGCGACGAAGTTGGTATTCACCGCCAGCAGCATCAGTTCGATCGCCATCAGGATGATGATGATGTTGCGGCGGTTCAGGAAGATCCCGACGATCGCGATCGCAAACAGGATCGCGCCGAGCACGAGGTAGTGAGCAAGAGTCAACATGGTTTTCTTTCCTCCGCTTAGCCGTTGGTGCTCGTACCGGCTTCGCTCTGCGCCGTTTCCGGCTCCGGCTTGTCCGCTTCCATCTTCACGAGGCGCACGCGATCGTTGCGGCGCACCTTGACCTGATCCGACACGCGCTGGCGCTTGCTGTCCTTGCCCTTGCGCTCGGTCAGCCCGATCGCGGCAATGATCGCGACCAGCAGCACGAGGCCGGCGATTTCAAACGCGAAGATGTAGTCGGTGTAGATCACCTTGCCGATCAGTCGCGTGTTCGACCAGTTGGCCATCTCGCCCGTCGCCATCGCGTGCACCGTGTGCGTGTCGCCGTAGCCGCGCCAAAGGATCAGCGCGGTCTCGATCACGATGATCGCGCCGACCACGGTCGCCATCGGTACGAAGCGCTTGAAGTCGCGGCGCAGGTAGTCGATGTTGATGTCCAGCATCATCACGACGAACAGGAACAGCACCATCACGGCGCCCACGTAGACCAGCACCAGCAGGATCGCGAGGAACTCCGCTTCCAGCAGCATCCAGATCGCGGCGGCGTTGAAGAACGCCAGCACAAGGAAAAGCGCAGACGCCACCGGGTTGCGCGAAGTGATCACCTTCAGCCCTGATACCACCAGGAGCAGCGCGAAGATGTAGAACAGTACGGTCGTGAATTCCATGATTACCGGTTCATCGTTAGGCCATAGTCAGGCGCGGCTTGCGGGACGCCCGCACCCGTCGCGGCGGCTCGGCCCATGCTGCGGGCCGGCACTGCAAACACAATCAACGATACGGCGCGTCGGCAGCCTTCGCCGCGGCGATGTCCTTCTCGTAGCGATCGCCCACCGCGAGCAGCATTTCCTTCGTGAAATACAGGTCGCCGCGCTTTTCGCCGTGGTACTCGAGAATCTGCGTCTCGACGATCGAATCGACCGGGCAGCTCTCTTCGCAGAAACCGCAGAAGATGCACTTCGTCAGGTCGATGTCGTAGCGCGTCGTGCGGCGCGTGTTGTCCGCGCGCGTTTCCGATTCGATCGTGATCGCCAATGCGGGACACACGGCCTCGCACAGCTTGCACGCGATGCAGCGCTCTTCGCCGTTCTCGTAGCGGCGCAGTGCATGCAGCCCGCGAAAACGCGGCGAGATCGGGGTCTTCTCTTCCGGGAACTGCACGGTGAACTTGCGCTTGAACGTGTAACGACCGGTCAGCGCGAGCCCCTTCAGCAGCTCGGTCAGGAAGAAGGTCTTAAAGAAGTGTTGGATTGCCGTCATGATTTCGTCCGATTACTTCACCCAGATGTTGAGCGGCGACATCATCCAGAAGCCGACCACGACCACCCAGATCACCGTGACGGGCAGGAACACCTTCCAGCCCAGACGCATGATCTGGTCGTAACGGTAGCGCGGGAACGTCGCGCGAACCCAGATGAACACCGACAGCAGTGCAAAGACCTTCAGCACCAGCCAGAAGATGCCCGGAATGAACGACAGGAACTCGAACGGTGCATCCCAGCCGCCGAGGAACAGCGTCGCAGCCAGTGCCGAGATCACGATCATGTTGATGTACTCGGCGAGGAAGAACAGCGCGAACGCCATGCCCGAGTAGTCGATCATGTGACCGGCAACGATTTCCGACTCCCCTTCCACCACGTCGAACGGGTGACGGTTCGTTTCGGCGATGCCCGAGATGAAGTAGACGACGAACGCCGGCAGCAGCGGCAGCCAGTTCCACGACAGGAAGTTCACGCCGTGGCCCGCGAAGAAGCCGTGCTGCTGCGAACCGACGATTTCCGACATGTTCAGGCTGCCGGCCGTCATCAGCACCAGCACCAGCGCGAAGCCCATCGAGATTTCGTACGAGACCATCTGCGCCGCGGCGCGCATCGCGCCGAGAAACGCGTACTTCGAGTTCGACGCCCAGCCCGCAAGGATCACCGCGTACACGCCGATCGACGAGATCGCCATCGCGTACAGCAGGCCCGCGTTGATGTTCGCGAGCACGGCCTGAGCCTGGAACGGGATCACGGCCCACACGGCGAATGCCGGCACGACGGTCATGACCGGCGCGATCAGGTACAGCCAGCGGCTGGCGGCGCTCGGCTGAATGACTTCCTTCAGCAGCAGCTTCAGCACGTCGGCGATCGGCTGCAGCAGGCCGCCGGGGCCGACGCGGTTCGGACCGAGACGCACGTGCATCCAGCCGATCAGCTTGCGTTCCCACAGAATCAGGTACGCGACGCACAGCAGGATGACGACGGAGACGACGAGGATGCGCACGACTGCCCACACCGTCGGCCACGCGAAGCCGAGAAGCTGGGCTCCGCCCGCGTTGATCGTATCGAACAAGCTCATTTACGCCTTCTCCACCACCAGTTCACCGGACAGGCTGCCGAGCGCTGCGCCGGCAGGCGTCGCCGCCGACACGCGAACGACCGTCTCCGCAAGATTCGCGTCGCGCACGGCCGGCAACTGCACCGCACGCTCGCCCTGGCGCACGCGCACGGCGTCGCCTTCCTTCAAGCCCAGCTTGTCGAACAGCGCGGCCGGCAGGGCTGCGGCATTCGCCGCCTTCGCGGCGGCCGTCAGGTGCAGTGCACCTGCGCGGCGCACGAGCGCGTCGGCGTGATAGATCGGCACATCGGCCAGGCGCTCGAAGCCGCCGTTCGCGGCATTCGCCGCGACGCGCGCCGGCGCGACCGACGTCTGGTTCGACAGACGGCCCGCGACGCCTTCATCGCCGAGCGCCGCGAGACGCACTTCTTCCGCCGTCTCGTATTCGAAGTTCGGCAGGCCGAGCAGGCTGCCCAGCACGCGCAGCACCTTCCAGGCCGGACGCGTGTCGCCGAGCGGGCGCACGACGCCGTTGAAGCTCTGCACGGTGCCTTCCGCGTTGACGAACGTGCCGGCCGTTTCCGTGAACGGCGCAACCGGCAGCAGCACGTCGGCGTAGTCGAGGCCGTGCTTGAACGGCGACATCACGACGACCATCTCGGCCTGGTTCAGCGCGGCAAGCGCCTGCGCCGGATCGGCAGTGTCGAATTCCGGTTCGACGTTCAGCAGCACGTAGCCCTTGCGCGGCTGCGCGAACGCTTCGCGCGCATTCAGGCCGCCTTCGCCCGGCAGCGCGCCGACGACGTGCGCGCCGACCGTGTTAGCCGCTTCCGTCAGGAAGCCGAACGTGGCGCCGGTGTTGTCGGCGATCCACTGGGCGACCGCGTGCAGCTTCGCGAATTCCGGATGGCGGACCGCGACGTTGCCGAGCAGCACCGCGCGGCGCTCGCCGTTCGCGAGCGACTGCGCGACCGCCTGGGCGGCCGGCGATGCGGTGACGCCGGCGAGCGTGTCGGGCAGCGCGACGCCGCGCAGTTGCGCGACGGCCGCGGCGATGCCGGCCAGCTCGTCGAGCCATGCCGACGGCGCGGCGACGATGCGCTGCGCGGTCGGGATCAGTGCGTCGTCACCGGTCGCGTGCAGGAAGTGCAGCTTCGCGCCGTTCTTCGCGGCCTGACGCAGGCGCGCGGCGAACAGCGGATGGTCGCGGCGCAGGAACGAACCGACGACGAACGCGGCGTCCACGTTCGACAGGTCGGCGATCGGCATGCCGAGCCACGGCGCGCCCTGCACCGGCGCCGAGAAATCCTGCTGACGCAGACGGAAATCGACGTTCGGCGTCTTCAGTTCGTGTGCGAGCTGCTTCACGAGGAACAGCTCTTCAGCGGTGCTGTGCGCGCTCGCGAGCATCGCCAGCGCGTTCGCGCCGTGATCCGCGGCGATGCCCTTCAGGCCCTTCGCGACGTATTCGAGCGCGGTCTGCCAGTCGGTCTCGATCCACTGGCCGCCCTGCTTCAGCATCGGCTTCGTCAGGCGCTCTTCGCTGTTGAGGCCTTCATACGAGAAGCGGTCCTTGTCCGAGATCCAGCATTCGTTGATCGCTTCGTTCTCGAACGGCAGCACGCGCATCACGCGGTTGTTCTTCACCTGCACGACGAGGTTCGCGCCGACGGAATCGTGCGGGCTCACCGACTTGCGGCGCGACAGTTCCCACGTCCGGGCGCTGTAGCGGAACGGCTTGCTGGTCAGCGCGCCGACCGGGCACAGGTCGATCATGTTGCCCGACATCTCGGAATCGACCGTCTTGCCGACGAACGTCGTGATTTCCGAGTGCTCGCCGCGGCCCAGCATGCCGAACTCCATCACGCCGGCGATTTCCTGGCCGAAGCGGACGCAGCGCGTGCAGTGGATGCAGCGCGACATTTCTTCCATCGAGATCAGCGGGCCCACGTTCTTGTGGAACACCACGCGCTTTTCTTCCGAGTAGCGCGACGACGACTTGCCGTAGCCGACCGCCAGATCCTGCAGCTGGCATTCGCCGCCCTGATCGCAGATCGGGCAATCGAGCGGGTGATTGATGAGGAGGAATTCCATCACCGACTGCTGCGCCTTCACGGCCTTGTCGGACTGCGTGTGGACGATCATGCCGGCCGACACGGGAGTCGCGCAGGCAGGCACGGCCTTCGGCATCTTCTCGACTTCGACGAGACACATCCGGCAGTTGGCCGCAACCGACAGTTTCTTGTGATAGCAGAAGTGAGGAATGTACGTATCCGCCTTGTGCGCAGCCTGGATCACCATGCTGCCTTCGGGCACCTCGACCTTCTTGCCGTCTATTTCAAGTTCAACCATGATGGTGAATGGTCCTTAACCTATTTCCGCCCGTTCGCGCCTTCGCCCGACCGTGCGCTCAAATTCCGCAACCGGTTCGCTTCAGGCCGCAGCCGCGTGCGCGTGGCCGCCGACCATGCAGTGCTTGTGCTCGACGTGGTACGCGAATTCGTCCCAGTAGTGCTTGAGCATCCCGCGTACCGGCATCGCCGCCGCATCGCCGAGCGCACAGATC
Organism: Burkholderia sp. GbtcB21; assembly: GCF_019091065.1. Lineage (NCBI taxonomy): Bacteria > Pseudomonadati > Pseudomonadota > Betaproteobacteria > Burkholderiales > Burkholderiaceae > Burkholderia > Burkholderia sp. GbtcB21. Next base: position 25,869 of record NZ_JAGXKA010000018.1, read on the forward strand.
GTGCGGCCCATGATGTTCTCGGCAACCGAGTTCAGCAGGTCCAGATCTTCCTGACGGCCTTCGCCGTGCTCGATACGGTTCACGACGCGATACAGCCAGCCGGTGCCTTCGCGGCACGGCGTGCACTGGCCGCACGATTCCTCGTAGTAGAAGTACGACAGACGCAGCAGCGAGCGCACCATGCAGCGCGTCTCGTCCATCACGATCACCGCGCCGGAACCGAGCATCGAGCCCGCCTTCGCGATCGAATCGTAGTCGAGATCGGTCTGCATCATGATGTCGCCCGGGATCACCGGTGCCGACGAACCGCCCGGAATCACGGCCTTGATCTTCTTGCCGCCGCGCATCCCGCCGGCGAGCTCCATCAGCGTCGCGAACGGCGTGCCGAGCGGCACTTCGTAGTTGCCCGGACGCTCGACGTCGCCCGACACCGAGAAAATCTTCGTGCCGCCGTTGTTCGGCTTGCCGATCTCGAGATAATTCTGCGGCCCGATGGACAGCAGGAACGGCACCGCGGCGAACGTCTCGGTGTTGTTGATCGTGGTCGGCTTGCCATACACGCCGAAGCTCGCCGGGAACGGCGGCTTGAAGCGCGGCTGGCCCTTCTTGCCTTCGAGCGACTCGAGCAGCGCCGTTTCCTCGCCGCAGATGTACGCGCCGTAACCGTGGTGCGCGTGCAGCTGGAACGAGAATTCGGAACCCATGATGTGGTCGCCGAGGAAGCCTGCGGCGCGCGCTTCATCGAGCGCGGCTTCGAAGCGCCGATACACTTCGAAGATTTCGCCGTGGATGTAGTTGTAGCCGACGGTGATGCCCATCGCGTATGCGCCGATGGCCATGCCTTCGATCAGCGCGTGCGGGTTCCAGCGCAGGATGTCGCGATCCTTGAACGTGCCCGGCTCGCCTTCGTCCGAGTTGCAGACGAGGTACTTCTGCCCCGGGAACTGGCGCGGCATGAAGCTCCACTTCAGGCCGGTCGGGAAGCCCGCACCGCCACGGCCGCGCAGGCCCGACGCCTTGACGTCGGCGATCACCTGCTCGGGCGGAATCTTTTCTTCGAGAATGCGGCGCAGCTGCTTGTAGCCGCCGCGCGCGACGTAGTCTTCGAGATGCCAGTTCTCGCCGTTCAGACCAGCGAGGATCAGCGGTTTGATGTGACGGTCGTGGAGGGACGTCATTTCGAGAGCTCCTCAAGCAGCTGGTCGATCTTCTCGCGGCTCATGAAGCTGCACATTCTGTGATTGTTCACCAGCAGCACCGGCGCATCGCCGCACGAGCCCATGCATTCGCCTTCCTTCAGCGTGAACTTGCCGTCGGGCGTGGTTTCGCCGAAGCCGATGCCCAGCTTCTGTTTCAGGTAGTCGGCAGTCGCTTCCGCGCCGCCGTGCGGGCCAAGCTGGCACGGCAGGTTCGTGCAGAGCGTGATCTTGTGCTTGCCGACCGGGTTGAGCTCGTACATCGTGTAGAACGTCGCGACTTCCTGCACGGCGACGGCCGGCATGCCGAGATAGTCCGCAACGAACTGCATCAGTTCGGGCGACAGCCAGCCGTGCTCTTCCTGAGCAACGGCCAACGCCGACATCACGGCGGACTGTTTCTGATCGGCGGGATACTTCGTCAACGCTCGATCGATTTCCTTCAGGCCTTCAGCTGAGATCATTTTCAGACACGACTCTTTCAATTCCTACCGAACGAAGAACCTGCCGCACACTTGGGGTGCATGGACGGCAGACCTGGCGCTCACTCTGTTGACAGCTTGCGAAGTCGCGCCGGTTCAGCGCGCATCGCGTGTGACTTACCGCTCGCCGCCCGGAGCAAACGGGCGGCGCAACCATTAGCGATCGATCTCGCCGAACACGATGTCCTGCGTACCGATGATCGTGACGGCGTCGGCGATCATGTGACCGCGCGCCATTTCATCGAGCGACGCCAGGTGCGCGAAACCCGGCGCGCGAATCTTGAGGCGATACGGCTTGTTGGCACCGTCCGACACGAGGTAGATGCCGAACTCGCCCTTCGGATGCTCGACCGCCGCGTACGCTTCGCCTTCCGGCACATGGAAACCTTCGGTGAAGAGCTTGAAGTGGTGAATCAAGTCTTCCATGTTGGTCTTCATGCCGACGCGCGACGGCGGTGCAACCTTGTGATTGTCCGTCATCACCGGGCCCGGATTCTTGCGGAGCCACTCAATACACTGTTTCGCGATGCGGATCGACTGGCGCATTTCTTCGACGCGCACCAGATAGCGGTCGTAGCAATCGCCGTTCACGCCGACCGGCACGTCGAAATCCATGCGATCGTACACTTCGTACGGCTGCTTCTTGCGCAGGTCCCACGCGATGCCCGAGCCGCGCAGCATCGGGCCCGTCAGGCCCATCTGCAGCGCACGTTCGGGGCTGACCACGCCGATCCCGACCAGACGCTGCTTCCAGATCCGGTTGTCGGTGAGCAGCGTTTCGTATTCGTCGACGCACTTCGGGAAGCGCGTGAAGAAGTCGTCGATGAAGTCGAGCACCGAGCCGCTGCGCGCTTCGTTCATCTTCGCGAGCGCCTTCTCGTTGCGAATCTTCGACGCCTTGTATTGCGGCATTGCGTCAGGCAGGTCGCGGTAGACGCCGCCCGGACGATAGTACGCCGCGTGCATCCGGGCGCCGGACACCGCTTCGTACACGTCCATCAGGTCTTCGCGTTCGCGGAATGCGTACAGGAACACGGCCATCGCGCCGACGTCGAGTGCGTGCGCGCCGATCCACATCAGGTGGTTCAGCACGCGCGTGATCTCGTCGAACAGCACGCGGATGTACTGCGCGCGCTCCGGCACGTCGATGCCGAGCAGCTTTTCGATCGCGAGCACGTAGCCGTGCTCGTTGACCATCATCGACACGTAGTCGAGACGGTCCATGTACGGCACGGACTGGATGAAGGTCTTGGATTCCGCGAGCTTTTCGGTCGCGCGGTGCAGCAGGCCGATGTGCGGATCGGCACGCTGGATGACTTCGCCGTCGAGCTCGAGCACGAGGCGCAGCACGCCGTGCGCTGCCGGGTGCTGCGGGCCGAAGTTGAGCGTGTAGTTCTTGATTTCTGCCATGACGCCCCCTTAATGTTTCAGACCGCCATAGCGATCCTCGCGGATCACGCGCGGCGTGATTTCGCGCGGCTCGATCGTCACCGGCTGGTACACGACCCGCTTCTCTTCCGGGTCGTAACGCATTTCGACATAACCCGACACCGGGAAGTCCTTGCGGAACGGGTGGCCGATGAAGCCGTAGTCGGTGAGGATGCGGCGCAGGTCGGGGTGGCCTTCGAACACGATGCCGTACAGGTCGAACGCTTCGCGCTCGTACCAGTTCGCGGAGCTCCAGATGTCGACCAGCGATGCCACGATCGGCAGATCGTCGTCCGGCGCGAACGCACGCAGGCGCAGGCGCCAGTTGTTCGTGACCGACAGCAGGTGCGACACGGCCGCGAAGCGCGGGCCGTCGTAGGCGCCGTCGCCGAAGGTCTGGTAGTCGACGCCGCAGAGGTCGATCAGTTGCTCGAAACGCAGCTTCGGATCGTCGCGCAGCGTCTTTGCGACTTCGAGGTAATCGCTCGCCTTCACGACGAGCGTCAGTTCACCGATCGCTTCGGTGAGGCTCACCACGCGCGCGCCGAGCGCGGCTTCGAGGTTTGCCTTGAGAATCTCGATTTTGCTTGCCATATTGAGGGGACGCTCGGGGCTTTATTGACGGGCGATGGTATTGGTGCGGCGGATCTTCGCCTGAAGCTGGATCACGCCGTAGACCAGCGCCTCGGCCGTGGGCGGGCAGCCCGGCACGTAGACGTCGACCGGCACGATCCGGTCGCAGCCGCGGACCACCGAGTACGAGTAGTGGTAGTAACCACCGCCGTTCGCGCACGACCCCATCGAGATCACCCAGCGCGGCTCGGCCATCTGGTCGTACACGCGGCGCAGCGCAGGCGCCATCTTGTTGCAGAGCGTGCCGGCGACGATCATCACGTCCGATTGACGCGGGCTCGGACGAAACACGACGCCGAACCGGTCCAGATCGTAACGGGCCGCGCCCGCATGCATCATCTCGACGGCGCAACACGCGAGCCCGAACGTCATCGGCCACAGCGAGCCGGTACGCGTCCAGTTGATCAGCTTGTCAGCCGTCGTGGTGACAAACCCTTCCTTCAAGACCCCTTCGATACTCATTTGCTTTCCACTCCAGACGAGCGACCGAGCGTGGCCGCCCATGCAAACCGGCGATTAACCCATCACTCCCAGTCGAGCCCGCCTTTCTTCCAGATATAGGCAAAGCCCAGCAGGAATTCGAGCAGAAAAATCATCATTGCGATGAAACCCGGCCAGCCGATGTCCCGGAGCGCGACGCCCCACGGAAACAGGAATGCGGTTTCGAGATCGAAGATGATGAACAGGATGGCGACGAGGTAATACCGGACGTCGAATTTCATCCGGGCGTCTTCAAAGGCTTCGAAGCCGCACTCGTACGGTGCGTTCTTCTCGACGTCCGGCTTGTTGGGACCAAGGAGCTTGCCGATGCTGACCAGCGCTATACCTAAACCAGTGCCCACGAGGAGGAACAACAAAACGGGGTAATAGGCTGCGAGGTTCAAGGCAATCCTCTATCGGTTGGTTCTGAGCGTCCGGAGAATACCACTTCCGGCGGAAGGAATCATTTCGGAGTGCAGGCGATCGCAAGACAACCGCAAGGACACCCCAGAAATGAAAAATGCCAGCCACTGGAAGCGGCTGGCATTGAGTAACTTTGGTGCCGACGGCGAGACTCGAACTCGCACAGCTTTCGCCACTACCCCCTCAAGATAGCGTGTCTACCAATTTCACCACGTCGGCACTGCATGCAACTCGGGTTGTGCTGCTTGTTTCCCGCGAATCGCTTCAAGACTTAAATTCTAACCCGACTTCTAGAATTGTTCAACGCACAAACGCAAAAAATTTAACTTTTTATTTCGGGACGTCCTGGCCCGGCGCGCTTGCAGCCGAACCCGCAGCAGCGGATGCCGCAACGGCCGGCGCCGACGCTGCAGGCGCCGATGCCGGTGCGGTCGCAGCCGCGCCGAGCACGCCTGCCGACGGCGTCGACTTGTACGAACCGAGGTACGTCAGCGCGAGCGTCGCGATAAAAAAGATCGTCGCGAGAATGCCCGTCGTGCGCGACAGGAAGTTCGCCGAGCCCGTCGCACCGAACAGGCTGCCCGACGCGCCGCTGCCGAATGCAGCGCCCATGTCGGCACCCTTGCCGTGCTGCAGCAGCACGAGACCAATCACACCGAGTGCAGACAGCACCTGCACCACAATAATCAGCGTCTTGAATAACAGCATCACACCCACCCGATTGGATCGGGCGACCGGATCGACCGGCCGCCTTCATGGTTCAATTCGATCGCAGACCGCTCAACGCGCGGCCCGGCAGATCGCCAGGAAATCTTCCGCCTTCAGCGACGCGCCGCCGATCAGGCCGCCGTCGATGTCCGGCTGCGCAAACAGCTCTTCCGCGTTGTCCGGCTTCACGCTGCCGCCGTACAGCACGGACACGTCAGCCGCGCCCTTTGCCGCGAGACGCGCACGCAGGAACGCGTGCACGTCCTGTGCCTGCGCCGACGTCGCGCTCTTGCCCGTGCCGATCGCCCAGACCGGCTCGTACGCGACGACGATGCGCGCAGCCTCGTCGGCCGTCAGCACGGCCAGCACCGCGTCGAGCTGCGCACCGACGACCTGTTCGGTCGCGCCCGACTCGCGCTCGTCGAGCGTCTCGCCGACGCACACGACCGGCGTGAGGCCGGCCGCGAGTGCGCGCTGCGTCTTCGCCGCGACCGTCTCGTTGCGCTCGCCGTGATACGCGCGACGCTCCGAGTGGCCGACGATCGCATAGCGTGCGCCGAATTCCGCAACCATCGCGGCCGCCACTTCGCCGGTGAACGCGCCCTGCTCGTGCGCGGACACGTCCTGCGCGCCCCAGGCGACACGACCACCGTCGAGCTGCGCCTGAACCTGCGCGAGATAGGGGAACGGCACGCACACGCCGACCGACGTTTCGGCCGCCACCGCGCCCGCGCCCTGCACCACTTCGTTCAGCAACGCCTGGTTGCCGGCCAGCCGGCCGTGCATCTTCCAGTTGCCGATCACCCGCTTAGTTCTCTGTTTCGACATCGTGTCTGTCTCGTCACCGCTGTGTCATTAACGCGCCGGAAACCGGCCGTCAGGTTTGATCTGGCGAAGCAAACCCGCGATTTTACTGCGCACGGCTTGAACCGGTCAAACCGCGCATGTCAAGGCCGGCCGCACGGGCCGTCAGGCGTTCGTACCCCAATCGAGCACGATCTTGCCGGTATGCTCGCTGCTTTCCATCAGCGCGTGCGCCTGCGCGGCTTCCGCGGCCGGCAGCACACGATAGATCACCGGCTTGATGCTGCCGTCGGCGATCAGCGGCCACACGCGCGCCTTCAGTTGCGCGGCGATGCGCGCCTTGAACTCGACCGGGCGCGGCCGCAGCGTGGAACCCGTGACCGTCAGCCTGCGCCGCAGGATCTCGCTCAGGTTGACGTCGGCCTTCGCGCCGCCGAGCAGCGCGATCAGCACGAGACGGCCGCCGTCCGCGAGCGCGGACAGCTCGCGCGGCACGTACGAGCCCGCCACCATGTCAAGGATCACGTCGACGCCGCGATCGTGCGTCAGCGACTTCACGACCTCGACGAAGTCTTCGGTCTTGTAGTTGATTGCGCGCTCCGCGCCGAGCGCCTCGCACGCACGGCACTTGTCGGCGGTGCCGGCCGTCGCGAACACGCGAAAACCGAGCGCATGCGCGATCTGGATCGCCGTCACGCCGATGCCGCTCGAGCCGCCCTGCACGAGCAGCGTTTCCTGCTCGCCGCCCTCGCCCGCGCCGAGCTGCGCACGGTCGAACACGTTGCTCCACACGGTGAAAAACGTTTCAGGCAGCGACGCGGCCTCGATATCGGTGAGCCCGTCGGGCACCGGCAGGCATTGCGGCAGCGGTGCGACCGCATACTCGGCATAACCGCCGCCCGCGAGCAGCGCACACACGCGATCGCCGAGCTTCAGGCCGAACGGGTTCAGCGCGGCATCGGACAGGTCGCCGCCGACGATCTCGCCCGCGACCTCGAGGCCCGGCAGATCCGACGCGCCCGGCGGCGGCGCATAGGCGCCCTTGCGCTGGAATACGTCGGGCCGGTTCACGCCGGAAGCCGCCACCTTGATCAGCACCTCGCCGCGCTTCGGTTCGGGGCGCGGACGCTCCGCAAGCTTCAGCACGTCGGGGGCGCCGAATTCGGTGATTTCGATGGCTTTCATGGTGACGGTGGCTCCAGGATCGGAATCGGATGGCGCCCGTGCGCGCGGCACGGGCGCCTCGCCGGCGCTGCTGCGCCGCACAACGATGCTACAGAAAAAACGGCCGGCGCGCTTTCGCGCTGCCGGCCGTTGGTCCGCCTGCCCGCTTACTGCTGCGGCGGCGCGTCCGACTGCGACGCTGCCGCTGCTTCATTCAGCAGCGCCTTTGCCGACAGACGCACGCGACCCTTCTCGTCCGTCTGGATCACCTTGACCTTGACCTGCTGACCTTCCTTCAGGTAGTCATTGATGTCCTTCACGCGCTCGTTGACGATTTCCGAGATGTGCAGCAGGCCGTCCTTGCCCGGCAGCAGGTTCACGATCGCGCCGAAATCGAGCAGCTTCAGCACCGTGCCTTCGTACACCTGGCCGACTTCGATCTCGGCCGTGATGTTCTCGATGCGCTTCTTCGCTTCGGCCATGCCGTCGCTGTTCGTGCTCGCGATCGTCACGACGCCGTCGTCCGAGATGTCGATGGTCGTGCCCGTTTCTTCCGTCAGCGCACGGATCACCGAACCGCCCTTGCCGATCACGTCACGGATCTTTTCCGGGTTGATCTTGATCGTGATCATGCGCGGCGCGAATTCGGACAGCTGCGTGCTCGCACCCGAGACCGCCGACGTCATCTTGCCGAGGATGTGCATGCGGCCTTCCTTCGCCTGCGCGAGCGCGACCTGCATGATTTCCTTCGTGATGCCCTGGATCTTGATGTCCATCTGCAGCGCCGTCACGCCTTGCTCCGTGCCGGCCACCTTGAAGTCCATGTCGCCGAGGTGATCTTCGTCGCCGAGGATGTCGGTCAGCACCGCGAACTTGTTGCCTTCGAGGATCAGGCCCATCGCGATGCCCGCGACGTGCGCCTTCATCGGCACGCCGGCGTCCATCAGCGCGAGGCAGCCGCCGCACACCGATGCCATCGACGACGAACCGTTCGACTCGGTGATTTCCGACACGACGCGGATCGAGTAGCCGAATTCGTCGGCGCTCGGCAGGCACTTGACCAGCGCGCGCTTCGCGAGGCGGCCGTGACCGATTTCACGGCGCTTCGGCGAGCCGACGCGACCCGTTTCGCCGGTCGCGAACGGAGGCATGTTGTAGTGGAGCATGAAGCGCTCGCGATACTCGCCTTCGAGCGCGTCGATGATCTGCTCGTCACCCTTCGTGCCGAGCGTCGCGACGACCAGTGCCTGCGTCTCGCCGCGCGTGAACAGCGCCGAGCCGTGGGTGCGCGGCAGCACGCCGGTGCGGATCTCGATCGGGCGCACGGTGCGCGTATCGCGGCCGTCGATGCGCGGCTCGCCGTTCAGGATCTGCGAACGGACGATCTTTGCCTCGATGTCGAACAGGACGTTGCCGACGGTGGCCTTGTCGGCAGCAACCGTGCCGGCCGCCAGCGCGTCTTCCTCGAGCTTCGCCGAAGTCGCCGAATAGACTTCCTTCAGCTTCGCCGAGCGAGCCTGCTTGTCGCGGAGCTGGTAAGCGGCGAGCAGGTCGTTCTGCGCCAGTTCGGTCACGCGTGCGATCAGCGCCTCGTTCTTCGGCGCCGGCTGCCAGTCCCACTCGGGCTTGCCGCCTTCGCGCACCAGTTCGTGGATCGCGTCGATCGCCACTTGCATTTGCTCGTGGCCGAACACCACGGCGCCCAGCATCACGTCTTCCGACAGCTGGTCGGCTTCCGATTCGACCATCAGCACCGCGCGTTCCGTACCCGCGACGACGAGGTCGAGGCTCGACGCCTTGATCTGGTCACGCGTCGGGTTCAGCACGTAGGCGTTGTCGATGTACGCGACGCGCGCGGCACCGACCGGGCCGTTGAACGGCAGGCCCGACACGGCGAGCGCAGCCGATGCGCCGATCAGCGCGGGGATGTCCGCCGGGATTTCCGGGTTCACGGACAGCACGTGGATCACGACCTGGACTTCGTTGTAGAAGCCTTCCGGGAACAGCGGGCGCAGCGGACGGTCGATCAGGCGCGACGTCAGCGTCTCGTGCTCCGACGGACGGCCTTCGCGGCGGAAGAAGCCGCCCGGGATCTTGCCGGCCGAGTAGGTCTTTTCGAGGTAGTCGACGGTCAGCGGGAAGAAATCCTGACCCGGCTTCGCCGACTTCGCGCCGACGACGGTTGCCAGCACGACGGTGTCTTCGACGTCGACGATCACGGCGCCGCTTGCCTGGCGAGCGACTTCACCGGTTTCGAGGCGCACCTTGTGCTGGCCCCACTGGAATTCCTTCACGACCTTGTTGAACATGGACATGGTTGCTCCTTTGAATTCATGCATTTCATTCGCCGCACGGGCCATCCCGCGCGGCGGCGTCCCGACCGAATCACCCGGAGCAAGGTGTGTTTTTTATGCCATTCCAGCGCGGCGCTCGGGCAGCGACGCGCTGGAATGACACAAATCCCGACCCCGGTATCAGCCGTTCCGGCAATCCGGCACCAACGTGCAGGACAGCCTGCGGTGCGTGTGACGCTACGCACCGCGCAAAAACAAAATGCCTGTATCAGCGGACTGACACAGGCATCTTGCTGGCGGCAATCGCCTCGATTACTTACGCAGACCCAGCTTCTCGATCAGTGCGCGGTAACGGTCGGCATCCTTGCCCTTGAGGTAGTCGAGCAGCTTGCGGCGGCGGCTAACCATGCGCAGCAGGCCGCGGCGGCTGTGGTGATCCTTCGCGTGGGTCTTGAAGTGACCCGTCAGTTCGACGATACGTGCGGTCAGCAGTGCGACCTGGACTTCGGGCGACCCCGTGTCGTTGGTACCGCGGGCGAACTGAGCAACGACTTCCGACTTCTTGATATCTGCAACAGACATGTGATTTCCTTAGTTTCCTACTTACTAACTGAACAGGCGGACACGGAAGAATGGCCGTGCCGTGACTTACAACCGGCGGGCATTGTAACACAACTCCACACCGTTCCTACCGCCCCTGTCACGGGCGCGTCATCGAACAGGCAGACGGCATTTCCGTGCGCTGCGCCGGCACCGCGAGCACCGTCCGGAAACCGTAGCCCGAACCCTCGTTGTCGAAGCGCACGCCCGGCTTGCCGGCCTTGTCCATCTCCATCACGTAAAGGGGCTGGATCAACTGGTGATCCTGCGCGCGCATCCGCGACGCGTGGAAGCCGTCGTCGAACGACAAGCCCTCGAGCGCACGCGCAACCGCGACGGGGTCGGCCGACCCCGCGCGGGTCATCGCGGCGGCCAGCATCTCGATCATCACGCTCATTCGCCGCACCGGATAGTCGTCCTGCGCGGCCGGAAAACGGGTCCGGAACGCGCGGTAGAACGCGTCGGATTTCGCGCCGCCCGCGTTCGGGTGCCAGTCCGCCACGGCGACGACCCGCCCGACGCCCGCATCGCCGAGCGCGGCCGGCGCGCCGAGGCTGTTGCCGTAGAACGTATAGAACTTCGCATTCAGCCCCTGCTCACGCGCCGCCTTCACGAGCAGCGTGAGGTCGTTGCCCCAGTTGCCGGTCACGACGGCGTCCGCGCCGCTCGTACGGATTTTCGCGATATACGGCGAGAAATCCTTGATCCGGCCGATCGGGTGGAATTCGTCGCCGGCGATCGTCACGTCCGGGCGCCGCGCGGCCAGCGCCTGCCGCGCGAGCGTGCTGACGTCGCGGCCGAAACTGTAGTCCTGGTTCAGCAGATAGACCTTGCGCAGCGCGCGGTCGCGCGCCATCACGTCAGCGAGCGCGGCCATCCGCATCCCCGCGTGCGCGTCGAAGCGGAAATGCCAGAAACTGCAGCGCGCGCCGGTCAGCGCCGGATCGTCGGCCGAATAGTTGAGGAACAGCATCCGGTTATCCGGGTCGCGTGCGTTCAGCTTGTCGAGCGCCGCGACGAGCGCGGCCGCGACGGCCGAACTGTTGCCCTGCGCGACGAAACCGATATGCCGGTCCGCAGCCGCGCGCAACTGCACGAGCGCCTCCTCCGGGCTGCCCTTGCTGTCGAGCACGACGAGCTCGAGCGGATGCGCGCCGTCGCGCAGCTTCACGCCGCCCGACGCGTTGACCTGCTCGACGCCGAAGCGCAGGTTGCGCTCGACCGCCGCGCCGGCGTTCGCGAACGGGCCCGACATCCCTTCGATCAGCGCGATCCGCACCGGCTCGCCGCCGGCAAACGCGGACGACACCAGCATCCACCCCGCGCTCAACGCGAGCGCGCACCGCTTCCACCCCTGCATCGGCTACCTGCCCTTCGATCTGCCCGAGAAGCGCGGATCATAGGCCGGCGCCCCTGCCGACCGCAAGCGCGACAGCGCCGGCGATCCGTACCGATTTTTTCGATGCGATGTGCCGTCGCGCGCCGTCCGTGATAAAACGGATCCTGTTTCCGTATTCTGGAGAATCCCCATGCGCATACGCATTCCCGCGCGCCTGCCGGTGCTGCTCGCCTGTGCCGCCACGCTGCTGGCCGGTTGCGCACAACCGTGGCAGCAATACCAGGCGGGCCAGGACGAGTCGGCGATCGTCGCGCGCATGGGCCCGCCGCGCGAGATCTACGACCTGCCCGGCGGCGGCAAGCGGCTGATGTGGCCGACCCAGCCGATGGGCGAGGTCACGATCGCGGCCGACGTCGACGCGTCTCACAAGATCGTCAACGTCCGCCAGGTGCTGCAGCCGAGCGAGTTCTATCGTGCGGAGATCGGCAAGTGGACGAAGACCGATGTCCTCGTCAATTTCGGACGCCCCGTCGAGACGTCCTACTTCCCGCTGATGAAGCGCGAGGTATGGACGTACCGGTATCTCGAGGACAACGTCTGGTACATGATGTACAGCTTCTACTTCGATCCGCAGGGGATCCTGCGCATCACGCAGAAAACGCCGGACCCGCTGCACGACCCCGATCGCCGCAACCTGTTCTGACCGATTACGCATTTACGCGCAACTTTCACAATGGCCATTCACGAATTATTGCGCGAATGGCCACTCCTTTTTTCCGCTATCCAATTAATCCAGGAAATCCGACGGAAATCTTTTCCGATCGATGACATGCCAATGGCAACACGCTGAAATCCCCGTCACGCGGGCCTTTGCGCGAAAACAGGCATGCGCAACGCATGTCATGCGTTGGGTTGGTGCACGCAATGCACTACACCAATCCAATTTGAAACAATTTGTTTCAATGCCCCCGGAATGCTAGGGCATACCCCTAATATCAGTCGAAATTCGAACCTTTCAATCCAGAAAGAATCCTATTACGCCATTTCGGCCGATATTTATTTGCCTTTGTCATAAAGGAGTCCTCATGAATCGCCCCAAGAGCATGCTGGTTGCCAACATCGCCTGGGCCCGCGAGACGCGCGAACACACGCCCGGCTTTTTCGACGCGCTCGCGCGCGGCCAGAATCCGCGCGTGCTGTGGATCGGCTGCTCGGACAGCCGCGTGCCCGCCGAAACCATCACGCACTGCGCACCCGGCGAGTTGTTCGTCCATCGCAACATCGCGAACCTGTTCCATCCCGACGACGATAATTCCGCCAGCGTGCTCGAGTACGCGGTGCGCGTGCTGCAGGTCGACCACGTGATCGTGTGCGGGCACTACGGGTGCGGCGGCGTGCGCGCGTCGTTGCTGCCGCCGCCGTCCGAGCTGCCGCACGTCGCGCGCCGCATCGCACCGCTCTGCGCGCTCGCGCGGCGCCATCGCGACACGCTCGACGGGCTCGACGACACGGCCGCCGCCGACCGCCTCGCCGAGCTGAACGTGCTCGAACAGGTACGGCTGCTGCGCGCGTCGCCGATCGTGCGCGGCCGGGAACGACCGCCGCTCGTGCACGGCTGGATCTTTTCGCTCGCCGACGGCCGCCTGCAGGAACTCGATTCCGGCTACGCGACGCCGCCTGCCAATGTCGAGCCCGTGCAGGCCGCTGCGGCCGCCGCGCTCGGCTGATTCCCCCGCCCCCTACGCCAATGAAATCGCCCCAATCATGAAACTGAACGAGCGCCTGTCCACCCTGCCGCGCGACGTCGTCGCCGGCATCGTCGTTTTCCTCGTCGCGCTGCCGCTCTGTCTCGGCATCGCCAATGCGTCCGGCGTCGAGCCGTTCGCCGGACTCGTGTCCGGCATCGTCGGCGGCATCGTCGTCGCGCTGCTGAGCGGCTCGTCGCTGTCCGTCAGCGGGCCGGCCGCCGGCCTCGTCGTGATCGTCGTCGAAGGGATCGCGCAACTCGGCAGCTTCTCCGCATTCCTGCTCGCGGTGCTGCTGTCCGGCGTACTGCAGTTCGGGTTCGGCATGCTGCGCGCCGGCCGCTTCGCCGCCTACGTGCCGTCGCCCGTCATCAAGGGCATGCTTGCCGCAATCGGCCTGCTGCTGATCGTGAAGCAGATTCCGTTCGCATTCGGCATCGGCGGCTCGGGCGCGCAATCGTTTGCGAACTGGCCGGGCCTGCCGGTCGCGTGGGCCGCCACGGCCATCGCGCTCGCATCGCTCGCGCTGCTGATCGCATGGGACACGCCCGCGCTGCGCCGCTTCGCGCTGGTGCGTTCGGTGCCCGCACCGCTCGCGGTCGTCGTGCTGGGCATCGGCGCGACGCTCGTACTGGGCTTCGTCGCGCCGTCGGTCGCGCCGGGCGCCGCCCATCGCGTGACGCTGCCCGAGCTCGGGTCGTTCGCGGCTTTCGCGGCATCGCTCAAGCACGCGGAGCTCGGCCCGAATTTCGCGCAGCTCGTGAATCCTGACGTGTGGCGCGTCGCGATCACGCTCGCGGTCGTCGCGAGCCTCGAGACGCTGCTGAGCCTCGAAGCGGTCGAGCAGATCGACCCGAAGCGCCGGCCGACCCAGCCCGATCGCGAACTGAAGGCCCAGGGCGTCGGCAATCTCGTCGCGGGCGCGTTCGGCGGCCTGCCGATCACGTCGGTGATCGTGCGCAGTTCGGTCAACGTCAATGCAGGCGCGCAAAGCCGGATGTCGGCAATCGTCCACGGGATGCTGCTGCTCGCGAGCGTGTTTGCGCTCACCGGCCTGATCAATCTGATCCCGCTCGCGAGCCTCGCCGCGATCCTGATCCACACGGGCTTCAAGCTCGCGAAACCGGCGCTGTTCCGCTCGGTGATGAAGCAGGGGCCGGCCGCGTTCGTGCCGTTCGCCGCGACGATCGCCGGTGTGCTCGCGGTCGACCTGCTGTTCGGCATCGCGCTCGGCCTCGCATGCAGCGTGCTGGCGGTCGCCGTCGCGAACCTGAAGAGCCCCGTCACGCTCGCGCAGCACGACGATCACTACCTGCTGTCGTTCCGCAAGGACGTGTCGTTTCTCGGCAAGGTGCAGGTCAAGCACCACCTGCGGCACATTCCGGACCGCGCGGCGGTCATCATCGACGCGACGCGCGCCGACTACATCGATCACGACGTGCTCGAACTGCTCGACGCGTTCGTCGCCGATGCGCCGCGGCGCGGGATCGCGGTCGAGTTCCGCCGACGCAGCCCGGCGCCCCGCCCGGCCGCGCGCCGCTGGCTGTTCCGCGCACCGGCCGCCGAATAAGCGGCAGATGCAAAAACGCACCGGCGGCGCAGGGCCGCACGGGGCGTTTCGGTGATGCGCAGCGCGCGGCGCTTACGAGCGCTGCGGGTTGAGCTTGTCGTCCTTCGAATGCAGCTTGTTCAGCGCGGAGATGTACGCCTTGGCGGACGCGGCGACGATGTCCGGATCGGTGCCGACGCCGTTGACGATCCGCCCGCTCTTCGAGAGCCGGACGGTCACTTCGCCCTGCGCCTGAGTGCCGGTCGTGATTGCGTTCACCGAGTACAGCAGCAGTTCGGAACCGCTGCCGACTTCGCCTTCGATCGCGTTGAACGTCGCGTCGACCGGACCGTTGCCGCGCGCCTCGCCGGTCACTTCCTTGCCTTCGACCGCGAACACGATCTTCGCCTGCGGCTGCTCGCCGGTTTCCGAACGCTGCGACAACGACACGAACTTGAAGTGTTCCTGCTCGTGCGCGAATGCCGATTCCTCGGACACGATCGCAATGATGTCCTCGTCGAAGATCTCGGCCTTGCGGTCGGCCAGATCCTTGAAG
Source organism: Burkholderia sp. GbtcB21 (assembly GCF_019091065.1). Lineage (NCBI taxonomy): Bacteria > Pseudomonadati > Pseudomonadota > Betaproteobacteria > Burkholderiales > Burkholderiaceae > Burkholderia > Burkholderia sp. GbtcB21. The sequence continues at coordinate 41,270 of NZ_JAGXKA010000018.1, forward strand.
CGCATGAACGCGGCGTTCAGTTCCGCTTCGCTGTCGAGCGACACGCCGAGCTCCTGCAGGCGCTGCTTGAATGCGTTGCGGCCCGACAGCTTGCCGAGCACGATCTTGTTCGCGGACCAGCCCACGTCTTCCGCGCGCATGATCTCGTAGGTGTCGCGCGCCTTCAGCACGCCGTCCTGGTGGATGCCCGACGCGTGCGCGAACGCGTTCGCGCCGACCACCGCCTTGTTCGGCTGCACGACGAAACCGGTGATCTGCGACACGAGCTTCGACGTCGGCACGATCTGCGTGGTGTCGATGCCGACGTCGAGGCCGAAGTAATCCTTGCGCGTCTTCACGGCCATCACGATCTCTTCGAGCGACGTGTTGCCCGCACGCTCGCCGAGACCGTTGATCGTGCACTCGACCTGACGCGCACCGCCGATCTTCACGCCCGCGAGCGAGTTCGCGACGGCCATCCCGAGGTCGTTATGGCAGTGCACCGAGAAAATCGCCTTGTCCGAGTTCGGGATGCGCTCGCGCAGCGTCTTCACGAGGTTGCCGTAGAGCTCCGGCACACCGTAGCCGACCGTGTCGGCGATATTGATCGTCGTCGCGCCTTCGGCGATCACGGCTTCCAGCACGCGGCACAGGAAATCCAGGTCGGAGCGGCTGCCGTCTTCCGGCGAGAATTCGATGTTGTCGGTGAACTTGCGTGCGAAACGCACCGCGAGGCGTGCCTGCTCGAACACCTGGTCGGGCGTCATCCGCAGTTTCTTCTCCATGTGCAGCGGCGACGTCGCGATGAACGTGTGGATCCGGAAGCTGTTGGCCGGCTTCAGCGCATCGGCCGCGCGCTGGATGTCCTTGTCGTTGGCCCGCGCCAGCGAACAGATCGTGCTGTCCTTCACGAGACCGGCGATCGTGTGGATCGCGTCGAAATCGCCGTTCGAGCTGGCCGCGAAGCCGGCCTCGATCACGTCGACCTTCATCCGCTCGAGGTTCTTCGCGATGCGGATTTTCTCTTCCTTCGTCATCGACGCGCCGGGCGATTGCTCGCCGTCACGCAACGTCGTATCGAAAATGATCAGCTTGTCTGTCATGGGGGGCTCCAGGGCTTTTTATACGGAAGTCAAACGTAATGAGATCGCGCCACCGCTGGCGACGCTCAACAACAGACGAGGCTTGACGGAGGGCGAGAACGGTCAGCGCGGCAGGCGCGCCAAAGCTAGCGCGCGTAGCGGCGCACCGGCTAGAAGGAGGGAGAGGCGGGAAAATGCAGTCATGCCGAAGACTATAGCGACATTCCGTTGGGCGCGCAATCGGACGACACCCCGGGAGTCCGGCGGTCCGGCTTGAAAAAGGGGCAAATGAAAACGGCGGCCTCGCGGCCGCCGTTTTCGGGCAGATCGCGCGTCAGTGATCGCGCTGCGACGAGCGCGCCGGATTCGCGCGCCCGCGGATCGCCATGTAGGCCCAGAACACGTAGCCGGACAACCCGTACAGCACGAACAGGCAGAACAGCATCAGCGGCGGGTCGGACGACACGAGCACGAACGCGACGACGACGAGCAGGATCGCCGCGAACGGCACGCGGTGCCGCACGTCGAGCGCCTTGCCGCTGTAGAACGGCGCGTTCGACACCATCGTCACGCCCGCGTAGATCGTCAGCACGAACGCGACCCACGGCAGCCAGCCGAGCTTCATCGGCACGCGGTTGTCGGTCGCGAGCCACACGAAGCCCGCAATCAGCGCGGCGGCCGCCGGGCTCGGCAACCCCTGGAAGAAGCGTTTGTCGACGACGCCGATGTTCGTATTGAAGCGGGCTAGGCGCAGCGCGGCGCCCGAGCAGTAGACGAACGCGGCGAGCCAGCCCCAGCGGCCGAGATCCTTCAGCACCCACTCGTACATCACGAGCGCGGGCGCGACGCCGAACGACACCATGTCCGACAGGCTGTCGAACTGCTCGCCGAACGCGCTCTGCGTATGCGTCATGCGCGCGACGCGCCCGTCCATCCCATCAAGCACCATCGCGACGAAAATCGCGATCGCGGCGATCTCGAAACGCACGTTCATCGCCTGCACGACCGCGAAGAAACCGCAGAACAGCGCGGCGGTCGTGAACGCGTTCGGCAGCAGGTAGATGCCGCGCGTCTTCAGGAACCGCTGGCGCGAAGCGCGGCGGCTCTCGATCGGCACCGGATCGGGCGCCATCCCCTTGTTGCGGCGGAACGGGCGTGGCGTCTGGCTGGTGCCGTTGCGCGACCGGCGCGGTTTGAATGCGGCCATCGTGCGCCCCGCCGCTTACTGTTCGAGCTCGGCGAGGATCGTCGACGACGCGTAGACCTTCTCGCCGATCGACACCTTCGCGCGGCTGCCGATCGGCAGGTACACGTCGACGCGCGAACCGAAGCGGATGAAACCGTAGCGCTGGCCGCGCGACAGCGGTTCGCCGGCACGCACGTAGCAGAGAATCCGGCGGGCGACGAGGCCCGCGATCTGCACGGCGGTGACGGTCTTGCCGCTCGCCGTCTGGATCACGACCGCGTTGCGCTCGTTTTCGGTCGATGCCTTGTCGATCGCCGCGTTCAGGAACGCACCCGGGAAGTACTCGACCTTGGTGATCGCGCCATCGACCGGCGAACGCTGCGAATGGACGTTGAAGACATTCATGAACACGCTGATCTTCAGCGCTTCGCGGTTCGCGTACGGATCCTGCGAGGTCTCGACCGCGACGATGCGGCCGTCCGCCGGGCACAGCACCGCGTTCGGCTGCGCCGGGATCGGGCGCTGCGGATCGCGGAAGAACTGGACGACGAAGGCGAGCAGCAGCCAGAACGGCCACGCGAAGCCGAAGCCCCCGACGGCATGGATCAACAGCGCGATGACGGCAGCAATCGCGATGAACGGCCAGCCTTCGCGCGCGATGATCGGATGAGGATAGTTCATGGATTCGTTCTGTGTTCGGTGAATTGCAAAGCCCGTAGCATAACAAAAGCCGCCCGGGGCACTGCTGCCTTCGGACGGCTTTTTGATGCCGACCCTCCACTCGAAGGGCCGGAACAGCACGCGGTGCTTAGTTCTTCGACTGGTCGACGAGCTTGTTCTTCGCGATCCACGGCATCATCGCGCGCAGCTTCGCGCCGACCTGCTCGATCTGGTGCTCGGCCGTCAGGCGGCGGCGCGACTGCAGCGTCGGAGCGCCTGCCTTGTTCTCGAGAATGAAGCTCTTTGCGTACTCGCCCGTCTGGATGTCGGTCAGGCACTGCTTCATCGCCTTCTTCGTCTCTTCCGTGACGACGCGCGGGCCCGTCACGTACTCGCCGTACTCGGCGTTGTTCGAGATCGAGTAGTTCATGTTCGCGATGCCGCCTTCGTAGATCAGGTCGACGATCAGCTTCAGTTCGTGCAGGCACTCGAAGTACGCCATTTCCGGCGCGTAGCCTGCCTCGACCAGCGTCTCGAAGCCAGCCTTGATCAGTTCGACGGTACCGCCGCACAGCACGGCCTGCTCGCCGAACAGGTCGGTTTCGGTTTCTTCACGGAAGTTCGTCTCGATGATGCCCGCACGGCCGCCGCCGTTCGCTGCCGCGTACGACAGCGCGATGTCGCGTGCCGCGCCCGACTTGTTCTGCGCAACCGCGATCAGGTGCGGCACGCCGCCACCTTGCGAGTACGTGCCGCGCACGGTGTGGCCCGGTGCCTTCGGCGCGATCATGATCACGTCGAGGTCGGCGCGCGGGATCACCTGGCCGTAGTGAACGTTGAAGCCGTGTGCGAACGCGAGCGCCGCGCCCTGCTTGATGTTCGCGTGCACTTCCTTCGCGTACACGTCGGCGATCTGCTCGTCCGGCAGCAGCATCATGACGACGTCCGCGCCCTTCACCGCTTCCGCGACTTCCTTGACCGACAGGCCGGCGTTTTCGGCCTTGCTCCACGACGCGCCGCCCTTGCGCAGGCCGACCGTCACGTTCACGCCGCTTTCCTTCAGGTTCAGCGCGTGTGCATGGCCTTGCGAGCCGTAGCCGATGATCGTGACTTGCTTGCCCTTGATGAGGGAGAGGTCGGCGTCTTTGTCGTAGAAAACGTTCATGATGGGTTCCTTCGCTAATTCAAAAATTCAACAATTCGTTCGGATGGAGTACTGCGAGCCGGGACATGACGGCGCACCCGGCGTGCCTCTTCGGCAATTTCGGCATCAAACCTTCAGGATGCGCTCGCCGCGTCCGATGCCGGAGCTGCCGGTGCGCACGGTCTCGAGGATCGCGCTCGCGTCCAGCCCCTGGATGAATGCGTCGAGCTTGTCGCTCGCGCCCGTCAATTCGATCGTGTAGGTCTTTTCGGTCACGTCGATGATGCGGCCGCGGAAAATGTCCGACATCCGCTTCATTTCTTCGCGCTCCTTGCCCACTGCACGTACCTTGATCAGCATCAGCTCGCGTTCGATGTGTGCACCGTCGGTCAGGTCCACCACTTTCACCACCTCGATCAGGCGGTTCAGATGCTTCGTGATCTGTTCGATCACGTCGTCGGAGCCAATGGAAACGATGGTGAGCCGCGACAGCGATTGGTCTTCGGTCGGCGCCACCGTCAAGGTTTCGATGTTGTAGCCGCGTGCGGAAAACAGACCGACCACGCGCGACAGCGCGCCCGGTTCGTTCTCCAGCAGGACGGAAATGATGTGTCTCATGTTCGCTTCTTCCAGAATGTGTCCGTGTCGATTCACTCGCGCCGCGCGCCGCCGCGTGCCGCACCGCCCTTCGTGAAGGCGGCCGCATCGGGCTCAAGCGCGCGTCGCGCCGTTACAGATCTTCCGATCCAAGCAGCATCTCGGTGATGCCCTTGCCGGCCTGTACCATCGGCCAGACGTTTTCGGTCGGATCGGTCTGGAAGTCGAGAAACACGGTGCGATCCTTCAGGCGCAGCGCTTCCTTCAGCGCCGGCTCCACATCCGAGGTCTTTTCGATCCGCATGCCGACATGGCCGTACGCTTCGGCGAGCTTCACGAAATCGGGCAGCGCATCCATGTACGAATGCGAATAGCGCTTGCTGTATTCGATCTGCTGCCACTGGCGAACCATGCCGAGGTAGCGGTTGTTCAGCGAAATGATCTTCACGGGCGTGTCGTACTGCAGGCAGGTCGACAGTTCCTGGATGCACATCTGGATCGAGCCTTCGCCCGTGATGCACAGCACGTCGTCGTCCGGGTGCGCCATCTTGACGCCCATCGCCGCCGGCAGGCCGAAGCCCATCGTGCCGAGGCCGCCGGAATTGATCCAGCGACGCGGCTTGTTGAAGCGGTAGAACTGCGCGGCCCACATCTGGTGCTGGCCGACGTCCGAGCACACGAACGCATTGCCGTCCGTCAGCTCCCACGCCTTCTCGACCACGTACTGCGGCTTGATGATCTCGCTTTCGCGGTCGAACTTCAGGCAGTCCTTCGAGCGCCAGCCCTCGATGTCCTTCCACCATTGCGCGAGCGCCTCGGTGTCGGGGCCATGCTCGGCCGTCTGCAGTTGCTCGATCAGCTCCTTCAGCACTTCCTTCACGTCGCCGACGATCGGGATGTCGACCTTCACGCGCTTCGAGATCGACGACGGGTCGATGTCGATGTGGATGATCTTGCGCGGACGCGACGCGAAGTGCGCCGGGTCGCCGATCACGCGGTCGTCGAAGCGGGCACCGATCGCGATCAGCACGTCGCAGTGCTGCATCGCCATGTTCGCTTCGTAGGTGCCGTGCATGCCGAGCATGCCGAGGAATTTCTTGTCCGACGCGCGATAGCCGCCGAGGCCCATCAGCGTGTTCGTGACCGGGTAGCCGAGCAGGTCCGCGAACTGGTTCAGTTCGCGCGACGCGTCGGCGAGGATGATGCCGCCACCCGTGTAGATGTAGGGACGCTTCGCCGTCAGCAGCAGTGACACGGCCTTGCGGATCTGGCCCGAATGGCCTTTCGTGACGGGGTTGTACGAACGCAGCGACACGCTCTTGACGGGCTCGTACTGGCACGGCGTCTTCGAGATGTCCTTCGGGATGTCGATCAGCACCGGGCCCGGACGGCCCGTGCGGGCGATATAGAACGCCTTCTTGACGGTTTCCGCGAGGTCGCGCACGTCCTTCACGAGGAAGTTGTGCTTCACGCACGGACGCGTGATGCCGACGGTGTCGCACTCCTGGAATGCGTCCTGGCCGATCGCGGCAGTCGGCACCTGGCCGCTGATCACGACCATCGGGATCGAATCCATGTATGCCGTCGCGATGCCGGTCACCGCGTTGGTGACGCCGGGGCCCGACGTCACGAGGCAGACGCCGACGTTGCCGGTGGAACGCGCATACGCATCGGCTGCGTGCACGGCCGCCTGTTCGTGGCGCACCAGCACGTGCTGAATCTTGTCCTGCTTGTAAAGCTCGTCGTAGATATAGAGAACCGAGCCGCCGGGGTAGCCCCAGATGAATTCGACGTTCTCGTCGGCCAGTGCCTTCATGAGCACGGTGGCGCCGATGGAGTCGCTATCGGGAGGGGAAAGGGGTTCCGACGTGGAGAATTCCGCGCTGGGCATGTTCATTTTGACCTTTCGAATTTTCGGCAAAAAATTGATCGGGTGCTCTCTGCCGGGCTTGTGGCTCGGGTTCAAGCGGCGCGTCCAGTTTGAAGGGCGGGCTTCTTGGGCCAGCCTCAAATGAGACCATCACTTCATGTTGCGAATCGTTGACGATAGCGGGTCGTGATTGGGTCGTCAAGCAAAATATCCCGCACCGCATCATGCGCGCCGCCCGGCACCCCGCCGCCGCGGCTCGCGCGCAACGCGCGGCGCCCAATCCGGTGCCAAGCGGCGCGAAAATTTGTTAGCATCCGCGGGTTTTACGAAATTTTTCGACCTTTTACACCACGCAGCGGTCCGCAGCGCATACCTTCACGGAATGGCATCAGACAAGGAACTCGCCGACTTTCTGGCGGGCGTCGAAAGGCGCGCGTTCAAGCAGGCTGCGTACGCGGTGCGTGACGACGATGCGTCGCTCGACATCGTGCAGGACGCGATGATCAAGCTGGCCGAAAAATACGGCGACCGGCCGGCGGCCGAGCTGCCGCTGCTTTTTCAGCGGATCCTGCAGAACGCGATCCACGACTGGTTCCGCCGGCAGAAGGTCCGCAACACCTGGGTCACGCTCTTCTCGTCGCTGAACAACACCGACGACGAAGACTTCGACCCGCTCGAAACGCTCGAATCCGCGGACAATAACGCGGGCGTCGAGAGCAGCGAGCACCGCCTCGAAAGAGAGCAGGTTCTGGCCCTGATCGACGAAGAAATCCAGAAACTTCCGGCGCGTCAACGGGAAGCGTTCCTGATGCGTTATTGGGAAGATATGGATGTCGCCGAGACTGCCGCCGCAATGGGGTGCTCCGAAGGCAGCGTCAAGACGCACTGCTCACGAGCCACCCACACCCTGGCGCAAGCGCTCAAGGCCAAAGGAATCACGCTATGAGCTCCGCTCCCGCAAACCGAGAACACGAATTCGCGCTGAAGGTGCGCCGCGCGCTGGACGAGCGCGCGGCCGCACTGCCTGCCGCGACCACCGATCGGCTGGCCGTCGCCCGCCGGGCTGCGCTCGCGCGCAAGAAGCCCGAGCCCGCGACCGCGCCGGTGTTCGTGCCGGCCTTCGCCGGCGCGGCCGGCGCCTACGGCCCGGCGCCCACGAGCCGCCCGCAGACGTCGTTCGCGCGCCGCCTGCTGCGCGCGTGGCCGCTCGCGCTGCTGCTCGCGGGGCTCATCGGCATCGCCTACTGGGAAGACATGCAGCGCACCGCCGAACTCGCCGACATCGACGCGGCGATGCTCAGCGACGACCTGCCGCTCAACGCGTATCTCGATCACGGGTTCAACGCGTATCTTTCGCACGCTCACTAACAGACAATAACGAGGGGATCGCACGGGTGAGTCAGAAGCGCGGCCTGGCCGTATTTTTCGGATGCGTGATCGCGATCGCCGTTTCCTACGTCGCCACGTATTCGCGATTCCACCCGCCCCCCGCGACGACTACCGTCGCGGCCGCCAGCCCTGCCGCGCCCGCATCGGCCGCCGGGCTGACCGCCGACCTCCCGCCGCTGCCACTGCCGCTGCCGGCCGCCACCGGCCCGCTGTCATGGGCGCGCCTCACGCCGGCGCAGCACGCGGCACTCGCGCCGTTCGCCGACCAGTGGGATGGCTTCAGCGACGCCCGCAAGCGCAAATGGCTGAAGATCGCATCACGTTTCGCGAAGTTGACGCCTGATGATCAAAAGCGCCTGCAGGACCGGATGTCCGAATGGGCGCGGATGACGCCCGAGCAGCGCCGCGTCGCGCGCGAAAACTACCAGAGCGCGAAGGAGCTTTCCGCGCAGGCGCGCGAGCGCGCGTGGAAGGCCTACCAGCAACTCCCCGAGGAGCAGAAGGAACGTCTCGCGGCCGCCGAGCGCCGCCGCCGGCCGAGCGTCGTCAGCGCGCCGCCGACCGTCGCCGACCGTGACGTCCGCCGCCTCGTCAATTCGCACGAGCACCCGGCAAGCGGGGCAGCCCCCGCACCGGCGCCCGCGTCGGCCAGCGCCTCCGTGCCGCCGGTGCCCGCGTCGTCGACGGCCGGCGCCGCGTCGGTGCCCGCTGCGGCGGCACCGGTGTCGCCCGCCGACGCGCCTTCGCTGTTCAAGGGCTCCTGAGCGGCCGTGGCGAACGCCCGCGCACCCGAGACCCCGGCCACCGCGCCGTCGGTGCGGCGGCGCCTCGCCGCGCTGCTCTACGAAGGCGTGCTGCTGTTCGGCGTCGTGTTCTTCGCGGGGCTTGCGTTCAGCCTCGCGACGCAGCAGCGCAACGGCCTCGTCCATCACAACCTGCTCGCCGCGTGGATCGCGCTCGTCGTCGGCGCGTACTTCGTCTGGTTCTGGACCCACGGCGGCCAGACGCTGCCGATGAAGACCTGGCGGCTGCGGCTCGAATCGTCGAGCGGCCGGCCGCTGAGCGCCGGCCATGCGCTCGTGCGTTATGCGCTCGGCTGGCTGTGGTTCCTGCCGCCGCTCGCGCTGCATCCGCTCCTCGGCCTGTCGGTGCCGGTCACGCTGGCGCTCACCGCCGCGTGGATCGCCGCGTGGGCCGGCGCCGCCCGGCTGCATGCCGGCCGCCAGTTTCCGCACGACCGGATCGCGCGCACGCGCGTCGTCGCCATGCCGCGCTGACGCGCCGCATTCGCCAGACGAAATCAGTTCGCCCAAGCCTTTCCCGCGTCGCCTGACGCGCATGCCGGACAACCGTCGACCGTTCGGTGCGGCAGATTACACAACGCCTTTCATTCACTGCTAAACACCCTGCATAGGTCGTAATAAGAACGTCTCGTGACTGTCACGGCACAGTCACGCCCGCATGGCGGAATGCCGGTAATGTCAATCGGCGCGAGTCATGCATGGGCCAGAAACCGTCCGCGACCTCCCTGTTCCGTCACCCGCTCGGCGCTCGCGCCGCCACCGCTTTCCTGTCCGGCTCGGGCGCAACCGATGGCCTGGCGTCGCAAGAACCGCCTGCCGCGCACGCCACGCGGCACGACGCCCCCGACTCGTCCGCGCATCGCTACCGCACCATCTGGCTGTCCGACATCCACCTCGGCTCGAGCGGATGCCAGGCGCCGTACCTGCTCGACTTCCTGCGTCACAACGATTCGGAATACCTGTACCTCGTCGGCGACATCATCGATGGCTGGCAGTTGAAGAAAGGCTGGTACTGGCCGCAGGCGCACAACGACGTCGTGCAGAAGATCCTGCGCAAGGCGCGCAAGGGCACCCAGGTCGTCTACATCCCCGGCAACCACGACGAAGGCGCGCGGCAGTTCTGCGACCTCGCGTTCGGCGACATCCAGGTGCGCGGCGAGGCGTTCCACACGACGCTCGCAGGCAAACGTTTGTGGATCGTGCACGGCGACCTGTTCGACGGCGTGATCCAGCACGCGAAATGGCTCGCGTACCTCGGCGACACGCTCTACACGCTGATCCTCGTGCTGAACCGCTGGTTCAACCGGATCCGCAGCCGGCTCGGCTTCCAGTACTGGTCGCTGTCGCAGTACCTGAAGCACCAGGTCAAGAACGCGGTCAACTTCATCTCGCAGTTCGAGACCGTGATGACCGACGAGGCGCGCCGCCGCGGCTGCGACGGCGTCGTGTGCGGCCACATCCACAAGGCAGAGATCCGCGATATCGACGGCGTGCTGTACTGCAACGACGGCGACTGGGTCGAAAGCCTGTCCGCGCTCGTCGAAACGATGGAAGGCGAACTGAAGATCGTCTACTGGACGGTGATGCGCACCGCACCGTCGGAGACCACGTCGCGCAAGGCCAAGGCCACTGCCTGACACAACCCTACTTACAGGACAATGCCGCGATGAAGATCATGATCGTCACCGACGCGTGGGAACCGCAGGTCAACGGCGTCGTGCGCACGCTGAAGAGCACGTCGCGCGAACTCACGGCGCTCGGCCACCGCGTCGAACTGCTGACGCCGCTGGAATTCCGCACGGTGCCCTGCCCGACCTACCCCGAGATCCGCCTGTCGATCCTGCCGTATCGCAAGCTGCGCGCGCGGATCGACGCGTTCGCGCCCGACGCGCTGCACATCGCGACCGAAGGCCCGCTCGGCCTCGCCGCGCGACGCTATGCGCGTACCCACAAGCTGCCGTTCACGACCGCATACCACACGCGCTTTCCGGAATACGTGCAGGCGCGCTTCGGCATTCCGCTGGCCGCGACCTACCGCTTCCTGCACTGGTTCCACGGCCCGTCGCTCGCGGTGATGGCGCCGACGCCGGTCGTCAAGGAAGACCTCGAGAAGTTCGGCTTCACGAACGTCGTGCTGTGGACCCGCGGCGTCGATCTCGACATCTTCCGCCCGATGGAGTCGAAGGTGCTCAACACCGCGCGGCCGATCTTCCTGTACGTGGGCCGTGTCGCGATCGAAAAGAACGTCGAGGCATTCCTGCGTCTCGACCTGCCCGGCTCGAAGTGGGTCGCGGGCGAAGGCCCCGCGCTCGCGGAGCTGAAGTCGCGCTATCCGGAGGCGAACTATCTCGGGGTGCTGTCACAGGCCGAACTCGCGAAGGTGTATGCTGCGGCCGACGTGTTCGTGTTCCCGAGTCGCACCGACACGTTCGGCCTCGTGCTGCTCGAGGCGCTCGCGTGCGGCACGCCGGTTGCCGCGTATCCCGTCACGGGCCCGATCGACGTGCTCGGCGGCGGCGACGCAGGCTCGATGCACGAGGACCTGCAGGAAGCCTGCCTCGAAGCGCTGAAGATCGAACGCACGACTGCGCGCGCGTGGGCGGAACGCTTCTCGTGGCGCGCGGCATCCGAGCAGTTCGCATCGCATCTGAAGCCGCTGCCGAAAACCGCGTACTCGCCAGCCGAAGGTGCCGCCGTTTGAAACGAGACCTGAACGACAAGACCCCTCCCCCCGCCGCGACACAGCAACGGCACCGCCCGTTCGACGAGGAAGAGCCGCATGGCGACACGGACGCGCACGCGTCCGAGCCGCTCGGCCCCGACGATCAACTGACGCCGCTGCCGCCGAATCCGTACAAGCGCCACCGCGGCATCACGCGCGCATGGTACGCACTCAAGCATTCGCTGAACGGCTTTCGTGTCGCGATCCGCGAGGAGAGCGCGTTTCGCCAGGAGCTCACGCTCGCCGCGCTGATGCTCCCGATCGGCGCGTTCGCGCCGGTGCCGGCCGCATCGCGCGCGCTGCTGATCGCGTCGGTGCTGCTGGTGCTGATCGTCGAACTGCTGAACTCGAGCGTCGAGGCCGCGATCGACCGCATCTCGCTCGAACGCCACGAACTTTCCAAACGCGCGAAGGATCTCGGCAGCGCGGCCGTGACGGTCGCGCTGTTCGCGTGCGTGACGACCTGGGGCTTCGTGCTCGGCCCGGTCGTCGCGCACTGGCTCGGCTTCTAGCCGGCGGCCCGCCGCGCGCGTCGCGCATCGCCCGCGTGCGGCGCTGCACCATCCGTCGCGCGGGGCCGCGATCACGAAATGCGCCCGATGTGGCGAAACCCCGGTTTATAATCGTCCGCCAGACATAGAACAGCAACCCGCGCCGGACGAATCTCGCAGCATCGATTGCAGCGCCCGCCAGTCCGGCACACACAGGGCCGGACGACATGGAAGCGAAACCTCCCCGCCGCACCCGCGAACGGATTCTCGAGTTGTCGTTGAAACTCTTCAACGAGATCGGCGAGCCGAACGTCACGACCACGACGATCGCCGAGGAAATGGAAATCAGTCCAGGCAACCTGTACTACCATTTCCGCAACAAGGACGACATCATCAACAGCATCTTCGCGCAGTTCGAGCAGCAGATCGAACGGCGACTGCGCTTTCCCGAAGATCATCGTCCGACGATCGACGAAACCTGGTCGTACCTGCAGTACATGGCCGATTTCATGTGGACCTACCGGTTCCTGTATCGCGACCTCAACGACCTGCTCGCCCGCAACCGCACGCTCGAGACGCACTTCAAGCAGATCATCAGCCACAAGGTGCGCTTCGCGCGCGAGATGTGCGAGCTGCTCGTGTCCGACGCCGAGATGGTCGCGACGCCCGCCGAGATCGAAGTCATCGCCACCAACATGGCCGTCATTTCGACGTACTGGCTGTCGTATCAGTACGTGATGCATCCGCGCAAGTACAACGACCAGGACGCGATTCGCGAGGAACTGCACCAGGTCAGCATGCACGTGATCTCCGTGATGGCGCCGTACCTGCGCGGCCGTTCGCGCCAGCTGTTCGACGACCTGGTCTCCGGCAAGCTGCCGAAGCGCCAGTTCACCGACTACCTGCCGCCGCGCGACGGTTCGCCCCGCCCCGCTGACAGCCCGGTCGTCAGTGGGCAGGCCCCCGCCAAGGATTCCAAGCAATGAAGGCAGTCTGCGTTTACTGCGGCTCGTCGTCCGGCGTGCGGCCCGTCTATGCCGACGCCGCGCGCGCATTCGGCCGCGCGCTCGTCGGTGCGGGCCTGACGCTCGTATACGGCGGCGGCCGTGTCGGCCTGATGGGCGTGATCGCCGACGAAGTGATGGCGGCCGGCGGCCGTGCGGTCGGCGTGATCCCCGAACTGCTCGTCGACAAGGAAGTCGGCCATACGGGGCTGTCGGAACTGCACGTCGTGCCCGACATGCACCATCGCAAGAAAATGATGGCCGACCTCTCGGACGCGTTCGTCGCGATGCCCGGCGGCGCCGGCACGCTCGAGGAACTCTTCGAGGTCTACACGTGGGCGCAGCTCGGCTACCACCGCAAGCCCGTCGCGCTCTACAACATCGATTCGTTCTACGACCCGCTGATCGCGCTGCTGCGTCATACGGTCGACGAGGGTTTCATGCGTCCGGCCTATTTCGACGCGCTGTGCGTCGATTCGGAACCGGTCGAACTGATCGAGCGGCTGCGCCGCTATCAACCGCCCGCCCGCGACAAGTGGGCGCCCGACGCAGCGAAGTAACCGCCCCCGGGAGCCGCACGCGATGACCGCACCGTCCGGCCGCAAGGCCGTCCTCGTCACCGGCGCGAGCCGCGGCATCGGCCGCGCGACCGCCGTGCTCGCGGCCGAACGCGGCTGGGACGTCGGCATCAACTACGCGCGCGACGCGGCGGCAGCCGAACGCACCGCGCAGGCCGTCCGCGATGCAGGTGGCCGTGCGTGCGTCGTCGCAGGCGACGTCGCGAACGAAGCCGACGTCGTCGCGATGTTCGACACCGTCGCGGCCGCGTTCGGACGCCTCGACGCGCTCGTCAACAACGCGGGCATCGTCGCGCCGTCGATGCCGCTCGCCGACATGCCGGCCGACCGGCTGCGGCGGATGTTCGACACCAACGTGCTCGGCGCGTACCTGTGCGCGCGCGAAGCCGCGCGCCGGCTGTCCACCGACCGCGGCGGCCAGGGCGGCGCGATCGTCAACGTCTCGTCGATCGCCTCGCGGCTCGGCTCGCCGAACGAATACGTCGACTACGCGGGCTCGAAAGGCGCGGTCGATTCGCTGACGATCGGCCTTGCGAAGGAACTCGGCCCGCACGGCGTGCGCGTCAACGCGGTGCGCCCCGGCCTGATCGAGACCGAAATCCACGCGAGCGGCGGCCAGCCGGGCCGTGCTGCCCGCCTCGGCGCGCAGACGCCGCTCGGCCGCGCGGGCGAAGCGCACGAGATCGCCGAAGCGATCGTCTGGCTGCTCGGCGACGCGGCGTCCTACACGACGGGCGCCCTGCTCGACGTCGGCGGCGGCCGGTAGCCGCACGCGCGGCACGTCAAAACAGCTGCCTCGAACAAGCTGTCGTCACGGCGCCACAAATCTCCACAATTTCGTGACGGTTTCAGTAAACATTCGTAACAGTTCCGTGATTTACTAGCGGCCAGCCCGACAGGCGTCGTAAACGCCTGTTTCTTGCCGCCCTGATGCGGCCCTTATCGGTCCGGCCCATGTCGCCGAACCGGCTCGACTCGACCCGAGATCTTTTCCATGCCTGGAACCGCAGCGCCCGGCCGGCGACGCACGTCCGTGCCGGCTCCGGCCCCGCACACCCGCCCAACCGCCGACGCCGACCTCACCGCGACGCTTGACGCCGCCGGCACGCCCGTCATGGCCGTGACCGCCGCGACCAGCATCACGCGCGACCGCTCGCGCCTGCTCGGCTGGCGCGCGTGGCTGCTCGCCGCCGCGCTGGTCTGCGCGTATGTGCTGCCCGGCGTGCTCGGCCACGATCCGTGGAAACAGGACGAAACCTACACGTTCGGCATCATCCAGCACATGCTCGAGACCGGCGATTTCGTCGTGCCGACCAATGCCGGCCTGCCGTTCATGGAAAAACCGCCGCTTTACGCGTGGGTCGCGACCAGCCTCGCGTGGCTGCTGCAGCGCGTGATGCCGCTGCACGACGCGGCACGGCTCGCGAGCGCGCTGTTCGCCGCACTCGCGTTCGGCTTCATCGCTCGCGCGGCGCGCATCGCCAGCCGCGCGGACAGCTGGTTCGACCTGCGTGTGATCGGCCCCGTCGTGCTGAGCGCGGGCACGCTCGTCGTCATCAAGCACATGCACGACATGATGACGGACGTCGCGCTGTTCGCCGGCACGGCAATAGGCTTCTGCGGCCTGCTCGAACTCGTGATGCGGCACGTCGCGCACGCGCAGCAGATGCGGCACGGGCTGCCGGTCCGGCCGTCGGGCCGCTGGGCCGCGCCGATCTTCGGCGCGGGCGTCGGCATCGCGCTGATGGCGAAGGGGCTGTTCGTGCCGCTCGTGTTCGCGGCCACGCTCGTCGGCGCGCTGGTGCTGTACCCGGCCTGCCGCACCCGCTCGTTCGCGCGCGCACTCGGCATCGCCGCGCTCGTGTTCGCGCCGTTCGCGCTGATCTGGCCGACCGCGCTGTTCCTGCGTTCCGAGACGCTGTTCATGACGTGGTTCTGGGACAACAACGTCGGCCGCTTCTTCGGCTTCTCCGTCCCCGAACTCGGCGCGGAAAACGACAAGCCGTTCTTCATCCTGCGCGCGTTCCTGCTCGTCGGCTTCCCGGTCGCGCCGCTCGCGAGCGTCGCGCTCGCGCGCGGTGCATGGCGCGACTGGCGCACGCCGCGCATCGCGCTGCCCGTGCTGTTCGCCGGCGTGGGGCTCGCGGTGCTGCAGGTGTCCGCAACGTCGCGCCAGCTCTACATCCTGCCGTTCTTCGCGCCGCTCGCGCTGGTCGCCGCGCAGGCGATCGAACGCATTCCGCGCACGCTGCATCTCGCGTGGGATTACTTCAGCCGCGTGCTGTTCGGTACGGCCGTCGCACTCGCCTGGGGCATCTGGGCAGTAATGGCCGATCCGGCCGCGTCGCGCGCGGATCTCGCGCTGCTCGGCCGCTGGCTGCCGCTCGACTGGACGATGCCGATCGAGCCCGCGCTCGTGGTCGGTGCGCTCGCGCTGACGGTCGGCTGGCTGACGCTGCTGCCAAAGCTGCGCACGACGGGCCTTTGGCGCGGCGCGCTGTCGTGGGGCGCCGGCGCGGTCGTCGCGTGGGGGCTCATCTATACGCTGCTGCTGCCGTGGCTCGACGTCGCGAAGAGCTACCGCTCGGTGTTCGACGACCTGAACGCGCATCTCGCGCTCGAATGGAACGACGGCGACTGCATGGCGAGCCTGCACGGGCTCGGCGAATCGGAAGCGCCGATGCTGTACTACTTCTCCGGCATCCAGCACACGCCGATCGACGACGCGAAGACGACGCGCTGCACGTGGATGATCGTCCAGGGCGTGCGGGCCGTCGATCCGGCGCCCGGCAGCGAATGGAAGCTGTTCTGGACGGGCGCGCGCCCGGGCGACAACGACGAACTGCTGCGCGTCTACGTGCGCACGCCCGAACAGCACCTACAATGACGCGGGACGGCGCCGCGCGCCGTCTTGCCTGCCTTCATCTCCGGCAAAAAGGTTGAGACCGGCCGCCTGAGCCGCGCGCAGGCTTCCCCATGCGATACGCCGCGCCGCCAGCCAGTTTCGCCGACCGCCAACGCAACCGCGCGAATCTGCGGGCTTGCCCCTCCCCCTCTTCAGTCACGCAACCGCCCTGAGCGTCAGAACGACGAACCGGGTTCGCGAAGAAACGCCGTCTCCTCATCGGTCGACGCACGGCCGAGAATCGCGTTCCGGTGCGGAAAGCGACCGAAGCGCTCGACGACGGCCGCATGCAGCAACGCGAAGCGGTGATAGCTCTCGCACCCTGCCTCATCGCGAATGCCCGCGCACAGGCGCACGGCCTCGCGCTGGCTGTCGATCGACTCGTCGTGCTCGAACGGCAGATACGCGAACGCGCGGTGATGGCCGCTCGGCAGTTGCGCATCCCAGCCGGCCGCGACGATGCGGCGTGCAAACGCGAGCGCCTTCGGATCGGCGGCAAACGCGCGCGGCGTGCCGCGATGAATGTTGCGCGAGAACTGGTCGAGCACGACGATCAACGCAAGCGCACCCTCCGGCGAACCGGCCCAGTGATCGCATGCGCCGTCGCACGCGGCGTAGAGCAGCGCGCCGTAGCGCGCGCGCAGCACGTCGTCGAACGCCGCGCCGCCGTTGAACCAGATCTTGCGTTCCTGCCCGAATTCGGCCGAGCCCGGTTCGCCGAACCAGAAATCCAGAATCTCGCGCGCTTGCGGATCCAGCGCCGCCGCGCCCGCCACCCCGGTGTCGATCGTCATGCAAACTCCAGTACGAGGCGCCGCGTGCGCGCGCTCTTCTTTTCAAGTTTCGCGACGCGCAGGCTGCCGATTTCCGACGTGTTGCGCACATGCGTGCCGCCGCACGGCTGCAGGTCGACCTGCTCGATGCGCAGCAGCCGCACGCGGCCGAGGCCCATCGGCGGCTTCACGCTCATCGTGCGCACGAGTTCGGGCCGCTCGGCCATCTCGTCGTCGGTGATCCATTCGGTCGTGACCGGATGCGCGCCGACGACCAGGCCGGCGAGGCGCCGCTCGACGTCGTCGCGGTCGATCGCTTCGGACGTCGCGAAATCGAGCCGCACATAGTCGGCCGTCACGCTGCAGCCGTCGACCGCGTACGGCAGCACCGCGCACATCAGGTGCGCGGCCGTATGCAGGCGCATGTGCCGATAGCGGCGCGCCCAGTCGATCGCCGCGACCACGCGCATGCCGGGCACGAGCGTCGCGACGCGCGCCTCCTGTCCCGGTGCCGGCAGGTGCAACGCGTCGTCGGGCGTCGCGCCGTCGAACTTTGCCTTGCGCGTATCGGCGATCGCGATCGTGCTGCCGTCGGGCAGGGTCAGCGTGCCGGTGTCGCCGGCCTGGCCGCCGCCGAGCGGATAGAACACGGTGCGGTCGAGCCGGATGCCGTCGTCGCCGACGGCCTGAACGATCGCGTCGCACCGCGTGAGGTACGCGTCTTCGCGAAACAGCGCTTGTGTCGTCATCGGGCGAGCCTCGTATCGATTGCGGGAAACCGCCAGTGTCGCGCCGCGGGGCGCGCGCGCCCAGACGCAGATCGTCCCGCGCACGGGCAGCGGCGTACCGGTCGATCAACCGGGCCGGTTGCGCATCCAGTCGGCCGTGTCGTAGAACGAATGCATGAGCCGCTCGCGCAGCGGCTCGGGCAGCCCGACATCCTCCATCGCCCACGCCATGCAGCGCAGCCACTGGTCGCGCTCGACCGACGCGATCGGGAACGGCAGGTGCCGCGCGCGCAGCCGCGGATGGCCGAACCGGTCGATGTAGTGGTCGGGCCCGCCGAGCCAGCCGCACAGGAACCAGAACAGCTTGTCGCGCGAACCGTCGAGCGATGCCGGGTGCAACGCGCGAATCTGCGCGAACTCGGGCTCGAGGTCCATCAGGTCGTAGAAGCGGTCCACCATTTCGCGCACGCGGGCTTCGCCGCCCACGAGCTCGAACGCCGTCGGCTGCGACGGCGCATCGTCATTCACATCGGTCATACGGATAGTCGGAAAACGGGATCTTCGGGGCCGCCGGCGACGCTCATGCGTCGCGCAGCGACTGCAGCGCGGGGCGCCGCAACACATTATGCAGGCTCAGCCAGCCGGCCGCACCGGCGCACGCGACGCCGGCCGCGATACCGGCCGGCACGAGCCACGGATCGACGGCGAGCCGGAAATCGAACACGCGTGACGCGAGCACCCAGCCGACCGCGATCGCGCCCGCCGACGCCAGCGCGCCTGCCAGCGCACCGACCACGACGAATTCCGCACGCTGCACCGCATTGACCTGCGCGCGCGACGCGCCGAGCGCGCGCAGCAGCGCGGCCTCGCGCACCCGCTCGTCGCGCGAGCCAGCGAGCGCCGTGTACAGCACGAGCACGCCGGCCGCGAGCGTGAACGCGAACAGGAACTGCACCGCGCCGACCACCTGCAGCATCATCCGCTGCAGCTGCGCGAGGATCGGCGCGACGTCGATCGCGGTCAGGTTCGGGTAGCGCGCGATCAGGGGATCGAGCAGCGCGGCGTCGGATGCGGGCAAATGGAAGCTCGTGAGGTAGACGGCCGGGAAATCCTTCAGCACCGGCGGCGGCATCAGCACGAAGAAGTTGACGCGGAACGTGCCCCAGTCGAGCTTGCGCACGCTCGTGATCGGCGCGTCGACCGTCAGCCCCGTCACGTCGAAGCGCAGCGTGTCGCCCGGCTTCACGTTCAGCGTCTTCGCGAGGCCGGCCTCGATCGAGATCTGTGGCGTGGCCGCGGTGCCGAACCAGTCGCCCGCGACGATCCGGTTGTCGGACGGCAGCTCGGTCGTATACGACAGGTTGAACTCGCGGTCGACGAGCCGGCGCGCCTCGTCGGACGGATAGGCGTCCGGATTCACCGGCTTGCCGTTGATCGCGACGAGGCGGCCGCGCACCATCGGCGCGGGCACCGCGTCGCGCACGCCGTGCGCGGCCAGATACGCCGCGACGTCGTCGCGCTGGTCGGGCTGGATGTCGATCAGGAACTGGTTCGGCGCATCGGGCGGCGTCGATTGCCGCCAGCCCGCGACGAGGTCGTTGCGCGTGATCGCGATCAGCAGCAGGCACATCAGGCCGAGCGCGAGCGCGGTGATCTGCAGCGCGCTGGCCGTGCCGCGCCGGTGCAGCGACGCGAGCGCATAGCGCCAGCCGACGCCCGCGGCCACGCGCGCGTTGCGCACCGCGTGCGCGGCCGCGAACAGCACGAGCCGCGCGATCAGCGCGAAACCGACCAGCGCGCCGGCGAAGCCGCCCGCGACGATCAGGCCGAGCTTCAGGTCGCCGGCGGCCGCGATCAGCAGCCCTGCGAACAGCACGACGCCGACCGCATACGCGGCCCACGCGGTGCGCGACGCATCGCCCCACTCGCGGCGCAGCACGCGCACCGGCGGCACGCGCGTGAGCGGCACGAGCGGCGGCAGCGCGAAGCCGAGCAGCAGCACGAGCGCGGCACCCACGCCGATGAGCGCCGGCCACAGCGTGGGCGGCGGCAGCACGACTTCGATCAGGCCGCCGAGCGCGGCCAGCAACGCCCAGTGGCCGCCGTAGCCGAGCACCGCGCCCGCGGCGCCCGACACGATCCCGATGCCGACGAATTCGAGCGCGAACAGCGCGCCGAGCGTGCGGCGGCTCACGCCGAGGCAGCGCATCGTCGCGCAGCCGTCGAGATGGCGCCGCATGTAGCGCTGCGCGGCCATCGCGATCGCGACCGCCGCGAGCAGCGCGGTCAGCAGCGCGACGAGCGTCAGGAAATGGCGCGCGCGATCCAGCGTCTGCCGCACCTGCGGCTGGCCTTCCTGCAACGACTCGAGCCCGACGCCGCGCAGCTTCCCGCCGTCGACGCGCTCGTGCGCATAGGTTTCGAAACGCGCGACGGCCTGCGCGTCGCCGGCGACCAGCAGCCGGTACGTGACGCGGCTGCCGTAGCCGGTGAGCCCCGTCGCGGCGAGTTCGTCCGCGCGCATCATCAGCCGCGGCGAAAAATTGACGAACGAAAAACCGCGATCGAGTTCGCGGGAGATCGACGCGGCGACCGTGAACGTGCGCAGCCCGACCCGCACCGTATCGCCCGCCTTCAGGTGCAGCGCATCGAGCAGTGCGGGATCGGCCCACACGGTGCCGGGCGCGGGAATCGCGGTCGCCTTGTGCGCGGCGGCGGCGGCGCCGGCCGGCAGGATCTCGACCGCGCCGCGCAGCGGATACCCGGGCGACACGGCCTTCACGGCCGCGAGGCGCGCGGGCGCCGCGTCGCTCGCCTGCCCGCCCGCGGTGGACGCGATCATGCTCGGGAAAATCGCGGTCGTCGCGGTACGCAGGCCGAGTGCGCGGGCCTGACGGTCGAACGACGGATCGACGGGACGGTCGGCGCGCACGACGAAATCGGCGCCGAGCATCTGGCGCGCGTCGCGCTCGAGCCCCTGGCGCAGGCGGTCGGCGAGAAAGCCGACGCTCGTCAGTGCCGCGACCGCGAGCACCAGTGCGAGTACGAGCAGCGTCAACTCGCCCGCGCGCCAGTCGCGCGCAGTCATCCGCGCGGCCTGGCGGATCAGGTCGCGCAGACCGAAGCGGCCGGCATGCGCGGGCATGTCATGGCCGGGTTGCCCGGCCGGCGGCTGCGCCGCGTGTTGCCGCCCCTTCAATCGCGCTTACCCCCGATCGAGTTGAGCCGCGACACCATGTGGTTCGCCATCCCGCGAAAACCGCCCGACACGCCGCGCCACAGGCGCGGCAGCGCCCAGGCCGAAGCGGCGATGAAGGCCGCGAGCAGCACGAGGAACGCGAGCGGGACGAAGAACGCGAGCGCAAGCCCGCCGACCACGAGGCCGTCCTCGGTCGACGACGCGACCCAGTTCGAAATCGGTTCGGGAGACAGGTTGATCAGTGCGCGCGTACCGGCCTTCGCCACGTGCGCGGCGCCGGCAAGCGAACCGCCTGCAAGGCCCGCGACCGCGAGCACGGTCGGATCGGCATGGCCGAGCGCGCCGGCTGCGAGCACGGCGCCGGCCGGGATGCGGATGAAGGTATGCACGGCATCCCACAGCGAGTCGAACGCGGGGATCTTGTCGGCAAGGAATTCGGTGACGGTAAGCACGGCGGCGGCGCCGATGACCCACGGCGACATCAGGACGGCCAGCGTGTCGGGCAGATGGAGCCAGCCGACCCGCGCCAGCACGCCGGCGATCAGCACCGTCAGGTACAGGCGCAGCCCGCTCGCCCACGCGAGCCCCGCGCCGAGCGAAATGGCTTCGATCATGGCCCTCTCCTTGCACTTTCCGTGCGCTTTGCCGATCGATCGGGTCGGGTCGGTCAGACCGGCCGCGCGGCGCGTGGCGACCGGCGCCGCAGGCCGCGAACGGCACAACGACATTCAGGCCCGAATGCGTTCCATTATAGACAGGCTAACCGGGCACCCGACGCAATTCCGCAGTGCGGTGCCCGGGCACGGCGGGCCCGGGATGCCGTCGTCCGGGATGCCGTCGTCCGGGACCCCGGCGTCAGGCGGCCGACGACAGCTTGAGGCCAATCAGCCCGGCGACGATCAGCGCAGCGCTCGCGACGCGCGCGACGGTCAGCGCCTCGCCCATCATCACGATGCCGAACACGAACGCGCCGACCGCGCCGATGCCCGTCCACACCGCGTACGCGGTGCCGAGCGGCAACTGGCGCATCGCGACCGCGAGCAGCCCGAAGCTGGCCAGCGCCGTCACGATCGTAAACACCGACGGGCCGAGCTTCGTGAAGCCGTCCGACGATTTCATGCCGGCCGCCCAGGCCACTTCCAGCAAACCGGCAATCAACAACAATACCCACGCCATCGCGACGTACTCCGTATCGGATGGGGCCGTCCCCGTTTAAGCGAATGACCCGGGGTCGTCCCCGGGCGGCGCCGAGTATAACAAGAGGCTTACGGACACGCCGGACGCGGCGCACGGCCGGCGGCCGATCCGGGGCAGGATCGGCCGGGCCCGGTCAGTTCGGCATCAATTCGACACACGCTTCGGCGCGACGCCGCCGACGCAGCGATCGTCGCGGTACAGCGCCCACTCCTCGCACACGCGGCCATCCTTGAACATGCACATCCCGACCTGCCCGCTCGGCAGGCTGCGGATCACGTGACGACCGCCGAGCTTCTCGCAGTTGACCGACGCGGGATTGGCGAGCGCGGCCTGCGCGGGCGGCTGTTGCCCCGGCGGCAGCGGTTGGGCGAACGCGCCGGGCGCAGTCAGCGCCAGCGCACAGATGACGACCAGACGGACGGACATTGCACGCTCCTCGTTTTTGTTCGCGGAACGGTCAGCATAACGGGGAATCCGCGGCCGGTGTGCAAGGCCGGCGCCGGCCGCGCGACTGTCGCGCCGGCGCAACCCTGCCCGCGCGCGGCGTCACGCCAGCCCGGGCTGCCGCCGCCGTGCGATGCCCGTCACGCGGCGCCGACCAGCCGGTAGCCGACGCCCGTCTCGGTGACGATGTACTCGGGCTGTGCCGGGTCGCGCTCGAGCTTCTGGCGCAGGTGCGCCATGTAGATGCGCAAGTAGTGATGGCTCTCGACGTGCGACGGCCCCCACACGTCGCGCAGCAACTGGCGGTGCGTAAGCACGCGCCCCGCGTGCCGCACGAGCGTCGCAAGCAGCCGGTATTCGAGCGGCGTCAGATGCACGATCTCGCCGTCGCGCCACACCTGGCGCAGCGCGAGATCGACGGTCACGGTGCCGAAGCTCACCTTCGGCGTCTCGTTCGCGCCGCCCTGGTTGCGCCGGCGCAATTGCGCGCGGATCCGCGCGCGCAGTTCGGACACGCCGAACGGCTTGGTCAGGTAGTCGTCGGCGCCCGCGTCGAGCGCCGCGACCTTCTCCTCTTCCTGCGTGCGCGCGGACAGCACGATCACCGGCACCTCGGACCAGCCGCGCAGCTCGCGGATCACGTCGAGGCCGTCGGTGTCGGGCAGGCCGAGGTCGACGATCACGAGATCGGGCTTGCGCGTCGCCGCGTCGATCAGCCCCTGCTTGCCCGTCTCGGCCTCGAACACGGCGATGTCCTCCTCTTCGAGCGCGGCGCGCACGAAGCGGCGGATCTGCTTTTCGTCCTCGATCAGGACAACGGTCAGGCTGGGTTCACTCATGGTCTGGCAATGGCTCGGATGGGGACGATGCGCTCGGCACGTCGGATTCGTCGTCGGGCACGGCGGGCGCGGCCGGCGGCGTCTCGACCGGCAGCGTGAACCAGAAGCGCGCGCCCGTCACGCGGCCGTCGGGCGCGGTGCGGTTGAGCGCGCCGATTCTACCGCCGTGCGCCTCGACGATCGCGCGGCAGATCGCGAGGCCGAGCCCGATGCCCGGCGTCGCCGATTCCTTCTCGCCGCGCGTGAACTTGTCGAAGATCCGCGTTTCCATGCCGGCCGGCAGGCCCGGGCCGTAATCGTCGACGTGCACGCGCACGAACGGCAGCCCGTCGTCGGTCACGCGCTCCGCGCCGATCTCGAGCGGCGTGTCGGGCGGCGTGTACTTCGCCGCGTTCTCGAACAGGTTGGTGAACAGGCGTTCCATCAGCACCGCGTCCATCTGCAGCAGCGGCAGGTCGGCCGGCAGCGACACCCGCGCGGGATGGCGCGCGAGCACGCGCTTGCACGCGGCGAGCGCGGCGCCGACGGTTTCCTCGAGCAGCGACCACTGGCGCTTGAGCTGCAGGCTGCCGGCCTGCAGCCGCGCCATGTCGAGCAGGTTCGTGACGATGCCCGTCATCCGCAGCGCCTCGTCGTGGATCGCGTCGACGAGTTCGCCCTCGCGCTGCGCGAACCGTTCGGCCGCCGCTGTGTCGCCGCCCTGCGCGGCCGCGCGCCCGTTCGCGAGCATCGACGAGAAGCCGACGATCGTCGTGAGCGGCGTGCGCAGGTCGTGTGAAATCGCCGACAGCAGCGAGTTGCGCAGCCGCTCGGATTCCATGTTGACGAGCGCGTCGCGCGCGATCTCGACGTAGTGCACGCGTTCCAGCGCAAGCGCGATCTGCGCGGCGAATGCGTCGAGCATCCGCTGCTGCTCGGGCACCTCGAGCTCGCGCGGCTCGCGCGACACGACCGCGAGCACGCCGCGCGTGCGCATCGGCGCCTTCAGCGGCAGGTACAGCGCGGCCGTCGCGGGCAGCGTGTCGGTGCCGCGGCCGGCCGGCTTCTGCTGGTCGTACACCCACTGGCCGACGTCGCTGTCGAGATCGGCGCCCGTCAGCGTGACGGCCGCGTCGGGCTCCTCGATCTTCTGGCGCACCTTGTCCGCGCTGTCGGGCAGCAGGAACGCGACACGCGCGCGGAACACCTCGCCCACGTGGCGGCTGCCGATCTCGACGATCTGCTCGGTCGTCAGCGCCGCGCCCAGCTCGCGCGCCATCGCGTAGATCGCGCCGGTGCGGCGCTCGCGGCGCTGCGCGATGCTCGCCTGGCGCGTCAGCGTCGACGTCAGGTGACTGATCACGAGCGACGTCAGCAGCATTCCGAAGAAGGTCAGCAGGTATTGCGTGTCGCTGACCGAGAACGACATGCGCGGCGGCACGAAGAAGAAATCGAATGCGGCCACCGACAGGAACGACTGCAGCACGCCCGGGCCGCGCCCGAGCCGCACGGCCGAAAACACGACGCCGAGCAGGTACAGCATCACGAGGTTCGTGAGGTCGAGCCGCTCGGACACGACGTTTGCGACGACGGTGATCGCCGCGCAGATCGCGGCCGCGTACACGTAGTGCCGCGGCGGCGAACGATGCGTGCCGAACTTCGCGAACGCATCGCGCCAGTCGCGCGCACGCGGGTCGAGCGGCGCCGCGCGCGCCTCGTCGCTCGCGGACGCACGGATCAGCATCAGGTCGACGTCGCCCGCGCGTTCGGCGAGCTGCTCGCCGAACGGCCGCGCGAAGCGGCGCATGAGCCCGACCTTCGGCGAGCCGCCCGCAACGATCTTCGACACGTTGCGCACCTTCGCATAGCCGATCAGCGCGGCGACCGCGTCGCCGCCGGCGAGCGTGGCCGTTTCCGCGCCGAGTTCGGCCGCGAGCTTCAGCGCGTCGAGCGTGCGCTGCCGCTGCGCGTCGGGCAGCCGCTGCAGGCGCGGCGTCTCGACATACACGGCGATCCAGTCGGCCTTCAGGCTCGCGGCGAGCCGCGCGGCCGCGCGCACGAGCGTCGGCGCTTCGGCGCCCGGACCGACGCACACGAGCAGCCGCTCGCGCGCCTGCCAGATGCGCTGGATCGAACGGTCGGCGCGGTATTCGCGCATCTGCGCATCGACGCGATCGGCCGTGCGCCGCAGCGCCAGCTCGCGCAGCGCGATCAGGTTGCCCTTGCGGAAGAAGTTGCGCACCGCGCGCTCGGCCTGCTGCGCGAGATAGACCTTGCCGTCGCGCATCCGCTCGAGCAGTTCCTCGGCCGGCAGGTCGACGAGCGTGACTTCGTCGGCCGCGTCGAACACGCGGTCGGGCACGGTCTCCCACACGCGGATGCCGGTGATCGCGCCGACCACGTCGTTCAGGCTTTCGAGGTGCTGGACATTGACGGTCGTATACACGTCGATGCCCGCGTCGAGCAGTTCGTAGACGTCCTGCCAGCGCTTCAGGTGCCGTGCGCCCTGCACGTTCGAATGCGCGAGTTCGTCGACGAGGATCAGTTGCGGCTGGCGCGCGAGCGCGCCGTCGAGATCGAATTCGGCGAGCGTGCGGCCGCGATAGTCGATGCGCGCGAGCGGCAGCACGTCGAGGCCGTCGAGCAGCGCGGCGGTTTCGCCGCGGCCGTGGGTTTCGACGATGCCGACGATGACGTCGACGCCGTCCTGCAGGCGCTGGCGCGCGGCCTGCAGCATCGCGTAGGTCTTGCCGACGCCGGCCGATGCGCCGAAGAAGATCTTGAGCTGGCCGCGCCGCTGCTTTTCTTCGTCTCGCTGCAGCTTGTCGAGGAGTTGGTCTGGATCGGGACGGTTCATGCGTCAGGAAAGCGGAGCGCCCGGATGCGCGCGAGTACGAGCATTGTTGTTCCAAATCGCCGCAAAAGGCAAAGACGGCGCATGCGCCGTCGGGAAAATGTGCGTCCGGCGCGGCTCACGCCGCGCCGGGCACCGGTTGCCGGGCCTGGAGCCCGGATGCGCGATCAGTGCGCGGCCTGCGCCGCGTCGAGCGCGAGGTTCAGCTTCAGCACGTTCACGCGCGGCTCGCCGAGCACGCCGAACTGGCGGGCCGTCGTGTTCGCGGCGACGAGTTGCGCGACCGCGTCGGGCGCCAGGTTGCGCGCCTTCGCGACCCGCTCGACCTGGTATGCGGCGGCGGCCGGCGTGATCTCCGGATCGAGGCCGCTCGCCGACGCCGTCACGAGGTCGACCGGCACGGGCTTCGACATGTCGGTGCCGGCATCGCGCAGCGCGGCGATGCGCCCCTTCACCTGGTCGGCGAGCGACGGGTTCAGCGGGCCGAGGTTCGAGCCGCCGGAACCGGTCGCGTTGTACGGCATCGGCGCCGTGGCCGACAGCCGGCCCCAGAAGTACTTCGGCGCATCGAACGGCTGGCCGATCAGCGCGGAGCCGACCGCCTTGCCGTCCTTCTCGATCAGGCTGCCGTTCGCCTGCGACGGGAACACGGCCTGGCCGAACACGGTCATCACGGCCGGATACGCGAGCCCCGTCACCGCGGCAAGCACGACAAAGAGCACGACGAGCGGACGAATCAACGTTTTCATGATGTTTCCTTCAGGACCTCAGGCCCAGCCGAGTGCGGCGAGCGTCATGTCGATCAGCTTGATGAACGGGAACGGCAGCAGCAAGCCGCCGAGGCCGTACACGAGCAGGTTGCGGCGCAGCAGCGATGCGGCGCCGAGCGGCCGGTACGTGACGCCCTTCAGCGCGAGCGGGATCAGCGCGACGATGATCAGCGCGTTGAAGATCACCGCCGACAGGATCGCGGACGCCGGCGACGTCAGGTGCATGATGTCGAGCACGCGCAACTGCGGGTACGTCGTCACGAACGCAGCCGGGATGATCGCGAAGTACTTCGCGATGTCGTTCGCGATCGAGAACGTCGTCAGCGAGCCGCGCGTCATCAGCATCTGCTTGCCGATCTCGACGATCTCGATCAGCTTCGTCGGGTTCGAATCGAGGTCGACCATGTTGCCCGCTTCCTTCGCGGCCTGCGTGCCCGTGTTCATCGCGACCGCCACGTCGGCCTGCGCGAGCGCCGGCGCGTCGTTGGTGCCGTCGCCCGTCATCGCGACGAGGCGCCCCGCCGCCTGGTGCTCGCGGATCGTCGCGAGCTTGGTTTCCGGCGTCGCTTCCGCGAGGAAATCGTCGACGCCCGCTTCCGCCGCGATCGCCGCGGCCGTCAGCCGGTTGTCGCCCGTCACCATCACGGTCTTGATGCCCATCTTGCGCAGTTCCGCGAAGCGCTCCTTGATGCCGCCCTTCACGATGTCCTTCAGCTCGATCACGCCGAGCACGCGCGCCGCCCCTTCATGCAGGTCGGCCACGACGAGCGGCGTGCTGCCGCGGCGCGCGACGTCGTCGACCGCGCGACGCACTTCTTCCGGGAAGCGGCTGCCGTGCGTCTCGACGTAGCGGCGGATCGCGTCGGCCGCGCCCTTGCGGATCTCGCGGCCGGGCAGGTCGACGCCGCTCATCCTCGTCTGCGCGGAGAAGCCGATGAACGTCGCGTGCAATTGCCCCATGTCGCGCTGGCGAATGTTGAAGCGCTCCTTCGCGAGCACGACGATGCTGCGGCCTTCCGGCGTTTCGTCGGCGAGCGACGACAGTTGCGCGGCGTCGGCCAGCGCTTCCTCGGTCACGCCCGGCGCGGGCACGAACATCGACGCCTGGCGGTTGCCGAGCGTGATCGTGCCGGTCTTGTCGAGCAGCAGCACGTCGACGTCGCCGGCCGCTTCCACCGCGCGGCCCGACGTCGCGATCACGTTCGCCTGCATCATCCGGCTCATCCCCGCCACGCCGATCGCGGACAGCAGGCCGCCGATCGTCGTCGGGATCAGGCACACGAGCAGCGCGACGAGCGCGGTGATCGTCACCACGTGGCCGGCCTTCATCGCGTCGACCGCGAACGTCGAGAACGGCAGCAGCGTCGCGGTCGCGAGCAGCATCACGATCGTCAGCGCGACGAGCAGGATCGTCAGCGCGATCTCGTTCGGCGTCTTCTTGCGCTTCGCGCCTTCGACCATCGCGATCATCCGGTCGAGGAACGCCTCGCCGGGGTTCGCGGTGACCCTGACGACGATCCAGTCGGACAGCACGCGCGTGCCGCCCGTCACCGACGAGAAGTCGCCGCCCGATTCGCGGATCACCGGCGCGGATTCGCCGGTGATCGCCGATTCGTCGACCGACGCAACGCCGTCGACGACCTCGCCGTCGGCCGGGATCACGTCGCCGGTCTCAACGAGCACGATGTCACCCTTGCGCAGGTCGGATGCGGTCGTGACGCGGATCGGCGACTTCGGATGCGGCTCGTTGAGCTTCTTCGCCATCACGTCCTTCTTCGCGCTGCGCAGCGATGCAGCCTGCGCCTTCGAGCGCCCTTCGGCGAGCGCTTCGGCGAAGTTCGCGAACAGCACCGTGAACCACAGCCACAGCGCGATCGCGAGGATGAAGCCCGCGGGCGCCTCGGCCTGGCCGGCAAGCGCCGCGATCCACAGGATCGTGGTCAGGATGCTGCCGACGTATACGCAGAACATCACCGGGTTGCGGAACTGCGTGCGCGGCGTGAGTTTCTTGAACGAATCCACGATCGCCGGGCGCAGCAGCGCCGGATCGAACATGGACCGTGTTGCGGAATGTTGAGTCATTGCGATCTCTTCAGTCTTTTCAATGTGTGACCATGCGGGCGCGCGTCACGCGCCCAGCCACATCATCAGGTGCTCGACGCCAGGGCCGAGCGCTAGCGCCGGCACGTAGGTCAGCGCGCCCACCAGCAGCACGGTGCCGAGCAGCAGCACGACGAACAGCGGACCGTGCGTCGGCAGCGTGCCGCTCGTCACCGCGATGCGCTTCTTCGCGGCGAGCGAGCCGGCGATCGCCAGCACCGGCACGATCGTGCCGAAGCGGCCGAACCACATCGCGATCGCGGTCATCCAGTTGTAGAACGGCGTGCCGACCGTCAGGCCCGCGAACGCGCTGCCGTTGTTGTTCGCAGCCGAACTGAACGCGTACAGGATTTCCGAGAAGCCGTGCGGGCCCGGGTTCGCGATGCCGGCCTTGCCCGCATCGGCGAGCACGGCGATCGACGTGCCGACCAGCACCAGCAGCGGCGTGAGCAGCACGACGATCGACACCATCTTCATCTCGTACGACTCGATCTTCTTGCCGACGTACTCCGGCGTGCGGCCGATCATCAGGCCGGCGACGAACACCGCGAGCAGCGCGAACACGAGCATCCCGTAGAGGCCCGAGCCGACCCCGCCATAGACCACCTCGCCGAGCTGCATCAGCAGCATCGGCACGAGGCCGCCGAGCGGCGTCAGCGAATCGTGCATCGTGTCGACCGCGCCGCACGACGCGGCCGTCGTCGCGACCGTGAAGATGCCGGTCTGCGCGATTCCGAAGCGGGTTTCCTTGCCTTCCATGTTGCCGCCCGACTGCAGCGCGTTCGCCGACTGGTCGACGTGCAGCGCGGCGAGCGTCGGGTTGCCGCCCTGCTCGGCGCTCACCTCGACGCCGACCGCGACCGCGAACGCGACCGTCATCGCCGCGAGCACGGCGATACCCTGCCGGCGATCGCCGATCACGCGGCCGAACACGAGGCACAGCGCGGCCGGGATGATCAGGATCGCGAAGATCTGGATGAAGTTCGCGAACGGTGTCGGGTTCTCGTACGGATGCGCGGAGTTCGCGTTGAAGAAGCCGCCGCCGTTGGTGCCGAGCATCTTGATCGCTTCCTGCGACGCGACCGGGCCCATCGCGAGCGTCTGCTTCGTGAGCGGGGTCGGCACCGTCACCGGAGCGCCCTTGTCGTCCTTCACCGGGTTGCCCTGCGCATCAAGCTTCGGCGCCGCATAGGTGCTCGCCTGCAGCACCGGCACGTCCTGGTACGCCTTCATGTTCTGGATCACGCCCTGGCTCATCAGCAGCGCGGCGACGATCATCGACATCGGCACGAGCACGTACATCGTCACGCGCGTGAGGTCGACCCAGAAGTTGCCGATGGTCTGCGCGGTGTGGCGCGCGAAGCCGCGGACCAGCGCGATCACGACGACGATGCCGGTCGCCGCCGACAGGAAGTTCTGCACGGTCAGGCCGAGCATCTGCGTCAGGTAGCTGACGGTCTGCTCCGGCGTGTAGTCCTGCCAGTTCGTGTTGGTGACGAAGCTGACGGCCGTGTTGAACGCGCCGTCGACCGTCATCGCGCCGAACTGCTGCGGGTTGCCGGGCAGGAAACCCTGCAGGCGCAGCAGGCCATAAAGGAACAATGCGCCGAGCGCGTTGAACGCGATCGTCGCGATCGCGTACTGCTTCCAGCTCATCTCGCTGCCGGCGTCGACGCCGGCGATGCGGTACAGCGCGCGTTCGAGCGGCCCGAACACGCGCACGACGCGCGAGCTGCCGTCCATCACCGCCGTCAGGTAGCGCGCGACCGGAACGGCCGCCGCCAGCAGCACGACGATGAACAGCAGCATCTGCAACAGGTTGTTCGCGTTCATTCGATGTCCTCCGCGCGCAGCAGCGCAAAGACGAGATACGCGAACAGCAGGGCTGTCGATGCGCCCGCCAGCCAAAGCATCCAGGTCATGCTCGCCCCCCGCGACCGTATTGCACGAGCTTCTCGCAACCGGCAACCAAACCGAGGATCAGCACGGTGAAAAGCACCAGGGCGCCGATGAATACCCCATCCATTTTTGTGTTCTCCGTCGTCGAAATCAGACGACTAGAACCTTATTGGAACGCACGTAAAGGACGGGTCAAAGGTATCGGGGCGGATGTAAAAAACGTGTAAACGCGAGGCGGGAGGAAAACGGACGCAGGACGGGCGGCGCCGCAGCGCCGCCCGCGAAGGCGCGTGCCAGCATGACGCCGGCACGAAGGGAACGGTCAGGGAACGAGGATCGTCGAGCCGGTGGTCTTGCGCGCCTCGAGATCTTCATGCGCGCGGCCGACTTCCGCGAGCGGATAGCGCTGGTTGATGCTCGTCTTCACCTTGCCCGACAGGATCACGTCGAACAGCTCGGCGGCCGCGGCTTCGAGATCGGCGCGCTTCGCGATGTACGAGAACAGCGTCGGCCGCGTGAAGAACAGCGAGCCGCGCGACGAGAACTCCTTCGAGTCGATCGGCGGCAGCGGGCCCGACGCGTTGCCGAAGCTGACGAACAGGCCGAGCGGCGCGAGGCTGTCGAGCGAGCCGATGTAGGTGTCCTTGCCGATCGAATCGTAGACGACCGGCACGCCCGCGCCGTTCGTGATCTCCTTCACGCGCTGCGTGAAGTTCTCGCGCGTATAGACGACCGGATGGTCGCAGCCGTGCGCCTTCGCCAGCTCGGCTTTCTCGTCGGAGCCGACCGTGCCGATCACGGTCGCGCCGAGCGCCTTCGCCCACTGGCACACGAGCAGGCCGACGCCGCCGGCCGCCGCGTGGATCAGGATCGTGTCGCCGGCCTTCACCGGATACGTGCGGCGCAGCAGGTAGTGCGCGGTCAGGCCTTGCAGCATCACCGACGCCGCGTCGTCGTAGCTGATGCCGTCCGGCAGCTTCACGAGCCGCTCGGCCGGCATCACGCGCTCCTGCGCATACGCGCCCGGCGGCTGCCCGACATAGGCGACGCGGTCGCCGACCTTGAGCGCGGCCACGCCGTCGCCGACGGCCGTCACCTCGCCCGCCGCCTCCATCCCGAGGCCGCCGGGCAGCGGCTGCGGATAGAGACCCGTGCGGAAATACACGTCGATGTAGTTGAGCCCGACCGCGTGCTGCCGGATGCGGACTTCGCCCGCCTTCGGCTCGCCGACCTCGACATCGACCCACTTCATCACGTCCGGGCCGCCCGGCTGGTCGTATCGGATTGCTTTCGGCATCGTCGTACTCCTGGGTTGGAGGTTCAGGGGAGATTCGGCCGTCTGACGACGGAACGCATGATTCTCGCGCATCGGCGAATTCCTTGCTCGCGCCGTCTCGGGAAGGTGGCAAGACGACTCGATGCGACGCGCCAAACAAGCTCACATGAAAGCCTAAAGACAGGTTCGTGCATGCCGTTAAGCAAGAGGTCGGCCAAGTCGCGCCGATGTGCAGATGCGCCGTCAAAAACCCATTACATTCAAATCAAGGATCCGAGTCATGCGCATTCCCGTCGTTGCATCCATTCTGCTTGCCCTTGCCTCCTACACCGCGCAAGCCGCGACCTCAATCACGATCGATGCGAAGCAGAACTGCATTCAAAATGCGATCACGCCAGGCCCGTCGTACGGCAATTCGGCTGCCGTCCAGCTCGCCCCCGGTCGGTACGTGATGTCACTTTCGACAAATACCATGAGCTGCACGGGCGGGAACGGTTGCCTGATCGACACCGTGCATGTGCTGGGCGGCATGGGCAATGCGCGATGGGGCGTGGCGGTGACGAAGCAGCCGACCGTCGTCGACGTGACCGGCGGCGCGACCGCCCTCACCCTCTGGAGCTTCGTCACCGACGACGCATGCGCCGACAACAGCGGGCAGGCCACCCTGCTGATCCAGACGGTCAACTGATCCGCCAGCGGAGGTTACCCCCAGACGCGGCGAACGACCGATGACGACTTCACTGCCACGATCATTCGTCGCCGCCGGCGCGAGAAGCGGTCAACGCCCGAGCGGGCGCACCGCTCATCCTCGTTTCGCCACCAGCCCCAGCAAGCGCCTAGCAAACGTCCTGCATGCTCCGCGCCAGATCGTCGAGCAGCATCCGCGCCGTCGCGACGTTGGTCGCGACCGGCACGTCGTGCACGTCGCATGCGCGCACGAGCGCGGTGATGTCGGGGTCGTGCGGCTGCGCGGTCATCGGGTCGCGCAGGAACACGACGATGTCGATGCGGCCGTCGGCCAGCTCGGCGCCGATCTGCAGGTCGCCGCCGAGCGGCCCCGACAGCTTGCGCTCGACCTCCAGCCCGTGCGCGGCCGCGATGCGGCCGCCCGTCGTGCCGGTCGCGACCAGCCGGCATTGCGCGAGCGTCTCGCGAAATTGACCCGCGAGCGCGACGATCTCGTCCTTCTTCGCGTCGTGCGCAATCAGTGCGATGCGGGGTTTGCTCATCTCCGGTTCCTTTGTCGTTCAGTTGTTGTCGTGATCGTGATCTGGCGGGCGCGCGTCAGAACGTGCCCGGATACGCGCCGCCGTCGAGCAGCCAGTTCTGCCCGGTGATGTAGCCGGCATGCACGCTGCACAGGAACGCGCACGCCGCGCCGAATTCCTCGCGCGTGCCGAGGCGGCCGGCCGGGATGTCCTTCGTGCGCCGCGCGCGCATTTCGTCGACCGTCACGCCCTGCGCCTGCGCCGACGCGGCGAGCGTCGTCGCGATCCGGTCGGTGTCGAACAGCCCCGGCAGCAGGCTGTTGATCGTCACGCCCTGGCCGGCGACCTTGCGCGACAGCCCCGCGACGAAGCCGGTCAGCCCCGAGCGCGCGCCGTTCGACAGCGCGAGCACGTCGATCGGCGCCTTCACGGCCGAACTCGTGATGTTGACGATCCGGCCGAAGCCGCGCGCGATCATCCCGTCGATGGTCGCGCGGATCAGCTCGATCGGCGTCAGCATGTTCGACTCGAGCGCGCGGATCCAGTCGTCGTGCGAGAAGTCGCGGAAGTCGCCCGGCGGCGGGCCGCCCGCATTGTTCACAAGAATGTCCGGCTGCGGGCACGCGGCAAGCGCGGCCGCGCGCCCGTCCGGCGTCGTGATGTCGCACGCGACCGCCGTGACCGATACGCCGGACGCCGCGCGGATCGCGTCGGCGGTGGCCTCGAGCGTGTCGCGCGTGCGCGCGACGATCACGAGGTTCACGCCCTCGGCGGCCAGCGCTTCCGCGCAGCCGCGCCCGAGGCCCTTGCTTGCCGCGCACACGAGCGCGGTCTTTCCTGCGATGCCGAGATCCATCGTCGATTCCCTGGTGGCGAAGCGCGCCGATGCGGCCCCGAGTCGCGCCGGCGGGCGGGCGAACGGGCGTGCGCGGCACGCGGATTGTCGTGAGACGTCGATAATATCCGGATCATGTGGCGCGCCTTGGTAAAATTGCGGCCATAAGCGGCGGCCGGCCCGGCGCCGCCGTCGCCCCGATCCCCTTTTGCCGCCAAGGCGCCCCCGTCATGAAACAGGACAGCCGTTTCCCGAATCTCTTCATCCTCGATCACCCGCTGATCCAGCACAAGCTCACCCACATGCGCGACAAGGACACGTCGACGCGCACGTTCCGCGAGCTGCTGCGCGAGATCACGCTGCTGATGGGCTATGAGATCACCCGCAACCTGCCGATCACGACCAGACGGGTCGAAACCCCGCTCGTCGAAGTCGACGCGCCCGTGATCGCGGGCAAGAAGCTCGCGATCGTGCCCGTGCTGCGCGCGGGAATCGGGATGTCGGACGGCTTGCTCGACCTGGTCCCGTCCGCGCGCGTCGGCCACATCGGCGTATACCGCGCCGAAGACCACCGCCCGGTCGAATACCTCGTGCGCCTGCCCGACCTCGAGGACCGCATCTTCATCCTGTGCGACCCGATGGTCGCGACCGGCTATTCGGCCGTGCATGCGGTCGACGTGCTCAAGCGCCGCAACGTGCCGGCCGCGAACATCATGTTCGTCGCGCTCGTCGCCGCGCCCGAGGGCGTGCAGGTGTTCCAGGACGCGCACCCGGACGTGAAGCTGTATGTGGCTTCGCTCGACTCGCACCTGAACGAGCACGCGTACATCGTGCCGGGCCTCGGCGACGCGGGCGACCGCCTGTTCGGCACCAAGAACTGACGTGCCTGCGCGGCCGCGCGGCGCGCCGTCGGGTATCCCGCGGCGGCCTGCCCGGCCGTTCGGCCATGCGCGGCGGCCCCGATCCGGCGGTCGCCGCGTGATAAAATCTCGATCCACTCGACACGCGCGGCCCCGCGGCTTCATGCCCGCCGAAACGGCCGCCGATTCAACGACACATTGGCACAATCGCCCGCGCAGCGCGCCCGGGCACGGAGAAAGGTATGGCTGGTCATTCGAAATGGGCCAACATCAAGCATAAGAAGGCAGCGGCCGACGCGAAGCGCGGCAAGATCTGGACCCGCCTGATCAAGGAAATCCAGGTCGCGGCCCGCCTCGGCGGCGGCGACGTCAACTCGAACCCGCGCCTGCGTCTCGCGGTCGACAAGGCGGCCGACGCGAACATGCCGAAGGACAACGTCAAGCGCGCGATCGATCGCGGCGTCGGCGGCGCGGACGGCGCGAACTACGAGGAAATCCGTTACGAAGGCTACGGCATCAGCGGCGCGGCGATCATCGTCGACACGCTGACCGACAACCGCACCCGTACGGTCGCGGAAGTCCGCCACGCGTTCTCGAAGTTCGGCGGGAACATGGGCACCGACGGCTCGGTCGCGTTCATGTTCGATCACGTCGGCCAGTTCCTGTTCGCGCCCGGCACGTCGGAAGACGCGCTGATGGAAGCCGCGCTCGAAGCCGGCGCGAACGACGTGAACACGAACGACGACGGCTCGATCGAAGTGCTGTGCGACTGGCAGGAATTCTCGAAGGTGAAGGACGCGCTCGAAGCTGCCGGCTTCAAGGCCGAACTCGCCGAAGTGACGATGAAGCCGCAGAACGAAGTCGAATTCACCGGCGACGACGCGGCGAAGATGCAGAAGCTCCTGGACGCGCTCGAGAACCTCGACGACGTGCAGGACGTGTATACGAACGCCGTCATCGTCGAGGAATGAGATGCCGGCCGCCGTGCTCCTGTCGCGGCGGCGGCCCGACCGAATCCGCGGCCGGCGCGCCTGAGCGTGCCGGCCGCCCTGTTTTCTAGTCTGCGGGGAATCCCATGAAACTACTCGTCGTCGGTTCCGGCGGCCGCGAACATGCGCTGGCGTGGAAGCTCGCGCAGTCGCCGCGCGTCCAGATGGTCTACGTCGCACCCGGCAATGGCGGTACGGCGCAGGACGAGCGTCTGAAGAACGTCGACATCACGTCGCTCGACGAACTCGCCGATTTCGCGGAAAGCGAAGGCGTCGCGTTCACGCTCGTCGGGCCGGAAGCGCCGCTCGCGGCCGGCATCGTCAACCTGTTCCGCGCGCGCGGCCTGAAGGTGTTCGGTCCGACCCGCGAAGCCGCGCAGCTCGAAAGCTCGAAGGATTTCGCGAAGGCGTTCATGAAGCGTCACGGCATCCCGACGGCCGACTACGAAACCTTCTCCGATGCTGCTGCGGCCCACGCGTACATCGACGCGAAGGGTGCGCCGATCGTCGTGAAGGCCGACGGCCTCGCGGCCGGCAAGGGCGTCGTCGTCGCGATGACGCTCGAAGAGGCACACGCCGCCGTCGACATGATGCTGTCGGGCAACAAGCTCGGCGATGCCGGCGCGCGCGTCGTGATCGAGGAATTCCTCGATGGCGAGGAAGCGAGCTTCATCGTGATGGTCGACGGCAAGCATGCGCTGGCGCTGGCTTCCAGCCAGGACCACAAGCGCCTGCTCGACGAGGACCGCGGCCCGAACACCGGCGGCATGGGTGCGTATTCGCCCGCGCCGATCGTCACGCCGCAGATGCACGCACGCGTGATGCGCGAAATCATCATGCCGACCGTGCGCGGGATGGAGAAGGACGGCATCCGCTTCACGGGCTTCCTGTATGCGGGCCTGATGATCGACAAGGAAGGCAATCCGCGCACGCTCGAGTTCAACTGCCGGATGGGCGACCCGGAAACGCAGCCGATCATGGCGCGCCTGAAGAGCGATTTCTCGAAGGTCGTCGAGCAGGCGATCGCGGGCACGCTCGATACGGTCGAGCTCGACTGGGACCGCCGCACCGCGCTCGGCGTCGTGCTGGCCGCGCACGGCTACCCGGACGCGCCGCGCAAGGGCGACCGCATCAACGGGATCCCGGCCGAGACCGAACAGGCCGTCACGTTCCATGCGGGCACGACGCTCGGCGACGGCGACAAGCTGGTGACGTCCGGCGGCCGCGTGCTGTGCGTGGTCGGCCTCGCCGATTCGGTGCGCGAAGCGCAGCAGCATGCGTACGACACGATCAACCAGATCAATTTCGAAGGCATGCAGTACCGCCGCGACATCGGTTTCCGCGCGCTCAACCGCAAGAGCGTGTGACGATCGCAACCGCCGCCCCGCCCTCGCGCGGCGGCCTCTCTGCCGGGGTTCGATAGAATGCCCGGCAGATGCCTTTTTTACGGCCCCCGCTTCGAGCAGGGGCACCCAGTCCAGACATGACCGATTCGACCTACGACGTGGCGCGCGTGCGCACGTACCTCCAGGGCCTGCAGGCACGCATCGCCGACGCGCTCGGCGCGCTCGACGGCACGCCGCTCGCGACCGATGCGTGGCAGCGCGGGCCGGCCGAGCGCCTGCGCGGCGGCGGCTGCACGCGGATTCTCGAAGGCGGCCGCGTGTTCGAACGCGCGGGAATCGGCTTTTCCGACGTCGCAGGCGACGCGCTGCCGCCGTCGGCGAGCGCGGCGCGCCCGCAGCTCGCGGGCCGCGGCTTCGAGGCGCTCGGCGTGTCGCTCGTGCTGCACCCGCGCAATCCGTACTGCCCGACCGTGCACATGAACGTGCGGATGCTGATCGCGACGAAACCGGGCGAAGACCCCGTGTTCTGGTTCGGCGGCGGCATGGATCTGACACCGGTTTACGGTTTCGAGGACGACGCACGCCATTTCCACCAGACCTGCAAGGATGCGCTCGACCCGTTCGGCGCCGAGCTCTACCCGCGCTTCAAGAAATGGTGCGACGAGTATTTCTTCCTGAAGCACCGCAACGAGATGCGCGGCATCGGCGGGATCTTCTTCGACGATTTCTCCGAGCCCGGTTTCGAACGCTCGTTTGACATGATGCAAAGCGTCGGCGACGCGTTCCTGCAGGCCTACCTGCCGATCGTCGAGCGCCGCGCCGACCTGCCGTACGGCGAGCGCGAGCGCGACTTCCAGGCCTACCGCCGCGGCCGCTACGTCGAATTCAACCTCGTGTTCGACCGTGGCACGCTGTTCGGCCTGCAAAGCGGCGGCCGGACCGAGTCGATCCTGATGTCGATGCCGCCGGTCGCGAACTGGCGCTACAACTGGCAGCCCGAACCGGGAACGCCTGAAGCGCGCCTGTACAGCGACTTCATCGTGCCGCGCGACTGGGTCTGAGCCCGCGCGCCCCGCTGCCCCAAGAAAAGGACGCGTTTCTGGACACCACCGCCCGCCCCGCCCCGCTGCCGCGTCGTATCGGCTTGCTGGGCGGCACTTTCGACCCGATCCACGACGGCCATCTCGCGCTCGCGCGCCGGTTCGCCGAGCTGCTCGGCCTGACCGAGCTCGTGCTGCTGCCCGCCGGGCAGCCGTACCAGAAGCGCGACGTGTCGGCCGCCGAGCATCGGCTCGCGATGACGCGCGCGGCCGCGGATTCGCTCGTGCTGCCGGGCGTGACCGTGACCGTCGCCACCGACGAGATCGAGCACGCCGGCCCGACCTACACGGTCGACACGCTCGCGCGCTGGCGCGAGCGGATCGGCCCCGACGCGTCGCTGTCGCTGCTGATCGGCGCCGACCAGCTCGTGCGCCTCGACACGTGGCGCGACTGGCGCAAGCTGTTCGACTACGCGCACATCTGCGCGTCGACGCGCCCGGGCTTCGAGCTCGGCGCGGCGCCGCCGGAGGTTGCGCAGGAAATCGCCGCGCGGCAGGCCGGCGCCGACGTGCTGAAGGCCACGCCGGCCGGCCGCCTGCTGATCGACACGACCCTCGCGTTCGACATCGCCGCGACCGACATCCGCGCGCACCTGCGCGAATGCATCGCGCGCCATGCGCAAATGCCCGACGCATCGGCCGAACATGTACCGGCCGCCGTATGGGCCTATATTCTTCAACATCGCCTCTACCACACCTGATTCCATGGATATTCGCAAACTGCAGCGCGTGATCGTCGACGCCCTCGAAGACGTCAAGGCGCAAGACATCAAGGTGTTCAACACCAGCCACCTGACCGAACTGTTCGACCGCGTGGTCGTCGCATCGGGCACCTCCAACCGCCAGACCAAGGCCCTCGCGTCGAGCGTGCGCGACAAGGTCAAGGAAGCCGGCGGCGACATCGTCAGCTCCGAGGGCGAGGAGACCGGCGAATGGGTGCTCGTCGACTGCGGCGACGCCGTCGTGCACATCCTGCAGCCGGCCCTGCGCCAGTACTACAACCTCGAGGAAATCTGGGGCGACAAGCCCGTGCGGATGAAGCTCGGCGGCGGCAAGGGCCAGAATGGCTTCGCGACGGCCAGCGAAGACGACGAAGACGAGGAAGAAGCCGTGCCGGCCCGCCCGGCACGCAAGACGGCCGCCCGCCGCCGCTAAGTCGTCACGAATCGTCCCGATGAAGCTTTTCATCCTCGCGGTCGGCCACAAGATGCCGGGCTGGATCGCATCCGGCTTCGACGAATACACGAAGCGGATGCCGCCCGAGCTGCGCATCGAGCTGCGCGAGATCAAGCCCGAACTGCGCTCGGGCGGCCGTAGCGCCGAAAGCGTGATGGCGGCCGAGCGGCAAAAGATCGAGGCCGCGCTGCCGAAGGGCGCGCGCGTCGTCGCGCTCGACGAGCGCGGCCGCGACTGGACCACGATGCAGCTCGCGCAGGCGCTGCCCGGCTGGCAGCAGGACGGCCGCGACGTCGCGTTCGTGATCGGCGGCGCCGACGGGCTCGATCCGGAACTGAAAGCACGCGCCGACGTGCTGCTGCGCATCTCGAGCATGACGCTGCCGCACGGGATGGTGCGCGTGCTGCTCGCCGAACAGCTTTACCGGGCGTGGAGCATCACGCAGAATCACCCCTACCACCGCGCATGACGTGTCGTCCTCGAGACGCGCGCCGCGCGCGCTCACCGAGATAACGACACCATGCCGTCCAGCACGTCCCCCGCGCTTTTCCCGATCCTTTACCTCGCTTCGCAAAGCCCGCGCCGCCAGGAGCTGCTGCAGCAGATCGGCGTACGCTTCGAGTTGCTACTGCCGCGCCCCGACGAGGACGCCGAGGCGCTCGAAGCCGAACTGCCCGGCGAAGCCGCCGATGCGTACGTGCGGCGCGTGACCGTCGCGAAGGCCGAAGCCGCGCGTGCGCGCCTCGTCGCGAGCGGCAAGCCGGCCGCGCCGGTGCTGGTTGCCGATACGACCGTCACGATCGACGGCGCGATCCTCGGCAAGCCGGCCGACGCCGATGACGCGCTCGCGATGCTGACGCGCCTCGCGGGCCGCGAACACGCGGTGCTGACCGCCGTCGCCGTGATCGACGCGCGCGGCGAACTGCTGCCGCCCGCGCTGTCGCGCTCGTCGGTGCGCTTCGCGGCGGCATCGCGCGACGCATACGCGCGCTACGTCGAAACGGGCGAGCCGTTCGGCAAGGCCGGCGCGTACGCGATCCAGGGGCGCGCGGCCGAATTCATCGAGCGGATCGACGGTTCCCATTCGGGTATCATGGGTCTGCCCCTTTTTGAGACCGCGGCGCTGTTGCGCGCCGCGCGTGTCGCCTTCTGAATCCCACCATGAACGAAGAAATCCTGATCAACCTCACGCCGCAGGAAACGCGGGTCGCACTCGTCCAGCAAGGCGCGGTGCAGGAGCTTCACGTCGAGCGCACGCTGTCGCGCGGGCGGGTCGGCAACATCTATCTCGGCAAGGTCGTGCGCGTGCTGCCCGGCATGCAGTCGGCGTTCATCGACATCGGCCTCGAGCGCGCGGCGTTCCTGCACGTCGCCGACATCTGGCATCCGCGCCTCGCGGGCGAGCCGCAATCGAGCGCGCCGCACCAGCCGATCGAGAAGACCGTGTTCGAAGGCCAGACGCTGATGGTCCAGGTGATCAAGGATCCGATCGGCACGAAGGGTGCGCGGCTGTCGACGCAGGTCAGCATCGCGGGCCGCACGCTCGTCTACCTGCCGCAGGAGCCGCATATCGGCATCTCGCAGAAGATCGAGAGCGAGGCCGAGCGCGAGGCCGTGCGCGCGCGCCTGACGGCCGTGATCCCGCCGGACGAGAAAGGCGGCTATATCGTGCGCACGATCGCCGAGGATGCGACCTCCGACGAGCTGGCCGGCGACGTCGCCTACCTGCGCAAGACGTGGGCGACGATCGTCGCGCAGGCGCAGCGGCTGCCGGCGACGAGCCTGCTGTACCAGGATCTCGATCTCGCGCAGCGCGTGCTGCGCGATTTCGCGAACGACGATACGACGCGCATCCAGGTCGATTCGCGCGAGACGTACCAGCGCCTCTCCGAATTCGCGTCCGAGTTCACGCCGGCCGTGAGCCCGAAGCTGCACCACTACACCGGCGAGCGGCCGCTGTTCGACCTGTACAACATCGAGACGGAGATCCAGCGCGCGCTGTCGCGCCGCGTCGACCTGAAGTCGGGCGGCTACCTGATGATCGACCAGACCGAGGCGATGACGACGATCGACGTGAACACCGGCGGCTATGTCGGCGCGCGCAACTTCGACGACACGATCTTCAAGACCAACCTCGAGGCCGCGCACACGATCGCGCGGCAGCTGCGGCTGCGCAACCTCGGCGGGATCATCATCATCGACTTCATCGACATGGAGAACGCAGAGCATCGCGACGCGGTGCTGTCCGAGCTGAAGAAGGCGCTGTCGCGCGACCGCACGCGCGTGACGGTCAACACCTTCTCGCAGCTCGGGCTCGTCGAGATGACGCGCAAGCGCACGCGCGAATCGCTCGCGCACGTGCTGTGCGAGCCCTGCCCGACCTGCCAGGGCAAGGGCCAGGTGAAGACGTCGCGCACCGTGTGCTACGACATCCTGCGCGAGATCCTGCGCGAATCGCGGCAGTTCAACCCGCGCGAATTCCGTGTGATCGCCGCGCAGCAGGTGATCGATCTGTTCCTCGACGAGGAGTCGCAGCATCTCGCGATGCTGATCGACTTCATCGGCAAGCCGGTGTCGCTGCAGGTCGAATCGAACCTGAGCCAGGAGCAGTACGATATCGTGCTGATGTAACGTTCCGCCCGTCCGCCGCCGGCATCGCCGCGCGGCGCTTCGATGCGGCGCCCGGGCCGCTCGCGCATCCCGCGCCAGCGCCCGCCGCCGCCCTTTCACTTACCCTTTTCGTATTCATCACGCACCATGAGCCAAGGCCACAACCGCCGCCAGCGCAAGAAACTCCACATCGGCGAATTCCAGGAACTCGCGTTCAACGCGACCGCGCATTACCGCAACGAGATGACCGACCTCGAACGCGGCGAACTGATCGACGCGTTCATCGACTTCGTCGAAGCGAACGGGCTGCTGACCGTCGCGTCCGCGGACGAAGGCATCGGCGCCTACGTGATCTCCGGCGCACCGCGCGGCACGACGACCGACGCCGATCGCGAGATCGTGCGCGGCTGGCTGGCCGCACGACCGGAACTGACCGACGTCAAGGTCAGCGAATTCACCGACGCGTGGTATCCGGACGCCTGACTTTCCGGTTTCTCCCTGCAGCGGGCAGCGCCCGCGCCTGCCCGCCGTGAAGGCGGGCCAGGCCGGCGCCTGCGTGCACCGCCTCCTCTCCCGCTCCCTCCCTTCCCCGTCGCCCGACACCCGCGCGACCGGCACCGACTCACACGATTCGCGCCGCGTCGACCGTGACTACCCCTGATCAGGCGCCGCAACCTTGACCTCAACCGTCATTCGGCATCCCCCGCCCCGCCTCCGATCCCTTCCTTTTCCCCGACAGTCCGCCTCCAATCGGCCATCGAAATCGGTCCTGAAAGCAAGACACGTTAAACTCTCACCTCGCGTGGTGCGCCGCCCGCACCCGCCATCCATCGCCAGCCGCGTGCCCTCGGGCCGCCCCCGACCCATGGAGTGAGTGTCAATGAGCGGCGGACTTCCGTTTCCCGCATCCCGCAAGTCGTTTCCGTCGTCGACGGTCTTCCTGATTCTCGCCGCCGCCGTGCTGCTGTCCGGCTGCGGGCTGCTGCCGACCCAGAATCCGCCCGCGCCGATCAGCGAGGCGCTCGTCGAGCCCGTCGAGGAAACCGCCGGCGAACCGCTGACGATGCCGCCCGTACCGGCGCCGACGCAGCCGGAGGAACCGGAAGCGCCGAAGAAGCCGCACCGCGAAGTGACGCGGCCGAAGCCCGTACCGCGCCCCGAATCGCCGACGCCGCCCCCGCCGCCGCCCGCGCCGCTCGTCGCGACGCGCGTGCTCGACCGCACCCAGATCCATGCGCTGCTCGACAGCGAAGTCGCGCGCCGCAACGGCAAGGTGATCGGCCGCGCGATCGACATGGTGACCGACGCGAACGGCAAGCCGCGCGAGATGATCGTCAACCTGCAGGGCTTCATGGGCGTCGGCGACCGCAAGGTCATCTTCCCGTGGAACGTGTTCCGCTTCACGCCGGGCGGCAAACAGGAGCCGATCGTGCTCGACGTGCCGTCGGGCGACCTGCCGCCGGCCGCGCGGCCGAAGGCCGTGCCGCTGTCGGGCTCCGCCGCGGCATCGCCCGCGACGCGGCTGCCGATGCTCGACAGCGACGTCGAGCGCCCGAACGGCACGAAGATCGGCCGCGTCGTCGACGTGCTGATCGACCGCGCCGCGCAACCGCAGGCCGTCGTGCTCGACCTCGGCGGGCTCGTCAATACCGACCGCCGCTCGATCGCCGCGAACTGGGCCGCGCTGCGTTTCGTCACGCGCGACAAGGCGCTGCATCCGCAGCTCGACCTGAA
The DNA here is from genome assembly GCF_019091065.1 of Burkholderia sp. GbtcB21. Classification (NCBI taxonomy): domain Bacteria; kingdom Pseudomonadati; phylum Pseudomonadota; class Betaproteobacteria; order Burkholderiales; family Burkholderiaceae; genus Burkholderia; species Burkholderia sp. GbtcB21. The sequence goes on from NZ_JAGXKA010000018.1 coordinate 85,596, forward strand.
CGATGCGCAGATCAAGGCGTCGCCGCCCTACGCGGCCGACAAGCCGATCGTCGCGGTCTCGCCGCCTCCCCCTGCCGCCCCCGCACCGGCTTCGTCTGCGAGTGCCACCCGATGACGATCAAGCATTCCGTCAGCGTTCGCAGTCTGCGGTCCCTCGACTGGCTCAACTTTTTCGTTGCAAACGTTCAAACCGGGTTCGGTCCGTTCATCGCGTCCTACCTCGCGTCGCACAAGTGGACGCAGGGCGAGATCGGCATGGTGCTGTCGATCGGCACGATCAGCGCGATGGTCAGCCAGGTGCCGGGCGGCGCGGCCGTCGATGCGCTGAAGAACAAGAAAGGCGCGGCCGCGTGGGCGATCGCGGCCATCATCCTGTCCGCGGTGCTGCTCGCGTCGAGCCCGACGATCGTGCCGGTGATCGCCGCCGAGGTGTTCCACGGGTTCGCGAGCTGCATGCTCGTGCCGGCAATGGCCGCGATCTCGTTCTCGCTCGTCGGCCGCGCCGACCTCGGCGACCGGCTCGGCCGCAACGCGCGCTGGGCATCGATCGGCAGCGCGGTCGCGGCGGGCCTGATGGGGCTCACCGGCGAATACTTCTCCGCGCGCGCGGTGTTCTGGCTGACCGCGGTGCTGGCGCTGCCCGCGCTGTTCGCGCTCGCGATGATCCAGCCGACGCACGAAGTGATTCCGCAGTCGTCGAAGCCCGACGACCATGGCGATCACGACGAAGCCGGCGAGCGCGAAACGCTGCTCGAACTGCTGCGCGACCGCCGGATGCTGATCTTCGCGGCGTGCGTCGTGCTGTTCCACCTGTCGAACGCGGCGATGCTTAACCTCGCGGCCGGCGAAGTCACGGCCGGGATGGGCGAGAACGTGCAGCTCGTGATCGCCGCGTGCATCATCGTGCCGCAGGCGATCGTCGCGATGCTGTCGCCGTGGGTCGGCCGCTCCGCGCAACGCTGGGGGCGCAGGCCGATCCTGCTGCTCGGCTTCTCCGCGCTGCCGGTGCGCGCGCTGCTGTTCGCCGGCGTGAGCAGCCCGTACCTGCTCGTGCCCGTGCAGATGCTCGACGGCATCAGCGCGGCCGTGTTCGGCGTGATGCTGCCGCTGATCGCGGCCGACGTCGCGGGCGGCAAGGGCCGCTATAACCTGTGTATCGGGCTGTTCGGGCTCGCGGCCGGGATCGGCGCGACGCTCAGCACGGCCGCGGCCGGCTACGTCGCCGATCACTTCGGCAACGCGGTCAGCTTCTTCGGGCTCGCGGCCGCAGGTGCGCTCGCGGTGCTGCTGGTCTGGCTCGTGATGCCCGAAACGCGCGTCGAGAACGGCGACGCAGCGGCCGACGAGCCGGCCGCCGCATCGCCCGAACAGGCGCACTGAGGCCGGCGCGCCGCCGTTACCCGCTTCCTGGCCAACTCATGATGGATACGATCAGGACACTCAACGAAGCCCGCCAGCAGATCCAGCAGTCGGTCTTCGATCTGTTCAAGGGGCTGACCTTCGGCGAGCGTTTCGTGCAAGGCGTGCTGATGGCCATCCAGGCCGTCTGCGGCGCGTGCCTCGCGTACACGATCGGACGTGCGCTGCACACCGAGCAGGCCGTGTGGGCGGCGGTCACCGCGATCGCCGTCACGCAGCACAACTACTCCGACACGATGTCGCTGTCGCGCGACCAGTTCGTCGGCGCGATGATCGGCGGCGTGCTCGGCTTCGCGGGCGCCGCGCTCGGCGGCGATCGCCTCGTCGCCTATGCGCTCGCGGTCGCGCTCACGATCGTCTGCTGCTGGTGCCTGAACGTCGGCAGCGCGGCGCGGCTCGGCGGCGTGACCGCGACGATCGTGCTGCTGTTTCCGGGCAACGGCCCGCTGTGGGACATTCCGCTGATGCGGCTCGGTGAGGTGACGCTCGGCACCGTGTGTGCGCTGGGCGTGTGCTGGGGGATGTCGAGAATCGAGCGGCGCTGGTTCCGCCGCGCGGCGGCAAAGTGACACGGTTGCCGGGCGCACGCCCGGCAACCGGATAAACGGCGGGAAAGGTTACTGGCCGATCTGCAGCACGATGCCCGAGCCGATCTGCACGAGCAGGTGATCGCCGCCCACGCCGACCCAGTGATAACCGCGCGGCGGCGGGCTCAGGTGGTAGCCGCGCCAGTCGTCGATCACGTACTGGCGGTCGCGGAATTCGTCGGGCAGCCGGTCGCCCTTGTGCCAGTCGCGGCGCGGCTGGTCGGCCCAGCGCGGCGGCACGTCGTCCTCGCGGTGCATCGCCTGGCCGGGCGGCATGTGTTTCGGGCCATGGCCGCGATGCATGCCGTGATTGTCGTGCTTGTCGTAGTTGCCGTGATCCTGCGCCATTGCGGCCGGCGCGGCAAAACCCGCCGCGATCAGCGCGGCCAGCATCATGCAGTGCATCTTCTTCATCGTGCCTTCCCTCCGTGTTGTCACGTCGTAGCAAACGACCGGGCCTGCCCAATGAAGACTAGCACACCGCTCTGACGCGAACGGAACGCGCATCACGCCGCCTGCTGCTGGTACTGGATCCGGTGCAGATGCGCATAGAGGCCGCCGTGGCGCAGCAGTTCGTCGTGGCTGCCCTCTTCGACGATCTTGCCGGCTTCGAGCACGAGGATGCGGTCCGCCCGCTCGATCGTCGACAGCCGGTGCGCGATCACGAGCGTCGTGCGCCCTTCCATCAGCCGTTCGAGCGCGGCCTGCACGTGGCGCTCCGATTCCGAATCGAGTGCCGACGTCGCTTCGTCCAGGATCAGGATCGGCGCGTCCTTGTAGATCGCGCGCGCGATCGCGAGCCGCTGGCGCTGGCCGCCGGACAGCCGCATCCCGTTGCCGCCGACGAGCGTATCAAGCCCGTCGGGCATCGCGGCGACCGCGTCGGCGAGGTTCGCGGCCTCGAGCGCGGCCTGCACGCGCGCGCGGTCGGGTGTCTGCCCGTATGCGACGTTCGCGGCGATCGTGTCGTTGAACAGCACGACGTCCTGGCTGACCATCGCCATCTGGCTGCGCAGCGCGTGGAGGTCGTAGTCGGCAACCGGCACGCCGTCGACCAGGATCGCGCCGTCCGTCGGATCGAAGAAGCGCGGCAGCAGGTTCACGAGCGTCGTCTTGCCGCTGCCGGACGGGCCCGCGAGCGCGATCATCTCGCCCGGCGCGACCTTGAACGAGATGCGGTCGAGCGTCGGCCGCTCGGCTGCGCCGTAGTCGAACGACACGCCGCGGAACTCGATCTCGCCGCGCGCCTGCGGCAGCGGCCGGCCGCCGCCCTGCGGCTCGGCCGGCTCGTCGATCAGCCCGAAGATCAGTTCGGCGGCCGTCATCCCGCGCTGCAGCGGCTGGTTGACGTCGATCAGGTGCTTGAGCGGCGAGATCACCAGCAGCATCGACGTGACGAACGCGACGAAGCCGCCGACCGTCGTCTGGTCGTTGGTCGACTGCACGACCGCGATCGTGATCACGACCGCGAGCGCGATCGACGCGAGGAACTGCGTGAGCGGCTGCGCGAGACCGCCTGAGATCGTCATGCGCATCGCGTAGCCGCGCAGGCGCTTGCTCATCGACGTGAAGCGGTCCATCTCGTACGCTTCGCCGTTGTGCACCTTGACGACCTTGTAGCCGCCGACCGTCTCCTCGACGATGTACGACAACTCGTTGGTCAGCGTCTGGTGCTCGCGGTTCAGGCGGCGCAGGCGGCGGTTGATCTTGCTGACGAGCCAGCCGATGCCGGGCAGGATCACCGCGACGATCAGCGTGAGCCGCCAGTTCAGGTAGAACAGGTAGCCGAGCAGGAAGATCACCGTCAGCGAATCGCGCACCAGCGTGACCATCACGCCGGTCAGCACCGACAGGATCTGGTTGACCTCGAACACGATCGCGTTGATCACCGTGCTCGCGGTTTCGCGCTGGAAGAACGACGCGCTCGTGTGGAGCATCCGCTGGAACATCTCGAGCCGCAGTTGCAGCAGGATGCGGTTCGATACGTAGTTGAGCAGATAATTCGATGCGTACTGCGATACGCCGCGCACGAGCGCGAGGCCGATCACCGCGATCGGTACGTACCATTTCGCGTTGTCGCTGCCGTGTGCGCCGAAGCCATGGTCGAGCAGCGGCTTGAGCAGCGCCGGAATGCCGGCTTCGGTGGCCGCGACGACGCCCATCGTCATCACGGCGAGCACCACGATGCCGATGAGCGGCCGGATGTACGGCCACAGGCGCTTCAGGACCGTGACCGGCGAGGTGCCGGTGCCGTCCATCGGTTTGCGAAGAGTGTTCTGGGTTTCCAAGGCAATCCTTCTTGAGCCGCGATGCGGCGCCCGGCGCGTGGCCGCCCGGGATTTCGCCCCTGTCGGGCGGGTGCCGAAAAGGGCTCAACATTATAGCCGTACCGCCCCCGCCGGCACGGTCATGGCCGATGCGGCCGGCGGCCGGGCCGCGGGTATACTGCCGCTCACCGTTTTCTCCGCCTTTCCGACGATTTCATGGCTGAACCCTCCCTCGGCGTCGCCCTCATCGCCCTCAACGCGTCCGCGCGGCTCGCCCAGTGCCTCGATGCGCTGTCGTTCGCCGACGATGTCGTCGTCATCGACGGCGGCAGCACCGACGATACCGTCGCGATCGCGCAGGCGCACGGCGCGCGCGTGATCGTCGAGCGCGACTGGCCGGGCTTCGGTCCGCAGAAGAACCGCGCGCTCGACGCGCTCGGCACCGACTGGATCCTGTCGCTCGACACCGACGAAATCGTCAGCCCGGAGCTCGCGCAGTCGATCCGCGACGCGATCCGCGCGCCGGCCGCGCAGGTCTATGCGCTGGACCGGCTATCGAGCTTCTGCGGCCAGTGGATCCATCACAGCGGCTGGTATCCCGACTGGGTGCCACGCCTGTTCCGGCGCGGCGCCGCGCGTTTCTCGGACGATCTCGTGCACGAGCGCCTCGTGTTCGATACCGCCGCGCAGCGCCTGCCCGGCAAGCTGATGCACTACTCGTACGAGGATTTCGAAACCGTCGTGCGCAAGCTCGACGCGTATTCGACGGCCGGCGCGCGCCAGCGCCGCGCGGCCGGCCAGCGCGGCGGCTTCGGCAAGGCACTCGCGCGCGGCGCCTGGGCGTTCGTGCGCACCTACGTGCTGCGGCGCGGGTTCCTCGACGGCCGCGCGGGCTTCATGATCGCCGTGTTCAACGCGGAGACCGTGTATTACCGCTTCCTGAAGCTCGGCCACGGACCGGCGCGCTGAGCGCCCACCCCTGCGCGCCGCCGGCAAGCGGCCGGCCCGGCGTTACAATGCCGGGCTGCCCGCGCCGCGCGTGCCCGCCCAAACGGCTGCACCGCGCGCCGCCCGCCACGACGACTACCGAATCCGACCGCCATGTTCTCCATCATCATCCCGACCTGGAACAACCTGCCGTACCTCAAGCTCGTCGTCGACAGCCTGCGCCGCCACTCCGCGTACGACCACCAGATCATCGTGCACGTGAACGACGGCTCGGACGGCACGCTCGACTGGGTGCGCAGCGAAGGGATCGAGCACACCGCGTCGCCGACCAACATCGGCATCTGCCATGCGGTGAACCTGGCCGCCGCGCGCGCGACGCGCGACTACGTCGTCTACATGAACGACGACATGTTCTGCTGCCCCGGCTGGGACGCGGCGCTCGTGCGCCGCATCGAACAGATGCCGACCGACCTTTTCATGCTGTCGGGCACGATGATCGAGCCGGTCGACACGCGCAACCCGTGCGTCGTCGTTAGCAATTTCGGCCGCGATGCCGAGCATTTCGACGCGGCGGGCCTCGTCGAAGCGACCCCGCGGCTCGCGCGCGCGGACTGGCTCGGCTCGACCTGGCCGCCGACGCTCGTGCACCGCGACTGGTGGAACCGCATCGGCGGCTACAGCAGCGAGCTGTCGCCCGGCATGAGCAGCGACAACGACTTCTCGATGAAATTCTGGGACGCCGGCTGCCGGATCTTCCTCGGCGTCGGCGACAGCCTCGTCTACCACTTCCAGCAGAAGAGCACGGGCAAGATCGTCAAGAACGACGGCCGCCGCCAGTTCCTGAACAAATGGGGCATGACCCAGGCGACGTTCGACCGCTACTACCTGCATCGCGGCGAGCCGGCCGGCACGCGCATCGCGCTCGATACGCCGGCAGTCGCCGGGCGCCTGAAGCGCGCGCTGCTGCGCTCGCGGATCAAGCGCGCATTCAGCTGATCGGCCCCCTGAAACGGCACAGAAACGCCGCCTGCTTCGCGTATACTGCGCCGTTCGTCCCGGAGCTCCCGCCGGGACGCGCGGCGCGAGCACGATGTCCGCAAGCCGCATTCGTTCATTCGACAGGTTCCGATGCTTTCGTTTTCCGCTCCCGCCACGCGGCGCCTGACCGCCGCCCGCGCCTTCGCCGTTGCCGCGCTCTGCATGGTGCCCGTCTCGACCGCGCTGACCAACGTCTTCTGCGGGCTGTTCGCCGCCGCGCTCGTGATCTCCCCCGAATTCTGGCGCGACCTGCGCTCGTTCGTGACCGACCCGGCTTCGCTCGCGGCGCTGCTGATCCTCGCCGCGCTGACTGCCAGCGTCGCGTATACGGTCGCGCCGCATAACAAGGCGTGGAACTGGGTCGCCAAATACGACAAGCTGCTGCTGCTGCCGTTCGCCGTGCTCGCGTTCCGTCATTCGAACTGGGCGCCGATCGTGCGGCGCTGCTGGTTCGGCACGTTGTGCGTGATCCTGCTGCTGTCGACGACCAACTATCTCGGGCTGACCGCGATCGGGCCCGCGTATGCGACCCAACTGCCGCTGTCGCGTGCGTGGGTGTTCAAGAACCATATCGCCGCCGGCATGTTCGGCGCGCTGCTGTTCTACCAGGCGGCCGATCTCGCGCTTGCCGCCCGCACGGCGCTGTCCCGCGCCGCGTATGCGGGCGTCGCCGCGTGGTCGCTCGTCAACGTGTTCGTGATGCTGCAGGGACGCACGGGGCAGGTCATCGCGCTGCTGCTGATCCTCGTCGTCGCCGTGCGTTTCGTGCTGTTGCTGCGCCGGCAATCGGCGCTGCGCGCGGGGCTCGCCGCCGGCGTGCTCGTCCTGTTCGGCGTCGCGCTCGTGGTCGCCGCGTGCACGGTTCACAACGGCCGGCTCGTGAAGGTCGTGACGGAAGTGCAGCAATACCGGCAGAGCGATGCGGCCACGTCGACCGGGTTGCGCCTCGAGTGGTACAAGAAGGGGCTCGAGCTGTTTCGTCAGCGCCCGGTGATCGGTTACGGCGCGGGCGGCCTCGAGTTTGAATTCGAGAAGCTCACGGCCGGCAAAACGGCCGCCGAAGGCCAGCTCACGTCGAACCCGCACAACGAATACCTGCTGATGGCCGTGCAGCTCGGCTCGCTCGGCCTGTTGTTGTTCGTGAACCTGATCGTGCAGATCGCGCGCGGCAGCCGCACGCTCGATCCGCGCTCGCGACACTTGCTGCTCGCGTGGCTCGCGATCTTCGCGATCGGCAGTCTCGCGAATTCGCTGCTGCTCGATTTCGCCGAAGGGCACCTGATCGTGCTGCTGGCCGGCATCCTGCTCGGTTGCGGCGCGAGCGGCGAGGCGCTGCCGCGCGAGACGTCCGCGATCAGGCGCAGCGCGTAACGCGCAACGGCATCCGCGCTGCCGCCGGCCGGCTTCGGCGGCAGTGGAGGCACGCCGTCAAAGCGTGCGGGCTGCACGGCTCGTCGCGAAACAAGCTGCCTGCAACGCAGCAAAAACGCGCGTCTTCCGCGCGTCAGTCGTCAGTCGGATCCGGCGCGATGCAGTCGCGACGTATCGACGACGGCCCCGGCCGGACTCGGCGGATTCAGCCCGAGCATCTCGGCCGCCGCAGCTTTCACGCGCTGCGCGCCGAGATTGGCGAGGCAATCGCTGCGGCTGTCGACCTTGCGCTCGCAGCCCTCGTGCCGGCACGGCACGCAATCGCCCTCCCCCTGCAGCAGCCACACGTTCCCGTGCCGCCCCGAACCGCGCAGCGGCCACGGATTCTCGGTCGCGGGCCAGTGCTGCGGCCACGGCCCCCAGCGCACCGGGTCGGACGGGCCGAACAGCGCGATCGTGTCGGTGCCCGTCGCAGCCGCGACGTGCGTCGCGCCGGTGTCGGGGCCGATGAAGAGCCGCGCGCGCCGCACGAGTTCCGCGCTCTCGCCGAACGTAAGGCGGCCGACCAGATTCAGCACGTCGCCGCCCGCCTCGGCCGCGACCTGCTCCGCATACTCGCGCTCGCGATCGGCCGGACCGCCCGACAACGCGACCGCAAAGCCGCGCTCGCGCAGCCAGTCGATCATCTCGACCCAGCCTTCGAGCCGCCATTGCTTGTAGCGGAACATCGGATACGGATGCAGGACGACCAGCGGCTTGCCGTCGCGGATCGCCGGCGACTCCGCGAGCCATGCGTCGAAGCGCGCGCGCCGCGCGGGATCGTCGCCGATGCCGGGCGCGACGACCTCGGACACCGGCTCGATGCCGATCACGGGGGCGAGCGCGAGCGTGCTGACGACCGTATGCGCGGATTCGTGGTGATTGATCGCGATCCCGTTCAGCATCATCCGCGTGAGCCACGTGACGCGGTCGGGATCGACGAGGCCGACCCGTTTGCGGCCCGCGAACCAGCTATAGAAACGCGGCCGGTCGGAGCTCAGCGCCGCGCACGCGAGATCGTAGCGGCGCCACATCGACAGCGCGTCGCGCAGCCGCTCGCGGAATCCCGCGCGCTGCGCGACGACAATCACGCGCCGCACGTCCGGATTGTGCTCGAGCACGCCCTCGGTGCCGCGAAACACCAGCATGTCGATCTGCGCATCGGGCCAGCGGGCCTTCAGCGAACGCACCAGCGGCGTCGTCAGCAGCACGTCGCCGATACGGCGCGGCGCGGCAACGAGGATGGTTCTGGGCGGGCGGGCGGAGGAAAACAGGGCCACGGCAATCGGTCTGTCTAGCTGGCTGAACAAGGCTGGCAATGTACAGGATTTTGCAGCAGCCGGCGCGGCATCGCGAACCGGCCGTGCAGGACGCGCTGACGTGACCCTGATGCAAGCCCTGCCTGCGGAACGCAGTGCGGCACGCGCCGGCGCTTGCACCACGTGCGGTGCTTCTTCCGGCGCTACGAAGCGATGGTCACGACCGCGGATGTCGCAGCGGCCGCCGGCCGTGCGCGCGCCGCATCCGTCACCTGCTCGTCGCAATGGCCGGCCTGCGGCAGCAGATGACGCACGGCGCGCTCGACCGCGTCGACACCGATCGCGTCGACGGTCGCGCCGGCGCGGAGGATCACGTGCGGCACGCCGAGCGGATGCCAGCGCAGGTATTTCTCGGGACGGTCCTCGAACAGCGCGGCAACCGGCACGCCGAGCGCCGACGCGAGATGCACGGGTGCGCTGTCGGCCGACACGATCGTATCGAGCAGGCTCGCGGCAGCCACCAGATCGGCGACCGACGACGGCGCGACATGGCGCGCGCTCACATCGCGCCACGCCTCGTCCTCGGCGGTTTTGCGGATGGCCGGATCGCGGAACACGATCACGTCGGCGAACGGCGCGAGCCGCTCGCCGAGGTCGCGCCAGCGGTCCGCGGGCCAGCGGCGCTCGGCCGCCTTGTTCGACACGAACAAACCAACGCGCGGCTTCGTGCGCTCCCCGAGCAGGCGATACCACTCGTCCTGCAACGTGCGATCGGGATGAACCGACAGCGCGAGGCGGTCGAGATCGGCACGGCCGAGTTCGGGCACGAGCCGGAACCCCGACAGCGCCTCGTGGCACATCGGCCGCTGCGCGACGTGTTCGGGCTTGCGATCGTCGAATTCGGTGTCGGCATCGTGCCAGCGGCAATCCTTCACGCCGAGCTGGCGCGCGAACTGCATGCTGCTGCGATGCATGCCGCCGTTCGGCACGACCACGAGGTCGAACCGCAAGCGACGCAGGCGGCGCACGAGCCGCAGCCGGTCGAAGAACGCGCGCATCCGCCCGGGACGGTCGTTGCGTTCGCATTGGCGGCTGTACACGTACGTGTGAACCGCGTGCACGTCCGGGTTGCCGGCCAGCGCGGCCGCGTTGTAGCGGTTCGCGACCACATGCAGCTCTGCGCCGGGCCAGCGCTCCTTCAGCGCACCGAGGAACGCGGTCGTGCACAGCATGTCGCCCAGAAAATCAATCCGGATCACGAGGATCCGCCCCGTCGGGTTCCTGTTGGCCATGGTCATGTGGTGGACTGTCAGTTTTTATCGTCGCGACGGGCCGATGCCCCGGCATCCAGTTCCGGGACGGCCCTGTCGCGCGTTGCCGCTCGCCGCATGGATCCGCCCCCGTTTGTGTGCGCGCGTGCGAGCGCGGCTTGCGCCGGATTGTATAGCGTCCGGATGGCCGGCCCAAGCCCCGGGTAACCGAAGATGCAAAAACGGCCCGCCGCACCGCACGATGGCGATGCGACGGGCCGCGTATCGCGACAGCCGTCCGGTGGTCGGGAAGCGGTCAGTACGTGATTTCGACGACACTGCCGTCGAACGCCGCGCGCAGTTCCGCGAGCAGCATGTCGCTCGGCTTCACGCGCCACGCGTCGCCGAGACGCATTTCGCCTTGCGCCCGCGCGTTGCTGTAGTGGATCTGGACCGCGAGGCCGTTCGGCAGCGGCGCCTGCGGGCGACGGCCGCCGTCACGCCCGCCGCCGCGCGGCGCGGGCGCTTCGACCGCGTGCGCGGCGGCCGGATCGTCCTTCGACACGTGCGGCTCGAGCACGCGGCGCAGCGCGGCTGCGTCGGCGTTGCCGTTCATCGTCAGCCGCACGGCCTGCGCGTAGCGGCTGCGCGCGCGTTCGAGATCCATCACGGTATCGGTCGTGAAGCGGATGCCGCCCGTGAATGCGTCGTTGCGCGCCTGCCCCTGCACGATCAGCAGTTCGTCTTCCTTGAACAGCGCCTTGTTCGCCTCGAACTGCTCGTTGAAGATCGTGATCTCGCACTGGCCCGAACCGTCGTCGAGCAGCGCGATCAGCATCTTGCCGCGCTGGGTCATCTGCGTGCGCAGCGATGCGATGATGCCCGCGACGAGCTTGTCACGCCCTTCCTTCAGGTCGCCGACCTTCTGCCGCACGAAGCGGCGCACCTCGTCGCGATACGCGTCGAACAGGTGACCGGACAGGTAGAAGCCGAGCGCGCCCTTTTCTTCCTGCAGGCGACGCTTGTCGTCCCACGCCGGTTCATCGACGAGCGCATGCGCGTGCGGCGACTCGGCGCCCATGTCGAACAGCCCGGCCTGCATTGCGTTCGCCTCGGCCTGGTCGGCCGCTTCCATCGCGAGCGGCACCGACGCGAGCATCTGCGCGCGGTTCGCGTTCAGCGAATCGAACGCCCCGGCGCGGATCAGCGCCTCGACCGTGCGGCGGTTGACGACGCGCCGGTCGATCCGTTCGCAGAAGTCGAACAGGTCGGTGAACGCCTTTTCCTCGCGAGCGCGCAGGATTTCCTCGATCGCGTTCTGGCCGCTGCCCTTCACCGCGCCGAGGCCGTAGCGGATCGTGCGCGAGCGCTTGCCGTCGGCTTCTGCGACGGGCTCGAACCGGTAATGCGACTGGTTGATGTCGGGCGGCAACACGACGAGGTTGTTCACGACGCAGTCGTCGAACAGGATCTTCACCTTGTCGGTGTCGTCCATCGCGAGCGTCATGTTGGCCGCCATGAATTCGGCCGGATGGTGCGCCTTCAGCCACGCGGTGTAATACGCGAGCAGTGCATACGCGGCCGCGTGCGACTTGTTGAAGCCGTAGCCCGCGAACTTCTCCATCAGGTCGAAGATCTCGTCGGACTTCTCGCGCGTGAGGCCGTTCTTCGCGGCGCCCTCGGCGAAGATCTCGCGGTGCTTGGCCATCTCCTCGGGCTTCTTCTTGCCCATCGCGCGACGCAGCAAGTCCGCGCCGCCGAGCGAGTAGCCGCCGATGATCTGCGCCATCTGCATCACCTGCTCCTGATAGACCATGATGCCGTAGGTCTCTTTCAGGACGGGTTCGACGCGCGGATCCGGATAGTCGACCTTCTCGCGGCCGTGCTTCCGTGCGCAGAAGCTCGGGATCAGGTCCATCGGGCCCGGACGGTACAACGACACCAGCGCGATGATGTCCTCGAAGCGGTCGGGCTGCGCATCCTTCAGCATGCCCTGCATCCCGCGGCTTTCCAGCTGGAACACCGCGACCGTGTTGGCCTTCTTCAGGATCTGGAACGAAGCCGGATCGTCGAGCGGCACCTGCGCGAGCGACCAGTCGGCCTTCGACGGATCGAGGCGGCGGATGTAGCGCTCGGCCCAGTCGAGGATCGTCAGCGTCGTGAGGCCCAGAAAGTCGAACTTCACGAGGCCGACGGCTTCGACGTCGTCCTTGTCGTACTGGCTGACGACGCCGCCGTCGTCGCCCTGCGTGTACAGCGGGCAGAAATCGGTCAGCTTGCCGGGCGCGATCAGCACGCCGCCCGCGTGCATCCCGACGTTACGCGTGAGGCCCTCGACGCGCTGCGCGAGATCGAGCAGCTGGTGGACTTCGTCCTCGTGGTCGTAGCGCTCCTGCAGCTGCGGCTCTTCCTTCATCGCGTCGGCGATCGTCACGTGCTTGCCCGGCTTGAACGGGATCAGCTTCGCCACGCCGTCGGTGAACATGTAGCCGAGGTCGAGCACGCGGCCGATGTCGCGCACGGCCGCCTTCGCTGCCATCGTGCCGAAGGTGGCGATCTGCGACACGGCGTCCGCGCCGTACTTCTCCTTCACGTACTGGATCACGCGGTCGCGGCCGTGCTGGCAGAAGTCGATGTCGAAGTCGGGCATCGACACGCGTTCCGGGTTCAGGAAGCGCTCGAACAGCAGGTTGTAGCGCAGCGGGTCGAGGTCGGTAATGCCGAGCGCGTACGCGACCAGCGAACCGGCGCCGGAGCCGCGGCCCGGGCCGACCGGCACGCCGTTGTTCTTCGCCCAGTTGATGAAGTCCGCGACGATCAGGAAGTAGCCGGGGAAGCCCATCTTCGTGATGGTCCCGCATTCGAATTCGAGGCGCTTGTAGTACGTGTCGCGCTGCGCGTCGCGTTCGGCTTCGGCCGGATAGAGCTGCACGAGTCGCGTCTCGAGCCCTTCCTTCGACAGCTGGACCAGGTAGTCGTCGAGCGACATGCCGTCCGGCGTCGGGAACAGCGGCAGCTTCGGCTTGCCGAGCTCGAGCTTCAGGTTGCAGCGTTTCGCGATCTCGACCGTGTTCGCGACTGCCGACGGCAGGTCGGCGAACAGCGCGACCATGTCGTCCTGCGTGCGGAAATACTGGTCGGTCGTGAAGCGTTTCTGGCGCCGCGGGTTCGCGAGGATGTCGCCTTCCGAGATGCACACGCGCGCCTCGTGCGCGGTGAAATCGTCGTCGGTCATGAACTGCGTCGGGTGCGTCGCGACGACCGGCAGCTTCAGCGACGCGGCGAGCGTCGCGGCCTGCTGGATGTACGCCTCGGCGCCCGGCTGGCCGTATCGCTGCAGTTCGATGTAGAAGCCGCCCGGAAACACCTTCGCCCAGCGCTCGGCGTGACGGCGCGCTGCTTCTTCGTTGCCGGCCGCGAGCGCGAGCCCGATATCGCCCTGCTGCGCGCCCGACAGCGCGAGCAGCCCCTGCGCGAGTTCGCCGTCGAGCCAGCTCGCGTCGAGTTCCGCGCGGCCGCGATACTGGTTCGTGAGCCATGCCTTCGACAGCAGCTCGCAGAGATTCAGGTAGCCGACCTTGTCCTTCACGAGCAGCAGCAGCCGCGACGGCTTGTCGCGATCGTCCGGATTCATGATCCAGACGTCGCAGCCGGCGATCGGCTTGATGCCCTTGCCGCGGGCTTCCTGGTAGAAACGGACGAGGCCGAATGCGTTGCCGAGATCGGTGAGCGCGAGCGCGCCCTGGCCGTCCGCGGCCGCCGCCTTGACGATGTCGTCGAGACGCACGATGCCGTCGGCGATCGAGAATTCGGAGTGAACGCGAAGATGAACGAAGCGGGGATCTGACATGGGCGTTATTGTAGCCGCGTCGCCGCGCAGGCTGCCCAAAAAATCCCCGCACTGGCCGTTCGGCCGATGCGCGCGACACCACGTCGCGCGGCTGGCCAAACGGCTGGATGTCGGTGCGCAAGCGGTTTGCGGGATAATACGGGTTTTCGAATCATCGCCACGGCTTCGCACCCTTTTTTGCGGGCCGCCGTGCGGCCGTTTCCCGTCGGACCATCATGACCATCGTCAACCTCGCCGCCTACCACTTCGTGTCGCTCGACGCGAACGAGCAATGGCGCCCGCTCGTCACCGCCCGCTGCAACGAACTCGACCTGCGCGGCACGATCCTGCTCGCGCCGGAAGGCATCAACCTGTTCATCGCCGGCACGCGCGAAGCGGCCGACGCGTTCATCGCGTACATCCGCCACGATCCGCTGTTCGAAGGCAAGTTCGCGACGCTGCAGTTCAAGGAAAGCCTGTCCGATTCGCAGCCGTTCCGCCGCATGCTCGTGCGCCTGAAGCGCGAGATCATCACGATGAAGAAGCCGGCGATCAAGCCGGAACTCGGTCGCGCGCCGTTCGTCGACGCGCGCACGCTGAAGTCATGGCTCGACCGCGGCCACGACGACACGGGCCGCCCGGTCGTGATGCTCGACACGCGCAATGCGTTCGAGGTCGACGTCGGCACGTTCGACGACGCGCTCGACTACCGGATCGACAAGTTCAGCGAATTCCCGGAAGTGATCGATGCGAACCGCGCCGATCTCGACGGCAAGACGGTCGTGTCGTTCTGCACGGGCGGCATCCGCTGCGAGAAGGCCGCGATCCACATGAAGGAAATCGGCATCGAGAACGTGTACCAGCTCGAAGGCGGGATCCTGAAGTATTTCGAGGAAGTCGGCGGCGCCCATTATCACGGCGACTGCTTCGTGTTCGACTACCGCACCGCGCTGAACCCGCAACTCCAGCCTACCGAGAACGTCACGTGCTTCGCGTGCCGCGCGGTCGTCACGCCGGAAGCGCAACAGTCGCCGAGCTACGTGCCCGGCAAGTCGTGCCCGGCCTGCGCGCAGGCAGCCAGCGCCGCGTAAGCGCGCGACCCGCGCCCCGATGAACGGCTATCGCGGCCGCTTCGCGCCGTCACCCACCGGGCCGCTGCACTTCGGCTCGCTGGTCGGCGCGCTTGCAAGCTGGCTCGACGCGCGCGCGCACGGCGGCGCATGGCTCGTGCGCATCGAGGATCTCGACGGCCCGCGCACGGTACCCGGCGCGGCCGACGACATCCTCGCAACGCTCGCGCATTTCGGCATGACGCCCGACGAGCCGCCCGTATGGCAAAGCACGCGCGATGCCGCGTACACGGCCGCGCTCGAGCAGCTCGTCGCAGCGGGGCTCGTCTATCCGTGCGGCTGCACGCGCAAGGAAATCGCCGACTCGCTGCGCGCCGCGCACGAGCGCCACACGACGCTCGCGTATCCGGGCACCTGCCGCACCGGCCTGCACGGCAAGCCTGCGCGCGCATGGCGGCTGCGCGTACCGGACGGCGACGCGGCGATCGTCACGTTCGACGACCGCTGGCAGCACACGCAATCGCAAGACCTCGCGACCGAAGTCGGCGATTTCGTGTTGAAGCGCGCGGACGGGCAATGGGCCTATCAGCTCGCGGTCGTCGTCGACGATGCCGATGCGCGCATCACGCACGTCGTGCGCGGCGCCGACCTGCTCGATTCGACCGCGCGCCAGATCCATCTGCAACACTGCCTCGGCGTACCGACGCCGCGGTATCTGCACGTACCCGTCGTCGTCGATGCGAACGGCGAGAAGCTCAGCAAGCAGACGGGCGCGACCGCACTCGAGCGCGACGATCCGCTGCCGGCACTGCAGGCCGCGGCCGCGCATCTGGGCCTCGCGCCCGATGGCGCGCTCGCTGGCACGACGCTGGATGCGTTCTACACGGCCGCGACGGCTGCGTGGGCGCAACGCTTCGGGCCGCTGGCCGGCTGAAGCGGCCGGCGAGCCGGTTTCGCGCCGATCGAGTGCCGGTTTGGCATCGCGCGCCGCGAAGCCCGCATCCCGCCCGCCCCATCCAACCACAGCCCCAATAAAAAACGGGCACATGCTCATCGCATGCACCCGCTTTTCCGGCAGCGCTCGCGCGCCGCCCCGCCATGTTCGTCCGGCTTAAGCCGACGGCTTGCGCGGCATCCCGAACCCGCCGAGCAGCGCGGCGACCTGGCGCTTCGGCCCTTTCTTCTCGGGCTGCTGCGCGGGCTGCGCGTCGTCCGACTGCTTCGCCGCCGCCGACGGCTCGTACGGCTTCAGGAAGAAATCGTCGACCGGCGCTTCGTGGCGACGGTGATGGCCACTACGCTCGGAACCGGCCGAGCGGCGCGCCGATGCACCGCGATGCTCGTCGCGTTCGCGCCGGCCACCGCGTTCGCCACCGCGCTCGCTGTTGCGGTCGCCGCTACGCTCGCCGCCACGTTCGTCCTGACGATGGCGCGCCGGCTTGTCGATTGCGAGCGTCTGCACTTCGAGCGGACGCTTGATCAGCTTCTCGATATCGGCGAGCTGCTTGCGCTCGTTCGGGCTGCACAGCGACAGCGCGTCGCCGGTCGCGCCCGCGCGGCCGGTACGGCCGATCCGGTGCACGTAGTCTTCCGCGCTGAACGGCAGGTCGAAGTTGATCACGGCCGGCAGCTCGACGATGTCGAGGCCGCGCGCGGCCACGTCGGTCGCGACCAGCGCCTCGATTTCGCCGCGCTTGAACGCGTCGAGCGCCTGCATCCGCTCGATCTGCGTCTTGTCGCCGTGGATCGCCGACGCGACCACGCCGTCGCGCTCGAGATTGCGCGCGAGCCGGCTCGCGCCGATCTTGCTGTTGCAGAACACGATCACCTGCTTGAGCCCGCGATCGCGCAGCAACTGCACGACGGCCGCCTGCTTGTCGCCTTCGGCGACGTCGTAGACGATCTGCGTGACGTTCGCGTTCGTCGAGTTGCTGCGCGCGACCTCGATCGTCTGCGGGTTGCGCAGGTAGGTCGACGCGAGCTTCTTGATTTCCGGCGAGAAGGTGGCCGAGAACAGCAGCGTCTGGCGCTCCTTCGGCAGCAGGTTCAGGATGCGCTGCAGATCGGGCAGGAAGCCCATGTCGAGCATCCGGTCGGCTTCGTCGAGCACGAGCATCTGCACCTGCCCGAGGTTCGCGGTCTTCTGCTGCACATGGTCGAGCAGGCGGCCCGGCGTCGCGATCAGGATCTCGACGCCGCGGCGCAACTCGGCCATCTGCGGGTTCATGTCGACGCCCCCGAACACGACCGCGCTGCGCAGCGGCGTGTGCTTCCCGTACGCATGCACGTTCGCGGCGACCTGGTCGGCCAGTTCGCGGGTCGGCGTGAGGATCAGCGCACGCACCGGGTGGCGCGCGGGCGATGCGCTCGTGTTGGCCTGCGGCAGCAGGCGCTGGATGATCGGCAGCGAGAAGCTCGCGGTCTTGCCGGTGCCTGTTTGCGCGGCGCCCATGACGTCGCGGCCGGCAAGCACGACCGGAATGGCCTGCGCCTGGATCGGCGTCGGCGTCGTATAGCCCTGCTCCACAATGGCTTTCAGGATATCGGCGGCTAGGCCGAATTGGTCGAAGGTTGCGTCGACGGGCTTGGCGACAGAATCGGACATGGTGGCGTTTCGCTCAAAAGGCGCGGCGGGGACATCGTGCGTCAGGCCAGCCGGGCCTGCGCTCATCACAATTCGGAAATAGACGGAGCCGCGGCGCGCCGCGCGGCGCCGCTCTGGCGCTTGGGACCGGTTCAATGCGAACGCCGGACACCAGGCCGTGCGGACTCCGTTCGGCGCGAATGCCGGCGGAAAGGGCCGTATTGTAGCACTGCGCGGCCATCTGTCCGTGACAACGCCGCGAACGGCCGCAACGGCGGTTCGCGCGGCGGGCCCGGACAGGCCGCACGGCCGGCGCACGGCCCGGACGAGCTATCCCGATCGGTCGTCGAGCGATATCAGGGGCCTGATCAAGAATGGCGTTGCCAGGCGTCCGCGGCGGGCCTGAGCGCCGGACCTTCAGGTCCGGCAGCCGGCTTGCGCTGGCGCCTGGCGGGCACGATCCGCGATCGCGCCCGGTGCTCAGCCCTTCTTCTTTTTCTTCTCGACCTGCACGCAGTCGCCAAGCAGCGGCGGCGACTTCTGGTCGGCGATCTCGTCGCGCAGCGTCGCTTCCTTGCCCTTCGTCCACCATGTATAGCGGCCGGCCTGATAGCGCGCGCCCGAAGCCGACACGGTATCGACGAACAGCAGTTGCCGCCCGTTGACCGGCACGAGCGCGAAGCTCTGGCCGTTGCCCGCGAGCCAGTACGACACGCGCACGGGCTGCTTCTGGTTCGCGCACTGGTAGACGGTCTGCTGGCGCGCATCGGCGTCGATCTCTTCGACGGTCAGTTGCGCGGCATGCGCGACGGAAACGGCGGTGCCGGCGAGCGCGAGTGCGGCGACGGTTTGGCGAATCATGCAGGTCCTCTCACGAGACGGGTGGAAACGCGCCCTCGCGGGGCGCGGTTATTGTTGGTTATCGCACCGCTTATCGTCAGGGATCGATGACGTCGGCGCACGCGTCGGTCGGCGCGGCTGCGACATGGCCGACGAGCGGCACGATCTTGAGCCCGGCCGATGCCACCCGGCACGGCGCGGCCGCGAGGCCGCAGCCCGCGAGACCCGCGGCAAGCGCCAGCGCGGCGCCCAGCTTTCCGATACGCAGCCAGATCGGCGCCATCGCCCTCTCCTCGTTCCGTCAGCCGGCCGACACGGGCCGGACGGCCGCGGCGGCGCGCTTCGCGCGTTCGCGGGCTTCGTCGACGGTCGCGCCGGTCGCCAGCGCGACGCCCATGCGCCGCTTCGCAAAACTTTCCGGCTTGCCGAACAGGCGCAGGTCGGCGCCCGGCACCGCGAGCGCGTCGCGCACGCCTTCGAACGCGATCCCGCGCTCGTCGAGCCCGCCGTAGATCACGGCCGACGCGGCCGGCGTACCGAGCGCCGGATCGACCGGCAGCCCGAGAATCGCGCGCGCGTGCAGCTCGAATTCCGACTGGCGCTGCGACGCGAGCGTGACGAGGCCCGTATCGTGCGGCCGCGGGCTCACCTCGGAGAACCACACGTCGTCGCCGCGCACGAACAGCTCGACGCCGAACAGCCCACGCCCGCCGAGCGCCTCGGTAACCTTGTGCGCGATCTCGCGCGACTTCTCGAGCGCCGCCGCGCTCATCGGCTGCGGCTGCCACGATTCGACGTAGTCGCCCGCGACCTGCACGTGGCCGACCGGTTCGCAGAAGTAGGTGCGCGTGCCGAGCGTCGCCGGGTCGATCGCGCGCACGGTCAGTTGCGTGATCTCGTATTCGAAATCGATGAAACCCTCGACGATCACGCGGCCGTGGTTCACGCGCCCGCCCGCCATCGCGTAGTCCCACGCGGGCTTCACGTCGGCTTCGGTCTTCACGACCGACTGGCCCTTGCCCGACGACGACATCACCGGCTTCACGACGCACGGCATGCCGATCTTCGCAACCGCCGCACTGAAGGCCTCGAACGATTCCGCGAACGCATACGGCGACGTCGGCAGCCCGAGTTCCTCGGCCGCGAGCCGGCGGATCCCTTCGCGATTCATCGTGAGCTGCGTCGCGCGTGCGGTCGGGATCACCTCGGCGAGGCCGTCCGCTTCGATCGCGGCGAGCGCGTCGGTCGCGATCGCCTCGATCTCCGGCACGATCAGGTGCGGGCGCTCGGCCTCGACGATCGCCCGCAGCGCGGCGGCGTCCGTCATGTCGATCACGTGCGCGCGATGCGCGACCTGATGGCCCGGTGCGTCCGGATAGCGGTCGACCGCGATGACTTCTACGCCGAGCCGCTGCAACGCGATGATGACTTCCTTGCCGAGTTCGCCGGCGCCGAGCAGCATGACGCGCGTGGCCGAGGGCGAAAGCGGCGTACCGAGCCGCTGACCGATCTGCATGTGATTTCCCGCTTCTGGTGGAGGACGAAAACGGCTCCGATGTTAACACGCGCCACGTCGCCGGTTTGGCGGTTTCGCCACGCCGCTGCCCGGCCGTGCGCCGCGCGCGGGCAGGCTGCGAACGTTTTCACGCGTGAAGTGTCGGCTCGCCTGCCGCGGGGCGGGTGCGTTACTCTTACGCCTTGATCAGAATCCGATGAGGAACGAGGCTCATGTCCCACCTGTTCGCAGCCGCACGCGCCCGCACCGGCCTGCTTCGTCCGTTGCGCGCGCCGCTCTGCGCGTTGACGCTTGCCACGCTTCTCGCCGCCTGCGCGATGCCGACCCATCCCGACTCCGCCGCCCCCGCCCCCGACCCGTACAACCCGGCCGCCGTCCAGTTGCTCGACGACACGAGCTGGGAACTCACCAGCTGGCTGAACGCCGACGGCACGCCGCGCACGATCCCGCACGGCGACAACGGCGAGCCGATCAAGCTCGCGCTGTCGACCGATTCGGGCATCCGGCGCGCCAGCGGGTTCTCGGGCTGCAACCGCTATATGGGCACCTACGCGATCAAGAACGGCCTGCTGAGCTTCGGGCCGCTCGCCGGCACACGGATGGCCTGCCCGAATACGCTCGGCGGCCAGCTCGAACACGCGTACCTCGACGCGCTTGCCCACATCGAGAAGACCGGCGTGCAGATGCGCGAACCCAAGCAACTGCAGATCGTGACCAATGCCGGCGCAACGCTGACCTTCACGCACCGGAGCCCCTGACGCACCGCGCAACGCGAAGGCCGGCCGACCGCCTTCGCGTTGCGCGTCGCGCGCGTGTGCCGGACGCACGCGCCGCACGGCGTGAAACGAATTCACGCCGCCTTAGAATCTTGTTCGCCGGCCGGTTAAACTCGGCGGGTCGCGCCGCGCGCGCCCCTCCCCACTCCTGTTTCAAAGCATGCACACGGTTGTCTTCGGCTGGTTCGGCATCTCCGCCGTCTGGTTCCTCCTTCTGTTCTGGCGTCTCGTGCAGGCGATGCTGCCCGGCGGCGGCGGCCTCGCCGGCCGCGGCTCGATCCGCCTGTGGCTCGGCTTCGCCGCGGTGTTCGTCGCAAGCTGCACGCTCACGAGCGCGCTGTCGGGCCCCGACACGAACGCGCTCGGCCACGCGTTCTCCGCCGGCTTCGTCCATGTGCTCGGTCCGATCGGCACGCCGGTCGCGACGGTCGTGCTGTTCTTCGCCGGGCTGCCCTGGCTGACCGGCATCGGCTGGCGCCAGTTCGCCGCATGGGTCGACACGTCGTTCGGCGTCAAGCTGTCGCGCGAGCGCGACGACGACGATGCCCGCGGTATCGCCGACCTGCCGCGCAGCGCACTGCATCGCGACGACGACGTCGTGCAGCCGACCACCGCGCATACCGTCAACTCGATGGCGCCGCGCCAGAACGGCCGGTATTCGCGCCCGACGCTGTGGAAACCCGACCCGCAGGCGCGGCCGAAGCCGCGCAGCAAAACGCCCCCGCGTCCGCACACGGAACCCGTCGCGCCGTCGGGCTGGCTGAAGCCGACCGCGACCGGTCGCAGCATGCCGGCACCGCCCGCACCGATCCCGGCCAGCGCGATGCCACCCCCGACGACCGGCAGCACCGCCAGCCTCGCGCGTGCGGCGGCAAACTCGCAAGTGCCGCGCCCCGATCCCGCCCCGCTTCCGGTCGGATTCGAACCCGTCCGGCCTCGGCCGACGGCTGCGCGACCAGCCACCGCTGCGCTGAAACAGGCCGCTCCACACACCACGGTCACGCCGCGGCCGGCCAGCGCACCGCCGCCGCGCCCGCCCGTGCGACCGGCGGCGGGAATCGGCGCGGCCGGCCTGCCGCCGGACACCGCGCGACGCCGCCCGGCACCGCCAACGCCAGCGCGCGCGCCGCTCTATGCATGGACGGAAAAACCCGCGGCGCCGATCACGCCGGCGCCGAGCGTTCACGACACGCTGCGCTCGATCGAGGCCAGCACCGCACAATGGGCCACGCTCGGCGGTTCGCAGTCGACCGATGCCGCGCACGCGGCGGCAGCCGCCGCAACCGTGGCCGGTATGGCAGCGGCAGCCGGCAGCGTTGCCGCGCCGGTGTCGGCTGCCGTGTCGAACGGGTTCGTCTCCGCGACGCACGGCGTCGCGGACCATGACGCCGGCGCCACGGTCGAACACGATGCGGCGCCCGCTTACGACGACAACGCGCCGATCATGCTGGATGCGTTCATGCCGGCAGAACCCGGTATCCACGCGCCGGTTGCCGATTGGGGCACCACTGCGTTCGACGACACCGCACCGCACACGCTGTCGAATACCGGCATCGACGATGCCGCGTTTGCCCATCACGCCGACAACCCGGTCCAGCACGCCGCCGATGCGCCCGCCGCACCGGCGTCCGGGATCGCGCCCGCGCCATCGTTCGACGCGCCGATCGACCTCGCTCCGTGGGAAGACCTCGCCAGCCAGCCGGTTTCCGCGTTCGATGGATCGGCCTGGAACCCGATCGCCGTGTCGCTGACGGACGCGACGGGATCGGAGCCGGCCAATGCGGCCTCCGCGCACCGGCAAGACGAGGCGGTTCACGACATCGCTGCAAGCAAACCGGTTGCGTCCGTCGATACCGATGACAAGCGCGCAGCACAACCGGTGCCCGCGATCGATCGCGTTGCACCGGCCCGTGCGCCGCAGGGCGTCGCCGATGCTCACGCCGACGTCAGACCCGCCGGGGAGATCGCGCCGTTTGTGGCCCTCCCCTCTTCGTCGATCGCAGAATCGTCGGCACGCGCCAGTTCCGACGCCGTGCCGCTAGCGGCGGCGTCGGCACTGACTGCATCGCGTACCGCATCGGAAACCGTCGAGCCGAAAGCAGCCGAACGTGCCGCGCCGCTGCCAGCAATCGCGCAGGGCGCCACGCCCGCGACAGATTGGACGCGGACACCATCGATTCCGCCGACCGTGCAACCTGCAACGACAGATACGGCCGTTTCCGCGGAATTGCCGCAATCGCAGACAGCTCAACCGTTTGCCGCAGCACCGACGGCTTCGGCCGCCGCTACTTCGCCGCTCGGCGGCGCCGCTCACGGTGCGACCGCGCAGGCACCTGCATCTGCATCGAGCATGGCGCCCGACACAGCTGCAGCTGCACCGGCCGGCGCAACCGGCACGGCATCCGCTTCGCTTTCGCAGCCGGCCGCATCGGCATCGACCGTTGCACCGGTCGCTTCGACTTCACCGGTCGGCGTAACCGGCACTGCGTCCGCTTCACTTTCGCAGCCGGCCGCCTCGGCACCGACCTTTGCACCGGTCGCTTCGACTTCACCGGTCGGCGTAACCGGCACTGCGTCCGCTTCACTTTCGCAGCCGGCTGCCTCGGCACCGACCTTTGCACCGGTCGCTTCGACTTCACCGGTCGGTGCAACCGGCCCGGCATCCGCTCCGCTTTCACAGCCAGCCGCCTCGGCACCGGCCGTTGCATCGGTCGCATCGACGGCGCCGGTCGGCGTCACGGGCGAGACTTACGGTTCACCCGTCCGCGCATCGACCGTCGCGCCCGCCACGGCACCATCGACGGCCGGCGCGTCGGATTCGACATTCAGCTCGACCGCGCAAGCGCCTGCACCGGCGGCAACGCCTACGCCCGCTCCCGCAACGCCTGTGAGTTTCGCGTCCGGCTCGATCGCCGCGCAGCCTTTCGCGCCCGCATCGACTCTGTCGGCCAACACGGCAACCTCGTCGAGCGGCACGACATTCGGCGGATCCGGCTCAACCGCACCGCAGCCGGCGGCCAGCCTGCCGGTTCCGCCAGCCGCTTCCGTCGTAACGACATCGTCCTCGGGCGCAGTCACCCCGATGACCACGACCGCGGCGGCTCCGGCTCAACCGGTCGCAGCCTCGCATGTCGCCGCGGCCGGATCGCTGGCGTCCATCGCGGCAACGACCGCGACGCAGCCGCTGCCGATCGCATCGGCGCCTGCGGCAACCGCAACTACGACGTTCGCTACACCGCCCGCCGCTGCCGCATCGTCGGCGAGCTGGTCGGCGCCGAATGTGTCCGCGACACCGACTGCCGCATCGATCGCAGCACCGCAACCGGCAACAACCGTTCCCGGCGCGGGCCTGCCCACGCCGGTGACTGTCGCTGCTGCGTCGACGCTTCCCGTTGCCGCGCCCATCGGCGCCATCGCCACCGTGGCAACCGAACCGGCCGTGCCCGCCGCGGCCGACACAGCCGTCGCCCCCGACACCCCCGCGCGCCAGCCGCGCCCGAACGCGTTCGAATTCCACGCGCCCGCGTCGTTCAACGTCGAACTGCCGACGCTCGACCTGCTCGAGCCCGCGTCCGACGACGTCGAAATGATCACCGAGGAACACCTCGCGCAGACGGCCCAGGTGATCGAACAGCGGCTGCAGGAATTCAAGGTGCCGGTGACGGTCGTCGGCGCGTCGGCCGGCCCCGTGATCACGCGTTTCGAGATCGAGCCCGCGCTCGGCGTGCGCGGCAGCCAGATCGTCGGCCTGATGAAGGACCTGTCGCGCGGCCTCGGCCTCACGTCGATCCGCGTCGTCGAGACGATCCCCGGCAAGACCTGCATGGGCCTCGAACTGCCGAACGCGAAGCGCCAGATGATCCGCCTGTCGGAAATCCTTGCCGCGCGCGAGTACCAGCATTCGCCGTCGCAACTGACGATCGCGATGGGCAAGGACATCACCGGCCACCCGGTCGTGACCGATCTCGCGAAGGCGCCGCACATGCTCGTCGCCGGCACGACGGGCTCGGGCAAGTCGGTCGCGATCAACGCGATGATCCTGTCGCTGCTGTACAAGGCGACGCCCGAGGACGTGCGGCTCATCATGATCGACCCGAAGATGCTGGAACTGTCGGTCTACGAAGGCATCCCGCACCTGCTCGCGCCGGTCGTCACCGACATGAAGCTCGCGGCGAACGCGCTGAACTGGTGCGTCGGCGAAATGGAGAAGCGCTACCGGCTGATGTCGGCCGTCGGCGTGCGCAACCTCGCGGGCTTCAACCAGAAGATCCGCGACGCGGAAGCGAAGGAAAAGAAGATCGGCAACCCGTTCTCGCTGACGCCCGAAGATCCCGAGCCGCTGTCGAAGCTGCCGCTGATCGTCGTCGTGATCGACGAGCTGGCCGACCTGATGATGGTCGCCGGCAAGAAGATCGAAGAGCTGATCGCGCGTCTCGCGCAGAAGGCGCGCGCGGCCGGCATCCACCTGATCCTCGCGACGCAGCGTCCGTCCGTCGACGTGATCACCGGCCTGATCAAGGCGAACATCCCGACGCGCGTCGCGTTCCAGGTGTCGTCGAAGATCGACTCGCGCACGATCCTCGACCAGATGGGCGCCGAATCGCTGCTCGGGATGGGCGACATGCTGTTCCTGCCGCCGGGCACCGGTTACCCGCAGCGCGTACACGGCGCGTTCGTCGCCGACGAGGAAGTGCACCGGATCGTCGAGTACCTGAAGCAGTTCGGCGAGCCGCAGTACGAGGAAGGAATTCTCGACGGCCCGGCCGCCGACGGTGCGACGCAGGACCTGTTCGGCGAAGCGCCGGACGCGGAAGCCGATCCGCTGTACGACGAAGCTGTCGCGTTCGTCGTGCGCACGCGGCGCGCGTCGATCTCGTCGGTGCAGCGGCAGTTGCGGATCGGCTACAACCGCGCCGCGCGCCTCGTCGAGCAGATGGAAGCGGCCGGGCTCGTATCGGCGATGGGCATCAACGGCAGCCGCGAGGTGCTCGTGCCGGCCGCGGCCGACTGAGCAAGGCGGCCGCCCGGCCGCGATCGGCCGGCGCGGGCGCACCGCGAAACCGGCCGCCCCGGAACACGAAGGGCGCTGCTTCGGCAGCGCCCTTCGTCATTTACAGCGCCGGCACCAGCTTGAAGTCGACCGGCTTGCCGACCGCAACCTTCTGCGGATTCGCGCCGAGCTGCCCCGTTTCGGCATCGCGGCTGAACACGTAGAACGTATCGCTGTCCTGGTTGCCGACGATCAGCCACTTGCCGGTCGGATCGATCAGGAACTCGCGCGGCGTCTTGCCGAGGCTCGACTGGCGGCCGACGTGCTTGAGCCGGCCGTCGGCCTTGTTCACCGCGTAGATCACGATGTCGTTCGCGTCGCCGCGGTTGCTCGCATACAGGAAGCGGCCGTCCGGCGACAGATGAATCGCACCGCCGCCGACCTTGCCCTTGAAGCCCGGCGCCGTCATCGGCACCGTCTCGACCGGCGTCAGCTTGCCGTCGTGGTAGCCGAACACCTCGACCGACGCGTTCAGCTCGCTCGTCACGTACGCGAACCGGCCGTCGGCGCCGAACACCATGTGACGCGGGCCCGAACCGGCCTTCACCGTCGTGTAGCGCGTGTCGGTCGGGCCGATCAGCCCGCGGCTGCCGTCCACCGTGTAGCGGTAGCCGTAGATCTTGTCCGCGCCGAGATCCTGCACGAACAGGTAACGACCGTCCGGCGAAAACACCGTCGAGTGCACGTGCGCGCCGTCCTGGCGGCCCTTCACGGGCCCCGTGCCTTCATGGTGCACGGTCAGCACGGCCTGGCCGACCGCGCCGTCGTCGCGCAGCGGGAACACCGCGAAGCTGCCGCCCGGATCCGCCGCAACCGAATAGTTGGCTGTCACGAGGTACTTGCCGTCCGGCGACAGCGCGAGATAGCAAGGATCGTTCCCCTCCGACGACACGCGGTCGATGAAGGTCAGCGCGCCCGTCTTCGCGTCGAAGCGGAACGCGCTGACACCGCCGCGCTGCGTCGCCGGCCCGTCGTCGCCGGGCAGTTCGTTGACCGCGTAGACGGTGCGACCGTCGCGGCTCGGCAACAGATACGACGGGTTCACGGTCTTCGCCGACGACACCGGCGCGACGCTGCCGGTTTTCGTATCGAAGCGGTAAACATAGATCCCGTCGCTGCCGCCACCCGTATAGGTGCCGACGAGCAGGTTGTAGACGCCGTCGGCCGGGGCGGGCGATTGCTGCGCAAATGCATGGGTCGCGGACAGTGAAAGCACGATCGCGAAACCTTTCATCCAGTGAGCGAGCCTAAGCGGGAACCCTCGTGTCGAAGCGCGTGCGTCATGCTCGCGTAAACGGTTGGGCATTGAATCCTCCTTGCATCGAGTCGCTTCAAGTGTTGAGATAGGACGAAACGCCGGCCGTTCACGCGCTCCGCCGCCCGGCCGAGTATACGGGGCGCAGCGCCGGCACGTGAAGCCCGGGCGCCGCCGTCCGCATTGTGAACTCGAAACCAAGGATCGCCTGCCCATGCCCGCCCTGATCGAAGACTACGCCCTCGTCGGCGACGGCCACACCGCCGCGCTGATCGCAAAAGACGGCTCCGTCGACTGGCTGTGCTGGCCCCGCTTCGATTCGGGCGCCTGCTTCGCGGCGCTCGTCGGCACGCCCGAGCACGGCCGCTGGCTGCTCGCGCCGGCCGACGCCGCCGCGATCACGCACACGACCCGCCGCTATCGCGGCGACACGCTGATTCTCGAAACCGATTACGAAAGCGCCGACGGCGCCGTCACCGTGATCGACTTCATGCCGCCCGGCAACGGCTGGTCCGAACTCGTGCGGATTGTCGTCGGCCGCCACGGCACGATGAAGATGCGCATGGAGCTCGTGTTGCGCTTCGACTACGGCTTCTCGGTCCCGTGGGTCACGCAACTGACCCGCGAGGACGGCATGAAGGCGATCGCCGGCCCCGACACCGTCGTGCTGCGTACGCCGGTGCCGCTCACCGGCAAGAATCTCCATACGATTGCGGAATTCACGGTGAGCGCCGACGAACGCGTGCCGTTCTCGCTCAGCTACGCGGCATCGCACATGCGGCTGCCGCCCGCGCGCGATCCGCTGTCGATGCTCGCGCGCACCGAGAACTACTGGCTCGAATGGTCGGGCCGCTGCCAGGTGCAGGGCCGCTACGCGGCCGCCGTGCGCCGTTCGCTGATCACGCTGAAGGCACTCGCGTACGAGCCGACCGGCGGCATCGTCGCGGCGCCGACCACGTCGCTGCCCGAGAAGATCGGCGGCAACCGCAACTGGGACTACCGCTACTGCTGGCTGCGCGACGCGACGATCACGCTGCTCGCGCTGATGCGCGGCGGCTACTACGACGAGGCGCGCGCATGGCGCACGTGGCTCGGCCGCGTGATGGCCGGCTCGCCCGAGCAGATCCAGATCATGTACGGGATCGCCGGCGAACGCCGGCTGCCGGAAATGGAACTCGACTGGCTGCCCGGCTATCAGGACTCGAAGCCCGTACGCATCGGCAACGGCGCCGCGAACCAGCTCCAGCTCGACGTGTTCGGCGAGGTGATGGCCGCGCTGCACCTCGCGCGCGTGGGCGGGCTGCAGGCCGACGACACGGTCTGGTCCGTGCAGTGCGCGCTGCTCGACCATCTCGAGAAGATCTGGCAGGAACCCGACGAGGGGGTCTGGGAAACGCGCGGCGGCCGCCGTCATTTCACGTTCTCGAAGGTGATGGCGTGGGTTGCGTTCGACCGCGCGATCAAGTCTGCGGAAATGTTCCGACTGCCCGGCTCGCTCGACCGCTGGCGCGCGCTGCGCGAGCGGATCCATGCCGACGTATGCGACAACGCGTGGCACAAGGACAAGCAGGCGTTCGCGCAGAGCTACGGCAGCGACGAGCTCGACGCGAGCGTGCTGCTGATGCCGCTGCTCGGCTTCCTGCCGCCGGAAGACCCGCGCATCGTCGGCACGGTCGAAGCGATCGAGCGGGAATTGCTGCACGACGGGCTCGTGATGCGCTACCGCACGACCGAATACGACGACGGCCTGCCGCCCGGCGAAGGCACGTTTCTCGCGTGCAGTTTCTGGCTGGTCGACAACTACGCGCTGCTCGGCCGGATCGACGACGCGCACCGCCTGTTCAGCCGGCTGCTCTCGCTGTCGAACGATCTCGGGCTGCTCGCGGAGGAATACGACCCGGTCGCCGGGCGGCTCGTCGGCAACTTCCCGCAGGCGTTCTCGCACGTGGCGCTCGTGCATACCGCGATGAACCTGATGCACCACGAAGACGCAATGGCGCGCGCGGCCGGCCAGCCCGCACCAGCGATGGCCACGGGGCGCTGAACGAGGCGCGGGCAGCTTTTTCAGAGAACGTCAAATCGCAAAATTTTGATGAAAAATCGGGGAAATGTTGCATTGCAACATTCATCGTTGTCCGATATGATCGACACGATTGACCGGCCGCAGTGCAACATGGCCGGCCGCTGACCCCCACGGCACGCCGCGACGCCCCACGCCGCCCTTGCGCACCGTCCCCCACGCGGGAGTAGTCTGCATGCTTTACCAACTGCACGAATTCCAGCGGGCGATGCTGAGCCCGCTCACGGCCTGGGCCCAGGCCGCCTCCAAGTCGTTCGCCAATCCGTCCAGCCCGTTCTCGCTGATGCCGGGCGCGACGCGGATGGCCGCCGCGTACGAACTGATGTACCGGCTCGGCAAGGATTACGAGAAGCCTGAATTCAACATTCATCAGATCGTCAAGGACGGCCACAACATCCCGATCGTCGAGCAGACGATCGTCGAGAAGCCGTTCTGCCGGCTGCTGCGTTTCAAGCGCTATTCGGACGACGCCGACGCCGTCACGCAGTTGAAGGACGAGCCGGTCGTGCTGGTCTGCGCGCCGCTGTCGGGCCACCACTCGACGCTGCTACGCGACACGGTGCGCACGCTGCTGCAGGATCACAAGGTCTACATCACCGACTGGATCGACGCGCGGATGGTGCCGGTCGAGACCGGCCCGTTCCACCTGCACGACTACGTCGCGTACATTCAGGAGTTCATCCGTCACATCGGCGCGCGCAACCTGCACGTGATCTCGGTGTGCCAGCCGACGGTGCCGGTGCTCGCGGCGATCTCGCTGATGGCGAGCCGCGGCGAGGACACGCCGCTCACGATGACGATGATGGGCGGCCCGATCGACGCGCGCCGCAGCCCGACGTCGGTGAACTCGCTCGCGACGCAGCACTCGACCGCGTGGTTCGAGAACAACGTGATCCACACGGTGCCCGCGAACTATCCGGGCGAAGGCCGCCACGTGTATCCGGGCTTCCTGCAGCATACGGGTTTCGTCGCGATGAACCCGGAGCGGCACGCGCAATCGCACTGGGATTTCTACCAGAGCCTGCTGCGCGGCGACGAGGACGACGCCGAAGCGCACCGCCGCTTCTACGACGAATACAACGCGGTGCTCGACATGGCCGCCGAGTATTACCTCGAGACGATCCGTGTCGTGTTCCAGGAATTCCGGCTGGCCGAAGGCACGTGGGATGTCGAAGGCGAGCGCGTGCGTCCGCAGGACATCAGGCACACCGCGCTGATGACGATCGAGGGCGAACTCGACGACATCTCGGGCAGCGGCCAGACGCACGTCGCGCACGAGCTGTGCACGGGCATCCCGCAAGACCAGCGCCGCAGCCTGACCGCCGAGAAGTGCGGTCACTACGGGATCTTCTCGGGCCGCCGCTGGCGCACGATCATCTACCCGCAGCTGCGCGACTTCATCCGCGAGCATGCGCCGGAACCGAAGCCCGGCGCGACGAAGGTGCAGCCCGTCGCACCGGCGGCCGCGACGCTCGCGGCCGTGCCGGCCGGCAACGCGCAAGCCGAAACGACACGTGCCGCCACGGCGAAGCGCACGCGCGCGAAGGCAACGGTCACGGCCGCCGCGCCCGCCAAGGCCGCACCGGCCGCGAAACGTGCCGGCAGCAGCCCGCGCGCAAAAGCCGTGCGCACGCGCAAGGCCGCCTGACGCACCGCGTTCCGACGAAAAAACGCCGCCGTTGCCTGCGCACGGCGGCGTTTTTGCATCCGGCGGCGAATGATCGCCGCGTCAGCGCCGCAGCAGATACGCGAGCAGCACCTCGGTGTTCATCCGGACCATTTCCGCGCGCTCGTCGGTATCGGTGAAGTCACGGCCGAGCGTCGCGGCGAGCGTGAAGCGGTTCGACACGATGTAGTAGCCGAGCCCCGACAGCGTCACGTAGAAGCGCAGCGGATCGACGTCGCTGCGGAACAGCCCGGCCTTCTGGCCGCGCGTCAGCACGTTGCCGAGCTTCGCGACGATCGGCGACATCATCTCGCGGATCCGCGTCGACTTGTGCAGGTAGCGCGCTTCGTGCAGGTTCTCGTTGTTGATGAGCCTGAGCAGCTCCGGGTGGTCGCGGTAGTAATCCCAAACGAAATGCGCGAGCCGCGTGACGGCTTCGACCGGCGCGACGCCGTCGAGATCGAGCACGCGCTCGGCCTCGGTCAGCGCGGAGAACGCGTGTTCGAGCACGGCCGTAAACAGCTGCTCCTTGCTGCCGAAGTAGTAATAGAGCATGCGCTCGTTGGTTTCGGCCCGGCGCGCGATCTGGTCGACGCGTGCGCCGAACAGCCCTCCACTTGCGAACTCTTCGGCTGCCGCCATCAGGATGCGACGGCGCGTACCTTCAGGATCTCTTTTGATTTTTGGCTGATTCATGGTGGCGTTTTGCTATGTGAGCCGCGTGATCCGGACCGGCACCCCCACCGCCTCGGCGCCGGCCGCCGTGGAACGGGCGCGCCGCGTGCGGCCGCCCTCCTGCTGAGCCCCTGCAAAAAAGCGGTTCGATTATGCGCACAGACGGCGTCCAGCGCAATGCGGGAAATCGGCGATAATCAAGCTTTGGCAAACCTTTCCGGCCGCGCCCCGCGCGGCCGAGAGCCATTCGGCGCCGCTGCGCCCGTTGTCACCGTGACCGACTCCAAAACACTCGCAGATCGCATCGAAGATCTGCTTCCCCAGACGCAATGCACGAAGTGCGGCTATAACGGCTGCCGCCCGTACGCCGAGGCAATCGCCGCCGGCGATGCGAACTACAACCAGTGTCCGCCCGGCGGCGCCGAAGGCATCGCGCGCCTCGCCGGCCTGCTCGGCAAGCCGGTGATTCCGCTGAACCCCGTCAACGGCAGCGAGCATCCGCGTGCCGTCGCATTCATCGACGAAAGCCTGTGCATCGGCTGCACGCTGTGCATGCAGGCGTGCCCGGTCGACGCGATCGTCGGCGCACCGAAGCAGATGCATACGATCGTCGAGTCGCTCTGCACGGGCTGCGACCTGTGCGTGCCGCCATGCCCCGTCGACTGCATCGCGATGCTGCCCGTGACCGGCGATCGCACGGGCTGGGACGCGTGGTCGCAGGAACAGGCCGACGCCGCGCGCGAACGCCATGACCTCCGGCTCGCCCGCCAGCGCCGCGAACGCGAGGCCGCCGAAGCGCGCGCCGCCGCACGCCGCGCGGCCAGTGCCGGCGCGGCGAAGCCGGCCGCAGAACAACCCGCAGCGCAGCCGGGCACGCCGGCCGCCGCACCGGCCGTCGACGATGCCGACGCGAAGAAACGCGCGATCATCGCCGCCGCGCTCGAACGCGCGCGCAAGAAAAAGGAAGAACTCTCCGGGCAAGGCGCCGGGCCGAAGAACACCGAAGGCGTGAGCGCGGCCGTCCAGGCGCAGATCGACGCGGCCGAGGCCCGCCGCAAACGGCTCGCCGAACAGCAGGCGCAGCGCGACGCCGAAGCCGCCGCGGCGGATGGCGACGACCACGACGCCGGCAACGACGACCCAGGCGGCCCGTCCGCGCCGCCCGACCAGAACGCTCCATGAACGCCAGCAAAAGACACGCGATCTACGAAACGCTGCAGAGCCTCAATCCGCATCCGACCACCGAGCTCGAATACACGACGCCGTTCGAGCTGCTGATCGCCGTGATGCTGTCCGCGCAGGCGACCGACGTGTCGGTCAACAAGGCGATGCGGAAGATGTTTCCGGTCGCGAACACCCCGCGACAAATCGTCGCGCTTGGCGAGGAAGGCGTCACCGAGTACATCAAGACGATCGGTCTTTACCGAACCAAGGCGAAGAACGTGGTCGCGACGAGCCAAATTCTGCTCGACCGCTACGACGGCGAGGTGCCGGCCGATCGCGAAGCGCTCGAAAGCCTGCCGGGCGTCGGCCGCAAGACCGCGAACGTCGTGCTGAACACCGCGTTCGGCCAGCCGACGATCGCGGTCGACACGCACATCTTCCGTGTCGCGAATCGCACGGGGCTCGCGCCGGGCAAGGACGTGCGCGCCGTCGAGGCCGCGCTGGAGAAGTTCACGCCGAAGGAATTCCTGCAGGACGCGCATCACTGGCTGATCCTGCACGGGCGCTATGTGTGCAAGGCCCGCAAGCCCGAATGCTGGCACTGCGCGATCGAGCCGCTGTGCGAATTCAGGCCGAAGACGCCGCCGCCCAACGAGTAAGCGTCAGGCCCGACAGAGGCGCATCGTGCCGGTCCGCCACGCAGGCTCCGTCACGACGCACACGCCCTTCCCCTCCCGACTACGCGTTGGACGTCGCGGTCGCATCGTCGGCCGCCGCGCCGCCCGCGCGCACGAGCGCCAGCACGGCCGCAAGGATCGCGACGCCGCCCGCCCACTGCAGCGGCGACAACGCTTCACCGAACAGCAGCGCCGCGAGCGCGACCGTCACGACCGGTTCCAGCGTCGACAGCATCGACGTGCGCGCGGCCCCGAGCCGCTCGAGCCCGGCGAAGAACGCGAGCATTGCCGCGACCGTCGACACGAGCGCGATCGCGAGCATCGACGCCCAGCCGCCGGCCGTCGCGGGCCAGCGCGGCGGCGCGCCGAACGCCGCGGTCCGCACGACGGCGATCGCCACGAGCGTCGCGGTCGCCGACAGGCAGATGATCGCGGTGGTCGCGAGCGGATCGACGCCGCGCGTCGCCTTCGTGCCGCCGACGATGTACAGCGAATAGATCACCGCGGCCGCCAGCGCGAGCGTGATCCCGAGCGGCTCGCCGTGCCCGCCGCCGACCATCAGCGCCGAACCCGCGACGCACAGCACGAGCGCGATGGCCTTCGCGCGCGTGAGGCGCTCGCCGAGCCACCACGCAGCCAGCAGCGTGACGAACGCCGGATACAGGTACAGCAGCAGCGCGACGAGGCTCGCCTGCGCGTGCTGCAGCGCGCTGAAATAGCAGAACGACTGGCCGACGTAGCCGAGCGCGCCCATCGCCACGAGCGGCGCGAGCGCGCGTCCGCGCGGCCATGCGACACGGCGGTGCCGCGCGATCGCGGCGAGCACCGCGCCGCCGATCGCGAAGCGCACGATCAGCAGCCCGAGCACGTCGACGCCGGCCGCGTATGCGTACCGGCCGAAGATCGCCATCGCGCCGAACGCGGCGGCGGACAGCGCGACGTAGAGCGTGCCCTGCAGGGCGGCGGACGATGAGCGGGCGGTGGCGGTCATGACGGAACGGATGAGAACGGCGCGATGAAGGGAATCGTCGGAGTTTAGCGGCGCGGCGGCGGCAAGCCTAGGGCCTGTTCACGCTTACCCGCCTCGCCGACCCGGTACGGAGCGGCCGCAACCGGCTGCGGATTCCACCGGCCATCGCCGCGCACCCACACCGCCAGGCAGTCCGCCCCGCTGCCGCTTGCCGCGCCAACCGCTCCGGCCCGCCGCCCGGCCGTCTCCAGCGCCTTCCGCCGACCCGGCGTACAATGCGCGACGCGGCACGACGCCGCCCGAATCACGACGTTCCCCCACCATGTTCAATCCAAGCCGCGAC
This sequence comes from Burkholderia sp. GbtcB21, assembly GCF_019091065.1. Classification (NCBI taxonomy): domain Bacteria; kingdom Pseudomonadati; phylum Pseudomonadota; class Betaproteobacteria; order Burkholderiales; family Burkholderiaceae; genus Burkholderia; species Burkholderia sp. GbtcB21. The sequence goes on from NZ_JAGXKA010000018.1 coordinate 120,269, forward strand.
GAAGTGCGTCGCTTTTTCACCGAGACCTGGCGCAAGCAGCGCGCGGGCGAGATCCTGACGCCGCTGGAAGCGATGGCGGCCGACTGGATCGTCGAGCATCCCGAGTACCACGCCGAACTCGACGATGCCGACGGCGCGGCCGCGCGCAACTACACGCCCGAGGAAGGCCGCACGAACCCGTTCCTGCATCTGTCGATGCATCTCGCGATCAGCGAGCAGTTGTCGATCGACCAGCCGCCCGGCATCCGCGCCGCGCACGACAAGCTGGCGGCGAAGCTCGACTCGACCCACGACGCGCAGCACGCGATCATGGAATGCCTCGGCGAGACGATCTGGGAAGCGCAGCGCACCAACACGCCGCCCGACACCGACGCGTACCTGCAGCGCATCCTGCGCCGCGCGTCGCGCGACTGAGCGCCGCGGCACCGGCACGCAGCCCCCGGGGCGCGGACAAAAAAATACCCCGCTTCGGCGGGGTATTTTTGCTGCGCGGGCCCGACAGGCCCGTCGCGCTTACTTCTTGAACACGAGATCGGTCTCTTTCAGCGATTCGATGTAGGCCGCGATGTCCTTCATGTCGCTGACCGACAGGCTCTGCACCTGCGCCTGCATGATCGCGTTGTTGCGGCCGATCAGCGGGTTCGTCAGGCCCATCTGGTACTGGCGCATCGCCCACACGAGGTAGTCGGCATGCTGGCCGGCGAGGCGCGGATATTCGGCGTTGATCGGCTTGTTCATCTGCGCGCCGTGGCAGGCCGCGCAGTTGTGCGATTCGACCAGTTCCTTGCCCTTCGTGGTGTCCGCTGCGTGCGCGGTACCGATCGCGAGGCCGGCCGCCAGTGCAACCGCCGCCGTCTTGAATGCGTTGTTCATGAATGCTCCTGTCCCGCCGGAGAGATCGGCGGCGCGCGCTTTACTTGTAGGGATTGTCCTTCGTGTCGGCCTTCTGGGCGGCGTAGTAGGCCGCCAGATCCGCGATGTCCTGGTCCGTCAGCGAACCGGCGATCGCGTTCATCGACGGGAAATGACGATCCTTCTTGCGGTAGGCCTTCAGCGCGTTCTCGAGATATTGCTGGTTCTGGCCGCCGAGGACAGGCACCCGGTAGACCTCCGGGTACGCCGCGCGGTAGTCCTGGATGCCGTGGCAACCGATGCACATGGCGGCCTTGCTCGCCCCGTCCTTCGGGTTGCCGACCACACCGGCCGCCTGCGCGCTGCCCGCGAGCGCCACGAGCGCTGCGACAACGACGTGTTTGCCGACGAATTTGTTCATAGCTCTTGTAACCTAGCTTGAGGGGAAACTGGCGCCTAAGCGGCAACGGCCCGCGCCGTTTTGCTTATCGGATCGCCACGCAGGCCAAAAAAAACGGCCAGATTGTACCGCGTCGGCGGGGAACGCGTCCACCCGGCGCCCCGGTCCGCCCCGCCACAGCCCCGCTACGATACGCGGGCGCGGCCCAACCGCACAGCCCTTCTGACTTATACTGGGTTTTTTTCCCGAGAAAGAAGAGCGCCGCCATGCGTTTCGAAGGGTCCTCGCACTACGTCGCCACCGACGATCTGAAGCTCGCGGTCAATGCCGCGCTGACGCTGCAACGCCCGCTGCTGATCAAGGGCGAGCCCGGCACCGGCAAGACCATGCTCGCCGAGGAAGTGGCCGCCGCGCTCGACATGCCGCTGTTGCAGTGGCACATCAAGTCGACGACGAAAGCACAGCAGGGCCTGTACGAATACGACGCGGTGTCGCGGCTGCGCGACTCGCAGCTCGGCGACGAGCGCGTGAAGGACATCTCGAACTACATCGTCAAGGGCGTGCTGTGGCAGGCGTTCGACGCAGAGCACCCGAGCGTGCTGCTGATCGACGAGATCGACAAGGCCGACATCGAATTCCCGAACGACCTGCTGCGCGAGCTCGACCGGATGGAATTCCACGTGTACGAGACGCGCGAGACGGTACGCGCGAAGCACCGCCCGCTCGTCATCATCACGTCGAACAACGAGAAGGAGCTGCCCGACGCGTTCCTGCGCCGCTGCTTCTTCCACTACATCCAGTTTCCCGACCCGTCGACGATGCAGAAGATCGTCGCGGTCCACTTCCCCGACATCCGCGAGGAGCTGCTGCGCGCGGCGCTCGAGAGTTTCTTCGAATTGCGCGGCGTGTCGGGCCTGAAGAAGAAACCGTCGACGTCCGAGCTGCTCGACTGGCTGAAGCTGCTGCTCGCCGAGAACCTCCCGGCCGACGCGCTGCGCGGCACGGACGCGAAGCAGATCGTGCCGCCGCTCGCGGGCGCGCTGCTGAAGAACGAGCAGGACCTGAGCCTGCTCGAACGGCTCGTCTACATGAACCGGCACAACCGGTAATCCCCCCACCCGCGAAGGCCCGGCCATGCTGCTCAATTTCTTCTACGCGCTGCGCGCAGCCAAGCTGCCCGTCTCGGTGAAGGAATACCTGACGCTGCTCGAATCGCTGAAGGCCGGGCTGATCTCGCCGTCGATCGACGCGTTCTACTTCCTCGCGCGGATGACGCTCGTCAAGGACGAGCAGTACTTCGACAAGTTCGACCAGGCGTTCGGCGCATATTTCCACGGCGTGTCCGCGCTGCCGTCCGAAGCGTTCGACATTCCGCTCGACTGGCTCGAGAAGCGCCTCGAGCGCGAGCTGTCGCCGGAGGAGAAGGCGCAGATCGAAGCGATGGGCGGGCTCGACAAGCTGATGGAGCGCCTGAAGGAACTGCTCGACGAGCAGAAGGAACGCCACGAAGGCGGCAACAAGTGGATCGGCACGGGCGGCACGTCGCCGTTCGGCCACGGCGGCTACAACCCGGAAGGCGTGCGCATCGGCGGCCCGTCGAACGGCAACCGCACCGCGGTGAAGGTGTGGGAAGCGCGCGCATACCGCGACTACGACGATTCGGTCGAGATCGGCACGCGCAACATCAAGGTCGCGCTGCGGCGGCTGCGCCGCTTCGCGCGCGAAGGCGCGGCCGAGGAGCTCGACCTGCCCGGCACGATCCGCAGCACGGCCGCGAACGCGGGCTGGCTCGACCTGCGGATGGTGCCCGAGCGCCACAACAACGTGAAGGTGCTGATGCTGCTCGACGTCGGCGGCTCGATGGACGACCACATCAAGCGCACCGAAGAGCTGTTCTCGGCCGCGAAGGCCGAATTCAAGCACCTGGAATTCTTCTACTTCCACAACTGCGTGTACGACCACCTGTGGAAGAACAACCGCCGCCGCCACTCGGAGCGCACCGCGACGTGGGACGTGCTGCACAAGTTCACGCCCGACTACAAGCTGATCTTCGTCGGCGACGCGACGATGAGCCCGTACGAAGTGCTGCAGCCCGGCGGCTCGGTCGAATACAACAACCCGGAAGCCGGCGCCGTATGGCTGCGCCGCCTCGCCGACCAGTTCCCCCATCATGCATGGCTGAACCCCGAGCCCGAGCGGCTATGGGAATACCGGCAGTCGGTCGCGGTCATCCGCGACCTGCTCGGCCATCGCATGTATCCGCTCACGCTCGCGGGCCTCGAAACCGCGATGCGCGCACTCAGCAAGTAACGAATCCAACCAGCAGACACGAAGGCCGCGTCCACGCGGCCTCCTCCCGGAGATAGCATGAACCCCTTGCCCACCGCGAGCGCAGGCCGCGCCGGCGGCCGCCGCTTTTTCGCCGACACGTCCGTCTCGGCGCTCGTCGCCGGCTTCGTCGCGATGATGACGGGCTACACGAGCTCGCTCGTACTGATGTTCCAGGCCGGCCGCGCCGCGCACCTCACCGATGCGCAGATCTCGTCGTGGATCTGGGCGCTGTCGATCGGCATGGCGCTGACGACGATCGGCCTGTCGCTGCGCTTTCGCGCGCCCGTCGTCGTCGCGTGGTCGACGCCCGGCGCCGCGCTCCTGATCGCGTCGCTGCCCGGCGTGCCCTACGCCGAGGCGATCGGCGCATTCGTCGTGTGTGCGCTGCTGCTGACGGCCATCGGCGTGAGCGGCCTGTTCGACACGCTGATGCGCAAGATTCCGGCCGGCATCGCCGCCGCGCTGCTCGCGGGCATCCTGTTCGAGATCGGCATCGAGATCTTCCGCGCCGCGCAGTTCCAGACCGCGCTCGTGCTCGCGATGTTCTTCACGTACCTGATCGTCAAGCGGCTTGCGCCGCGCTATGCGATTCCGACGACGCTGATCGTCGGCACGGCGGTGGCCGGCGGCCTCGGCCTGCTCGACTTCAGCCGCTTCCACATCGCGCTCGCGCAGCCCGTGTTCACGATGCCGGCGTTTTCGATCGCGTCGATCGTCAGCATCGGCATTCCGCTGTTCGTCGTCGCGATGGCGTCGCAGAACGTGCCGGGCATCGCGGTGCTGCGCGCGGACGGCTATCAGACGCCGTCGTCGCCGCTGATCGCGACGACTGGCCTCGCATCGCTGCTGCTCGCGCCGTTCGGCTCGCACGGCGTGAACCTCGCGGCGATCACCGCCGCGATCTGCACGGGCCCCGAAGCGCATGAGGATCGCGCGAAGCGTTACACGGCCGCCGTGTGGTGCGGCACGTTCTACCTGGTCGCCGGGATCTTCGGCGCGACGATCGCCGCGCTGTTCGCGGCGCTGCCGAAGGCGCTCGTCGTATCGGTCGCCGCGCTCGCGCTGTTCGGCTCGATCATGAGCGGGCTCGCGAACGCGATGCAGGACGTGAAGCAGCGCGAAGCAGCGCTCGTCACGTTCATGGTCACCGCGTCGGGCCTCACGCTGCTGTCGATCGGCTCGGCGTTCTGGGGGCTCGTCGCGGGGATCGTCACGCAGGTGATCCTGAACGCGCGACGCCCGGCGTGACGCGGTTCGCCGACCGCCGCGGCGGTTGCCGTGCCCGCCCCGGGGCATCCCAAAACGTGCCCGACACGAATCGGGCCTAAAATGATGGATCGAAAGCGGCGCCCGGCGCCGCTTCGCTTCGCCGCCGCGCTCGCGCGGCCCGTGAGAACCCGGCGCCCCGCGCCCTTCTTCCGAATCGCCATGACTACCGCACTCGACCAGCTGAAGCAGTACACGACCGTCGTCGCCGACACGGGCGACTTCCAGCAGCTTGCGCAATACAAGCCGCAGGACGCGACCACGAACCCGTCGCTGATCCTGAAGGCCGTCCAGAAGGATGCGTACAAGCCGATCCTCGAGAAAACCGTCCGCGATCACCGCAACGAAAGCACCGCCTTCATCATCGACCGCCTGCTGATCGCGTTCGGCACCGAGATCCTGAAGCTGATCCCGGGCCGCGTGTCGACCGAGGTCGACGCACGCCTGTCGTTCGACGCAAAGCGCTCGATCGACAAGGGCCGCGAGCTCATCAAGCTGTACGAAGCAGCCGGCATCGGCCGCGAGCGCATCCTGATCAAGCTTGCGTCGACGTGGGAAGGCATCCGCGCGGCCGAGGTGCTGCAGAAGGAAGGGATCAAGTGCAACATGACCCTGCTTTTCTCGCTCGTGCAGGCCGCCGCGTGCGCGGAAGCCGGCGCGCAACTGATCTCGCCGTTCGTCGGCCGCATCTACGACTGGTACAAGAAGCAGGCCGGCGCGGAATGGGATGAAGCGAAGGACGGCGGTGCGAACGATCCGGGCGTGCAGTCGGTGCGCCGCATCTACACGTACTACAAGACGTTCGGCTACAACACCGAAGTGATGGGCGCGAGCTTCCGCACGACCAGCCAGATCATCGAACTCGCCGGCTGCGACCTGCTGACGATCAGTCCCGATTTGCTGCAGAAGCTGCAGGACAGCAACGAGACGGTTTCGCGCAAGCTGTCGCCGGAAGCGCTGCAGGACAAGCCGGCCGAACGCGTGGCAATCGACGAGGCATCGTTCCGCTTCCAGCTGAACGACGAAGCGATGGCAACCGAAAAGCTCGCCGAAGGCATCCGCGTGTTCGCCGCCGATGCGGTGAAGCTCGAGAAGCTGATCGACGCGCTGCGCTGAGCCGCGACAGGCGTCAGCGGCTGTCAGCAATACTGACAACAGCCGTCAGCACACGCGCCGCAAACGGCCGCGAACGTGATGTTCGCGGCCGTTTTATTTTTCATCCCATCGTCAAGCACGCGCACTACAATCCCCGTCACGGGTACGCCGGCCGCCTCTCGACGTGCCCTTTCCCAGTCGATCTTGCACGACGCCGAACCCGCACCGACGCGCGGGCCCGGCCCATTACAGGAGACAACGATGCAAGTCCAACCGTATCTGACGTTCTACGGCCGCGCAGACGAAGCCCTTCGATTCTACGAAAAGGCGCTCGGCGCGAAGACGATGTTCAAGATGCACTTCAAGGATGCGCCGCCGAATCCCGAACACGCGATCACGCCCGAGATGGCCGACAAGGTGATGCATGCGAGCTTCACGATCGGCGACTCGATGATCATGTGCTCGGACGGCGACTGCAGCCAGCCGGCCGGCACGCACGCGGGCTATTCGCTGTCGCTGAACCCGGCGACGGTCGAGGAAGGCAAGAAGCTGTTCGATGCGCTCGCCGACGGCGGCGAAGTGACGATGCCGTTCGGCAAGACGTTCTGGGCGCTCGGCTTCGGGATGGCGAAGGACCGTTTCGGCGTGCACTGGATGGTCAACGTCGAGGATCTGTCGCAGCGCGAGGAACTCACGAAACGCGCGCAGGGCTGACGTAAAAAAACGTTCAGCACCACACCCCCAGAGGGCGGTGCTGTGGGGCGTTCCGATACAGCCCGCACCCGGCTCCCATCCCGAGGCACATTCTTCCCCCCCC
>NZ_JAGXKA010000180.1:0-299 GCF_019091065.1 Burkholderia sp. GbtcB21
AGTGGTCTGATGTTGCTCCTCCCTACCCCGCCGTTGATGACGTCTACAGGTGGCACTCCGGTTCCAGGCAATGGTACGCTCATCGTTCCAATGTTGATGGATTCATTGTTAGCTCCGTTAGCGTGATTTCCAGCCATGTTGAGTGATGTTCTTTGAATGTGAATAGAATCTTACAGTCGAGTCCCCACAGACGGCGCCAAATGTTGTTACTAGAATTTCACAACACCAAGAAGTGTAATTTAAAAGCGGGTAAGATCAAGGGCAACCGGTTCAAGTTCCGGTTGATGGACGTGGAGTGA
>NZ_JAGXKA010000181.1:0-296 GCF_019091065.1 Burkholderia sp. GbtcB21
TTCTTGGGCCGAACGAGCGACTTCAGACGCAGCACTGACATCAGTCGCTGCACCGTCTTGCGGTTGACCCAAGTGCCCGCTCGACGCAATGCAAGCGTGATCCGGCGATAGCCGTAACGCCCCTTATGCTGGGCGAAGACATCGGCGATCTTCGCCTTGAGCTCGGCGTGACGATCTCCCGCCTTGGTCGCTGCCACTTGGTAATAGAACGTACTACGAGCCAGGCCTGAAACCTTGAGCAAGACGCTTAACGAATGATGCTCACGCAAGGCGTTCACGATTTGCGCGGTTTCTTT
>NZ_JAGXKA010000182.1:0-295 GCF_019091065.1 Burkholderia sp. GbtcB21
CGTCTACGCGGTGCTGCTGGACCCGCAGGGCAACCAGGTCGGCACCGACAACGAGGATTACGCGATCGAGAGCCTGGCCGGCGACGTGTTCCAGCTGGGCAACCAGACGTACCGGATCATTCGCGTGGAAACGGGCCGCGTGCGCGCCGGGGACGCGCAGGGCCAGTCGCCGAACATTCCGTTCTGGCTCGGCGTGGCGCCGGGGCGCGGCGACGAGCTGTCGGCGGCGGGCGGCCGGCTGCGTGCACGGGTCGCCGGGGTGGTCGCCGTCGGGGACCGGCATGCGGACGCCGGC
>NZ_JAGXKA010000183.1:0-295 GCF_019091065.1 Burkholderia sp. GbtcB21
TGACCCCACCTCGGGAAACGTGCCAACGGCTATAAACGGCTAGTTTTTCATCAAACACTATATAAACTCGATTTTTCTTTCAAAAAATAAGTTGGTTGAGCATTTATTACATATATCTAACCTATCTAAGTGAGATTAAGGAGCTTCTAAGTTTGAAATCCAAACCAACACTTTTCACACACTTTGAACGAATCTTTGATTTCATTAATCTTTAGTGTCATTAGCTTATTAATCAATTATAACCGCTAGATCAAAAGGTGTTCATTATGAGTGCGGGGGCCGCTCATGCAAGTCG
>NZ_JAGXKA010000184.1:0-294 GCF_019091065.1 Burkholderia sp. GbtcB21
GGGGCACCTAAGGTAGAGCTAGATCTTCCATTAGAGGAACATGAGTATCTAGTTGGGGCTGGGTATTTTACGTTAGGCCAGCACAGATTCGGGGGAATGCTTAGTTATTGGGAAGCACCAAGCTCATGTTTTTCCTATCTTGGAAGAAACAACTTCTTAAGTTTCTCCTTCTTCACTCATGCCTAACCCTTTCCCTTCGATCAAGCACTCTCACCAATGTCTTCATAATCCATCCCTTCCCCTTTGTCCCACTCCACGATGAGCGGCGTCCTTACCCTATAGCCTCGAATCGGC
>NZ_JAGXKA010000185.1:0-292 GCF_019091065.1 Burkholderia sp. GbtcB21
ACCTGCGCGGGCGGCTGGTCGGACACTACGATACGGCGGGCCTGCGCGAGATCACGAGCTACAGCCTCGGCGGGGGGGGCCGCGAGGAGCGGCGGCGCTTCCTGCAGAACCGCGAGTGGCCCAGCGACTGGCCGGCGACGGCCGGGGCCGCCGAGGCCCACCTCGAAGACACGATCGAAACCAGCCGTTGGCAGCAGACGGCGCTGGGCGACGAACTGATGCTGGTCGATGCGGCCGGCCACCGGCACCGCTGCGCCTGGTATGTGTCCGGGCGGCCCGCCGGCAGTTGGCT
>NZ_JAGXKA010000186.1:0-292 GCF_019091065.1 Burkholderia sp. GbtcB21
CGCCGCGACGCAGGTGCGCGCGACGCACCGCGCGGCGACCGCCGGCGGGCGCATATATCTGTCATAGGGAGAGCAAGGCGCGATTCTCGGAGTAAACCGAACTCGGAGCAACTCGCCATTTTCACCATTTCGAACAGAATCGATCCGATCGCGCGTCATTCCGAAAACAGCCGCAACCATTTTTGAGATAAGTACGCAAAATTTTACCTTGTGTACGTTTGCGCTGCCGGATTCGACGCGTTTTCAATCCGACAATTTCCCCCTGTCGGAAGCGACGGGATCGTGCTCGTAC
>NZ_JAGXKA010000187.1:0-292 GCF_019091065.1 Burkholderia sp. GbtcB21
TTACGATGAAATCGTTGCTCAAGAGCTTCAAACAGCAGGGTACATGTTTCGTACTCCTCAATTTGCTTCAGGACAATTGGCTGCAAATAGAGTATGATTATACTCACAGCTTGCTCTTGAAGGTCCTTCCAATCATCATTGTTGATTGTACCGGGCTTTGGCCTCAACACCTTGCCCAAACCAGCTGCCTTCAGTGCGCCCTTCACTTGTCGTTCCCACAAGAGATAGTCACCACGCCCATCGTATTTTGCAATATCAAACTTGGTCCCACCAAGCTTAACTGACCCCATGG
>NZ_JAGXKA010000188.1:0-292 GCF_019091065.1 Burkholderia sp. GbtcB21
CTCCTTCGACTATGAAATCTGGCAAATGGATGTCTAGATAGCCTTCCTTAATGGGCTTCTTGAAGAAACCATCTACATGGAGCAACCAGAAGGCTATGTTCTTCCAGAGCAAGAAAAGAAAGTTTGCAAACTCAATAGGTCCATTTATGGACTTAAGCAAGCTTCTCGCTCCTGGAACAAAAGGTTTGATGAAATCATGAAGACCTACGGCTTTCTTCAGAGTGAAGATGAACCTTGTGTTTACCAACTCAAGGTAAACCAAGTGGCAGTATTCCTGGTCCCTTATGTGGAC
>NZ_JAGXKA010000189.1:0-291 GCF_019091065.1 Burkholderia sp. GbtcB21
ACGCTGCGACGGAACACAGGCCGATAAGCAGCGACCTGATATGAGGAATGGGACGCCTGCGGGACGTCGAGCAATGGGTTGACACGGGATACCTATTTCAATTGCATCACATTCCAATCTTTACGCGCGCTAAGGAAACACTGATTTATGTGGCTCGGTGGTCAGCGGCGACGCCGCCGCAGACGTTGTAGAAGATAGTTCACGGAACGAACCGACGACGATGAAACGGCAAATGAGCTTTGCGGAAGCGGAAAGTGCGGGCAAGAAGCGCGTGACTCGGCGTCAGCGTTT
>NZ_JAGXKA010000019.1:0-114153 GCF_019091065.1 Burkholderia sp. GbtcB21
GGCTTCCACCCCGGCGCGTTCGGGTTCGTGCCCTGCGACACCGCCGTCTTCTGCTTCGCCCCGTCCCACCACTCGTACGTGTACGCCGTCGTCACCAACGTGCCGTCGCCCTTGTCCGGACACCGCTCCGTGCGCTCCAGCGTTCCGTCCGACATTCGCATATAGCGTGTCGTCGCCCCTTCCAGTACGTCGCGTTCGCTCGTTTGCAGCCCGTCCGCGTCGTACTGTCGCGTTACCTGCTCCGTTCGCTTCGAGCGGTCCGCCGTGTATGCCGTGTAACCCGTCACCCGGCCCAGCAGGTCGTTCTCCCGCTCGCGCACCACCACACCGTTGATCGCCTGGTTCGTCAGGTACCCGTTCGCGTCGTATTCGTAGCGCTCCGTCCGACCGTCCGACGCATACACCGCCAGCACACGCTCGCCTGCCGCGTTGTAGCCGAGCTGCACGCCGTCCCCGCCTTTCGGGCCCGCGACGATCCGGCCGTCCGACAGCACGCCCATCGTCACCGTGAAGCGGTTCAACGCGTCGTATTCGTACCAGTAGTCCTGCGTCTTCTTGTGGTAACCGACGAGGTCCGTGTAGTCCGCCGTCATCCGCCGGCGGTTGCCCACCGCGTCGTATTCGTAGCGCACCTGGTACGCGTTGTCCCGAATCGCCGTGACTCGGTTTGCCGCATCGTATTCGACGTACGATTGCGCGAACACATACGCGCCGGAGATCGAGCGGAAGAATTCCGCCGTCCGGTTGCCGTCGCCGTCGTATTCGTACAGCGATTCGGTCTGCGTGCCCCGGTCACGGATCGCTCGCACCAGCCCGTGCGAGTAATACTCGTAGCTCACGTCCTGCCCGCTCGTGCCACGTTGGCGCGTCAGCAGCCCCGCCAGGTTGTACGTGTAGTCGAATACCCGTCCACCGAGATCCGTGTGCCTCATCAGCCGGCCGAACAGATCCGTCTCGTCGATCATCGTCCGGCCGTTCGCGTCGGTCGTCGTCTTCAACCAGCCGCCGGTCGTGCCGCTGCCCACCGTGCCGATCGTCGACGCCCAGCGATAGTCGTACTGCATCGATCGGCCCGCCGCGCTCACGGTCCGGATGACCCGCCCTTCGCTGTCGTAATAGGTTCGCTCACGCCCGCCCAGTGCATCGATGTGCGCGATCCGGTTACCGGCTGCGTCGTATTCGTAGCGATCGACACCGCGCCGCCCCGCGTTCGCGCCGTTCGCCAGTGCCGGGCGATCGATCCGGATCAGACGATCGCCGGCGTCGTACGTATAGTCGGTGCGGCGGTTCTGCTCGTCGTACTGGACGCGCAGGTTGCCCTGCACGTCGTACGCGAAGCGCTTGTCGTGGCCAAGCGCATCCCACGACCGCGCGACCGCCGGCTGCGCCAATCCGTAATTCCATTGGTGCGTCGACAGGTTGCCGTTCGCGTCCTTGATGCCGACGAGGTTGCCCGTCAGGTCATAGTGGAACCGCGTTTCCGGCGCGACGCGAACTTTCGAGCCGTCCGCGAGCGTGACGCTGATCTCCGGTTCACGCTTCAGCGTCAGCCGGCCCATCGTGTTGTAGGACGAAAAGGTCCAGTTGCCGCGCCCGTCGCGCTCCGCCGACACCTCGCGGAACGCGTTGTGCGACTGCATCCGGTCGATTGTCATGTCCTTCGCGGTTTCGTCGATCACGCCGACGATATCCACGTTGGTCACCGGATTGTTGCGCGTGCCTGTCAGGAAATAGCTCTGACGTTCAGTCAGCACGTTGCCTTGTGCGTCCTTCGCGAGATAGCGGTATTCGTATTCGGCGTTGGTCGGCAGCGACGTCGCGTCGAACAGGAAACGGCCCGCGCCGTCGCGGGTGAGGATCGCTTCGGAAAACGGTTTGTCGTAATCGGCTTGGGTGTGTGGTGCCGGACGGTAGTAGAGCACCAGCGTGGTTGCATTCGCGAGTTTTGCGCCACGGTCGTCCTGTGGGCTAAATTCAAAGATGCAAGGCAAATTGCTGCCTTCGAGCGTCGCGCTTGATACCCCCTGGCTGCCGACCGTGATAGTGCCCTTGCCCATCGACAGCGCACGGCCATACGCATCATAGGCCGTGAACTTGATCGCGTGAGGCTGATGCCTGGGAAGCAATGCGCCTTCGGCGAGCGTGTCCCACACAAACTCGCTTCCGATACGTTCCACCTTGCGGTAGTGTGTCGTCCCGTTCAGTTCCCACGACACCATCAGGTGATCGGTGTCGGCGGGCTGGGCGTGGAACGTCACCGACTCGCGCGTATTGCTCAGATAGTTGATGACCGAGATGTCCGGCGCACCGCTGCCGCCGGGAATCCGGACCTGGCTGCGCAGCGTATCGAGATGCGTGCCGCCCTTATGAAGGCGCACCTCCATCTCGTAGTCGCCCGCCCCGAGCGCCGCCAGATCGAGCCTCAATGCGCCTGAAACCGGATCGCGGTCGACCCGCCTCCAGTCGTCGGCGTAGCCAGCCGAACCGGCCCGGCGGAATCGCACGTCGACGGCATCGGCGATCACGCCTTCCTTGCTCCGCAAGGCATACATGTCGAGCGTGCGCGGCGCGGTCCATATGTAATTGCCGGTAGCGTCCGTCATGAATGACGGACGCACCGTGGCCGTGTTGAGCGCGATCGGCGACGATTCGATGCGAGAGTTGTCAGCGCGCGAGATATGCGCGGTGTATCCGTCGCGGCGCAACAACGTACCGTCCGCACCGACGGCCATGAAGATCATCTCGTAATCACCGTCGGGCAACGCGCCTGCGTCAACGGTGTATGAATTCGATTGACTATTGGCGCTCTTGCCGAGCAACTGGAAGCAATCGTCCGAGCCATCCCGACGGTAGTAAAGCATGCCTCGCGCGTCCGGGGGGAGCGTGCCGCGAGCCACGCTCAACATGGACGCGGAGAATCCCATCGATGCTTCGCCGTTGAATGCTTCGCGCTTCGCAACTGTCCATTGTTTTATTGGCGGCCACCAATTATTGATTACGCCAGTGTCTGCCATCCCAAATACCAGAGCAGATTTTTCAATCGTCCCAATCAGTTTCGGCCCACCCGCACCTCCCATCGGAGTCAGGAAAATTTCCGCTGTATACGCAAATTCGACGTGTGCGAATTGTCGATCATGTTCGGTCCCCATCGATTGAACCCTGAACGGGACTGGGTAATCTCGCCCCGGCCACCTATCTTCAAGCGGAATCACAATCCGAGAAGGGCTATTTGAGATGCTTCCCGACGTCCGCTCTCTCGTCATGTTGAGCGGAAAATCCTTGGGGTATTTTTCTTTCCCAAAGAACCCCATGTATCGGCCAGTCATCGCATATTTCAACCTCACTTCGATGCTATATGCGCCGTACACGCGACTCAGATCCGGCAACGAAATCGAAACCGAATTCATTTGCGCCACATCGGTATATACCCCGCCGTCAGAACTCACGCGATACGTCCAATCGACGGTGGTCTGTGCAGCGCCGGCATTTCCCCCTATTGCCCCTACATCTCCGCCCTCCAACGGCAACGTCGGCCCCACCACGCTCCCGCTCTTCGGCAACCACCCGCTGATCGTCAACTGCGTATTCGCGAACTTCCCCCCTTCGATCGGAATATCGACCGGACTGAAACTCACGCGCGGCGCCCCGCCCGACGTCTTCGGCTGCCGCACCTGGATCACCTGGTTGCGCGCGTCATACCGCGTATACGTCTGCATCATGTCCGCGCGCTTGAGCAACCCGACGAGATCGTCGCCGGTCTCAATCGCATGGCGGCGCAGATCGGTTTCCATCGACTCGACCTTAAGCGTCGCGTTGCCGTTGCGGTCGTACAGGAACAGCCGCGACACGCCGTCGCCGAAGTTCGTGCGCACGACCCATCCGGCGTTGTTGTAGTCCGCATACTCCTGCCACTCGCCGTTCGGCCCGCCGCCGCCCGTGCGGCGCGCAACGATCTCGCCATAGGCGTTGTACTTCTGTTCGCGCGCCACACCGTCCGACCGGATCGCCCCCGTACCGGAATCGCGCACGCGCGTCGTACGCGAAATCTCGCGGTTCACCGTGTCGTATCCGATCGCGGTTTCGTCCCGCTGCTGCCGGCCGTCCGCGTCGCCGCGAAGATAGCTGACGAGCGTCGTGTTGCCCGCCGCGTCATACTCGAAATTCGTCACCACGCCAAGCGCGTTCGCCTTCGATACCAGCCGCCCGCCCGCACCATACGCGTAGGTTGAGACCTGGTCCGTATCGCCGTGCCGGGTTTCCTTGACGACGTTGTTCAAGCCGTCGTATTCGAACGACACACGAGAACGAACCTCCCGGTTCAAGTGATCGACGAACTGCGGCAGAATCTGTCCGGTTTGCCGGCCAAGCGCGTCGTACGTGAAATCGTATTGGTTGCCGTTCGCGTCAGTTCGGCGCAGCAGGTGCCCCTCGCCGTCGTACACGTACCGCGTCGTCGAATTGGCCACGCCTTCGGTCAACCTGCCATTCGCATCGACCGTCGCATGCCGCACGCCGATCCGCGTTTCGCTGATCAATCGGCCATTACCGTCCCACTGGTACTCCGTGATCCGGTCGTCGGCACTCCTCGGCCAGTTCGCCGCAAGCGACTCGGCAAGTGCCTGGTTCGGCGCAACCGGGTCGGGATAGCGTGAAGCGAAACGCGTTTCCTTGAGCACGCGCCCCTCCGCATCGCGCTCGAAGCGAACGCCATATCCGGCGCCGTCCACTTCAAGCGTCTTGTAGCCGAGCCGGTCATAGAAGCTCAGCGTCCGGTTGCCTGCGGGATCCGTCTGCTCGATCAGCCGTCCACCGCCGTCATAGCGGTATGTCGTGACGAGCTCGCTGCCTGTCGTGATGAAATACTCGCCCCGCTGCGTCTCGCCCGCGGACGAATCGAAGTAGCCCGTCGCGACGTCAAGCACGCGCGATTCGACCAGCCGGTTGTTCTCGTCGTAGCGATACCGGGTCTCGCGAACGCGGCTCGCGTCCACTGGTTGCGGTGGCTCGGCGCCATTCGCCGGGACGACGGGATCGGCGAACACGCGCGACGAGATACGATTGCCCGCCGCATCATAGGCCCAAAGCGTCAGCGTCCCGGCCGCGCTCACTTCGGCCGTCTTGCGGTTGGCCGCGTCGTAATACCACGTCGTGGTGTTGCCGTTCGCATCGGTCTGCCTGGCGACATTGCCTCGCGCATCGTATGCCGTGGTTTCCGTCGGCTCGATCCTGCGAGTCGCTCCCGACGCCAGGCGAATGACGACCGCGTCGCCGATCTTGCGGATCGGCCGGCCGAGCACGTCGTATTCGAATCGGGTAATGCGTTGTTCGGACCGCTCACCCGCCTCGATGGTCGCCGTGCGACGGCCGCCGGCATCATATAGGTGGAAGTTCTGCACCACACGGCCACCCGATGTCACGGGCAGCGTTTCGGAGATCAGCAATCCACGGTTGTCGTACCCATACGAGAAGGTCGCACCGAGTTTGTTCCGGTACTCGGTGCGGTCGCCGAACGCGTTGTACCGATAGGTTTCCGTGTACCCCTCCGCATCCGTCGATTTCACGAGCCGGTCGAGCTTGTCGTATACGAGCAGCGTGACAGCGGCCGCGCCCCGCTTCAGCAGTGCCATGACGTCAAACTCACGGAGATCGGCAGAAACTGCCTGCCAGTCGATCGAACGACTGTCGTAGCGCTCGATCCGGGTTGGTCGCCCGGACACGCTGTACCCAGTCCGAACCAACGAGCCGTCAGGGTTGACCTGTACGATGAGACGCCCGAGCCGATCGTAGATCAGCTTCGCAGCGACACCTTTCGTTACCCGCTCGACCGCATCCCCGAACGCGTCGAACACGGTACGCTCCGAGTACCCGAGAGGATCGATTTCCTCGATCAGCCGGCCGGCGGCATCATAGCGGTAATGCGTTGCATAGCGAGCCGACAGCGCGTCGCGCTGGGCCGCCGTCAGTGTGCTGGCCGCCAAGGCGCGGCCCTGTGCGTCGACGTAGCCCAACGCCTGGCGTTGCGCGAGCGCCCAGGCACTATCGCGTTCCGCCAATTCGGTGCCGCGCGGATCAAACTGGACGACACGATTGCCCAGCGCGTCGTAGCGGTATTCGACGGCGACTGCCGCAGCCGTGCCGAAAGCACGCACCTCCCTTGTCACGCGTCCTGCGGCGTCGAAGGTCGCGCGAGTCGATGTCTGACGATCGGTACCGTACGCGTCGATCGTCTCCACCGCACGACCGAGCGCATCCAGCACGTAGTGTGTCGTGATGGCGGCCGGATCGATCACGCTGGTGAGCCTGCCGGCGCCGTCGTAGCGATATTCGGTCACTGCCGTTTCGGCATAGGTGGGCCCGGTCGGCAGCAACCGCTCGATCGATCGAACCGGCATCGCGCGCGACGGCTCGGCGCGCACGCCATAGCGCACCGTTCTGCTCAAGCGCCCGCCCTCGTATTCGTGGCGCGTCATATAGCCTTCGGTATCGAGGCTGTCCATCACCCGATCGGCGGCGTCATACCGCCAACTCGTGATGCGCGTATCGACCTCGCGCGGCCAGTTGCTCACCCAGCGTGTCAGGTCCTTTTCATTTGCCTCGGCCGAGCCATTCGAAAGCGCCGTCATCTGTGACCGATGCTGAACACGCTCCAGGAGATTGCCGTTGGCGTCGTAGCGGTTCTGGGTCACGAAGCCGAGCGGATCGACAACGAAGATGCCCCGGTTGGCTGCGTCATAAACCGTCTGCGTCACACGGCTCACGAGTTGGACATGCGACGACCCGAGACGCCTCAAGCAGGCGGCGATCGCCGTTTCGGTCAGATCGTCCGACGGTTCCATCACACGACCGTGCAAGGCAGTCGACGTGACGTTGCCGTTCTCGTCGTATCGGATCTCGGTCAATGCGCCAAGCGGGTCGAACGTGTACCGCACGTGCCCGTTGACATCATAGACATGGCGCGTCGTCCGATCGCGCCCGGGAGCACCCGCGACTCGCCGCTCCAGATCGTCGATCGACAGCGCGCCGCCGTCGCCGAGGAATTCCCCGTTTGGCGTCGCATACGCGGTGCGCGCAACGACTCGCCCTTCCGCGTCGCGCCGGCTCAGCACGATCGCCCCCGTCGGCCCGACTTCACAGATCTGCCTGCCTTCCGCGTCATAGCCGTAACGCGTGACGCCGCCCGCCGCGTCGGTTACCCGGACCACATTGCCATTGCCGTCGTAGGCATACCGCGTCGTGAATGCGAGCCCGTTCGGATCGACGGTCGTGGCTGCCAGACGCCCGGCCGCATCGTATTCGTGCCGGACCTTGCGCGCGCTCGCCGTGCCCGCGCCTTCCACCATCGTCAGCACGTTGCCGGCGCCGTCGTATTCGAAGGTCGTCCTCAGATTCAGCTTGCCTTCACCCGCATCCGTCACGACAGCGACCTTGCGGCCATTGCGGTCGTATGTCGTCTCGACAACGGTTCCCGTCGGTTCCGTCGTTCGTATCACCTGGCCTTTCGCGTCGTACTCATAGCGCGTCACCAGTTTCAGCTTCTCCGGATCGAGTGTGCGCGTCAGCACGCGACCCGCTGCATCATATGTATAGACCGTCCGCACACCGCGCCCATCTACCGTCTCGCACAACTGCCCGGCGTGGTCGAAACGCTGCTGTGTCACGCCCGCGGCGGTCTCGGTACGGATCAGGCGACCGTCCAGGTCATACTTGTACTTGGTCGCATTGCCGCGCCCGTCGATCAGCGCGACGGTCTGGCCGAGCTCGTCGCAGGTCGTCGTGAACCGGATGCCGTCCGGCGTCGACACGATCAGTTGACGCTGCTCGGACGAATAGGCGTACCGCGTCGTCGCGCCAGTCCGATCGGTGCGCGTCAGCAGGTTGCCGAACGCGTCGTAGGTCATCCGGCTCCGTTGGCCGAGACCGTCGGTGACGACCACGACATTGCCGTTGCGATCGTACTCGTTGCGGCGCACGACGCCGTTCGCATCGGTCGATTCGATCTCGCGACCGAATGCGTCATGCACGGTTCGCGTGACGAGATTCAGGCCACCCGGATCAGTTACCGTGCTGACAGTGCGTCCAAGGCGATCGTAGCTGGAGGACCGGACAATCCGTTTGTCCGCAGCAATGTCCTGCAGGGTGGAAAGCGTGTCGCCGAATGCGTTGTAAGTATGCCAAGTGGCAAACGACTGCGCGTCGACTCGCCGCACGACGCGGCCCCTGCCGTCGTATCCGAAGCTCACGCGCGACACCTGATCATCGGCAAGCACCGCAAACGCCCGCCGCACCGCGTCGGTCAGCGTACCGCCCTTCAGCGTGCGGAGCGCCGCGCCATCCATGCGTTTCGCATACGCGATGGTCTGCGTCAGGTTGCCGATCGCGTCGTATCGCTGCTCGACCGCTTCCCCCGCCGCATTCACCCGATGCGTCTGCCGGCCGGCCGCATCATGGAAAAACGTGGCAGACCGGCCGTTGGCATCCGTCGTCGATACCCTTCGCCCGGCGGCGTCGTATGTGTGGCGCATGCTCGACATCTGCCAGATCGATTCGATCTGATCCGACTCCGGCTGGTCGCCCAACGCGGCCAGCGCCGCGCCGCCCTCTCCCGACAATTCGCCGATCAGCCGGCCCTGCACATCGTAGCGGTAGTGCAGCGAACGACCGCCCGTTGTCTCGCTGGTCACGCGCCCTTCGCTGTCGTACGTGTAGCGCGTGGCAAACGCCCCCTTCATCTCGCTCGCGGTTCGCTCGAGCAGCCGGCCCATCGCGTCGTAGCGATACATCGTCCGCTCCTGCCTGCCGAGCGCCGCCGTCCAGAATTTCGCATTGCCGGCTGCATCGAGCAGATAGTTCTGACTCTTCTCGCCCGGTCGTGGTGGGCGCCCGTCCGGACTCGTGCCAGGCTCCGCGAACGGCCTATGTCCGAACATCGCGTTCTGGACCAGAGCGTCGTACATGACCGACGCCGTACGGAACTCGACGCTGTGCGCCATGGCCGGCACGACGTCGGGAATCTCGATCGCAAAGCGCTTGTTCGTCGTCGATCGCACTTCGACCGATCCGACTTTCACGCCGTCGACCCAAACACTCAATTCGATGCCAACCAATGCCGAGCGATCGAGCTTCGCCTCGAAGGTCAGCGGCACGGTCCGCGGTTCATTCAGCTGGCTCGGATCGAAACGCTCGGTGCGGGTGCGCTGAGACACGTTGCCGAACTCGTCGTAATCGTAGGCTGTTACGTGTCCTTCGCCGTCGATCTCCTTGCGCAGCAGGCCGCGTGCGTCGTACATCGCGTATTCGCGAATGTCATTGCGGCTCGCTGACGGGCGAACATCCTGCACGTTCTTCGCATCGCGCGCGGTATCGAGCACGGGGGTCGCGTAACGTATCGTCGACACCCGCCGGCCCGCCGCGTCGTATTGGTACTCGGTCAGGTAGCCTTCCGCATCGATCTGCCCGATCAACGAGCCGCTACCGTCGTAGAAGTAGCGTGTCTGCCGGTCGGCCGCTGACACCTGCGGCGGCTTTCCCGACGCGGGATCGTCTTGCTTCGTGTCGACGCGGTTCGCATACTGAATCGTGCTAGCGAGCCGTCCGGCGTCGCCATATCGGTATGACGTCATTGTGCCGTCTGCATCCACGACACACGCGAGCCGCCCGGCGCCGTCGTACGTGCGCCATTCACGCCGATCCGCGACGGTTGAGACGGGACGAAAGCGCGCCAGTGTGGAAATATCAACCGGGCCGGCCACGTTCGTCAGGCCTGCCAGTTGTGCGGCCGTCAGCGCTTCCGCGTAACGAATCGTCCGGGCGAGCTGTCCTGCCGGCGAGTACGCATATTCGGTCAGCGCACCCGTGCCATCGATCTTGGCGATCTTGCGACCGACCGCATCGCGCAGATAATGCGTGCGCTGTCCGACGGCATCGGTTTCCATGCGCAGCCGGCCGGCGGCGTCATAGGTATAGCCGACCTGCGACAGCAGCACGCCCGCTGCCGACTCGGCGATCGCCACCAATTCTCCGGCGCCGTTGAAGGTCGACGTGCGGGTGAGCCCGTTGCCGAATGTGACGATGGTCTGATGGTTCGCGTCGTCGTAGCGATAAAGCGTCATCGTTCCGTCGAAGCGGCGCGCCGACAGCATCCGCCCCAACCCGTCGTACGCAAACTGCTCGACCTGCTGCTTGCCCGACGCGCCGACGAAGCGCTGCAGCAGGCGGCCGGACGGATCGTAGACGTAGCGCGTCTGCGTCACCTCGCCCGCCCCCGCGCGGGCATCGCCCGTGCCGTCCTTCAGCAGCCGGCCGTAACGCGTGACGCTCGCGACGTTGCCGCGAAAGTCGTATGCGGTGTCGGTACGGGTGCCGTTGCTCTTGTCGGCCAGGCTCGCGACCCAGCGAGCCAGATCGGCTTCGCCCAAGCCCGCCCCGGCGTAGCCGGCATCTGCGTATGTCAGCACCGAAACCTGCTGGCCGACTCCGTTGTACCGGTATTCGGTGACTCGCCGCTCCGCATCGACGACGAAACGGAGATGCCGTCGCGTGTCGTAGACATAAGTCGTGGTGGCGGTTTCGCCGCCGCCGAGGTGGGTGGTCTCCTCAAGCAGTTCGTCGTTTTCGCCGTAGCGCCACTCGATCACGCCTCCTGCGGCATCGCGCTGCCAGACCCGGTTGCCGCGCGCGTCGTAGCGATATTCGACGCCGCCGCCCGCCTCCTCCACTTTCACGACGTTGCCGGCCGCATCGTAATGAAACCGCTGCGTGCCGCCCGCGGGCGGCACGATCTCGACGAGTCGGCCTGCGTCGTCGTACGCGAGCACGGTGGCCGCGCCGAGCGGATCGGTGATCGTCGTCCGGCGTGCGTCTAGATCGTAGGCAAGGCGCGTGACGCGCGCGACACCGCCGTCAGCCCGCTGAGAGATGCGCGTCACGCGATATTCGCCGCCCAGCAATGCATAGGTGAATCCGACCTCGGCACCGTCCGATTGCGTGATCGACGCCACCCGCTCGCTATCGCCGTCGTAGCGGTAGGTCGTCGTGAACACCTTGCCGTCCGCGATGCTGTTGTCGTCCGGCGTCAGATCGACCGTCACCGTGCTCAGGCGCCCGGCCGCATCGTAGCCGTAGCGCACCGCGGTCGACGTGCGCTGCGCGCCGTTCGCGTCGATCCAGACCGTGCGCAGCTGCGTAAGCCGCCCGGCCGTGTAGTCGAGATACGTCGATTCGCCGCTGGCCGTCGTCACGCGACTCAGCAGGCCCGCGCCATCGTATGCGTAGTCGACTTTGTTGCCGTCGCGGTCCGTCGCCGAGACAAGGCGACCGCCACGCGTCACGTCGTAAATTTCGGACAGTTGCTTGCCACCGTCCCACCAAGCCCATTGCCGCGTTCCGGCGTCGTAGGCGAGCGTCGCCCGCGCACCGGCGCCGCTCGTCGCGACATAGAGCCGCCGCTGAGCGTCATAACCGTAGACGACCGTCGAGCCGTCCCAGTCGGTGCGCGTGACCGCGCTGCCCGCCTCGTTCAGCTTGCCGGACAGCGCGCCAACCGTGCGCGCGCCGCCGGGGCGCCAGCCGTCGGCCGCGAACTTTCCCTGGCTGTTGTAGGCACGATGGATCGCGCTGGCGACTCCGCGTCCGATCAGCACCAGGTCGCGATCCTGGACGATCAGGTTGCCGTTCGCCGCATTGACATAGATTCGCTCGCCCGCCTGACCAGACGACGCTTCGCCAAGCTGGCCGCGTGCGCCGAGACCCAATGCGGACGACGACTGCAAACCCAACCCGTTACCCGTGACGATCGCTACCATGTGCCCCTCGATCCCGTTCGTGATTTGAATGGCGTGCTGCCGGAAAAACAGGCACGCCTCGAACAGGTTGTCCGGGCAATTCGATATTTGTTTAATGATTTTCGCGTCCGCGAGATTCCATCGACAGCTTTATCGACTTCGTTTTCTTTATCGCAAAAATAGGACGTTTAACTAAATTTATTTCCGCATTCAACGTCGCTTTTTCTTTCCGTTCAACGACGCCCCGCCCGCCTCAGAGGCACGATTCGCCATCAGCTCGTACGAATCCGAATCAATCTAAAAAGTATGATTCTTGGATTATTCGCTTGATTTCGAGACCGGAATGCCGCGTCTACGCAACTTGGTCAATTCGCAGGTGCGCTGTTATGCTGAAGACGTCAGCCGCTACGCGTGTCGCTCGCCGTACCCAGCGGTCATCTTCATTCAATGCACCGATCGATCAGGAATCTTGACGATGCCTACCCGACCGTCACCCTCGGCCATTTCTCCCGCGCCGGACGCGCACCGCGTCGAACGCCTGCTTTCGTTCCTCGAAACGGACCCCGGCAATCTCAACCTGCTGGCCGACGCGGCCATCGCCGCATTCGACGCGCACCGCTTCACACTGTGCGACGAACTCCTCGATCGACACGCCTCCCATGCGCCGCTGCCCGCGGCGCTTGCGAACCTGCGAGGCCTTGCGGCACTGTCGCAACACCGGTTCGACGCCGCGTTGCGCGCATTCGAACCGCTGCTCGCGACACACGACGATGCATCTATCCGTTACAACGCAGCCTATGCGAATGCGATGCTCGGCCACTTCGTCGAGGCTGTCGAACTGCTCGACGACACGACGCTGAGCGACGAGTCTCGTGCCATTCCGCTGAAGCTGCGCGTGCTGCATCATCTCGGGCAACTTGACGACGCGATCGCGCTCGGGCGGCGCCATGCCGACGGTCGCGCCGCGAGCCCGGAACTGTGCGGCGCGCTCGCCACCGCACTCTTCGACGCAGCGGATCTCGACGGCGCGCGACGCTACGCCGAACGATCGGCCGACACGGTCGACGGCCTGACCGTGCGCGGTTTGCTCGCACTCGATGCCGGCTCGATCGACGACGCGCGCGACCTGTTCCAGCGCGCGCGCGCATTCAGTCCAGACGGTGCACGCGCCACGCTCGGCATCGGCCTCGTCGATCTTGCGGAGCAACGCTTCGCGGACGCCGCCGGCACGCTCGACCGTGCGGCCGACCTGCTGAAAACCCACGCCGGCGCATGGGTCGCCGCCGCGTGGGCACATCTGTTCGATGGCAATCCAGGCGCCGCGCGCATCCGCTTCGAACGCGCGGCGGAACTGGATCGCGGCTTCGCCGACGCACATGGCGGCCTTGCTGTGCTTTGCGTACACGAGGGCCGCTTCGACGAAGCGCGGCGAAACATGGCCATTGCGCGACGGCTCGACGCTTCGTGTCTGTCTGCCGCGCTGACGGAGAGCCTGCTCGCGACACATGCCGGCGACGCGCGGACGGCCGACGAAATCCGGCGCGCAGCGCTCGACCGGCCGCTCGGCCCGGATGGACGAACGCTCGCCCAGGCGCTGGCAAGGTACGGCATGCGCGACAAGTGACCTACACCGACGGTCCATCACGCGTGGCGCGCAAGCGACGGCGTTCGCGCCGCTCGCTTGCAGCCCGCGCGCCCCGCTTGCTACACTCCGCTCCTATTCCTCATACCGGACGCCAGCCAAGTGAACAACTAAGCCTTCCCAAAATGTTTTCGCCGCCGTGCCATGCACGCCGCGCGAAGGTCTTCACGCATTTTCGGAGGTGCTTATGGCTGCAGCCTCGCCCACCGGCGCGCTCGTCGCGCTTCATCACGTTTCCTTCCGCTTCGACGACGGCTTCACGCTGTTCGATTCGCTCGACCTTTCCATCGATCGCACGCCGACGGGCATCGTCGGCCGCAACGGCATCGGCAAGAGCCAGCTCGCGCAACTGATCGCGGGCCGCTGCGCGCCGAGTTCGGGGACGATCGACCGGCATGTGCCGGTCGCCTACGTCGCGCAGCAACACAACGACGACGACGCTGCGGCCTGCCCGCGGACCGTCGCGCGGATCGCCGCGCTCGATGCGCCGCTCGGCGCACTCGCGCGTCTCGCGAACGGCCGCGCGGAGCCGCACGACTTCGACCTGATCGGCGACCGCTGGGATCTCGCCGAGCGGCTGCGCGCGGCACTCGACGCGGCCGGCCTGAACGATGCGCGACCCGACACGCCCGCGCACGCGCTGAGCGGCGGCCAGCTCGCGCGCGTCGCGCTGATCGGCGCGCTGCTGTCCGGCGCCGGCCTGCTGGTGCTCGACGAACCGACCAATCATCTCGACGCGCCGGGCCGTGCATGGCTGCGCGCGGCGCTCAACGGCTGGCGCGGCGGGCTCGTGATCGTGAGCCACGACCGTGCGCTGCTCGCCGACGTGCGGCGCATCGTCGAGCTGACACCGCAAGGCGCACGCTCGTACGGCGGCAACTACGCGCTCTACCGCGCGCAGCGCGGCGCGGAACAGGACGCCGCGCAGGCGGCGCTCGATCATGCACGCACCGAGCGCGGGCGCGTGAAGCGCAGGCTCGAACAGGAACACGACACGATTCAGCGTCACGCAGCCGGCTCGCTGCGCGATGCGAAGACGGCCAACCTGTCGTCGGGGGCAAAACAGAGCCGCAAGGGTGCGGCGCGCAACATCATGGGACAGGTCCGGCGCCAACAGTACGATTTCAAGGCAACGCTCGACGAACGCGTGCAGCAGGCGGCCGCGCGCGTCGAAGCCGATGCGCCCGTGCTCGTGTCGCTGCCGGGCACCGAGGTCAGCGCGCGCCGCCAGCTGTTCACGCTCGAACGCGCGCAACTGCCGTGGCGCGCGGCCGGCGATGCGGATTCGGATTCGATCACGTGGTCGGCAAGCGGCGCCGTGCGCATCGCGCTGACGGGCCCGAACGGCTGCGGCAAATCGACGTTGCTGCGGATGCTCGCGGGGGAACTCGCGCCGCGTTCAGGCACATGCACGACGCACGTGAGCGCCGCGTATCTCGACCAGCGGCTCGCGCTGCTCGATCCCGACCGCTCGATCGTCGAGCAACTGGGGCTGCTCGATACGCCGCTCGCCGAAGGCGACCTGCGCAGCCGTCTCGCGCTGTTGCAGCTCGACACGACACGCGCGACGCAGCCGGCGCGGCAACTGAGCGGCGGCGAACGGCTGAAGGCCGCGCTCGCGTGTGCGTTGTGGCGCGGCATGCCCGCGCAACTGCTGCTGCTCGACGAGCCGACCAATCACCTCGATCTCGAATCGGTGCGCGCGATCGAAGCCGCGCTGGCCGGCTTCCCGGGCGCGATCGTGGTCGCGTCGCACGACACCGCGTTTCTCGCGGCGCTCGAACCGACGCACACGATGCAATGGCATCGCGACGGGTGGCGCTACGAACCCGTTGTCTAACTGAAGATCATCGCGAATCGTCTGTCGGCGTGCCGCCGGAATCGACGAACAGCTGCGTGAAGAGCCGCTCCGATTCCCGCAGGCCCTCGTCGGTCAGCACGACAGATTTCGTCTTGTTGACGGGGTCGCCGATCAGTCCGCGTTCATGCAACCGGTTCAGCACGTCCCAATCGAAGGTTTTCCACGCGCGATTGCGATCGTGCAAGGTCAAATGAAAGAGCGCCAGAACGGCGTCGTCAACGGCGTCGAGATCGATCTTCATCGCCATTTCCTCCGATCCGATCGCCCGGTCAGGAACCGAGCGTCGCGAGCAGCTTGATGAAGTTGCGCTTCGCGCGGTAGGTCTTGCGGATCTCTTCGAGCTCCGCTTCGAATGCCGCCTGCTGGCGATGCGCGGCCCGCAGCGCGCGAATATCGCGCACGACACCGAACGCTTGGTCGTACCGCGCGCTGCCGGCGCCATGATCGACCGCGAACGGCAGATACCGGTGATAAACGGCGATCGCGTCCTCCGGATGCGTCTTCGCGCGCGCCGCCGCCATCGCCGGCCAGACATCGACCTCGACCGGCCCGCCGAGAAACGCATCCCACGCGGCGGCATCGTTCTGCTCCGCGAGCAGCAGCTTCACCAGTTCGGTACGCGGCGGCGGTTCCCAGCGCCGTGCAGCCGGGATCGCCCGCCCCGGGGTTTCCCGCGCCCGGGCAAGCGACAACAGATGCGAAATCGCCCGCTCCTGCACGGCGTCGCGTCGCTTCGTCGCCTTCGCAACCTTCATCAGCGCCCGGAATGCGTCTGCCGTCGGATGGTACGCGAAGCGTTGCCACGCGAGTTCGTCCGCCCGATCGAATGCGCGCCGGCGCATATACTCGTCGATACAGAAACCCAGCAGACGATCGTCGTGCCGGTCCTTCGTTTCGCGCATCCCGCGTTCGGCCCACGCCAGCCCTTCGTCGAAACGGCCATGCTCCGCGCACAATTCCGCGATCTGCGCGAATCGGTACGACGCCGACAGATCCTTCGACCAGATGCGAATCAGCGCGTCGACGTCGCCGTCGTGCCTCGCCAGCGATTCCATCGCATGCTCGAGATTCGAGCGCACCGAATCGAACGCGCGCCGATCCTCCCGCCCGGCCGGCAGCGGAGGCAGCGTGGCCCATTGATGCTCGACCAGTTCCCGGTAGCGGCTCAATCCCGCGTCGCCCAGCGGTTCCGCATAGGCCGGCAGCACGCCGCGGAACGTGTCCCACTGTCCCCCGACCTGCAGGCGAAACAGGCGTTCGGCCAGTTTCACCGGCTCCGGCCGCGTCCGGATGCATGCCTCGAGGTGCACATCGGCGAGTTCGCCGATGCCGGGCGCCACGCTGCCGTCCGAGTCGTCGATCTGTTCGAGGCTCGCTTCCGCGTCCGCAATCGCCAGTTCTGCCAGCTCGACCACCTGCACGGCATGAGGGCCCGCCAACTGCCGCCGCAGCATGTCGGCCACTTCGAAGAGGGCTTCGCCGTACGTGTGCGCTTCATCCCAGCCGAGCGGCCGCGACACGCGCGTCAATTGCCGGACGGCGGCGCGCAAGCTTGCCGCGTCGCCGGCATTCGCAGCACGTGCGTCGAACAGCAGCCTGTCGCGCAATGACCGATCGCGCTCGGCCGCGTCGAGCAGCCAGCTCCGCAACGCATCCTCGTCGAGCGTATTCAGATAGTCGTGAATCAGTTCCGCATGGGTCTTGCGTTTGCGTCGCGGACGCGCCGGTTGTTCGAGCGCCTCGTCGTGAAAGACTTCCTCGCCGCTGTTTTCGAGCCACGACAATGCAACGGCCACCGCATGCTTGCAGAAAGCGCCATCATCGCCTACCGGGCAGTTGCATGCGTAGGCCAGTGTGCCGTCGTCGCCCACCGCGAATTTGACACGATAGCGATACGTGCCGCGCACGGTCGCCGACAGTCCGCCGTTGCTTTCGGTCAGCCGCGAAACCGCGCCGTCGTGATAGTAGGCCTTGCCGCGTTCGAAGGATTTCGGGTCGGCCAAGGTCCGGATTTCAGCGAGCGTGATGACGTCGGAGAGGGAGACATTGCCTGGCATGGGGTGCGACGAGTATCGAGTTCGGATCGCGGGAATTCTACAAAAGCGCCGGACACGCTACCGCCGGCGCACATGCTCAACGCCGCACGAAGCGGATTACGCCGTCGTCACCCTGTTCGCGCACGAGTTCCCCCGCGAGCCACAGCAGGTTCAAATGCGCGAGCGCCTCGCCGAGCGCGAACGTCATCTGGTGGATGTCGAGCTCGCGGCGCCGGAACATGATCGGCACGATGTCGGCCGCGCTCATCGGCTGCTCCGCGCACGCGACGCGCACTTCGTCGAGCCGCGCGTCGTGGTGCTCGCGCAGTTGCGCGATGCGCGTGCGCACGCCGCGGAACGGCTTGCCGTGCGACGGCAGCACGAGCGTGTCGGGCGCCATCGTCTCGTAGCGGCCGAGCGACTGCAGGTACAGCGCGAGCGGGTTCGCCTCCGGCTCGAGGTCGAACACGGACACGTTCGTCGAGATGCGCGGCAGCACCATGTCGCCGGAGATCAGCACGCCGTCCACTTCGCTGTGCAGCGCGCAATGTTCAGGCGAATGGCCGTAGCCGGTGACGACGCGCCACGTGCGCGCGCCGATCGTCACCGCGTCGCCTTCGCGCAGGCGCCGGTAGCGCTGCGGCACGGCCGGCACGAGATCCGAGTAGTAGCTGCGGCGATTGCGCAGCTTGTCGAGCGCGGCCGGATCGGTCAGCCCGTGGCGCGCGAAATGATCGGCGGCGGCCGCGCCGCCCGCGTTCGAGCCGTTGCCGGCCGCCATCAGGCAGCCGAACATGTATTCGCCGAGCGTCATCCATAGCCGCACGTTCCAGCGGCCCTTGTCGCCGCCTTCGCACAGCCAGTTCGCGAGCCCGAAGTGATCGGGGTGACAGTGCGTGACGAGCACGCGCAGCACGGGCAGGCCGTCGAGATGCGTATCGAAGATCTGCTCCCAGTGCGTGCGGATCGCATCCGACGAGATCCCGCAATCGACGATCGTCCAGCCGGCCTGCCCGTCGATCTCGTCGCGCAGCAGCCACAGGTTGATGTGATCGAGCGAGAACGGCAGCGGCATGCGCAGCCAGCGCACGCCGGGCGCGACCTCGAACGTGTCGCCCGCGGCGGGCAGCGTGTCGGCGAAGGGATAGTCGAGTTGGTGTTCCAGTGCGTTCATCGGTGGGGCGTCTCGTCGTTATCGGTGCGAATGCGCGCCGGCGGCAGGCCGCGGCGGGCGGTGCGTCGATTCTATCGCCGTCGCGCGAAACGCGTGCCCGGCGGCCGCCGGCCCGTCAAAAAAGTTCGTGTCAGAATCGGTTCCGTACCCGTATCTTTACGCGAAGATGTACCGAACGGCGCCCAACGACGGATAACCCGCCGCTTGCCGGCCGGCCACGCGTCGCCGCAAAGTCTTTGATCCGCCCGCTTGGGCGCTAAAATGGCGAGTGCTTACAGCCCCTCCTGAACGAGCCTGCACGCAATGAATCACTTCCCCAAACTGCTGTCGTCGCAGATCGGTTTCGACGTCGCGCAGACGATGCTCGAAAACTTCGACCGCCACTACCGGATCTTCCGCGAAGCGGCCGTCGAGGCGAAGACGCTGTACGAGCGCGCCGACTGGCACGGGCTGCAGCGGCTCGCGCGCGAACGGATCACGTCGTACGACGATCGCGTGCAGGAGTGCGTCGAGGTGCTGGAAGACGAATACGACGCGGAGAACATCGACGACGAGGTCTGGCAGCAGATCAAGCTGCACTATATCGGCCTGCTCACGTCGCACCGCCAGCCCGAGTGCGCGGAGACGTTCTTCAATTCGGTGTGCTGCAAGATCCTGCACCGCTCGTATTTCAACAACGATTTCATCTTCGTGCGCCCGGCGATCTCGACCGAATATCTCGAGAACGACGAGCCGGCCGCGAAACCGACCTACCGCGCGTATTACCCGGGCACCGACGGGCTCGCGGTCACGCTCGAGCGCATCGTCACGAACTTCCAGCTCGACCCGCCGTTCGAGGATCTCTCGCGCGACACCGCGTGCGTGATGCAGGCGATCCACGACGAATTCGGCCACTTCGACGCAGCGCCGAATTTCCAGATCCACGTGCTGTCGTCGCTGTTCTTCCGCAACAAGAGTGCGTACATCGTCGGCCGCATCATCAATGCCGACCGCGTGCTGCCGTTCGCGGTGCCGATCCGCCACGTGCGCCCGGGCCTGCTCGCACTCGACACCGTGCTGCTGCGCCGCGACCTGCTGCAGATCATCTTCAGCTTCTCGCACTCGTATTTCCTGGTCGACATGGGCGTGCCGTCCGCGTATGTCGACTTCCTGTGCACGATCATGCCCGGCAAGCCGAAGGCGGAGATCTACACGTCGGTCGGCCTGCAGAAGCAGGGCAAGAACCTGTTCTACCGCGACCTGCTGCATCACCTGTCGCACTCGAGCGACCGCTTCATCGTCGCGCCCGGGATCAAGGGCCTCGTGATGCTCGTGTTCACGCTGCCGTCGTTCCCGTACGTGTTCAAGATCATCAAGGATCACTTCCCGCCGCCGAAGGAAACGACGCGCGCGCAGATCATGGAGAAGTACCAGCTCGTGAAGCGCCACGACCGCCTCGGGCGGATGGCCGACACGCTCGAGTATTCGAGCGTCGCGCTGCCGCTCGCGCGGCTCGACCATGCGCTCGTGCGCGAGCTCGAGAAGGAAGTGCCGTCGCTGCTCGAATATGAGGACGACAATCTCGTGATCAAGCACCTGTACATCGAGCGCCGGATGACGCCGCTGAACCTGTACCTGCAGAACGGCACCGACGCGGACATCGAGCACGGCGTGAAGGAGTACGGCAACGCGGTGAAGGAGCTGATGAAGGCGAACATCTTCCCCGGCGACATGCTGTACAAGAACTTCGGCGTCACGCGCCACGGCCGCGTCGTGTTCTACGACTACGACGAGATCGAGTACCTGACCGACTGCAACGTGCGCCGCGTGCCGGCGCCGCGCAACGAGGAAGACGAGCTGTCCGGCGAACCGTGGTATACCGTCGGCCCGCACGACATCTTTCCGGAGACCTACGGGCCGTTCCTGCTCGGCGACCCGCGCGTGCGGGACGTATTCATGAAGCATCACGCGGACTTTTTCGACCCCGTGCTGTGGCAGACGAGCAAGGACAAGCTGCTGCAGGGCGAATTGCCCGATTTTCATCCGTACGACGTCGCGCTGCGCTTTTGCGTGCGCTACCCGGAGCGCTTCGGCGCGACGGACCAGAACGACGGTGAAGGCGACGCGCAGCGCGCCGCCTGACACCGGTTATACCGAACCCGATATCGACCCGAGTTCCGAAAACGGAATCCACACCGATGAACACTCCAGTCAACCCGCTCTCGCACCTGTTCGACAACAACGACGCCTGGGTCAGGCGCAAGCTCGCCGACGATCCCGAGTTCTTCACGCGCCTCGCCGACCAGCAGGCGCCGGAATATCTGTGGATCGGCTGCTCGGATTCGCGCGTGCCCGCGAACCAGATCATCGGCCTGCCGCCGGGCGAAGTGTTCGTCCACCGCAACATCGCGAACGTCGTCGTGCACAGCGACCTGAACTGCCTGTCGGTGATCCAGTTCGCGGTCGACATCCTGCGCGTGAAGCACATCATGGTCGTCGGCCACTACGGCTGCTCGGGCGTGAACGCGGCGCTGCACAACCGCCGCGTCGGCCTCGCGGACAACTGGCTGCATCACGTGCAGGACGTGCGCGAGCGCCACGCGGCGCTGCTCGACGAATGGCCGGTGGGCGAGGCGCGCTATCGCCGCCTGATCGAGCTGAACGCGATCGAACAGGTCGTCAACGTGTGCCGCACGACGATCGTCAACGACGCATGGGCACGCGGCCAGTCGCTCACCGTGCACGGGCTCGTGTACGGTGTGCACGACGGCCGGATGCGCAACCTCGGGATGGCCGTGTCGAACTTCGAAGCGCTCGACGAAACCTACAAGCGCTGCGTCGCCGCGCTGACCGCGGGCGGCCAGCATGCGCCCGACAACGACATGGTCGCCGCCGATGCCGCGCAAATGAACGAAGTCGCGCAGGCGGTGGTCGATACGCTGAAGCCTTGCACGGACGCGGAGTAAGCACGCGCTCCGCGGCGGCGGCGACGCAACGGCAGCCTGCATCGAACTGACCTGACGCCGTCACCACGGCACTGCAAAGGAGCGGCGAACATGAAAACCGTACTGATCGTCGGCGCATCGCGCGGCCTCGGCCGCGAATTCGTCCGGCAATACCGGCGCGACGGCTGGAACGTGATCGCCACCGCGCGCGACGACGCCTCGCTCGCCGCGCTGCGCGCGCTCGGCGCGCAGGCGCATGCGCTCGACATCGCGCAGCCCGAGCAGATCGCGGCGCTCGGCTGGAAGCTCGACGGCGAACGGCTCGATGCGGCCGTGCTCGTGTCGGGCGTCTACGGGCCGCGCACCGAAGGCGTCGAGACGATCACCGCCGAGGATTTCGACGCGGTGATGCATACGAACGTGCGCGGGCCGATGCAGTTGCTGCCGATCCTGCTGCCGCTCGTCGAGGATGCGCGCGGCGTGCTGGCCGTCGTGTCGAGCCGGATGGGCAGCATCGCCGAGGCAACCGGCACGACCGGCTGGCTGTACCGCGCGAGCAAGGCGGCGCTGAACGACGTGCTGCGCATCGCGTCGCTGCAGACGCGCCACGCCGCGTGCATCTCGCTCCACCCCGGCTGGGTGCGCACCGACATGGGCGGCGCGCAGGCCGCGATCGATCCGGAAACCAGCGTGACCGGCATGCGCCGCGTGATCGCCGAAGCCGGCGCCGACGTGTCGCAGGCAAACGGCCGTTTCTTCCAGTACGACGGCATCGAGCTGAGCTGGTGAGCCGCGATCACAACCGAGCGTCGTTAATTCCCGTTTCGCATGATTTTGAACCGACCTGACGCGTGCCCGTGCGGCGGCGCGTCCCCTGCTCCCGCCGGCAAAGCGCCGGCCCCGCGCTATGCGGCCTGCTGCGGCCGCTTCATCGACGGCGGCGAAGCCGCGCCGACGGCGCTCGAGTTGATGCGTTCGCGGTACAGCGCGTACGTGCTCGGCGCGACCGGCTACCTGCGCGCGACGTGGGCCGCGCGCACCTGCCCGCCCGATCTCGACACCGATCCCGAAGCGCCCGACGCGCCGCGCTGGCTCGGCCTCGCGGTAAAACGCCATGTGCCGCTCGACGAACGGCACGCGGAGGTCGAATTCGTGGCCCGCTACAAGGTTGGCGGACGTGCTTACCGGCTCCACGAGACGAGCCGTTTCGAGCGCGACGAGCACGGTTTCTGGCGCTATGTCGACGGCGAAGTAAGCGACCGCTGACAAATAGTTGCCATGTCAGACGCCGGGTAATTCCCGCATTGCACAACCCGATTTTGTCAGGCTAGGATGGCTGTCAGATTGGTCATGTTGCATGGCAGGGCTTACGAATGGCGTTCAGCAAGATATTGGTGGGATGGATGGCGGCCGGTGCGCTGTCGGCCGCTCAGGCCGGTACGCTGCCGAACGCAAATACGGGTGCCGGCACCGCCAGCGGCTCGCTCGCCCACGCCGAACGCTTCGATTACGGCGGCTCGAACCTGCCGCAGGTCGCGGCCGGCCTCAACGAACAGATCCTCCGCATTCCGGCCGATGCTTCGGGCTCCGTCACGCTCGAGGCGACGCTCTTCAAGCCGGACGGCCCCGGCCCGTTCCCGCTCGTCGTCTTCAACCACGGCAAGAACACCGGCGATCTCCATCTGCAGCCGCGCAGCCGGCCGCTCGCGTTCGCACGCGAATTCGTGCGCCGCGGCTATGCGGTGATCGCGCCGAACCGCCAGGGCTTCGCCGGCTCGGGCGGCACCTATCAGCAGGAAGGCTGCAACGTCGGCAAGAATGGCCTCGCGCAGGCCGCCGACGTCGACGCGACGGTGCGCTACATGTCGCGCCAGCCGTATGTCGATGCGTCGCGCATCGTCGTCGCCGGCACGTCGCACGGCGGCCTCGCGTCGGTCGCGTACGGCACCGAAGCCGCACCGGGCGTGCGCGGCATCATCAACTTCTCCGGCGGGCTGCGCCAGGACCTGTGCGACGGCTGGCAGCGCAACCTGGTCGATGCCTTCGACCAGTACGGCGCACGCACGGCCGTGCGGTCGCTGTGGCTGTACGGCGACAACGATTCGGTGTGGACGCCCGCGCTCGTCGCGCAAATGCACGACGCGTACGTGTCGCACGGCACCCAGGCTCAGTTCATCGATTTCGGCCGCTACAAGGACGACGCGCACCGGCTGATCGTCGATCGCGACGGCGTGCCGGTCTGGTGGCCCGCCGTCAACGCGTTCCTCGAGAAGCTGAACCTGCCGACCTCGGTGCGCTACGCGGTCGCGAACCCGCACGAACCGAAGGCCACCGGCTATGCGGCCATCGACGCGGTCAACGCGGTGCCGTATGTCGACGAAGCCGGCCGCGAAGGCTATCGCCGCTTCCTGAACCAGCATCCGAGCCGCGCGTTCGCGGTGTCGTCGGAAGGCGCGTGGTCGTGGGCCGAAGGCGGCGACGACCCGATGGCGCTCGCGCTCGACAACTGCGCGAAACAGGGCGCAGGCGCGTGCCGGCTGTATGCGGTCAACGACCGCGTCGTGTGGAACGCGAACACGACGCAAACGGCCGACAACGGCGACGGCAGCACGCACGACACCGATACGCACGCGCTGGCTTCGCGCTGACGCGCGGCGGGCCGCCCGCCGTGCCTTATTCGCTTCCCTTCCGCTTCCCGCCCCGTTCTTCCGTGCGCGATCGCATCGCGCGTCGCCGTATTCGCGCAATCGCGCCATCACGCCATCGCCTGCCGTTCCGGCAGCCTGATCCCCCCGAATTCAGCAGACCATTCCGCTGCCGCGGTTCGCGCGTGGCAACGCCCCGTTTTGCCGGCCCCCTTCGATCCCCGATTTTTCGCGATCGCATCGCGCCCCGTCCCGCGATTTTTTTCTGTCGGGGGGTGTCACTCGAACGTCGTCATCTGCGCTCATTTCTGGGCATCTGGATCGTACCGTCCCGAGCAGCGCCGATCTGCGCCGAACTCCCGCCCGGCAAGGCTTTGCGGCGTTTGTAACCGCTAGTGCAACGTGTCGCGGAACACGCTAATCTCAGCGCGTTTTGGAATCTGCCGCGCGGCATCCCGTCGATGCCGCGCGGCCGTTTTACCCTTCGGAGTTGCCTTGAGTACGCCAGCCACCGACGACTGGGTCGCGCGCAGCCTGCGCGCGGTCTGGCATCCCTGCACCCAGATGAAGCACCACGAGCGCCTGCCGCTGATTCCGGTCGCGCGCGGCGCGGGCGTGTGGCTGTACGACCGCGACGGCCGTCGTTACTTCGACGCAATCAGCTCGTGGTGGGTCAACCTGTTCGGCCATGCGAACCCGGACATCAACGCGGCGCTGAAGGACCAGCTCGACACGCTCGAGCACGCGATGCTCGCCGGCTGCACGCACGAGCCCGCGATCGAGCTCGCCGAGCGGCTGCATGCGCTCACCGCGCGCACGCTCGGCCATGCGTTCTTCGCGTCGGACGGCGCGTCGGCCGTCGAGATCGCGCTGAAGATGAGCTTCCACGCGTGGCGCAACCGCGGCCGCGCGAACAAGCAGGAATTCGTCTGCGTCGCGAACAGCTATCACGGCGAGACGATCGGCGCGCTCGGCGTGACCGACGTCGCGCTGTTCAAGGATGCGTACGACCCGCTGATCCGCCATGCGCACGTCGTCGCGTCGCCCGATGCGCGCGGCGCGCTGCCGGGCGAGACGGCCGCCGATGTCGCGGGCCGCGCGCTCGCGGACGTGCGGCGCCTGTTCGTCGAACGCGGCGACCGGATCGCCGCGCTGATCGTCGAGCCGCTCGTGCAGTGCGCGGCCGGCATGGCGATGCACGATCCGTCGTACGTGCGCGGGCTGCGCGCGCTGTGCGACGAATTCGGCGTGCACCTGATCGCCGACGAGATCGCGGTCGGCTGCGGCCGCACCGGCACCTTCTTCGCGTGCGAGCAGGCCGGCGTGTGGCCCGATTTCATGTGCCTGTCGAAAGGGATCAGCGGCGGCTACCTGCCGCTGTCGCTCGTGCTCACGCGCGACGATGTGTTCGCGGCGTTCTACGACGACGACACGACGCGCGGCTTCCTGCACTCGCATTCGTACACGGGCAACCCGCTCGCGTGCCGCGCGGCGGTCGCGACGCTCGACCTGTTCGCGCGCGACGACGTGCTCGCGCAAAACGCGCGCAAGTCGGCCGCGATGCGCGCCGCGCTCGCGCCGCTCGACGCGCACCCGCAGGTGCGCCACCTGCGCGAACGCGGCACGCTGTTCGCATTCGACGTCGCGCTCGACGGCGACGCGGCGCGCGGCTTCTCGCGGCGCTTCTTCGAACGCGCGCTCGAGCGCGAGCTGCTGCTGCGCCCGATCGGCACGACCGTGTACCTGATGCCGCCGTACGTGATGAGCGACGACGACATCGCGTGGCTCGCGCAGCATACGCGCGACACGCTCGACGCAACGCTCGCGGAGATCATGCAATGACGACGCCCCTGCTCGACACGCTGCAGCGCGGCCTCGCCGATCTCGACGCGCAAGGGCTGCGCCGCGTGCGCCGCATCGCCGACACCGCGTGCGACGCGCGCATGACCGTCGACGGCCGCGAGATCGTCGGTTTCGCGAGCAACGACTACCTCGGCCTCGCCGCGCACCCGGCGCTCGTCGCCGCGTTCGCCGAAGGCGCGCAGCGCTACGGCTCCGGCAGCGGCGGCTCGCACCTGCTCGGCGGCCATTCGCGCGCGCATGCAAAGCTCGAGGACGAACTCGCGGGCTTCGCGGGCGGCTTCTGCGACGCGCCGCGCGCGCTGTACTTCAGCACCGGCTACATGGCGAACCTCGCCGCGATGACGGCGCTCACCGGCAAAGGCGCGACGATCTTCTCCGACGCGCTGAACCATGCATCGCTGATCGACGGCATGCGGCTGTCGCGCGCGAACGTGCAGGTCTACCCGCACGCGGACACCGCCGCGCTTGCCGCGCTGCTCGAAGCATCGGATGCCGAAACGAAACTGATCGTCAGCGACACCGTGTTCAGCATGGACGGCGACGTCGCGCCGCTCGCCGAACTCGTCGCGCTGGCCGAACGCCACCGCGCATGGCTTGTCGTCGACGACGCACACGGCTTCGGCGTGCTCGGCCCGCAGGGCCGCGGCGCACTCGCGGCCGCCGCGCTGCGTTCGCCGAATCTCGTCTACGTCGGCACGCTCGGCAAGGCGGCCGGCGTCGCGGGCGCGTTCGTCATCGCGCACGAGACCGTGATCGAATGGTTGATCCAGCGCGCGCGCAGCTACATCTTCACGACGGCCGCGCCGCCGGCCGTCGCGCATGCGGTATCGGCCAGCCTGAAGGTGATCGCGGGCGACGAAGGCGATGCGCGCCGCGCGCATCTCGCCGCGCTGATCGAGCGCACGCGCGCGCTGCTGCGCAACACGCGCTGGCAGCCGGTCGATTCGCACACGGCCGTGCAGCCGCTCGTGATCGGCAGCAACGACGCGACGCTCGCCGCGATGCGCGCGCTCGACGCGCACGGCCTGTGGGTGCCCGCGATCCGGCCGCCGACGGTGCCCGCCGGCACGTCGCGGCTGCGCGTGTCGTTGTCGGCCGCGCATTCGTTCGACGATCTCGCGCGGCTCGAAACCGCATTGATCGAAGCCAGCGAGGCAGCTGCATGACTCTCCCGCTCTCGCTCTTCGTCACCGGCACCGACACCGAAATCGGCAAGACCTTCGTGTCGGCCGCGATGCTGCACGGCTTCGCGCGGCACGGCCTGCGCGCGGCCGCGCTGAAGCCGGTCGCGGCCGGCGCGTACGAGCGCGACGGCATCTGGCGCAACGAGGATGCGGACCAGCTCGACGCGGCCGCAAACGTCGTGCTGCCGCCCGAGCTGCGCACGCCGTTCCTGCTGAAAGCACCGGCCGCGCCGCATATCGTCGCCGAGCAGGAAGGCGTGACGCTCGACCTCGACACCATCGTCGCGTGCCACCGCGAAGCGCTGACGCGCGCGGACATCGTCGTCGTCGAAGGCGTCGGCGGCTTTCGCGTGCCGCTGAACGACACGCAGGACACGGCCGATCTCGCGGTCGCACTCGGCCTGCCGGTCGTGATGGTGGTCGGCGTGCGGCTCGGCTGCATCAGCCACGCGCTGCTGACGGCCGACGCGATTCGCCAACGCGGCCTCACGCTCGCGGGTTGGGTCGCGAACCATGTCGACCCGGCGATGTCGTTCGCCGACGAGAACGTCGCGACGATCCGCGACTGGCTCGCGCGCGAGCATCGCGCGCCGCTGCTCGGCCGCATCGCGCACCTGAGCCCGGCCGCTCCCGAATCCGCCGCGGCGATGCTCGACATCGCCGCGCTCGTCGAGTCGCTGCGCGCCGCGCAGCATTGACCCAACCGATCCCCCAATCCCGCCCAGGACAGGAAAACGAAATGACCCAAGCCCAGACCGCCGCCGTGCAACCCGACGCGATTCCCGTGGCCGCACCGGCCCCGCAGCGCTGGCGCGTCGCCGACGTCGTTGCACTGTTCGCTCTGCCGTTCAACGACCTGATCTTCCGCGCGCAGCAGGTGCATCGCGAGCACTTCGATGCCAACGCGGTGCAGCTGTCGACGCTGCTGTCGATCAAGACGGGCGGCTGCGAGGAAGATTGCGGCTACTGCTCGCAGTCGTCGCATCACGACACGGGCCTGAAGGCCGAGAAGCTGATGGACGTCGACACGGTGCTCGACGCCGCGCGCGCGGCGAAGGCGAACGGCGCGAGCCGCTTCTGCATGGGCGCCGCGTGGCGCAACCCGAAGGAGCGCCACATGCCGGCGCTGACCGAGATGGTGCGCGGCGTGAAGGAGCTCGGCCTCGAAACCTGCATGACGCTCGGCATGCTCGAGGACGAACAGGCGCAGCAGCTCGCCGACGCGGGCCTCGACTACTACAACCACAACCTCGACACGTCGCCGGAGTTCTACGGCCAGGTGATCTCGACGCGCACGTACCAGGACCGCCTCGACACGCTCGACCGCGTGCGCGACGCGGGCATCAACGTGTGCTGCGGCGGCATCATCGGGATGGGCGAATCGCGCCGCGAGCGCGCGGGCCTGATCTCGCAGCTCGCGAACCTGAACCCGTATCCGGAATCGGTGCCGATCAACAACCTCGTCGCGATCGAAGGCACGCCGCTCGAAGGCACCGCGCCGCTCGACCCGTTCGAGTTCGTGCGCACGATCGCGGTCGCGCGCATCACGATGCCGAAGGCCGTCGTGCGCCTGTCGGCCGGCCGCGAGCAGCTCGACGACGCGATGCAGGCGATGTGCTTCCTCGCCGGCGCGAACTCGATGTTCTACGGCGACCAGTTGCTGACGACGAGCAACCCGCAGACGCAGCGCGACCGCGCGCTGTTCGAGCGCCTCGGCATCCGCGCGAGCCAGGCCGACGCGCTGTCGGACAACGCGTAAGCGAAACGGCGGCCGGCGGGTCGGGCCTGCGAATGAAAAAGCCGGGACATTTCCCGGCTTTTTTTGCATCCGCACCGGCCACTCAGACTGCACCACCCAGCGCCCGCGGCTCCATGAACGTGTGGCGGAAATAGTCGCGCACCGCGTGCATCGCGGGACTCAGCTCGATGTTCTTGCGCCATGCGAGGCCCACGCTCATCGGCGGCACCGGATCGCGCAGCACGATCGTCTCGATGCGCCGCCCCTCGAGCGACCACGGGCGATACACCATGTCGGACAGGATCGCGACGCCGCTGCCGTTCGCGACCATGCTGCGCACGGCCTCGACCGACGACGTGCGCAGGATCACGTTCGGCCGGTACGGCGTCTCGTTCCAGT
Source organism: Burkholderia sp. GbtcB21 (assembly GCF_019091065.1). Classification (NCBI taxonomy): domain Bacteria; kingdom Pseudomonadati; phylum Pseudomonadota; class Betaproteobacteria; order Burkholderiales; family Burkholderiaceae; genus Burkholderia; species Burkholderia sp. GbtcB21. The sequence continues at coordinate 29,247 of NZ_JAGXKA010000019.1, forward strand.
AGCGCAGCGCCGTCTGTCCGGCCTCGTCCACGGTCAGCATCACGAACGGCTCGCGCGCGACCTCGGCGAACGTGACGCTCTCGCGCCTGAGCAGCGGATGATGCACGCCGACCCACAGCCGGCGCACCGAATGGATCACGGGCTCCAGCACGAGCTCGGGGTTCGACACGTTCGACGTGAGCAGCACGGCCATGTCGTAGCGGCCCGCGATCAACCCCTCCTCGATCGACTCGCGGTTCAGCTCGTGCAGGTGGATCGTCAGCCGCGGATAAAGCGTGTTCAGCCGCAGCACGTGATGCGGCAGGAAGTAGCCCAGCACCGTATAGCTCGCGGCAATCGCGAGCGTGCCCGTCAGCGTGCTTTCGAGGTTCGGGATCCGCATCGCCTCGTCGACCGACGACAGGATCGCGTACGCGTGATTGAGAAAGCGCCGCCCGGTGTCGGTGAGCGTCACGCCCGCCGACGTGCGCAGGAACAGTTGCGTGCCGAGACTGTCCTCCAGCTCCCTGATCGCGCTCGTCACGGCCGACTGCGAGATGGTGAGCTGGATCGCCGCCTGCGAAATCTGTCCTAGTTCGGCGGTCGCGACGAAGTACTTGAGCTGTCTGAGGGTCAGGGCCATGTGTGGTCGAAAACCGATGAGGGCGCGACAAACATCATATCAACCGTTCCGCCGACGCCAATCCCGCGCCGGCGAAACATGCTGCGCCCAGTTCCGGCGGCGCTGTGCGGCCGATTCGGCGGGTATCTGAAAAATCGATACCTCCACATATAAAAATAGAACTATTTTGACGCACCCCACGCAGCTAACCTCCGTTCAACACGGTTTCGCGCTGCGCCGCCGCGCACGCGAACCGGAGAACCTGGAGGAACGAACCGTATGAGGAAGCACAGCGTCGACCTGAATTCCGACATGGGCGAAGGCTTCGGCCCGTGGACGATCGGCGACGGCGTCGACGAGCAGATCATGCCGCTCATCAGCTCGGCGAACATCGCCACCGGCTTTCATGCCGGCGATCCGAACATCATGGCGCGCACGGTGCAACTCGCGCGCGACGCCGGCGTCGGCATCGGCGCGCATCCCGGCTTTCGCGACCTCGTCGGCTTCGGCCGCCGCACGATCGCCGAAACGCCGCAAGCGCTCGTCAACGACATCCTGTACCAGCTCGGCGCGCTGCGCGAGTTCGCGCGCCTGAACGGCGTGAGCCTGCAGCACGTGAAGCCGCACGGCGCGCTCTACATGCACGCGGCGGCCAGCGAGGCGTTCTCGCGGCTGCTGATCGAGACGCTTCAGCGCGTCGATCCCGGCCTGTGGCTGTACTGCATGGAAGCGTCGGTCACCTACCGCGTCGCCGCCGAATACGGTCAGCCGGTGATCCGCGAGTTCTACGCGGATCGCGACTACGACCGCAGCGGCTCGATCGTGTTCGCGCGCCGCGTCGGGCGCCTCGACCCGCGCCAGGTCGCCGACAAGGTGCTGCGCGCCTGCATCGACGGCAAGGTGCGAACGATCGACGGCGACCACATCGACATCGATTTCGATTCGGTCTGCATCCACAGCGACACGCCGGGCGCGCTCGACCTCGTGCGCGAAACGCGCGACGCGCTGGTCCGCGAAGGCATCCGGACCGCCGGCCCGCAGCCGCTCGCCGCTCATCACTGATACCGATTCAAGGAGACACACGATGGCATTGCACGATATCGTCAGCCCGCTGCCGGGCACCTTCTACCGGCGCCCCGCGCCCGACGCGGACTACTACGTCGCGGTCGATGCGGCGGTCGCCGCCGGCACCGTCGTCGGCCTCGTCGAAGTGATGAAGCAGTTCACGGAGATCGAAGCCGACGTGGCCGGCCGCGTCGCCGAACTGCTCGTCGAGGACGGCGAGCCGGTCGATGCGGGCCAGGTGCTGATGCGGATCGAGGGGTGACGCGATGAATCCGGCAACCTCCTCCGGCGCGTTCTATCGCCCGTCGCGAATTCGTACCGTACTGGTCGCGAACCGCGGCGAAATCGCGGTGCGCGTGATACGCGCGGCGCGCGAGCTCGGCATGCGCGCGGTGGCCGTGGTCAGCGACGCGGATCGCGACAGCCTCGCCGCGCGCATGGCCGACGAAGCGATCCACATTGGCTCGTCGCATGCGGCTAAGAGCTACCTGAATCCCGCCGCGATCCTCGACGCCGCGCGGCAATGCGGCGCGGACGCGATCCATCCCGGCTACGGCTTCCTGTCCGAGAACACCGCCTTCGCCGCGCAGGTCGAGGCGGCCGGCCTGATCTTCGTCGGCCCGGCCTCGCAGGTGATCGCGACGATGGGCGACAAGGCGCGTGCCCGCGACACCGCGCGGCGCGCAAACGTGCCGACGGTGCCCGGCAGCGACGGCGTCGTGCAGTCGCTCGACGATGCGCGGGAAGTCGCCGCGCGCATCGGCTACCCGATCATGATCAAGGCGGCCGCGGGCGGCGGCGGGCGCGGCATCCGCGTCGCGCACGACGCCGCGCAGCTCGACGCCGAACTGCCGCTCGCGCAGCGCGAGGCGCAGGCCGCGTTCGGCGACGGCGGCGTCTATCTCGAACGCTTCATCGCGCGCGCCCGGCATATCGAGGTGCAGGTGCTCGGCGACGGGCGCGACGTCGTCCATCTGTTCGAGCGCGAATGCTCGCTGCAGCGCCGCCGCCAGAAGATCCTCGAGGAAGCGCCGTCGCCGTCGCTCGCACCGGCGCAGCGCGACGCGCTGTGCGCATCGGCGACGCGCCTCGCACGCGAGGTCGGCTATCGCAGCGCGGGCACGCTCGAATACCTGTTCGACGAAACGCGCGGCGAGTTCTACTTCATCGAGATGAACACGCGCATTCAGGTCGAGCATCCGGTGACCGAGGCGATCACCGGCATCGATCTCGTGCGCGAGACGCTGCGCATCGCCGACGGCGAACCGCTGCGCTTCGCGCAGCAGGACATCGCGATGCGCGGCGCGGCGCTCGAATGCCGGATCAATGCGGAAGATCCGCTGCAGGATTTCCGCCCGAATCCCGGCCGGATCGATGCACTCGTGTGGCCGACCGGCCCCGGCGTGCGCATCGATTCGCTGCTCTATCCGGGCTACGTCGTGCCGCCGTTCTACGATTCGCTGCTCGCGAAGCTGATCGTGCACGACGAGAGCCGCGCGGCCGCGCTGCAACGGCTCGCACGCGCGCTCGGCGAACTGCACGTCGGCGGCGTGAAGACCACCGCACCGCTGCACGTCGCGCTGCTCGCGGACGACGACGTGCGCGCCGGGCGCTACCACACGAATTTTCTCGAAGCGTGGATGCCGCAGTGGCGCGAAGCCGCGACAGCCGCTGCGCGCGAGCAAGCAACCGAGGACGCCGCGCGCGTCGGGGAGGCCCTGTGACGACTCGTTATACGTTCGGCGGCGACGAGTTCGTGTTCGTCGAAATCGGCGAAGCCATGTCGCTCGACGCGTTCTTCAAGGGCACGGCGATCACGCGCGAGTTGCAGCGGCGCGCGGTGCCGGGCATCACCGAAATCTGTCCGGCGAACGCGTCGTACCAGGTGCGCTACGACCCGGACGTGATCGATCCCGACGCGCTCGTCGCGCTGCTGAAGACGGTCGAGGCCGACGTCGGCGAAGCGTCGCTCGAACTCGACACGCGCATCGTCGAGATACCCGTGCTCTACAACGACCCGTGGACGCATGAAACGCTGATGCGGTTTCGCGAGCGCCACCAGGATCCGTCGTCGACCGATCTCGAATACGCGGCACGCATCAACGGCAAGCGAAGCGTCGACGAATTCATCGCCGCGCACTCGGGCTCGCCGTGGTTCGTGTCGATGGTCGGCTTCGTCGCGGGCCTGCCGTTCATGTACCAGATGGTCGAGCGCGCGCGCCAGCTCGAAGTGCCGAAATACCTGCGCCCGCGCACCGACACGCCGAAGCTCACCGTCGGCCACGGCGGCTGTTTCGGCTGCATCTATTCGGTGCGCGGCGCGGGCGGCTACCAGATGTTCGGCGTGACGCCGGCGCCGATCTTCGATCCCGCGCAGCGGCTCGACTACCTGCGCGACTTCATGGTGTTCTTCCGGCCCGGCGACATCGTGAAGTTCACGCCGATCGACCGCGCTGCGTACGACGCCGCCGTCGCGGCCGTCGAAGCCGGCACCTTCTCCCTGCGCGTGCGTCCCGTGAAATTCTCGCTCGATGCATTCCTGCGCGATCCCGACGCGTATAACCGCTCTCTCGTCGAGGTGCTGCATGCAAGCTGACGCGCACAACGTGATCGAGGTCGTGAAACCCGGCCTCGCGACATCGGTCCAGGACACGGGCCGGCAAGGCTACTACCACGTCGGCATTCCGCCGTCGGGTTCGCTCGACCAGTACGCATCGCGCGCGGCGAACCTGCTGGTCGGCAACCCCGAACAGGCGGCCGTGCTCGAATGCACGCTGCTCGGCCCAGAGCTGATGTTCCACGTCGACGCGCTGATCGCCGTCACGGGTGCCGAGATGACGCCGAAGATCGATGGCGTCGGGCAGCGCTGCAACGTCGCGCTGCGAATCCGCGCCGGCAGCGTGCTGTCGTTCCACTACGTGAAGGGCGGCGCGCGGGCGTACCTGGCCGTCGCGGGCGGCATCGACGTGCCGGTCGTGCTCGGCAGCCGCTCGACGTACGCGCTCGGCGCGATCGGCGGCCATGCGGGCCGGCGTCTGCAGAAAGGCGACCGGCTGCCGATCGGCGCCGCGTGCGGCACGCACCGCGAAGGGCTCGAACTGCCGGCTTCCGTGAGCCGGCCGCTCGACAGCCAGGTCGAGCTGCGCGTGCTGCCGGGCCTGTACCACTACCGGCTCACCGACGCATCGGCGCAGACGTTCTTCGATGACGAATGGACCGTCGCGCCCGAAGCGGATCGCATCGGCTACCGCTACAAGAACGGCCGTCCGCTGCAGTTCCGGCCGCGCGAGCAGCCGTTCGGCGCGGGCGCCGATCCGTCGAACATCGTCGACGCGTGCTACCCGATCGGCTCGATCCAGGTGCCGGCCGGGCTCGAGCCGATCATCCTGCATCGCGATGCGGTGTCGGGCGGCGGCTACGCGACGATCGGCACGGTCATCAGCGCCGACATGGACCTGATCGGCCAGATGCAGCCGAACCACCGTGCGCGCTTCGTGCGCGTGACGATGGCCGAAGCGCTCGCGGCGCGCCGCGAGTACCAGCGGCGCCTCGCGCTGCTGCGCGCCGTGCTGCGGGACTGAGCGCCGCACGCCCGGCCGCCGCGCCGGGCGCCGTGTGCGGCCGCCCGCCGCCTCCGCTTCGCGCTTTCCGCTCTTCGCTGTCCGTTTCCCGCCCGCGCGGCCACGCGCCGCGCGGCGGGGACGCCTGCGCGTTTTTTCTGCCGGACCGGTTGCCCGCCCGACGTCGGGGCAACCCTGCGGATCGCATGTGCCGCGGCCGAGACGTCGTTCGCAGTTTTGCTCATCGAGGAGCACGATCATGGCCAACCTGGCTCAGGCACGCACCGACGAGGATCTCGACCTGTCGACGCTCGCCATTCCCGATCACGCGCGCATGCCGCCCTTTTCGCTGACGATGGCGTGGTGGGCCGTGTGCAGCGCCGTGTTCTACATCGTCGTCGGCGCAACGCTCGCGCTCACCTACGGCGCGCGCAACGCGCTGATCGGGATGGCGCTGTCGGTGGTGTCGTACGGCATCGTCAATTCGATCATCAGCCGCTATGCGATCCGCACCGGCCTGTCGGTCGCGCTGTTCTCGCGCGTGCTGTTCGGCAGCGCGGGCGCGGCGCTCGCGACGCTGATCTTCTTCGCGACGGCGATCTACTACGCGGTGTTCGAAGGCTCGGTGATCGCGGTCGCCGCGCATCATCAGTTTCCGGCGCTCGACTACAAGTGGGCGGCGCTGATCGTCGTCTGCTACAGCGTGCCGCTCGTGTTCGGCAGCGTGCAGCACTGGCTCGACAAGTTCAACGGCGTGCTGCTGCCGTTCTACCTGTTCGGGCTGCTCGCGGCAGTCGGGCTCGCGACGGCCGAGTACGGCTACAACGCCGCGTGGCTCGACTTCGGCCCGACGGGCGCGACGCCGGCCGGCGGCTGGTGGCACTGCTTCGTCTACTACATGGGCGTGTGGGTGCTGATGATGTTCACGTTCGACTATGCGCGTTTCGGGCGCAAGGAAGACGCGGGCTATCACGGTCGCTTCAACTTCGGGATGCCGTTCTATCTCGTCACGTTCCTCGTCAACGGCGCGGCCGGCATCTATCTCGTCAGCACGATTCCGGGGCTCGGCACGCTGTCCGAAGTGTCGGTCGTGCTCGCGCTGCTGAAGCTGATGGGGCTGTGGGGGCTGCTGTTCGTGTGGGTCACGCAATCGCGCATCAACACCGCGAACTACTATCTCGCGACGGTCAACATGCAGGCGTTCTTCCTGAAAGCGGCCGGCCTGCGCGCGCCGAAATTCGTGTGGGCGCTCGTGGTCGGCGCGGTCGTCTATGCGCTGATGATGGCCGACATCTTCTCGCGGATCCTGCAGGCGCTCGCGTACCAGGGCATCTTCGTCGTCGCGTGGGTCGGTGTCGCGCTCGCGCATATCCTGTCGGCGCGTTACGGGCAGCTCGTCGGCACCGACGTCGAATGCCGCGACGCGCATGTGCCGACGTTCAACCCGGGCGGGCTGGCCGCATGGTTCGCCGGCGCGTTCGCGGGACTCGCGCTGAACCAGGCAACCGGGTTTGCCGCGTCGCTGTCGGCACCCGCGACTTTCGTCGTGTCGTGGGCGGTCTATCGCGCGTTGCTGGGCACCGCGAAACGAACCTGGTTCGTGCGCAATACGTGACGGCGCACGCGCGCCGCGGCGTATTACCCGATATGCGACGCCGCGCCGTCGAGCGCCGCGCGCACCCGCTCGACGAGCTGTGCGTCGACGGGTGCCAGCACCTCGCCGCGCGGCCGCACGCCCGAGCCGAAATGCACGGCGTGCACGCCGGTGGCCCGGACGAAATCGCCGACCGCATCGACGGTGAGCCCCGAGCCGGCGAGCACCGTGCACGTCGATCCTTCGGCCTGCCGCACCATCCGCGAAATCGTCGCGGCCGCGTCGAGCACCGACGGATGGCCGCCCGACGTCAGCACCGACGTGACGGCCGGCACGCGCAGCAGCGCATCGAACGCGGCGTTGAGGTCGCGCGACACGTCGAACGCGCGGTGGAACGTCAGCGCGCGGCCATCCGCGGCGGCGGCGATGCGCGCCAGGGCGCCGAGATCGACGTCGCCGCGCGCGTCGAGCGCGCCGAACACGACGCCGTTCGCGCCGGCCGCGACGGCCGCGCGCACGTCGCGTTCGATCACGCGCAGATCGTCGGCGTCGTAGACGAACGACCGGCTGTGCGGACGCACGATCACATTGACGGGAATCGGCACGGCGGCCACGACGGCCTCGATCAGGCCGACGCTCGGCGTCAGCCCGCCTTCGGTGATCGCGGTCACGAGTTCGAGGCGGTCGGCGCCCGCGCGGGCCGCGGCCTTCGCATCGCCGACGGTCGTGGCGATCACTTCGAGGAGGACGGAGGAAGCAGCGTTTCGGTTCATCAGCGGCTCGCGATTCGTCAGGACAATTCGCGCATCCTAGCCGAGCGGCGCGACGGGCGCCAGCGTGCCGGCCGCCGCGCGTATCAGCCGCGCCCCACGAGCCAGACGCCGGCCAGCGCGGACAACGCCGTCACCACGGCACCGGGCGCGAACCGGAACATCCGCGCGTTCACGTCCACGCCCTGCTGCATCACGTCTACGATCCCCGGCGCCAGCAACAGCGACGCCCAGCCCATCATCCCGAGCGCGGTGGCCGCGGTCGCGACGAGCAGCGCGATGCCCGCAGCCCGCGCACGCGGCCGGCCCGCGCCGGCGCATCGAGTCAATGCAACCGCCACATGCAGTAAGTGCACGCTGCGCTAGCCGGCGTCCGCCTCGTCGTCGACCCAGTCGATATCGCCGCACAGCACGCGCTGCGCATCGCCGACGCGTACGGCCACCGACAGCGTCACGCACGGCTGCGCCTCGTTGATCGACAGGTACGGCCGCGTGACCTGCACGCGCCCCGGCTCGGCAATCGCCGAGCGGAAATACGGCCGGCGCAGCCAGTTCGCGCCCTGCGCGTCCGCCAGCGGCGAGAAGCGCGCCTCGCTCAGCGCGCGATCGGCGCGCAGCACGACGTTGCGGCCCGACTGCCGGCCCTGCGCGTCGAGCAGGAAGCAGCGCGCGGCGGCATCGAGCGCGAGGAAGTTCCAGCACACCTCGTCGAGCGTCTCGCCGGCCGCGAGACGCTCGGCCGCGCGCTCGAACGCGCGCAGGTACGGCGCGATTCGCTGCGCGTCGCGCCGCTCGCGCGCTTCGGTCTGCTGACGAAAGCGCTCGGTCAACTCGCCGATGCAGGCCGTCGCGGCCGCGCTGTCGGGCAGCCCCGGCGCCGGGCGGCCGAAGTAGTAGCCCTGCACGAAATCGGCCTCGCACGACAGTGCGATCTGCGCCTCGTGCTCGGTCTCGATCCCTTCGACGAGCACGAGTTTGCCGGCCTCGTGCAGCAGCGTCACCAGCCCGTGCAGGATCGCGGTGAGCCCCGTGCGGTGCGCCGCGTGAGACAGCATGATGCGGTCGAGCTTCACGATGTCCGGGTTCAATTGCCAGATCCGCTCGAGGTTCGAGTGGCCGGCGCCGAAATCGTCGAGCGCGATCAGGAAGCCGTGCGTGCGGAATTCGCGCACGGCCTCGGCGAGCCGCTCGACGTCGTCCGCGCGCTGTTCGAGCACTTCGAGCACGACGCGGCGCGGCGGCATGCCGAGCCGCTTCAGGTTCGCGAGCAGCGCGGCCGCCTGGAACGGGTCGGTGAGCACGCCCGGATGGACGTTGAGAAACAGCCACTCGCGCTCGGCGCCGAACAGCGCGAAGTTCTCGAGATGCAGCGCCTGCGCGAGCCGGTCGAGCTGCAGCAGTTCGCCCTGGCGCGCGGCTTCGCCGAACACGTCGAGCGGCGACACGGGGCGGTCGAGCGCATCGTGCGCGCGCAACAGCGCCTCGTAGCCGACCGCACGCTGGTGCGACAGGCTGAATATCGGCTGGAACACGGTCGTGAGCGTCAGGTCGCGATGCTGCGTCGCCAGACGCTCGAGGCCGGAGCTCATCTCCCGCTCGAAACGGTACGGCGACGCGGCGGCCGGACGCTCCTGTTGCACGATCGTCATGCCTTCCTCCTGGTGAAGCACTCGAACGCGCCGACCGACGAAACGGACGGCGCGTGCAATGTCTTGGTTGGACCCTCGGTTGTCCGGTCGGTGCCGGACGGCTGCCCAGCATCAAGCAAGCTCCGTGCAAGGGGCGAACAACCCATACGCCGCGCGGGTGCGCGGGGCTGCCGCACCAGCGTGGCGCGCGTCCGACGCACCATTTCCGTGCGCACGCACCGGCCGCTCGAGCGCAGCCGTCATTGCGGCACGCTACACTCCGTACGATCGTTTCATTCCCCGCATTCGCCGTATCGATGGAAATCGTCTTCACCGTCCTGATCCTGCTGCTGACCGTCGCACTGTCCGGCGCCGTCACGCGCAACCTGCCATTGCAACTGCCGCTGCCGCTGATGCAGATCGCATTCGGCGCGATCCTCGCATGGCCGAAGTTCAACCTGCACGTCACGTTCGATCCCGAAATCTTCATGCTGCTGTTCATCCCGCCGCTGCTGTTCGCGGACGGCTGGCGAATTCCCAAACGCGAGCTGTACCTGCAGCGCCGCGCGATCCTGATGCTCGCATTCGGGCTCGTGTTCATGACGGTACTCGCAGTGGGCTACTTCGCGCATTGGCTGATTCCCGAGTTGCCGCTGCCGATCGCGTTCGCGCTCGCGGCCGTGCTGTCGCCGACCGATGCGGTCGCGCTGTCGGGCATCGCCGGCCGTGGCAGAATCCCGCCGCAACTGATGCACATCCTCGAAGGCGAGGCGCTGATGAACGACGCGTCGGGCCTCGTCGCGCTGAAGTTCGCGATCGCGGCCGCGCTGACCGGCGTGTTCTCGCTGCGCGCCGCGTCGGTCACGTTCGTGATCGTCGCCGCCGGCGGGCTCGCGACGGGCGCGATCGTGTCGTGGGTGTTCAGCGCGCTGTCGACGCGCTTCCTGAACGCCGAGCAGGAAGGCGACCCGGCCCCCGGCATCGTGATGACGCTGCTCGTGCCGTTCGCGGCCTACCTGTTCGCCGAGCATCTCGACCTGTCGGGCGTGCTCGCGGCCGTGTCGGCCGGGATGATGATGAATTACACAAGCTTCTCGCGCAAAAGCACCGTCGCGTCGCGCGTGCGTGCCGAAAGCACGTGGGCGATGATCGAGTTCGTGTTCAACGGCATGGTGTTCATCATGCTCGGGCTGCAGTTGCCGCACATCATCGGCCGCGCGCTCGTCGACGCGCACCATACGAGCGACGCGCTGGTCGGCCGGATGATCTTCAACGTGTGCGCGATGATGCTCGCGCTGTATGCAATCCGCTTCCTGTGGGTCTGGCTGCTGCGCTGGTTCGCGAGCCGCCGCGCGGCGCGCCAGGGCCTCGCCGGCACGATGGCCGGCGTGCGCACGATCGCGGTGATGACGGTCGGCGGCGTGCGCGGCGCGGTCACGCTCGCCGGCGTGCTGTCGATCCCGGTCGCACTCGCCGACGGCGCGCCGCTGCCGGGGCGCGACACCGCGATCTTCGTCGCGTCGGCCGTGATCCTCGGCTCGCTCGTCGTCGCGGTGATCGGCCTGCCGCTGCTGCTGCGCGGCGTGCGCTCGTCGCGCAACCCGCTCGCCGACGAGGAGCGCGCCGCGCGCGCAGCCGCCGCGCAGGCCGCGATCCGCGCGATCGACTCGTCGCACGACGCGATCTCGGCCGATCTCGACGAATCGGGCGCCGCGCGCTGCGCGGACATCTCGGCGCGCGTGATGGACCAGTATCGCCGCCGGCTCACCGCGCTTGCCGAGGACGGCCCCACGCCGCGCGCGGAAGCGAAGCAGTCCGAGACGATGGAGCTGCAGATGCGGATCGCGGCCGTGCGCGCGGAACGCTCGGTGCTGTACCGGCTGCGCAGCGAGAGCAAGATTTCCGACGAGACGCTGACGAAGCTGATCCGCGAGATCGACCTGTCGGAAACCGCGCTGTCGACGCGCAAGAAAGGCATTCTCTGACGGGCCGTTCGATGCCCGGAAGCAACCGCCCATAAAAAACGGCGACGCCGATGCGTCGCCGTTTTCACATCCGTCCGCGTTCGCGTTACTTCGCGACGACGACCGGAATCCCCTTCAGCATGCCCGCGCCCTTCATCTCGTCGAGCGCGTGCTGCACGGCCGCGCTCGTCGCCGCGTCGATGCCGAGCTGCAGCGCGAGCTCGCGCTCCGCGCGCTTCACGCCGGCCAGGTTGCGCACCTTCACGTGACCGAAGCCACGCACGCGGGCGTGCAGGTCGGCCAGCTGCGCGACCTGCGCCGCATTGCCGGCCGTCGTCGCGGCGAGCGCTCGGGCGAGCGTCGTCTCGTAGTCGTCGGCGAGCGCGCGTTCCATCCTGCGCTCGACGGTGCGGCCGAACGGATCGAGCCACGTGCCGCGCAGGCTGCGCACGCGCGCCAGCATGCCGAACACCGGCCACATCCACTGGCCGAACACGCGCTTCTTCGGCACGCTGCCGTCGCTGCCGGCCTTTGCGACCGTCGGCGGCGCAAGGTTGAACTTCACGCGATAGGCCTGCCCCGGCACGCCTTCGAACTGAGCTTCGAGCGCCGTGCGGAATGCATCGTCCGCGTAGAGCCGCGCGACCTCGTATTCGTCCTTTACCGCGAGCAGCCGGTAGAACGTCGTCGCGACCGCGCGCGTCAGCGCGTCGTCGCCCTTCGCGGCCGCCGCGTTCACGAGCGCCCGGTAGCGCTCGACGTAGCGCGCGCCGCCGTACGCGTCGAGACGCGCTTCCCGATCGGCGATCAGCTCGGCGAGCGTTTCCGGCGCGGCGTGCGCGGCCACCGCATGACGCGCGTTCCACAACGCATCGAGGCCCGCCGCATCGCCGGCCGCCATCCGGCCGATCGAGAACGCGAGCTTGTTCATCGGCACCGCGACGTTGTTCAGCTCGATCGCGCGCATCATCGCGGCGAGCGACACCGGCACGAGGCCGAGCTGCCACGCGTAGCCGAGCATCAGGATGTTCGCGCCGATCGAGTCGCCGAGGAATTTCGCGGCGAGCGCCTGTGCATCGCAGCTCGACAGGTAGCCGTCGCCGGCCGCGTGACGCATCTTCTCGAGCAGCGCGTCAGCGTGCAGGTTCGCGTCGGGGTTCTGCACGAACGACGCGTTCGGGATCCGGTGCGTGTTGACGACGATCCGCGAACGCTCGTGACGCACCGTCTGCAGCGCTTCGGCACTCGCGCCGACGACCATGTCGCACGCGAGCAGCACGTCGGCCTGCTGCGTGTCGATGCGCACCTGGTTCAGCCATCGGTCGCTCGCGGCGATCCGCACGAACGACAGCACCGAGCCGCCCTTCTGCGCGAAGCCCATGAAGTCGAGCACCGATGCGCTCTTGCCTTCGAGGTGAGCGGCCATGCTGATCAGCGCGCCGACCGTCACGACGCCCGTGCCGCCGACGCCCGTCACGAGCATGTCGAACGGCGCCGCATCGAGATGCGTCGCCGGCACCGGCAGCGCGTCGACACGCACGGCGAGCGCCGCTTCGTCGAACGCGGCACCCGCGGCCTTCTTCAGCGCCGCGCCTTCGACCGTCACGAAGCTCGGGCAGAAGCCGTTCACGCACGAATAGTCCTTGTTGCACGACGACTGGTCGATGCGGCGCTTGCGGCCGAGCGGCGTCTCGAGCGGCTCGACCGACAGGCAGTTCGACTGCACGCCGCAGTCGCCGCAGCCTTCGCACACCGCTTCGTTGATGAACAGGCGCTTGTCCGGGTCGGGGAATTCGCCCTTCTTGCGGCGGCGGCGCTTCTCGGCCGCGCAGGTCTGGTCGTAGATCAGCACGGTGACGCCCGGCGTCTCGCGCAACTCGCGCTGCACCGTGTCGAGCTCGCTGCGGTGATGGAACGTCGTGCCCTTCGGGAACAGCCCGTGATGGCCGTCGTACTTCTCCGGTTCGTCGGACACGACGACGAAGCGCGACACGCCTTCCGCCTCGACCTGCCGCGCGATCTGCGGCACCGAGATGCTGCCGTCGACCGGCTGGCCGCCCGTCATCGCGACCGCGTCGTTGTAGAGGATCTTGTACGTGATGTTCGCTTTCGCGGCGACCGCCTGGCGGATCGCGAGGATGCCCGAGTGGAAGTAGGTGCCGTCGCCGAGGTTCTGGAACACGTGCTTCGTGTTGGTGAACATCGCGTGCGCGGCCCAGTCGACGCCCTCGCCGCCCATCTGGATCAGCCCCGTCGTGTCGCGCTCCATCCACGACGCCATGAAGTGACAGCCGATGCCGGCCTGCGCGATCGAGCCTTCCGGCACCTTCGTCGACGTGTTGTGCGGGCAGCCCGAGCAGAAGTACGGCGTGCGCTTCACCGCGTCGGCCTCGTTCGACAGGATCTGCGGCGCGACGAGATCGACGACGCGTTCGCGGCGGTCGAGCGCCGGCTTGTGCCGCGCGAGCCATTCGGCGAACACCGGCAGGATGCGCGACGGGCGCAGCTCGCCGAGCTCGGACAGCAGGCAGGCGCCGGCAGCGTCGTGCTTGCCGAGCACGCGCGGACGCGCGCCTTCCGTGCGGTTGTACAGGTAATCCTTGATCTGCTGCTCGATGACCGGGCCTTTCTCCTCGATCACGAGCACTTCGGCGAGCCCGTCGACGAAGGTCTCGATGCGCGTCATCTCGAGCGGATACGACAGGCCGACCTTGTAGATCCGCACGCCGGCCGCGTCGAGGTCGGCCACCGTCAGGTCGAGACGGCGCAGCGCTTCCATCAGGTCGAGGTGCGCCTTGCCGCAGGTGACGATGCCGACGTTCGCCTGCGCGCTCGGTGCGATCCACTTGTCGATGCTGTTGGTGCGCGCGAAATGGCGCACCGCGTCGAGCTTCGCGGCGAGACGTGCCTCGATCGTGAGGCTCGGCAGGTCGGGCCAGCGGTTGTGCAGGCCGCCCGGCGGCGGCGTGAAGCCGGCCGGTGCCGGCCACTGCGTCTGCAGCGCGTCGAGATCGACGGTCGAGCCCGACTCGACCGTTTCCGAGATCGCCTTGAAACCGACCCAGGCGCCCGAGTAGCGCGACAGCGCCCAGCCGTACAGGCCGAATTCGAGCATGTCGGCGATGTTCGCCGGGTTCACGACCGGCATGTGCCACGCGATCATCGCGAAGTCGCTCTGGTGCGGCATCGACGACGATACGCAGCCGTGGTCGTCGCCCGCGACGACGAGCACGCCGCCGTGCGGAGACGAACCGTACGCATTGCCGTGCTTCAGCGCGTCGCCGGCGCGATCGACGCCCGGGCCCTTGCCGTACCACATCGCATACACGCCCTCGACCGTGCGCTCGGGATCGGCCTCGACGCGCTGCGTGCCGAGCACGGCCGTGCCGCCGAGTTCCTCGTTGATCGCGGGCAGGAAGCGCACGCCGCTGCCGTCGAGCAGTTTCTGCGCTTTCCACAACTGCTGGTCGACCATGCCGAGCGGCGAGCCGCGATAGCCGCTGACAAAGCCGGCCGTGTTGAGCCCCTGTTCGGTGTCGACCGTGCGCTGCATCAGCAGCAGGCGGACCAGCGCCTGCGTGCCGGTCAGGAAGATCCGGCCGCGCGTCGCGGTCAGGTTGTCGGTCAGGCGGTAGTCGGACAGGGCGGGCGGGCCGTCGACGGGCAAGCGGGCGGTCATGGGGGAAGTCTCCTGATTGTGCTGTGCTGTTCTGGGCTGCGCGGCGGGGCGTCGGACGACGCGTGATCGGCGCCAGCGAATGGCTCTATTTTTTCGCGCGCAGACGAGAATGTTTTTTCTCTTCTTGCTCGGGCGGGCCCGCAGCGAGAAAAACTGCGCAGCTTTTTATCGGGATTTGAGAGAGTTTTCGCGCGCGGTGGCGGAGCGGGATGGGCGGGGGGTCGGGACGGTCGGGTGGTTTGGTGGAACAACCGGTGCGGCCCGAAGGCAATCGGCCGGCGCGGCGGCGGGCGCTCACGCCTCGTGTGATAAGGGTTTCAGCTGTCGGAGGCGGTCACCCTCACCATTGAAATGCACAGCATTCCGATTGGTCGGGGCGCGGGATGTCCACAATGCTGCGCCCTTCGGCCGATCGGGCTCGCGCGCTCACCGTTCGATTGCACAGCGTTTCGAGTGGCGTTGGGGACGGGATGTCCACATCCGTGATCGGTATCCGTTTCGCTCGGGCGCCGACGCTCACCGTTGAAATTCACAGCGCGGCGAGTGAGTTTCGGCGGTGGATATCCACATCGGGAGCGGCTCTTTTCGTCGATCCGCGGTTCACTCTCACCGATCGGATACACAGGAGCACGAGTGGGTTCGTTCGCCCGATATCGACGCCGGAACAGACATGCTGCGCAGTCGTGGGGTCGCGCTCACCGTTGAAAACCACAGCGCTTCGAGTGGCTGTGGCGGTGGTTGTCCACCGCCCGAACTGCCTCTGTCGTCCGGTCTCGCGCGCACCCTCACCGTCGGAAATCACAGCGCGTCGAGTGGCTGCGGTGGTCGTTGTCCACCACCCGAACTGCCTCTGTCGTCCGGTCTCAAGCGTATCCTCTCCGTTGAAAACCGCAGCGCTTCGAGTCGCTGTGGTGATGGTTGTCCGCCGCCCGAACTGCCTCTGTCGTCCGGTCTCAAGTGCACCCTCACCGCTGAGAATCACAGCGCTTCGAGTGGCTGCGGTGGTGGTTGTCCACCGCCCGGACCTGCACTGCCGTCCGATCTCGCACACACCCTCACCGTCGAAAATCACAGCGCTTCGAGTGGCCCGGAGAGGCGGATATCCACATGGACGCGAATCCTTTGATCAGCCATGAAAGTGCGTTTCCAAGGACCACGACGACCGGAAGTCCACGCCGGCATCGGCACGCTGTCCGATCGGGCGTCGACGCTCACCTTCGAAATACACAGTGCCGCGAGTCGTTTGGTTGGCCGGATATCCACACGAGAATCCGCGTTGCCCTCGATAGCGTGCTCGCTCTCGAGCCTGAAATGCGCGGCGATTCAGACGGCGCTGTCGGCCGAACGGCCGCGTCTTGACCGGCTGTCCGCCGATAGCGCACTCACGCTCACCATTGAATTACACAGCGCTTCGAGTCGCTCGAGAAGGTTGAGACGCGCAATGAAATCTGCTCGTTGCCGGACCACACACCCACTCTCACCGTTAGAATGCACGGCCCGTCGAGTAACTTCCGGAACCGGATATCCAGCCCGGGACACATTCGCGGTTCGGTCACGCATTCGCGCGTTCGGCTAGAATGCGCGGCGCTCCGAATCACACCAAGGTTCGGGAAGCCGCGCCGGAACAGGCGCGTCGCGCGATCAGGCGCCGACACTCACCGCTGAATTTCACAGCATTTCGCGTCGTACCGCGGGTCGGTTATCCACACCCCTCTTCCTGCATTACGCGGTATCCGGTCATCCTCACCGGTGAAATGCACAGGGCTGCGAGTCGTTTCGGTGCGCGGATATCCACAACGGATCGCGCGAAGGAACGTTTGTCGGCACATCGGCTGAAGCGATTTGCGCATCGATGCGCAGCAATCCGGTAGTAGCCGGAAAGCCTTGTCCAGACAGCCTTGGCGGCACCCTCACCATTCAAATGCACAGCGTTTCGAGTCGCCTTGGGGGTGAGTTGTCCACATCCGGCCCATTGCGCTGACTCAAGCCGACACGCACTCCGGGCAACCTCACTCGGCAATCGAACGGATGACCGTTGCCGGATTGCCGCCGACCAGCGTATTCGGCGGAACGTCCCTGGTCACGACGGCCCCGGCCGCGACGACCGAATGCTCGCCCACCGTCACGCCGCCGATGATCGTCGCACCCGCGCCGATCCACACGTTCCGTTCGATCGCGATCGGCTTCGCGACGACGAAGTCGCGCCGCCGGGAAGGTTCGACCGGATGGCCGGACGTGATGAGGCTGACGTTCGGCCCGATCATCACGTCGTCGCCGATCTCGAGCCCGCCCAGATCGTAGAACGTGCAGTTCTGGTTGACGAACACGTTGCGCCCGATCTTCATGCCGGCGCCGCCCGTCGCATGGAACGGCGGGATCAGCACGAAGCCGTCGTCCACCTGCGCGCCGATCAGTTCGCTGAACAACGTTCGAACGTCTGCCGCATCGTCGAACGTCAGACGGTTGAGCCGCGCGGTGATCGCCATCGCTCGCTTGACCTCGGCCACCATGGCCGCCGATTCCGGCGTTCTTCGCGGAATGATCGTGGTGCGATCGTCGTTTGCCATTCGTTGCTTGTCTCCATGCGCGGTCGAACCGGCGGTGGGCGCGCGGCAGCGGCGCCGGGTTGAAGATTCCCGCGTTGCGCGAAGCGTCGCGATCACGGATGAATGCCTGCACTGCCATGTGCACGAGTGCAGCGGGAGAGGCGGTGCATTGTAGTGACGCAGGCTTACACCGGGATTTTTCGACGTTATTCATAACTAGTTTCAATATAACTAGTTATTCGAAGAATCCTTGTAGCACCGGCCTTCCACCCGATTCATATCCGACACAACACACCGGATGAGACACGCTCAGCGGGCCGCCCCTGGTCGGGCGCCCCCAGCCGGCCACCCTTAGCCGGGCGCCCCTAGCCGGGCGCCCCTGTCCGAACCTCCTGCGCTCGGGTACGCTTGAGCATCCACCGGACCCTGCCTGCACCCAAACGCGGAGGCGCGATGAAGCTCTACTACTGGCCGAAGACCCGGGCATTCCGGGCGTTGTGGATGCTGGAGGAAATCGGCGTGGTGTACGAACTCGTGCCGATCGACCTGCGCTCGCACGAACAGGGCAGCGACGCGTTCGTGCAGGTCAACCCGATGGCCAAGCTGCCCGCGCTCGACGACGGCAGCGCGCCATTCGCCGAATCAGGCGCCGTGCTGCTCTATCTCGCCGACCGTTGCCCGGGCGCCGGGCTCGGCATCGCGCCCGACGATCCGCTGCGCGGCCGTTTCCTGCAATGGATGTTCTTCACGCCGACCTGCCTCGAGCCGGCGATGGCCGAGAAGTTCACGGGCGCATCGGGCAATCCGGTCGCGTTCGGCTGGGGCAACATCACGCGCGTGCAGCGCGCACTCGCGCAGACGCTCGCCCACAGCCCCTGGCTCGTCGGCGACCGCTTCACCGCGGCCGACCTGCTGCTCGCCAGCACGCTGAAGATCGCGTTCGACGCGCATCTGCTGCCGCACGAAGGCGTGCTCGGCGACTACGTCGCGCGAGCCGAGGACCGCGACGCGTTCCGCCGCGCGGTCGCGATCGAACAACGCGAAGCGGCGCGTCTGCTGCACGCGTGACGCATGCGGGGCGGCGCCCGCCGCCCCGCGAGCACACCTACGCAGCCGGCCCCTGCGCCGCCGCGCCCGCGTCGACCACCACGCCCGGCGAACCGCGCTCGTCGGTGTCGGCGTCGACCGGCACTATGTCGTGAAAATGCGTGTAGTCGATGTGCGTGACGCCGTCTTCGTCGTGCATCAGGTCGACATAACGATGACGCCAGCGGATCTCCCCATGCGCCCACGAGTGACGCGCCTGCATGACCTGCGCGGTCGTCTCGTCCGAGCCCTCGATCGTGATCAGCAGCGACGCGTCGCGCGCGGCGAGCGATTCGGGCGTCTCGCCGAACAGCGCGCTCGATTCGTCGATCACGTGCATCAGGTTCCAGCCGAGCAGGAAGATCGGATGCTCGCTGCGCACGAGCGGCAGGTCGTGGATCTTGCGCAGCGAGTAGCCCTCGTGCGTGCCTTCGACGCGCATCAGCCGCAATTTCGCCTGCGCCTCGGCAATCACGTTCTGGCGCGCGTTCGCGGCGCGCACCATCAGCGTCATTCGGCCGTTCAGCGGCCGCACGATCGCATAGCGCGCGAACAGGATCTTCGCCTGCGGCCGGGAAAACCGCGCGAACACGAGCCCCGTGGCCAGCGCGATGCTCGACATCCCGACGAAGATTTCGAACGTCGCGACCAGGTGCGCATAAGTAGTCTGCGGATGCATGTCGCCGTAGCCGACGGTCGCGAGCGTCTCGACGCTGAAGAAGAACGCGCCGCCGAACCCCGCCGGCGACTGGTTCGCGATCGGCGCGTGGCCGAGCATGTAGAGCATCGCGAAACCGCCGTTGAGCAGCAGGAACAGCACCGCGAGCGACAGGAAGAACACGGGCCAGCTCACCGTCAGCGCGCGGTGATAGAAGTCGCGCCAGCCGAGCGGCGGCATCCCGTACGCGATCACCGGGCGGGTGCCCGACCAGAGCTTGCGGCCACGGCCGCGGGAGGCGGGGGAGGACGAATCGACGTTCATCGCGCGGTGCCGGTTGCAGGAAGGCGATGAGCGTAGCACGCGCGGCGGCGGCCGGGAATGCGTGCCGATTCGGAATGGAAATTTGCCGCGCGGCCGGACGCGTGCGGCCGCGCAGCGTCAAAAAAAACCGGCCGCATGAAAGCGGCCGGCTGCATCGTCATCGTGCGGACAAGCGCGCGGTGCGCGCCGCTGTCACTTCCGGTCGACGATCACCTGGTCGAACGTGCCGCCGTCGGCGAAATGGGTCTTCTGCGCGTTCGCCCAGCTACCGAAGACCTGCTCGACGCTGAACGTCTTCAGCGACTTGAACTCGGCTGCATGCTTCTTCAGCACGTTCGCGTCGCGCGGGCGCAGATGGTGCCGCGCGATGATCTCCTGCGCTTCCGGCGTGTACAGGTAGTCGAGATACGCCTGCGCGACCTTGCGCGTGCCCTTCTTGTCGACGACCTTGTCGACGACGGCGACGGGCGGCTCCGCGAGGATGCTCGCCGACGGGTACACGGCGTCGAACTGCGCGCCCGACGCGCCGGTGTCCATCAGCGCGACTTCGTTCTCGAACGTGACCAGCACGTCGCCGATGCCGCGCTGCGTGAACGTCGTCGTGGCGCCTCGGCCGCCCGAGTCGAGCACCGGCACGTTGCGGAAGATCGCCTTCTCGAAGTCGAGCGCCTGCTGGTCGGTCGCGCCCTTCTGCTTCTGGAAGCCCCACGCGGCGAGATACGCGTAGCGGCCGTTGCCCGACGTCTTCGGGTTCGCGATGATCACCTGGACGCCCGGCTTCGCGAGATCGCTCCAGTCCTTGATCGCATTCGGGTTGCCCTTGCGCACGAGGAACACCATCGTCGTCGAATACGGCGAGCTGTTGTCCGGGAAGCGCGCGCGCCAGTCCTTCGCCAGCAGCTGGCCGCGCTCGGCGAGCAGGTCGATGTCGTTCGGCTGGTTCATCGTCACGACGTCGGCCTGCAGCCCCTGCAGCACCGACAGCGCCTGCGCGCTCGACGCGCCGTGCGACTGCTTGAGCGCGACCGTCTCGCCGGTCTTCTGCTTGTACGCGGCGACAAAGCTCGCATTGATGTCCTTGTACAGCTCGCGCGTCACGTCGTACGACACGTTCAGGATCGACGTGTCCGCGTGCGCAGCCGTCGCCGCCACGACCAGCGCCGCCGCCGCGCCCGTGTGCAGCCAGCGACCGATCCCCTTGATGCTTGCCATCGTGATATGCCCCGTTTCCAGTGGTGGTGAATGTGCGTGACGGCACGCGTACGCGCTGTCATCGAAACGTAAGCGGGCATTCTAGCGGCCGGCCGCGGCGCGCTTTCCAATCAGTCGTGGAAAGCAAATCTCGAATCCTGCTAAACGGCGGCGGACGCTCGCGTGCGCGCCAGATCCGGTGTTAAGATCGCCGTTCAGCCCACTTCACGGTTCATCCATGTCCGCTGCCCTGCGTTCGCTCTCAATCCTCGCCGCCGTCGCGGCAGGTACGCGCGCGGCCGGGCTGAAACTGAAAAAACGACTCCTCGACTGACGGGGACGTCGCGTCCCGTCAGGCGAATGCCGGACGGGATGCCCGCAGGTCGTTTCTTTCTCCTTGCCCGCATGCCTCGTTCCGGCACTCCGCCGGCGGAACGGTTCCTTCCCACTCCGTTTCCACCATGAGGCTTTGCATGCACACACGTTTCGAAGGTATCTGGCTGCCGATCATCACGCCGTTTCACCACGGCGAAGTCGATCATGCGGCGCTCGCGCGACTCGCGCGCCACTATGCGGCCGCGGGCATCGCGGGTTTCGTCGCGGGCGCGACGACCGGTGAAGGCGTGCTGCTCGACGCACGCGAACAGGATGCCGTGTTCGCGACGCTGCGCGATGCGGCGCCTGGCCTGCCGATCGTCGTCGGGCTGACCGCGAGCGCGACGCATGTCGCGGCGGCCCGCGCGCGCGAACTCGCCGCGCTGCGGCCCGACGGGCTGCTCGTCACGCCGCCCGTCTACGTGCGGCCGACGCAGGACGGCATCCGCCGCCATGTCGAGGCGATCGTCGACGCGGCCGACCTGCCGGTGCTCGTCTACAACATCCCGTACCGCACCGGTGTGAACGTCGAACTGGAAACGCTGCAGGCGCTCGCGCGCGACCCGCGCGTCGCGGGCATCAAGGAATGC
The DNA here is from genome assembly GCF_019091065.1 of Burkholderia sp. GbtcB21. Lineage (NCBI taxonomy): Bacteria > Pseudomonadati > Pseudomonadota > Betaproteobacteria > Burkholderiales > Burkholderiaceae > Burkholderia > Burkholderia sp. GbtcB21. Next base: position 50,878 of record NZ_JAGXKA010000019.1, read on the forward strand.
GGCGGCACGCTCGACCGGATGAGCCGGCTCGTGCACGACACGCCGCTCGCGATCCTGTCCGGCGACGACAACCAGAACTTCGCGGCACTATGCGCCGGTGCGCACGGCGCGATTGCCAGCAGCGCGCACGTGCTGCCCGAATGGCATGTGCGCATCCATGCGCTGCTGCGCGACGGGCGGCTCACCGATGCTCGGCGCCTGTCTGTCGCGCTGCAACCGCTCGTCGCGGCGCTGTTCGCAGAGCCGAACCCGGCGCCGGTGAAGGCCGTGCTGGCTGCGCAAGGGTGGTGCGAGGACGGATTGCGGCTGCCGTTCGTGCCGGCGAGCGACGGGTTGCGAGAGCGGCTGGCAGCCATCTTCGCGGCACTCGACGAAATCGAGCCGGACGTCGCGGCGGCATAAGCGTCAACGCCGCGTGGAGCGCTGGCGACAGAAGCGTTTCGGCCCGACGGATTATTTCAAACTGTCGGAACCAGAGACAGGCCGTACCGTGCAAGAAGGGCGTCGGCGGTCACGAACTGAAGCGGTTCGTGCCGTGCCTGCGCGACCAGCAAGCGATCGAACGGGGCGCGATGGTAGTGAGGCAAATCACGGACTGCTGCCCCATGCACGGCCCGAACCGGTAGCTCGCGAATCCCGCTTGCGCTGATCGAGCGAATCAGCTTGCCCACGTCAATGTCGAGCTTCCTCAAGCCGGCCTTGATGGCGGCCTCCCAGATACTCGCGCTGCTGACGAAACGTTCGTCGGCGGCCGAGATCAGTCCGCGCGCCCGCGTGCTGAGCTTGGGGTCATTGGTCACGATCCACAAAAAGATGTGCGTATCGAGCAACAGCCGCGTCAGCGCCCTTCGAAAGCATCCAGCAGGTAATCGGGCAGCGGAGCGTCGAAGTCGTCCGCGATCCAGGCCTGCCCTTGCAGGACGCCGAACCGAATGGGCGGCTTGGCAGGCGCGAGTCGATCGGCTGACGCCCCGTCATCGCGGATCGTGGAATCAGCCCGTTGCGATGGATCGATCGCACTGGCGTCGGGAATGTTCGCGTTTTGCATGATGACCTCCGTTTCGGGTGACCATCACTGTAGTCAGGTTCGCCCGGTCGATCCATTCGTCCGATCGGCCGAGGGGCTGCCGAGTCGCGAACCGCCGCGGCAATCGTACGTTTCGTCAGGCCGCCAGTGCCGCCCCCGCCCCCTCCGTCGCATCCCGCACCGCCTGCGTCACGATCCGCGCGAGCCGGTCGACGGTCGGCGTCGCCGACGACGTGCGCCGCAGCAGGATCAGCGGCAGGCGCGGCAGCTCCGGCAGCCCGGACGACGCCGCGTCGAGCACGCGCACCGACGCGGGCAGCCCGTAGTGCGAGCGCACCGTCAGCCCGAGGCCGGCCGCCGCCGCCGCCCATAGCCCGGCGAGGCTCGGCGTCGTGAATGCGACGCGCCACGGCACACCCGCGCGGTCGAGCGCATCGGTCGCCGCGCCGAAGAACCGGCACGGCCGGTCGAACACGACGAGCGGCAGCGGCTCGCCAGGCGCGCGCACGGCACGGCCGCCCGCTTCGCAACCCGTTTCGCCGCGCGTAACCGCTGCCGCACCGTCTTCCGCGCCGTCCCCGCCGCCGTCCGGCATCCCGAAACCGCCCGCGCCCGCCGCGCCGATCCATTGCATCGGCACCTGCGCGATCGCTTCGCTGTCGATCCCTGCCCGAGACACGAGCGCCGCCGACGCCGGGTCGCCCCACACGAGCGCGAGATCGAGCTGGTTCGCATCGAGCCGGTCGAGCAGTTCGGCATTGCGCGCCACGCGCGCCTCGATCCTCACCTTCGGATGCGCGCGCGCAAACCGCCCGAGCACGTCGGGCAGGATCGCCTCGCCGAAATCCTCCTGCAGCCCGACGCGCACCCAGCCGTCGAGATTCACGCCGCGCACGGCCGCGGCCGCCTCGTCGTTCAGCTCGATCATCCGCCGCGCATAACGCAGCATCGCGTCGCCGGCATCGGTCAGCGCGAGCCCGCGCCCGGCTTTCACGAACAGCGGCGTGCCGGCCTGCTCCTCGAGCTTGCGGATCTGCGCGCTCACCGCCGACGACGAGCGCGCGACGCGGTCGGCCGCCTTCGCGAAACTGCCGAGATCCACGCCCGCGACGAGGCTACGCAGCGCCGCCACGTCGAAATTGGGCCTTGCCTGCGCGGCATCGGCCATCGCGAGCGGCTCGCCGCCACCACGGGGAAGGTCTTGTCCGGGCACGTCAATCATCCTGTTTTATCGAACGATTCATCAAAAACTTTCCGATTTTCAGGATGAATGTAGGCCGCCAGACTGTCGATGTCAATTTCCAACCGGGCCTGTCGCCATGGATACCACCTGCTTCGCTTCCCCCTCCTCGCCCGCGCGCGGGCCGGCCCACCGCTGGCGCGTGCTGGCGGCCGGCGTCGCCGCAAACATGAGCTTTTCGGCCGCCGCGGCCGGCATTCCGACCACCGCCGTGTGGATGCGCACGGCCTATCACCTCGACAACGGCGCGCTCGGCCTCGTGCTCGGCGCGCTCGGCTTCGGCGTCGCGCTGTCCGAGCTGCCGTGGGGGATCGCCGCCGACCGCTTCGGCGATCGCCGCGTGCTGCTGAGCGGGCTCGTCGCGACGGCCGCGATGCTCGCGCTGATGGTGTGCACGATCGTCCCGACCGCGCACGCGGTGCCGCCGCTGATGCGCGTCGTCGCGATGATGAGCTGCGTCGGCCTGCTTGGCGGCAGCGTGAACGGGTCGAGCGGGCGCGCGGTGATGCGCTGGTTCGGCGAGCGCGAACGCGGCCTCGCGATGAGCATCCGCCAGACGGCCGTGCCGCTCGGCGGCGGCATCGGCGCGGCACTGCTGCCGTCGCTCGCGTCGCATCTCGGCTTCGCCGCGGTATTCGGTGCGCTGATGCTGCTGTGCGCGGGATCGGCCGCGCTGACCTGGCGCTGGCTGCACGAACCGCCCGCCGCGCCGGCCGCCGTGCACGGCACCGTGCATCGTCCCGTCGAACAGCAGCAGCCCGCCCGGCAAACGCGCAGCCCGCTCGCGAGCGGCCGCGTGTGGCGCATCGTGCTCGGCATGGGCCTGCTGTGCACGCCGCAGTTCGCGGTGCTCACGTTCGCGACGGTGTTCCTGCACGACTTCGGCCGGCTCGGCCTCGCCGGCATCAGCGCGGCGATGGTCGCGCTGCAGCTCGGCGCGATGGTGATGCGCGTCTGGAGCGGCCGTCATACCGACCGGCACGGCAACCGCCGCGCGTACCTGCGCGGTTCGGTGCTCGTCGCCGCCGGGTCGTTCGCGCTGCTTGCCGCCGTGACGGCCGGCAGCCCACACGTGCCGCTCGCGGCGATCGTCGCGATTCTCGTGTTCGCGGGCGTCTGCGTATCGGCATGGCACGGCGTCGCGTACACGGAGCTCGCGACGCTCGCCGGCGCGAACCACGCGGGCACCGCGCTCGGGATGGCGAACACGATCGTCTACCTCGGGCTGTTCGCGACGCCGCTCGCGATTCCGCCGCTGCTCGCCGTCAGTTCGTGGGGCATGGTCTGGCTCGCGGCCGCGCTGGTCGCCGGCGCGACCTATCCGCTGTTCGCCGCGCGATAGCGCGCCGCATGTTGCACGCCGGGCATCGCCGCGCACGCACCGACGCTCGCGCATCCGTCAGCCCGCCTCGCGCGCCAGCGCGCGCCGCGCGGCCGGCCGTTCGGCCTCGCGCTGCGCATGAGCGGTCCACGCGGGATGCCGCGTCATGTCGAGCCCGATCGCGACGCCCCAGCGATACAGCACGAGCAGGAACGGATCGACGATCGAATGGCCGCCCGGTTCGGCCCACGTGCGGCCGTCGGCGAGCGCGGCTTCGATCTTCTCGTTCGCGGCATCGATCGTGCCGCGACCGTGCTCGCTGACCGCACCGTGCAGGGCCGGGTCGCCGATGAAGCGGCCTGGCCGCCACAGCGCGCCGTAGCCGACGCCATGCACCCAGCCGACCAGCCAGGCGAGCCATTCATGGCAGCGCGCCTCGCGCAGCGGATCGCCAAGCGGCAGCAATTGCGCATCCGGATAACGGCGCGCGAGATACGTGAGGATCGCGGGCGTTTCGGTCAGCACGCGCGGCTCACCCGGAATCGCGAGCACGGGCACGCGCGCCTTCGCGTTGATCGCGAGATAGCGCGCTTCGAGGTTCTGCTGCTTCTGCACCGAGACGATCTCGACGTCGAACGGCGCGCCGGTTTCCTCCAGCGCGATGTGAGCGGCAAGCGAGCACGCGCCCGGCGAAAGATAGAGACGATATGCGTTCATGATGGTATGGCCCGACCGGGCTGTGGAAGACTGAACCGAGTGTAGGAATGCGTGGCCGGGCGCCGCAAACGATGAATTGTCGTGCTCGGACATTAGTGTTACTAATACCCGCATGCGACGTATCCACCTCCCTCCGCTGCAGACGCTGCGTGCGTTCGAGGCCGCCGTGCGGCTGCAGAGCTTCACGCGCGCGGCCGATGCACTCGCACTCACGCAAGGCGCGGTCAGCCAGCACATCCGCACGCTCGAGGCGCAGCTCGGCTATCCGCTCTTCACGCGCGAGCGCAACGGCGCGACACCGACGCACGCCGCGCACGCGCTCGCGCTGCAGGTGCGCCAGGGCCTGAGCGTGCTCGAACGCGCATTCGAGCCGACGCTCGCCGTGCGCAGCCGCCCGCGCACCTGCGACGTCACGCTGAACGTCAGCGTGCTGCCGAGCGTCGCCGAGCGCTGGCTCGCACCGCGCCTGCCGCGCTTCTCGGCCGCGCATCCGCACATTGCGATCGCGCTGCACCCGGACGCGACGCTCGCGCCGCTGCGCAAGCGCGACCGCATCGACGTCGCGCTGCGCTACGGGCCCGGCACGTGGCCGGGCGTCGTCGCCGAGAAGCTGATGAACGAGACGATCTTTCCGGTCGCGAGCCCCACGTACCGCAATCGCGACGGCGTCGTGCCGCGCGCGCCGGCCGATCTCGTGCGCGCGACGCTGCTGCGCCATCCCGCGCAACCGTGGGAACCGTGGTTCCAGGCCGCGCGGCTCGACCTCACCGAATCCGCGCGCGCGCCGCGCTTCACCGATGCGAACGCGCTGATCGACGCGGCGCTGAAAGGGCGCGGCGTCGCACTCGCACGCCGCTCGCTGATCGAGCCCGAACTCGCGGCCGGCACGCTCGTGCGCGTGTCGACGGTGCGCGTGACCGACGTGTATGCGCACTACGTCGTGTGGCGCCCCGGCCATCCGCACGAAGCGGCGATCCGCACCTGGCTCGACTGGCTGCGCAGCGAAGTGCGGCGCAGGACGCCGCGGCGCTGACAGACGGCGGCCGGCGATGGCCGCATGCCGGCTGCATGCGCGCACGAAAGTAATTCGTTAGTTTGACGAAAGCATTTCGCGATCACGTGCCGGTCGCAAACGATTCACCGAAACGTCGCATCGCACCGGCATACTCGAAAACGTTTCCCGATCAGCCTGCCAGGAGAGAAGTCATGCGTCGCGTTTCCGTCTTCGTCGTTCTTTGTGCCGCCGCTTTGGTCGCCGCCTGCAGCGACGACGCGCCGCACGACGCGCACGCGGCCGACGCATCGCAGCAGGCCGGCGCATCGAGCGGCTCCGCCAGCGCGTTCAACAGCGATGCCAGCGCGAATGCCGCCGCGTCCGGTGCCGCGCCGCTCGCGCCGCCCGTCGTGCATTACCCGCCCGATGACGACGACGACGCGAAGCCCGCGTCGAACGCGGCCGCGTCGGCCACCGCTGCATCTTCGCCGAGCTGATCGCGCCGTTTCCGCCCCCCGACCGCAGAACCGAGGTGAACAGCGTGGCGGGCAGCAGCCGCCCCGCCCGTCAGACCGCGTGTGCGAGCGCACGGTCGACGAGCGCGGCCTCGAAGCCGTCGTCCGCATCGCGAAAGCGCAGCGGCGCCGCGCAATGGACGAGCGTGTCGATGAAATACTTCGCGCGCGGCCACGGCCCGAAACCGGCCGCCGTATTGATGTGCCCGGCATCGCCAAGGTTCACGAACGCGCTGCCCAGGCGCTGCGCGAGCGTGCGCGCATCGGCGAGCGGCATCCACGGATCGGTCTCGCTGCCGATCACGATCGACGGCACCGCGAGCCGGCGCGCGTCGAACGGCCCGGCAAACGTGAATTTCTTCGGGCTGGCGGGCGCGACGAACAGTACGCCCGCGACATCGCCGGCATGCGGCCACTGCGCGAGCGCATGCGCGGCCGCGAGGCAGCCGAAGCTGTGCGCGGCGAGCACGAACGGGCCGCGCTCGCGGTCGAGCAGCGCGCGCACGGATTGCGCCCAGCGCGCGAGATCGGGGGCATCCCAGTCGTCCTGCTCGACGCGCAGCGAGCGCGGGAACTGCCGCTCGAGCCAGGTCTGCCAGTGAGCGCCTTCGCTGCCGTGCAGGCCCGGTACGGTGACGAGCCGCGGCGGCCACGCCGATTTGCTGCATGCGCGCATGATTGCCCTCGCTTGCTTGAAGACGAGTTTCGATTGTGGCGCGCGGCGCCCGGCGGCCGAACCAATATTTTGTGCTTTGCTTTTGCGCGCGCCGGCCCGCGCAACGGCGCAATTCGCGTCGAAACCGTAGAATGTGGGCTTCCCGTCAGCTTCACACGGAACCGGGCCGGGCGCCGACGCGCCGGGCCCGGTCGTCAGGAGACGCCCGATGTCCGCTACGCCCGCCGGCGCGCTGCGCCCGGCCCCTCTCGCCGTTCCCGTGACGAGCCTCGCCGGCGCGCGCGAAGTCATGCAATGAAGATCCTGTTCTATTCCCCGCACCAGGAAGCCGCCGCGTGGCGCGACGAGATCGCGCACGCGCTGCCGGAAGCCGAACTGCGCGCATGGCAACCGGGCGACACGGCCGCCGCCGACTACGCGCTCGTGTGGCGCGCGCCGCGCGAGTTGTTCGCGCCGCGCGACGGCCTGCGCGCGATCTTCAACCTCGGCGCGGGCGTCGACGCGCTGCTCGCGCTCGACCGCGCGCATCCGGGCACGCTGCCCGCGCACGTGCCGCTCGTGCGGCTCGAGGATTCGGGCATGGCGCAGCAGATGGTCGAATACGTGACGCACGCGGTGCTGCGCTACCTGCGCCGCTTCGACGAATACGACGCGCAGCAGCGCGAGCGCCGCTGGCACCCGCTCGAACCGCATCCGCGCGCAACGTTCACCGTCGCCGTGCTCGGCCTCGGCGTGCTCGGCGCGCAGGTTGCGCTCGCGCTCGCCGCGCTCGGCCTGCCGGTGCGCGGCTACAGCCGCAGCGCGAAGCAGCTCGACGGCATCGCGACCTTCGCCGGCGACGGCGCGTTCGACGCGTGCATCGACGGCGCGAAGGTGCTCGTCAACCTGCTGCCGAGCACGCCCGACACCGACGGCATCCTGTCGTCGCGCGCGTTCGCGCGGCTCGCGCCCGGCGCGTACGTCGTCAACGTCGCGCGCGGCGCGCATCTCGTCGAGGCCGACCTGCTCGACGCGCTCGCGAGCGGCCGGATCGCCGCGGCCACGCTCGACGTGTTCCAGCACGAACCGCTGCCGGACGACCATCCGTTCTGGCGCGCGCCGCGCATCACGATCACGCCGCACAGCTCGGCCGAAACGCTGCGCGCGGAGGCCGTCGAGCAGATCGCCGGCAAGATCCGCGCATTCGAGCGCGGCGAGCGCGTCGGCGGCATCGTCGACTACGCGCGCGGCTACTGAACACAGACAAAACCGGAGACAACCATGAGCTTCCCCACCGCCGTCAAGATCGTCGAAGTCGGCCCGCGCGACGGGCTGCAGAACGAGAAGACCTTCGTGCCGACCGACGTGAAGATCGCGCTCGTCGACCGCCTGTCGCGCGCCGGCTTCCGCAACATCGAGGCCGCGTCGTTCGTGTCGCCGAAATGGGTACCGCAGATGGCCGACGGCGCCGACGTGATGGCCGGCATCGAGCGCCGCGCGGGCACCGTGTACTCGGTGCTCACGCCGAACCTGAAGGGCTTCGAGAACGCGCTCGCCGCACGCGCCGACGAAGTCGTGATCTTCGGCGCGGCGAGCGAGGCGTTCTCGCAGCGGAACATCAACTGCAGCATCGCCGAGAGCATCGCGCGCTTCGAGCCCGTCGCGAAGGCCGCGAAGGACGCGGGCCTGCGGCTGCGCGGCAGCGTGTCGTGCACGCTCGGCTGCCCGTACCAGGGCGAGGTGCCGGTCGCGTCGGTCGTCGACGTCGTCGAACGCTTCGCGGCGCTCGGCTGCGACGAGATCGACATCGCCGATACGATCGGCGTCGGCACGCCCAAGCGCACGCGCGAAGTGCTCTCGGCCGTCACGCGCGTGTTCCCGCGCGAACGCCTGTCGGGCCATTTCCACGACACCTACGGCCAGGCGCTCGCGAACATCTACGCGGCGTTGTTCGAAGGGATCGAGATCTTTCACGCGTCGGTCGCCGGCCTCGGCGGCTGCCCGTACGCAAAGGGCGCGACCGGCAACGTCGCGACCGAGGACGTGCTGTACCTGATGCAGGGCCTCGGCATCGACACCGGCGTCGATCTCGCGCAGGTCGTCGCCGCCGGCGACTTCATCTCGAACGCGATCGGCCGCACGAACGTGTCGCGCGCCGGTCGCGCGCTGCTCGCCAAGGCGCAGAGCGCGGCCGACGCCGCGACCTGCGTCTGACCCCGGCATTCCATGGATTCCTCAACATGACGACACCTGCTTCATTCGATTCCCTCCCCGATTCCGCGCGCAGAGTCGCGCTGCTGCTGCGCGAGCGCGGCCATGCGAAAGGCATCGTGATGCTCGCCGAAACCGGCAAGACGTCGGCCGAAGCCGCGGCCGGGCTCGGCTGCGAGGTCGCGCAGATCGCGAAGTCGATCCTGTTTCGCCGGCAGTCGGACGGCGCGCCCGTGCTCGTGGTCGCGAGCGGCGTCAACCGCGTCGACGAGAAAAAGGTTGCCGCGCAGGTCGGCGAGGTGGGCCGCGCGGACGCGAAGTTCGTGCGCGACAACACCGGCTATGCGATCGGCGGCGTCTGCCCGATCGGCCATCTCGTCGAACCCGTCACGCTGATCGATGCCGACCTGCTCGAGCTCGACAGCCTGTGGGCGGCCGCCGGCCATCCGCACGCGGTGTTCAACCTGTCGCCGCACGAACTCGTGTCGCTGACGGGCGCGCCGGTCGCGGACGTCGCCTTGCGGGACAACGCATGAGCGACGTGCAGGTGCCGGTCGGCACGGTCGCCTCGCCGTGCACGGACGTCTGCAGGATCGATCCGCGCACCGACTGGTGCGCGGGCTGCCTGCGCACGCGCGACGAGATCAAGGGGTGGCGTGCGTCGGACGACGACGCGCGGCGCGCGCTGCTCGCACGGCTCGATGCGCGGCGGCGCATGCTCGCCGGGAGCGGCACATAAAAAAAAAGCCGTTCAGCCTCACGGGCGAACGGCATCGAGATCGGAATCCTGTGAACGTGATCAACGTCACAGCCCGCATGATACGAGCGACGCGGCCGCATCGCATCGGGTGTTTCCCTACAACTTCTTACAGCGTCTTTCGCGCGTGCGCGCGGGCTCATTTCGAGCACAATCCGCGCGCAATCCTCGTACCCGAAATCCGCCGCCGGCGAGCCGCGGCGGTACCCCGTCGCAGCGCCGAATCGTACGACCGTTTCAGTTGCCGACCGCCGTGCGACGCGCGGGCACGATGCGCCAGCCGAGATTCACGCCGGCCGCCGCGAGCAGGATCAGCAGCGCGCCGAACACCTGCGTCCACGCGAGCGTCTGCCCGAACGCAACACGATCGACGACGATCGCGACGACCGGATACACGAACGACAGTGCGCCTGTCATCGCGGTCGGCAGCTTCTGGATCGCGCCGTACAGCAGCACATACATCAGGCCCGTGTTCACGACGCCGAGCACGACGAGGTCGAGCCATTGCCCGGCAGTCGCGGGCAGCGTATCGAAGTGCGCGAACGGCGCGAGCAGCACGATGCCGAGGCCGGCCTGCAGCAGCGCGAGCAGATGCGGCGGCGTGCCCTTCAGATGCTTCGTGACGATCGACGAGATCGCATACAGGAATGCCGCGCCGAGCGACAGCGCGACGCCTTCCAGATATTCGCCCGGCACCGCGAGCACGGCCGGCTCGACGCGCACCACGAAGACAAGCCCGGCGAACGCGAGCGCGAGCCACGCGATCGTCGATGCGGTGATCCGTTCGCGGAACACGATCGCGCCGAGCGCGACGAGCATGAACGGCTGCGTGTTGTAGACGGCGGTCGCCATCGAGATCGACGCGCGCGAATAGGCGGCGAACAGCAGCAGCCAGTTCGCGACGATCGCGACGCTGCCGAGCGTCGCAAGTGCGAGCATCCGCAGCGAGAACAGCGAGCGGCGCAGGAAGCCGAACGCCGCGCAGACGATCGCGAGCGTCGCGGCGCCGAACAGGCAGCGGAAGAACACGACGTTCGTCAGCGGCTGCTGCGACGACATCACGAGCCAGCCGATCGTGCCGGACATCATCATCGCGACGACCATTTCGGCGGCGCCGCGGCGAATTTCATTCGAGGCCATATTGAACTCCGTCGATGAGAGTGGATGACTTCGATTCTAGAAACTTGCTTTCGCCGCAACCATGGCTAAACTGAAGTGAATCAGCCGATTTACCTTCGAAAGCAAAGCGATCATGCCGAAACGCCTTTCCCCACCCGCCGTCGCGTCGCTCGACGCGACCGACCGCGCGATCCTCGCGGCGCTGGCCGACGACGCGCGCATCGCGACCAGCGAGCTCGCGCGGCAGATCGGGCTGTCGGCGCCCGCGACCGCCGACCGCGTGCGGCGGCTCGAGGCGCAAGGCGTGATCGCCGCGTTCACCGTCGAGCTCGACCCGCGCGCGCTCGGCTACACGCTGCAGGCAATCGTCCGCGTGAAGCCGCTGCCCGGCCAGTTGCATCTGGTCGAGGAGTTGCTGCGGCGGATTCCCGAATTCGTCGAATGCGACAAGGTGACCGGCGAAGACTGCTTCATCTGCCGGCTCTACCTGCGCACGATCGCGCACCTGGACGACATCCTGTCGAAGGTGACGGAGCGCGCGGAGACGAGCACCGCGATCGTGAAATCGACGCCCGTGCCGCGCCGCCTGCCGCCGCTCGTCGAGGACGACAGCGCACACCGCTGAGCGGACGGCCCGCGCCGCCCGCCCGCGCCCTCATGCGGCCGGGTCGCGCGCCTCGAAGAACGCGAGCAGTTCGTCGATCAGCGCGACGGGCGCCTCTTCCGGAATGTAGTGCCCGCATTCGAGCCCGCGGCCGCTGACGTCGCGCGCGACGCGACGCCATTCGTCGAGCGGATCGAAGCAGCGGCCGACGATCCCTTTCTCGCCCCACAGCACGCGCAGCGGACACGCGACCTTGTTGCCGCGCTCGAGATCGGCACGATCGTGCTCGAGGTCGATCGTCGCCGATGCGCGGTAGTCCTCGCACATCGCGTGCACCGCGCCCGGCTGCGCGAGCGCGGCGCGGTACGCATCGAGCGCCTCGGGCGCGAACGGCGCGAGCCCGGCGGACCGGTTGCCCATCACGCGCTCGATATACGCATCGGTATGCCCGCCGATCAGCGTCTCGGGCAGCGGCTCCGGCTGGATCAGGAAGAACCAGTGGAAATACGCGGTCGCGAACGCGCGATCGGTTTTCTCGTACATCGCGAGCGTCGGCGCGATGTCGAGCAGCATCATCCGCTCGACGGCATCCGCGTGATCGAGCGCGAGCCGGTGCGCGACACGCGCGCCGCGATCGTGCGCGCACACATGGAAGTGCTCGAAGCCGAAATGCCGCATCACGGCGACCTGGTCGGCCGCCATCGCACGTTTCGAATACGGCGCGTGCCGCGCGTCGCTCGGCGGCCGGCCCGACGCGCCGTATCCGCGCAGGTCGGTGGCGATCACCGTGAAGTGATTCGCGAGCGTCGCGGCAACGCGATGCCAGATCATGTGGGTTTGCGGATGCCCGTGCAGCAACAGGAGCGGCGGGCCCGCGCCTCCTTTGACACCGAAGATGTCGGTGTCCTGCACCGTCACGCGAAACGGTGCAAACGCCTCAAACGACATGGTTTATTTCTCGTTGGTTTGTTATGGCGGCTATTTTAGGAGCGCTCGCGCATCTTCACAGCGGGGCAGCAGCCAGAATCCGTAGAAAGAGAACACTCACTCGATTGCGGCCACACCGCGCATTTTGTTAAGCTCGCGTAGAATCGCACGACCGTTCGTATTAATATGAACGATCTCGTTCCGCAGCTACACTCGAATCATCGTTCGACCGCAAAGCATGGTGTCGGCGTCAACGCGACCGCGCGGGCGCCGGCCCTCCCTGGAGACTGGAGACATCACATGGCATTGCCCACCGTCCTGCAGAACCTGACGCTGCCCGTCATCGCGTCGCCGATGTTCATCGTCAGCTACCCCGAACTCGTGCTCGCGCAATGCAAGGCGGGCATCGTCGGTTCGTTCCCCGCGCTCAACGCCCGTCCGGCCGAACTGCTCGACGAGTGGCTCACGCAGATCCAGTCGGAACTCGCCGACCACAAGGCGAAACACCCGGACGCGGTGATCGGCCCGATCGCGGTCAACCAGATCGTCCACCAGTCGAACGCGCGGCTCGAACACGACGTGCGCGTATGCGTCGAGCACAAGGTGCCGATCTTCATCACGAGCCTGCGCGCGCCGGCGCGCGAGATCGTCGACGCGGTGCACAGCTACGGCGGCATCGTGCTGCACGACGTGATCAACCTGCGCCACGCTCAGAAGGCGCTCGAAGCCGGCGTCGACGGGCTGATCCTCGTCGCGGCCGGCGCGGGCGGCCACGCGGGCACGACGTCGCCGTTCGCGCTCGTCGGCGAAGTCCGCAAGATCTTCGATGGTCCGATCGTGCTGTCCGGCTCGATCGCGAACGGCGGCTCGATCCTCGCCGCGCAGGCGATGGGCGCCGATTTCGCGTACATGGGCACGCGCTTCATCGCGACGCAGGAAGCGCACGCGATCGACGATTACAAGCACGCGATCCTGAACGCGAAATCGTCCGACATCATCTATACGAACCTCTTCACCGGCGTGCACGGCAACTACATTCGCGAGAGCATCGAGAAAGCCGGCCTCGATCCGGAAGCGCTGCCGGAATCCGACAAGACGAAGATGAATTTCGGCGGCGACAAGACGAAGGCGTGGAAGGACATCTGGGGCGCCGGCCAGGGCGTCGGGCTGATGGACGACCTGCCGACCGTGGGTGCGCTCGTCGAGCGCCTGAAGCGCGAGTACGACGACGCGAAGGCGCGGCTCGGCATCGCACGCTGACGGATGCGGCGGCCACAGCCGCCGCATCCGCCACCTCAAATTCCGTCGGATCAAACAAAAAGCGCGAACCGCAGCGGTTCGCGCTTTTTGTTTTCATCGCCCCGCCGCCGCGGGACACGCGGCTCAGCCCGCGCGCTTGATCCGCGTGATCGGCAGCACGCGCAGGCGCGACTCGATCGATGGACACAGCGACTGGCCTTCGAAACGCGCCGCGAGGAAATCGACGAACGAACGCACCTTAGCCGACACGTGACGGCGGCTCGCATACACCGCGTAGATCGGCGCCTCGTGCGGCGGCACCGAATCGAGCAGCACCGGCACGAGTCGGCCGGATTCGATGTCGTCGCCGACCACCTCGGTGCCGAGCAGCGCGATGCCCGCGCCCGCGAGCACGGCCGCACGCAGCCCTTCGAGATGGTTCACGATCAGGTTGCCGTTGAGGGTCACGCGCGATGCGGCCGCCGCGTCGATCACGAGCGAGTCGAGCATCGTCGAATTCGAATCGCGCCGCAGGTAGTTGTGATGCGCGAGATCGGCGATCGTCGCGGGCGTGCCGTGCTTGTCGAGATACTCGGGCGACGCGACGAGCAGGATGTGCGCGGTCGCGATCTGCCGTGCGACCAGCGACGACGATTTCAATCCGTTCGGCGCCGCGCGCACCGCGACGTCGTAGCCTTCCTCGATCAGGTCGACCACGCGATCGGACAGCGTCATGTCGACGGTCACGTCCGGGAACCGGCCCGCGTAATCGGTGACGGCCTGCATCACGTGCCGCAGCCCGAACGCGGACAGCGACGTCACGCGCAGGCGGCCCTGCGGCACCACGCTCGCGGCACCGACGGCCTGCCCGGCTTCGTCGAGTTCAGACAGCGCCTGCACGAGGCGCTCGTAGTATTCGCGTCCCGCCTCGGTAGGCGCGACGCGTCGTGTCGTGCGATGCAGCAGCCGCGCGCCGAGCTGCTGCTCGAGATGCATCACGTGCTTGCTCGCCATCGCAGCCGACATCTGCATGCGCTCGGCCGCGCCGACGAAGCTGCCCACTTCGACGACGTAGCGAAACACATTCATGCTGACGAGGGTATCCATCGAACTAGCTCGTAATGACGGGGGAATGGTCCAATTACGAGATAGGGTAACAAAGGCGAGGAAACAGAAAGGTCAACAAAGGCAAAACGGCGCCGCGGGTGGCGGCGCCGTTTCGGGCGGGAAAACATGCAGCCGGAACGCGCGATTTCCGCGCGCGGCCGGCGCGCCGATCGCGCGTGCGCGTCAGAACTTCGCGCGGATGCCTGCGCCGAACGTGTTGCCGGTCGACAGGCCGCTGATGTGGTCGTTCATGTACGCGGCGTAGACGTCCGTGCGCTTGGACAGCGGGTAGTCGTAGCCGACGGCCCAGGTCTGGCGCGTCTGGTCGAGGCCGCCTGCATCGCGCGAATATGCGTACGACGCCATCGCGTTGCCCACGCCGAGCGGCACCGACACGCCGCCCTGCGCGGTGTTCACGTGCCAGCTGCCCGCGACCTGGTCATTCTTCGTATACATGTACTGGCCGAACAGCTTCACGAGCTTCAGGTCGTAGGTCGCGCCGACCAGCGCGATGCCCTGGCTCTTCATCCCGGCGACGAGCGCGCTCAGGTCGCGCGGGCCGTTGTTGAAGTTCACGTACTGATACATGGCAGTCGCCGCGAACGGGCCGTTCGCATAGTTGAACTGCGCGCTCCACTTCTTCGAGCCGTTGTCGCCGGCCTGGTTGCCGAACGCGTACATCGCGCTGCCATTCAGTCCGCCGAACGAAGGCGACGTGTACGACACCGCGTTGTTCCAGCCCGAATCGCCGACCGCGCCCTGGTCGCTCGGATAGGTCGGGAACGTGCCGAGGCCGAGGAACACGTGGTACACCATCGGCGAGAAGGTGTACGAGTCGTAGAACGGGTTGAACAGGATCGTCGACAGGAACAGGTGCGTCGTCAGGCGGCCTGCCGTCACCGTGCCGTACGGCGAGCTGATGCCGACGTACGCGTTGCGGGCGAAGAACGTGTCGCCCTGGAAGCGGCCGAACTGGCCGTTCTGCGCGCGGAAGAAGCTTTCCAGCGTGAAGATCGCCTTGTAGCCGTTGCCCAGATCCTCTGCGCCGTGCAGGCCCCAGTACGACGTCGACATTCCGCCGCCCGACACGTTCCATGCGCGATCGCCGCCCGGGAACTTGGTTGCGCCGACCCATTCGTCTACCTGCCCGTAGAGCGACACGCTCGATTGCGCATAAACGGGTGCGGCAGCCGCCGCACAGGCGGCCGCGGCGATCAGCTTGACGGACGTGCGCGACGCACGGCGAGCGAATGCTTTCATGGGATCTCCAGGTTTTGTCGGATAGTCGATAAGTGGCGCGAGCGTTGTTTTTTGGAGCCGAGTGCTTGCGTCGTATGGGGCGCAGCCATCTTTACGGATCATTTGTCCGGTCAAAATTGCGCACACTTATTGCTGGTATAGCGCCAGCATTAACTTCGCGGAATCGATACGTGGCCGGATGCACCGCGGCGGCCCCGCGCGAAAGCGGTTGCGCGACGGGACGGCGGCGTGGCGCACGCGAGCCGGGCGCGAAAGATAGCGCAATGCGACGGGAAAATCAGCGGAAATCTGCGCGCGACTGTGGCGAATTCGCATCAGCCGGCATAGGACGAGCGCGCGGGCGCTCAGTTTCGGTAGAACGGGGAGAAATACGGCGAGTGAGAGGGCTCTTCCTGCGAACGGGGCGGCGGCATCGGACGGCCGCCGCGCTCCTCGTTGTAGCGCGCGACGTCGGCGCGGATCGAACCGGCGCGCAGCGGCACGTTGCCGCCGCCCGGCGGGCGCGGCATCTGGCGCGCGTCGGCGCTGATCGGGCGATACGGGCTTTGCGCGGCGTAATGACCGTACGACGGCGTCGGCCGCAGCCCCCAGCGGGAGCCGTAGCTGCTCACGCCGCCAGCGCGTGCACCGGCGGGGGGCGGAACGCGGCGCCAGACGGGCCCGCCACCGAACCCGCCGCCAGCCTGCTGACCGTACGCGCGCATGTCGCCGCCACCGAAACCGTGGCCGCCGAACCCATGACCGCCGTGTGGCGGCTGCGCGAGCGCAAGCGGCATCAACAGCGCGCCGAGCACGCCTGCCACCCATCGTCCGATCTTCCGTTTCACACGTTCCGTCATCGTTCAGTGCCTGTCCACGCCTGCCGCCGGCTCCTTTCGGCCGACGCAAGGCTTTCAGCAGTAATTTATGAGCGGCCCGAAACTGTGTCGAGCCAAAAAGTGTTAGGTCGCCGGCATCGGTGTAACACCATGTTACTGCTAGGTTTTTTCACTTCAGGGCGCGAACGCGACAGAACATTCTTCTGCCGTTTTGCGCATGGCCGGGGCAGGTGCGACAGCCGTTGCTGCATGCAATCGATTCATCAATCGATTCTCACAATGAATTTGTGTAGTGAATGGCCAACCGGGACAATAGCGCCATCCGCGCGCGCGACGCGCGCCTCCGTCGTTTTCGAATCGAGTTCCCGATGGCCCGTCCCCGTTTTCTTCCCGACAACTTCACGCTCGCCCTGGTCGGCACCGTCGTGCTCGCGAGCCTCCTGCCGTGCCGCGGCCCGGCCGCCCACGCGTTCAACTGGGCGACCAACATCGCCGTCGGCCTGCTGTTCTTCCTGCACGGCGCGAAGCTGTCGCGGGAAGCCGTCGTTGCGGGCGCAACCCACTGGCGGCTGCACGCGGTCGTGCTGCTCAGCACGTTCGCGCTGTTCCCGCTGCTCGGCCTCGTGCTGAAACCCGTGCTGCAGCCGCTCGTCACGCCGGCGCTTTATGCGGGCGTGCTGTTTCTGTGCACGCTGCCGTCGACGGTCCAGTCGTCGATCGCGTTCACGTCGATCGCGAAGGGCAACGTGCCGGCCGCCGTGTGCGCGGCATCGGCGTCGAGCCTGCTCGGGATCTTCGTCACGCCGGCGCTCGTCGGGCTGATGATCACGTCGCAGTCGGCCGCCGCGGCGTCGGCGTGGAGCACCGTCGGCAGCATCGTGATGCAGCTGCTCGTGCCGTTCATCGCCGGCCAGTTGCTGCGGCCCGTGATCGGCGGCTGGATCGAACGCAACCGCGGCGTGCTGCGCTTCGTCGACCAGGGCTCGATCCTGCTCGTGGTCTACGTCGCGTTCAGCGAAGCCGTCAACGAGGGCCTGTGGCACCAGATTCCGGCGCGGGCGCTCGGCGGCCTGCTGGTCGTCAACCTCGTGCTGCTCGCGATCGCGCTGCTGCTGACCGCGTTCGTCAGCAAGCGGCTCGGCTTCAACCGGGCCGACCAGATCACGATCATCTTCTGCGGATCGAAGAAGAGCCTCGCGGCCGGCGTGCCGATGGCGAAGGTGATCTTCTCGGCGAACGCGGTCGGCGCGATCGTGCTGCCGCTGATGCTGTTCCACCAGATCCAGTTGATGGCGTGCGCGGCGCTCGCGCAGCGCTGGGGCGCGCGCGACACGAGCGGCGAGCGCGGCGGGCAGGACGGCGCGGCATCGGCGCCTGGCGCGCTGAGCGCGGGCAAGCGGTGACGGGTTGGGAGGCGGGACGGTCACTGGATGGTGACCGCGCCGGCCTTCCGCCTTTCCGCCTTTCCGCCTTTCCGCCTTTCCGCCTTTCCGCCTTTCCGCCTTTCCGCCTTTCCGCCTTCCGCCTTCCGCCTTCCGCCTTCCCGCCTTCCGCCTTCCGCCTTCCGCCTTCCGCCTTCCCGCCTTCCGCCTTCCCGCCTTCCCGCCTTCCCGCCTTCCCGCCTTCCCGCCTTCCCGCCTTCCCGCCTTCCCGCCTTCCCGCCTTCCAAACGCGCACCGGTGCGCGCCCGACGCGATGCACCATCAGCGCCCCTCGCGTCATGAAATCTTCATTCAATTCCCCGCGAGCGCTGCCGTTAAGCCGGACGTCCCGTCGATTCGGCTGCCCTCGCCCATGCCCGCGCTCCACCCCGACTCCGCTGCCGCCAGCATCACGCGCCTCATCGCGGATCGCGCGCTCGCCGCCGTTTTCCAGCCGATCGTCGATCTCGGGTCGGGGACGGTCGTCGGCTACGAAGGCCTGATACGCGGCCCGCGCGGCACCGACCTCGAGCCGCCCGCCGCGCTGTTCGCGCAAGCCGCGCGCGAAGGCGCGACCATCGCGCTCGAACAGGCCGCCGCGCTCACCTGCCTCGACGCGTTCGCGGCGCTCGGCTGCGACGGCAAGCTGTTCCTCAATTTCAGCGCGGGCACGATCCTGCAACTCGCCAGCGA
The DNA here is from genome assembly GCF_019091065.1 of Burkholderia sp. GbtcB21. Taxonomy (NCBI): domain Bacteria; kingdom Pseudomonadati; phylum Pseudomonadota; class Betaproteobacteria; order Burkholderiales; family Burkholderiaceae; genus Burkholderia; species Burkholderia sp. GbtcB21. The sequence continues at coordinate 69,503 of NZ_JAGXKA010000019.1, forward strand.
ACGCGAGCGCGCGTGCCAGTTCCTCGGCCGCGCGCGGGTCCGCGCCGAGCGCATCGTGATCGAGCTGACCGAGCAGAACGCGATACCGGATGTCGCGCAGATCGGGCCGGCAGTCGCGTCGCTGCGCGATGCGGGCATCCAGTTCGCGCTCGACGACTACGGCACCGCGAACGCGAGCATGAACCTGTGGCTGCGCCTGCATCCGGACGTCGTGAAGATCGACCGCTTCTTCATCCACGACATCGCGCGCGACCCGCTCAAGTTCGAGGCCGTGAGGGCGATGCAGCACTTCGCGCAGGCGAGCGGCGCGCAACTGATCGCGGAAGGCATCGAGAACGAATGCGACCTGATCGTCGTGCGCGACATGGGCATCTGCTGCGTGCAGGGCTTCCTGCTCGGCCGACCGGACGCGCAGCCGTCGCGGGTCGTCGCGCCGGCCGCGCGCGATGCGATCCGCGCGCCGCATATCGCGGTGTTTCCCGGCGCGACGCGCACCGTGCGGCCGGCCGGCACGATCGCCGCGAAGATGCTGGTCCCCGCGCCGGCCCTGCCGCGCGACGCGACCAGCAACGACGTGCTCGACCTGTTCAACCGGATGCCCGACCTGCACGCGGTCGCGCTCGTCGAACGCGGGCGGCCCGTCGCGCTCGTGAATCGCCGCGGCTTCATCGACCGCTTCGCGCTGCCGTATCACCGCGAGGTGTTCGGGAAGAAGCCGAGCCTGCAGTTCGCGAACGATGCGCCGCTGATGATCGACAACGCGACGACGTTCGAGCAGCTCGCGATGCTGCTCGCGAGCCACGACCAGCGTTATCTCGCGGACGGCTTCGTGATCACCGAACACGGCCGCTACGTCGGGCTCGGCACCGGCGAGAGCCTCGTGCGCGCAGTGACCGAGATGCGCATCGAAGCCGCGCGCTACGCGAACCCGCTGACGTTCCTGCCCGGCAACATCCCGATCAGCGCGCATATCGACCGCCTGCTCCAGCGCGATGCCGGCTTTCATGCGTGCTACGTCGACCTGAACCAGTTCAAGCCGTTCAACGACCAGTACGGCTATTGGCAGGGCGACGAGGTGCTGAAGTTCGCGGCGACGGTGCTGGCCGGCGTGTGCGACCCGCAGCGCGACTTTCTCGGGCACGTCGGCGGCGACGATTTCCTCGTGCTGTTCCAGCGCGACGACTGGCACGTGCGCGCGACCGACGCGATCGCGCGCTTCAACGACGGCGCGCAGCGCTTCTACACGCAGGCCGACCGGCAGGCAGGCGGGCTGCGCGGCGAGGACCGACACGGCAACCCGGCGTTCTTCGGCTTCGTGACGATGGCGATCGGCGCGGTCGGCGTGCCGGCCGGCGCGCATGGCGCGAAGCGCTACGGCAGCGACGAGATCGCGTCGGTCGCGGCACTCGCGAAGCGGCGCGCGAAACAGCAGCCGGGCGGGCTCGCGGTCGTCGATCTCGACGCGGGCCGCGCCGCGCTGCGCAATCGCGGCGAACTGCCGGCCGCGGCGGTGACGGTGGCGGCGGACTGAACGGCGGGCAATCGTCGAGCGCGGATACGGCTGCGCTCCGGGCGACGGAGACGGAGACGGAGACGGGCGCCCGCCCGTCAACCAGCCGAATCGTTGCGCATCGGCTGCCGGCCGCCCGTGCAGGTCGCCGGGCACGCTGCGCGGACGATCGAAACAACCCCGCTTTCCGGCCTCTTCCCGCCCCTTTCCCGCCAGTCGCCCGCGCCGCCGGATGCACGCACGACTACCTTGCCTTTTTCGCATTTTGTTTAGTATTTTTAGTAACGGCGTTTTCGCAGATTAGCGCTTAAAAACCCGTTATTCACGGGTATTCCCCGGTTATCCGGCCCGAATTTCGCGATATGTTTTACTATACAATCGCTTTCACCCTAAACAAACCGAACCCCGAACGATGGGCACCACCATTCGCGATGTCGCGCGGGCGGCAGAGGTCTCGATCGGCACCGTCTCCCGCGCGCTGAAAAACCAGCCGGGCCTGTCGGAAGCAACGCGTGCGCGCATCGTCGAGATCGCGCAGCAGCTCGGCTACGATCCCGCGCAGTTGCGGCCGCGCATCCGCCGGCTCACCTTCCTGCTGCACCGCCAGCACAACCGCTTTCCCGCGAGCCCGTTCTTCTCGCACGTGCTGCACGGCGTCGAGGACGCATGTCGCGAGCGCGGCATCGTGCCGACGCTGCTCACGGTCGGCCCGAACGACGACGTGCTGCGCCAGATGCGCCCGCACGCGCCCGACGCGATCGCGGTGGCCGGCTTCATCGAGCCCGAGACGATCGAGGCGCTCGCCGCGACCGGCCGGCCGCTGGTGCTGATCGACCTGTGGGCGCCCGGGCTGCGCTCGGTCAACATCGACAACGCGACGGGCGCCGCGCTCGCGATGCGCCACCTGCTCGCCACCGGGCGCTCGCGGATCGCGTTCATCGGCGGCTCGCCCGCGCACTACAGCATCGCGCAGCGCGCGATCGGCTACCGGCGCGCGTTCTTCGAGGCCGGGCGGCTGTTCGATCCCGCGTACGAGGTGACGATCGACGCGGGGCTCGATCCCGACACGGGCGCCGCGCGTGCGATGGAGCAATTGCTCGATGCGCCGGGCCCGCGCCCCGACGCCGTCTTCGCATACAACGACGCGGCCGCGCTGGCCGCGCAGCGCGTGTGCATCGCGCGCGGCCTGCGGATTCCGGACGACATCGCGATCGTCGGCTTCGACAACATCCCGGCCGCCGCGCACGCGAGCCCGCCGCTCACGACGCTGTCGGTCGACAAGGAAGCGCTCGGCCGCCGCGGCGTCGAACTGCTGCTCGCCGAAGCGCCCGAGCGCACCGAGATCTCCCTGCCCGTCGAGCTGATCGTGCGGGCCAGCAGCCAGCCCGCCGGCTCTCCGGCACTCGATACCGCCACGGTCACCGAATCATGAACATGCCCCCGGTCCAACCCTGCACGGCCGCGCCGGCCGCCCACACGCAAGCCGCGCCGCTCGTCGCGAATTTCCGCGATCCGTCGTTCCTGCTGTCGCATATCGAAGACACGCTGCGCTTCTACGCGACGAACGCGTTCGACCCGACGGGCGGCTTCTATCACTACTTCCGCGACGACGGCAGCATCTACAACCGCACGTCGCGCCACCTCGTCAGCAGTTGCCGGTTCGTCTTCAACTACGCGATGGCGTACCGGCATTTCGGCGATCCGCGCCATCTCGACTACGCGCGCCACGGGCTGCGCTTCCTGCGCGACGCGCACTGGGACGACGAACTGCAGGGCTACGACTGGGAACTCGACTGGCGCGACGGCGCGAAGCGCGCGACGCTCGACGGCACGCGCCACTGCTACGGGCTCGCGTTCGTGCTGCTGGCGGCCGCGCACGCGACGATGGCCGGCATCGACGAGGCGCGTCCGCTGATCGCGGCGACCTACGAGCTGGCCGAGCACCGCTTCTGGGATGCGGCCGCGGGCCTGTATGCGGACGAAGCGACGCCGAACTGGATCGTGTCGTCGTACCGCGGCCAGAACGCGAACATGCACATGACGGAGGCACTGCTCGCGGCCTACGAGGCGACCGGCCACCTCACGTACCTCGATCGTGCGGAAAAGCTCGCAAGCCACGTCACGCAGCGCCAGGCCGCGCTGTCGGGCGGGCTCGTATGGGAGCACTACCATGCGGACTGGTCGGTCGACTGGGACTACAACAAGGAAGACAGCTCGAACATCTTCCGTCCGTGGGGCTTCCAGCCCGGGCACCAGACCGAATGGGCGAAGCTGCTGCTGATCCTCGAGCGGCACCGCCCGCTCGACTGGCTCGTGCCGCGCGCGGCCGAACTGTTCGACGCGGCGCTCACGCACGCATGGGACGCCGATCACGGCGGCCTGTACTACGGCTTCGGCCCCGACTTCACGATCTGCGACCACAACAAGTACTTCTGGGTGCAGGCGGAAACCTTCGCGGCGGCCGCGATGCTCGGCGCGCGCACCGGCAGCGAGCGCTTCTGGGACTGGTACGACGAGATCTGGCGCTATAGCTGGGCGCATTTCGTCGACCACCGCTACGGCGCGTGGTACCGGATCCTCACCTGCGACAACCGCAAGTACAGCGACGAGAAGAGCCCGGCCGGCAAGACCGACTATCACACGATGGGCGCGTGCTACGACGTGCTCGCGACCCTCGCGCGCGCGGCGCGCAGCGAGCCGACGCAATGAGCGGCGGCACGTTTCCGGCTTTCGTGTCGGCGGGCGACATCCTGACCGACATGGTGCGCGCGGGCGATGCGCAGTGGACGTCGGTGCCGGGCGGCGCCGGCTGGAATGTCGCGCGCGCGGTCGCGCGGCTCGGCGTGCCGAGCGCGCTCGCGGGCTCGATCGGCGAGGACTGCTTCTCCGACGTGCTGTGGCGCACGAGCGACGCGGCCGGGCTCGACCTGCGCTTCCTGCAGCGCGTCGCACGGCCGCCGCTGCTCGCGATCGTCCACGAGACGCGCCCGCCCGCGTACTTCTTCATCGGCGAAGCGAGCGCCGATCTTGCGTTCGATCCCGCGCGGCTGCCGGCCGGCTGGACCGACCACGTGAAATGGGCGCATTTCGGCTGCATCAGCCTCGTGCGCGAACCGCTCGCGGGCACGCTGGCCGCGCTCGCGGCCGACCTGCACGCGCGCGGCGTGAAAATCAGCTTCGACCCGAACGTCCGCAACCTGATGACGGCCGCGTACCGGCCGACGCTGGAGAAGATGGCCGCGCTCGCCGACCTGATCAAGGTGTCCGACGAGGACCTGCGGCACCTGTTCGGCGGCGACGGCCCCGACGCGGTTGCGGCGGTGCGCGCGCTGAACCCGCGCGCGGCCGTGCTCGTCACGCGCGGCGCGCAGGCGGCGACGCTCTATGCGGACGGCGACGTGCACGAGGCCAGCCCGCCGCGCGTCGAGGTGGCCGACACCGTCGGCGCGGGCGACGCGTCGATCGGCGGCATGCTGTTCAGCCTGATGGCCGCGCCGCAGCGAGCGTGGCGCGAGCATCTCGCGTTCGCGCTGGCGGCGGGCGCCGCCGCGTGCCGGCACACGGGCGCGCACGCGCCGACGCTCGACGAGGTCGTCGCGCTGATCGAGGGCTGATCGTCGAAGGATGATCGGACGGCGACCGGGCGCTGACCGGCCGCCGCGACCGGCCGCCGCGACCGGACACCGTTCGGTCACCGATAAGCCGCGCTGTACATGCTGCGCCGCAGTGCTACGATGAAGTGTCCTTTTGCGGGAGAGGCACGATGGACACGAACACGTTCACGAAGGGCATCTACACGGCCAAGGCGCATACCCAGCATTCGGCCAACGGGCAGTTCCAGGGTTACGTGATCCTCGCGCGGGACGACGGGGACGACACCGAGAACACGCGCTACGACGTCCACTCGACGAGCCCCAGCGAGGAAGAAGCGTTCGACGAGGCGAAGGCGCTCGCGCACCGGATCCTCGGCGAGATCGAGATGTAACGCACACCGCCCTTTCCGGCGCGGCTCAGAGCAGCCGCGCCACCATCGATACCAGCATCGTCAGCACCAGCGTCGACATGAACGGGAACGGGTAGCGCCGCCCGCCGAGCGTCAGCGTGACGTCGCCCGGCATCCGCCCGATGCCGAGCTTGCCGAGCCACGGCCAGCAGCGCGTCAGGATCATCACCGCGACGAACGACGCCATCAGCCAGCGCAGCATGCCGGCCTCAGAGCGCGTGCGAGCGGTCGCCGCGCGCGAACGCGTCGAGCGTGCCGTCGATGCCGCGCGAAAAAGCGATCACCTTGAACAGCTCGCCCATCTCGGCTTCGGAGATCAGCTTCTGCACCGCGTTCGCGGCCGGCAGAAACTGCCGGATATCCGACGGATCGATCGCGGCCAGCGCGTCGGTGATGCCCGCGTTCAGCAGGAAGCGCGCCTGCGACGTGTAGCCGAGCAGGTCGGCGCCGGCGGCGACGGCCGCGTCGTAGATGCCGGTGAATTCGACGTGCGCGGTGATGTCCTGCAGGCCCGGGTACAGGAACGGATCGTCGTGCGCGTGGTGGCGGTAGTGGCACATCAGCGTGCCGCGGTCGCGCTGCGGATGGTAGTACTCGTGCGCGGGAAAGCCGTAGTCGACCAGCAGCACCGCGCCGCGTGCGAGCATCGTGCAGACGGTGCGCGTGAACGCCAGCGCGGCCTCGTGCGTCTCGGTCACGTAGCCGTCGGCGACATCGTCGATAAGCCCCGCGAGCACCGGCGGCCGGCTGGCCGGCGCGGCCGGCCGGTCCTCGAACACGAACGCGTGCCGCGCGTCGAGCGCGACGCCGCGCTCGTGCCATGTGCCGCCTGCCTTCGCGAACAACCGCACCGGCATCGCATCGAGCACCTCGTTGCCGACCACGACGCCCTCGAACCGCTCGGGCAGCGCGTCGAGCCAGCGCACCTTCGCGGCGAGCGCCGGCGCGGCGGCCGCGATCGTGTCGCGCTGCCGTTCGCGCAGTTCTCCGGACAGGTCGACGATCAGGTATTCGTCGAGTGCGGCGCCGAGCGCGTCGAGCGCCGCGAGCAGCCCGGCCGCGAGCTTGCCCGTGCCGGCGCCGAATTCCATCACGCGGCGCGTGCCGCTCGCCGCGAGCGCTTCCGCGACCGGTTGCGCCAGGGTTTGCGCGAACAGCGGCGACAGCTCGGGCGCGGTGACGAAGTCGCTGCCGTCGTCGGCGCGGCGCCCGAACTTGCGTGCGCCGCCGCTGTAATAACCGAGGCCCGGCGCGTACAGCGCACGCTCCATGAAGCGGTCGAACGGCAGCCAGCCGCCGGCCGCCGCAATCTCGTCGCGCAGTTGCGCGGCAAGGGTTTCGGACTGCGCGAGCGCGTCAGGGCCGGGAGCAGGTAAACTAGCGGGTTCGTGAGCTTTCGGGTTCATCCCGGCATTGTAAATGACCGTTTCAGCCGATACGTCGACCCTGCGCGTGGTGCTCGTCGCGGGCGCCCTGGGCAGCGCGGCCGACGCCGCGTCGATCGGTCGTGCGCTCGCAACGGAATTCGCGCGCCGCGGCTGGGACGTCGCGCTGCAGCGCAGCCACGGCGCGCCGCACGCGGCCGCCGATGCGATCGTCGCCGAAGTCGCGGCGCTCGGCCGCCGCGCGGCCGTGCTCGACGCCGATCTGGCCCTGGAAACCGACGCGGCCGCACTGGTCGCCGCGTGCGGCGCGGCGCTCGGCCGGCCGGCGTGCGCGGTGTTCGTGAGCGCCAGCGCGGGCGCCGACGACGCGCACACGGTGGACGGCGCGTCGCTCGCCGCCGCGCTCGCGCGCAACGTGACGGCGCCGCTCGCGCTGGCCCGCGCGCTCGCCGATGCGACGCCCGACGCCGCGCGCGAACACGAAGCGCTGCGCGCGTGCGCGATCCACGTGCTGGACCAGGCGCTGTTTCACCCGGCGCCGGCGCAGTTGTCGCACGCGCTGATGCAGGCCGCGCTGAACCGCGCGACGTCGGCGCTGGCGCTGGCGCTCGCGCCGAAGGTGCGGGTCGCGGCGCTGGTGCGCGGCCACGCGGCGCACGCGGACGACATCGCGACGGCCGCCTGCTATCTCGCGAGCGCGCCCGGCGTCACGGGCGCGACGCTGACCGTCGACGGCGGCGAGCACCTCGTGCCGCCCGCCGCCGGCCCGAATGAATGAACCGCGGGCGCGCGGCCTGACTGCCGCCGCCCGCGCCGCTTTGCGTGCGCGCACGCCAATTTGACTGGGACGACCATGTTTTCCGCTCTCCTGCACCCCCGCCTCGCGGATTGCCGCAGGCTCTACCTGCGCGATTACGAGGTGCACATCAACATCGGTGCCTTCGAACACGAGAAGCGCGGCGAGCAGCGCGTCGTCATCAACGTCGACCTGTTCGTGCCGCTCGCGCTGTCCACCCCCGTCGACGATCGTCTCCATGAAGTCGTCGACTACGATCTGATGAAGCAGAGCGTCGCGCAATGCATCGCGCGCGGCCACATCCACCTGCAGGAAACGCTGTGCGACGCGATCGCCGCGCACCTGCTGGCGCACGATGCCGTGCGCGCGGTACGCGTCTGTACCGAGAAACCGGACGCCTATCCGGACTGCGGCGCCGTCGGCGTCGAAGTCTTTCGCATCAAGGACGAGGAGCGCGCATGAACGCCCCCCACATGAACGACACGGCGACCGACGCCGCCACCCTCGACGCGGCCGCCCCGGCCGGCCGCCAGGCGCTGACGCGCCGCGAGCAGAAGGAAGCGTACGAGAACAACAAGCTGTTCAAGCGGATCGTGCGCCAGGTCGGCCAGGCGATCGGCGACTACAACATGATCGAGCACGGCGACAAGGTGATGGTCTGCCTGTCGGGCGGCAAGGACAGCTACGCGATGCTCGACGTGCTGCTGCGCCTGCGCGAGCGCGCGCCGATCGACTTCGACATCGTCGCGGTGAACCTCGACCAGAAGCAGCCGGGCTTCCCCGAGCACGTGCTGCCCGAGTACCTGAAGCAGGTCGGCGTGCCGTTCCATATCGAGAACCAGGACACCTACAGCATCGTCAAGCGGCTCGTGCCCGAGGGCAAGACGACCTGCTCGCTGTGCTCGCGGCTGCGCCGCGGGATCCTGTACCGCGTGGCCGGCGAGCTCGGCGCGACCAAGATCGCGCTCGGCCACCACCGCGACGACATCGTGCAGACGCTGCTGCTCAACATGTTCTACGGCGGCAAGCTGAAGGGGATGCCGCCGAAGCTGCAGTCGGACGACGGCAAGAACATCGTGATCCGCCCGCTCGCGTACGTGAAGGAAACCGATCTCGAGAAATACGCGGAGCTGCGCGAATTCCCGATCATCCCGTGCAACCTGTGCGGCAGCCAGCCGAACCTGAAGCGCGCGGAAATGAAGGCGCTGATCCGCGAATGGGACAAGCGCTTCCCGGGCCGCGTCGAGAACATGTTCAACGCGCTCGCGAAGGTCGTGCCGTCGCACCTGATGGATACGACGCTGTTCCCGTTCACGTCGCTGCGCGCGACCGGCGAAGCCGATCCGCAGGGCGACATCGCGTTCGACGAGGAACCGTGCGCGTCGGGCGACGACGCCGCGCCGCCGGGCGCCGCCCAACCGATCTCGATCGTCCAGTTCGACGACCTGTAAGCGGGGTCGGAAGACCCGCCGGAACGGGCCGCCCAGCCCTTTTCCGGCGCTGTCGCCCCGCCGCGACAGGCCCGGAACGACAGGGGCCGCATGCTAAAATGGACGGCTTCGAACTCCTCTGACAAGCTGGCGCCATGAATATCGTGATTTTGGCGGCAGGCACCGGCAAGCGCATGCGCTCCGCGCTGCCGAAAGTGCTTCACCCCCTGGCCGGCAGGCCGCTCCTCTCCCACGTCATCGACACCGCGCGCACGCTGCAGCCGTCCCGGCTCGTCGTCGTCGTCGGTCACGGCGCCGAGCGGGTCCAGGCTGCCGTCGCCGCACCCGACGTCCAGTTCGCGGTGCAGGCCGAGCAGCTCGGCACCGGCCACGCGGTGCGCCAGGCGCTGCCGCTGCTCGATCCCGCGCAGCCGACGCTCGTGCTGTACGGCGACGTGCCGCTCACCCGCGCGTCGACGCTGCGGCATCTCGTCGACGCCGCGCGCGACGGCCGCTACGGAATTCTGACCGTCACGCTCGACGATCCGACCGGCTATGGCCGCATCGTGCGCGACGCGGCAGGCTTCGTCACGCGCATCGTCGAGCAGAAGGACGCGTCGCCGGAAGAGCTGAAGATTGCCGAGATCAACACCGGCATCATCGTCACGCCCACGGCCCAGCTGTCGATGTGGCTCGGCGCGCTGAAGAACGAAAACGCGCAGGGCGAGTACTACCTGACCGACGTCGTCGAGCTCGCGATCGAGGCCGGCTTCGAGGTCGTCACGGCGCAGCCCGACGACGAATGGGAAACGCTCGGCGTGAACAGCAAGGCGCAGCTCGCCGAACTCGAGCGCATCCACCAGCGCACTGTCGCGGACGCGCTGCTCGTCGACGGCGTCACGCTCGCCGATCCGGCGCGCATCGACGTGCGCGGCACGCTGCGCTGCGGCCGCGACGTGTCGATCGACGTGAACTGCGTGTTCGAAGGCAACGTGACGCTCGCCGACAACGTGACGATCGGCGCGAACTGCGTGATCCGCAACGCGTCGGTCGGCGCCGGCACGCGCATCGACGCGTTCACGCACATCGACGGCGCCGAGCTCGGCGCGAACACCGTGATCGGCCCGTACGCACGGCTGCGCCCCGGCGCGCAGCTCGCGGACGAAGCGCACGTCGGCAACTTCGTCGAGGTGAAGAACGCGGTGATCGGCCACGGCTCGAAGGCGAACCACCTCGCGTACATCGGCGATGCCGACATCGGCGCGCGCGTGAACATCGGCGCGGGCACGATCACCTGCAACTACGACGGCGCGAACAAGTTCCGCACCGTGATCGAGGACGACGTGTTCGTCGGCTCCGACACGCAGCTCGTCGCGCCCGTGCGCGTCGGCCGCGGCGTGACGGTCGCGGCCGGCACGACGATCTGGAAGGACGTCGCCGACGGCCTGCTCGTATTGAACGAGAAGACCCAGACGACGAAGAGCGGCTACGTCCGCCCGGTCAAGAAGAAGAGCTGAACCCTTTGCGGGCGCCCCGATGGCGCCCGCGTCGACCTACAGGATTGACCATTCATGTGCGGCATTGTCGGCGCAGTTGCGCAGCGTAATATCGTTCCGGTGCTGATCGAAGGATTGCGGCGCCTCGAATACCGTGGCTACGACTCGTGCGGCGTCGCCGTGCTCGAGCCGGGCGCGCCGAAGCGCGCGCGCAGCGTCGCGCGCGTCGCCGATCTCGACGCGCAGGTGCGCGAATCGCACCTCGAAGGCACGACCGGCGTCGCGCACACGCGCTGGGCGACGCACGGCGCGCCCGTCACGCACAACGCGCACCCGATCTTCTCGTCGGACGCGCTTGCGCTCGTCCACAACGGCATCATCGAGAACTTCGAGCCGCTGCGCGAAGCGCTGCGCGCGAAGGGCTACGAATTCGTGTCGCAGACCGACACCGAAGTGATCGCGCACCTCGTGCACAGCCTGTACCGCGGCAACCTGTTCGACGCGGTGCGCGAAGCCGTGCAGCAGCTGCACGGCGCATATGCGATCGCCGTGATCCACAAGGACCAGCCGCACACCGTCGTCGGCGCGCGCCAGGGCTCGCCGCTCGTCGTCGGCCACGGCGACGGCGAGAACTTCCTCGCGTCCGATGCGCTCGCGCTCGCCGGCAGCACCGACCGCTTCACGTTCCTCGAGGAAGGCGACGTGTGCGAGCTGTCGCTCGACGGCGTGAAGATCGTCGACCGCCACGGCGCCACCGTGCAGCGCGAAATCCGCGTCGTCAGCGCCTACGGCGGCGCGGTCGAGCTGGGCCCGTATCGCCACTTCATGCAGAAGGAAATCTTCGAGCAGCCGCGCGCGATCGGCGATACCGTGCCGCAGACCGAAGCCTTCGACGCGACGCTGTTCGGCGACGCCGCGCCCGCCGCGTTCGCGGACATCGACAGCCTGCTGATCCTCGCGTGCGGCACGAGCTACTACTCGGGCCTCACCGCGAAGTACTGGCTCGAATCGATCGCGAAGATCCCGACCCAGGTCGAGATCGCGAGCGAGTACCGCTACCGCGAATCGGTGCCGAACCCGCGCCAGCTCGTGCTCGTGATCTCGCAGTCGGGCGAGACGGCCGACACGCTCGCGGCGCTCAAGCATGCGCAGTCGCTCGGCCATACGCATACGCTCGCGGTCTGCAACGTCGCGACGAGCGCGATGGTGCGCCTGACCGAGATGCAGTTCCTGACGCACGCGGGCACCGAGATCGGCGTCGCGTCGACGAAGGCGTTCACGACGCAGCTGGTCGCGCTGTTCGTGCTGGCCGCGACGCTCGGCAAGCTGCGCGGGCATGTGGACGCCGCGCAGGAAGCCGAATTCCTGAAGCAGCTGCGCCACCTGCCGGCCGCGCTGAACAGCGTGCTCGCGCTCGAGCCGCAGATCATCGCGTGGTCGGAGGAATTCGCGCGCAAGGAAAACGCGCTGTTCCTCGGCCGCGGGCTGCACTACCCGATCGCGCTCGAAGGCGCGCTGAAGCTGAAGGAAATCTCGTACATCCATGCCGAGGCCTATCCGGCCGGCGAACTGAAGCACGGGCCACTCGCGCTCGTCACGGAAGCGATGCCGGTCGTCACGGTCGCGCCGAACGACACGCTGCTCGAGAAGCTGAAGTCGAACATGCAGGAAGTGCGGGCGCGCGGCGGCGAGCTGTACGTGTTCGCCGATGCCGATACGCAGATCGTCAACGACGACGGCCTGCACGTGATCCGGATGCCGGAACACTACGGGCAGTTGTCGCCGATCCTGCACGTCGTGCCGCTGCAGCTGCTCGCGTATCACACCGCGTGTGCGCGCGGCACCGACGTCGACAAGCCGCGGAACCTCGCGAAATCGGTGACGGTGGAGTAAAACCGGTAGACCGGGATGGCCCCCGCCGGGCCGTCCCGACCGCGTATCGGTGGGAAGCAGGCCATTCGGCCAGGTCGAAATATGTACCACGTAGTGGCATATAATCCTGTGCTAACTCGACCGGCCCGACATGCCTGCTTCCGTACGACGCGTCTTCAAGACGAAGTGGTTTCACAAGGCAGCCAGAAAAGCAGGAATCGCCGATGCCGAACTCTGCCGCGCCGCGCGGGAACTGGCGCGCGGCCAGGGCGTCGAGCTCGGCGGCAACGTCTGGAAAAAGCGCCTGGACGGGAATCGGCAGCGCGGGATCGTGCTGAGCAAGGTCGGGCAGGCGTGGGTTTTCGTGTTCCTGTTCGAAAAACGCGACAGGGACGACATCGACGAACGCGAACTGCGCGCCTTCAGAAAGCTCGCCGTGGATGTCGGGCGCAGCACCGACGCCGATATCGCGACGCTGATCGCACTGAAAGAGCTTGTGGAGATTTGCAATGGCCAAGAGTCGATTCAAGAGCGACGCAACGGAGGCGATCCACAGCGCCGCGTCGGGCCTCTATCGCGCAAACCTGATCGACAAGAAAACGATGCGCGAATACGACGATCTCTGCATCGAAGCCGCCCCGCAGTTCGATCCGCAAGCGATCGCCCGCATCCGCAAATCCGTCAACGTCAGCCAGAGCGTGTTCGCGCTCTACCTGAATACGACGACGTCGACGATCCGCCAATGGGAACAGGGCGACAAACGGCCGAGCGGCATCGCCGCGCGGATGCTCCAGATCGTCGAGAAACACGGGCTCGAGGTGTTCTCCTGAGCCGGCTTCCCCGAATGCGCATAAGCGGCCGACCGAACGCGATCCGCACCGGACACCGCGACGCGAGCCGCAACGAATATGACGGAGAGACAATGGTAAGACTGTTTGGATGCGGATTGCTGGCGCTGACGTTCGCGTCGACGGGCTGGGCCGCCGAGCACTACGTCGAGGTCTGGAACCCGCCCGAGGCGCGGAAGCCGGCGGCGCATACGCCGGAAGCCCGTACACCGGCCGCACACGCGAGCGCCGACGCGCGCGCCGGCAAGAGCGCCGAGAAGCACGCGAGCGCAACGCCGAAAGCCGCCGCGAAGCCGCACAAGCGTCGAGTCACGCAAACCGTGAAAGCCGACTCGCGTCGCCCGCCCGCCGCGGCCGAGGCGCCGGCCGCCCCGCACCCCGTCGCGCAGCCCGCGCCGGGCCGTCTCACGGTGATGCAGCCTGCCGGCCCCGACGAAACGCATGCGCTCAATTTCTCCGACATCCCGCGGCAATACACGCCGGATGGCAACGTGCTGCGGGTCGGCACGCACAACCGCTCCGCGGAGGTGACTCGATAATGGAAGCGCAAACCTACCTCGGCTACCAGATCTGGGGCCACGCGATCCTGCAGCAGGACGAGATCCTGCAGCCCGAACGCTTCGCGGCGAGCGGCACGATCACGCAGAACAACAAGCTCGTCGAAGCGTCCGGCGTGCTCGGCGTATTCGACACCGAGGACGACGCGCGCGAGGCCGGGCTCGAATGGGCCCGCGCGTGGATCGACAGCCACCGCTGACCGGCGCGCAGCCGACCGCGGGCTGACCGCGAGCCGCAAACGAAAGAAGGGGCGTCATGGACGCCCCTTCTATCGTTCAAATCCGGGAAAACTCACGCGGCATGCCGCGGCGGCCTCACCGTCACCTGCGGACGACCGACGAGCCGCATCAGCACGACGATCGCCGCCAGCGTCGCGACGTACGCGGCAATCTGGATGCCCGCCGGACGCGCGGTATAGCCGATCAGCGTATGCAGCGCCTTGCCGACGATGCTCGACTCCTTCAGCAGCCACGACGTGTCCCAGATCGCGTCGCCCCACGACGGCACGAAGCCGGCCGCCAGCAGGAAACCGACGCACTGGCTTGCCATCCCGGCCGCCAGCAGCACGATCAGCCCGTTAGTGACGGAGAACAGCCGCTTCAGCGGAATCTGCAGCAGCCCCGCATACATCGCATAACCGAGCCCGGCGCCGCCGAGCACGCCGAGCAGCCCGCCGACGATCATCTGCGGCGTTTGCCCCGGATCGCCCGCGGCGATGCCGTACAGGAACAGCACGGCCTCGGAGCCTTCGCGCAGCACCGCGACGCCGACCACGATCGCCAGCCCCGTCAGCGGCCGGCTGCCGGCCGCGACGGCCCGGCCGACTTCGCCCATGTGCAGCGCCATCTCGCGGCCGTGCCGGCTCATCCAGATGCAGTGCCAGGCCAGCATCAGCGTCGCGACGAACATCACGCCCGCGTTGAAGACCTCCTGCCCCATGCCGGACGCCCACTGCGAGATCACGTCGGCGAACGCCGCGATCAGGCCCGCGCCGACCACGCCGCCGACGAGCCCGCCGCCGACCCACCAGCCGCGCCGCGGCACGCCCTTCGTGGCGGCCATCACGATCGAGACCACCAGCGCGGCCTCGAGCACTTCACGAAAGACAATCAGCGCGGTAGACAGCATGGCGGGATTCGCTTACTTGACGGTCAGGTGGGTCTTCGACTGCGCTTCGTGATACTCGTCGTGAAACTCGTAGGTACCGGCCTTCAGCGGCCCGACCAGGATCTCGGCCGACTTGCCGGCGGGAATCACCTTCTCGGCCTTGAAGTCGTCGCTCTCGAATTCCGCGGGCGTCGCATCGAGGTTCTTCACGACGAACTTCACTTTCTTGCCGGCCGGAATCGTCACGCCATCGGGCGAAAACTTGTGGTCCTTCAGCGTCAGGTTGACGACGTCGTCGGCGGCGAATGCGGTGGCGGCCGACGCGCCCAGCAGGACAGCGGCGAAACCCAGTGCGAAACGGTTCATGTGTGTAATGAAATGAAATATCGAAGAATATTGATACTAAGATCGATTCGCATTTCCATAACGCGTACCCTTACCGGCATTATGGAGATAGCGCTTCACAAGTGCGTGCCGCGCCTTGCCAGGCAAGGCGCTCATCGCACGGCGACGGCCGCGCATCCGAGTCAATCGGGAAAGATTCCGACTGACACATGCGACTGCCCTTCTATTTGTCTGACCTCACCCTGACGAATCATTTCGCCGCGCCGGGCGACAACGCATGCATCCGGCTGCATGAATGCGCTTGACCTTCCCACCATGGCAAGCTTCATGCTGGCCATGTTCGTCAATCGTCCACTCAGGAGAACACGATGGAATTCGAAGTCCAGGACATGACCTGCGGCGGCTGCGCCAATGCAATCACGCGCGCGGTGACGGCCGCCGATCCCGCCGCGAAGCTCGACATCGACGTCGCGGCAAAGATCGTCAAGGTCGAATCGGCGCAAGGCGCCGAGCGCGTGCAGTCGATCATCGAAGCCGCCGGCTTCCACCCCGCGCTGCGCACCGCATAACGCGGGCTGCGGGCACACTGCCAAACGGCGATGCGCCCGCGGCATCGCGTCAGCGCAGCCGGATCAGCGTCGACTTCAGCTCGGTGTACTTCTCGAGCGCATGCAGCGACTTGTCGCGGCCGTTGCCCGACTGCTTGTAGCCGCCGAACGGGAAGTTCATGTCGCCGCCCTCGTCGTAGCAGTTCACCCACACCGTGCCCGCGCGCAGCCGGCGCGACACGTCGTGCGCGGTCGTCAGGTTCGACGTCCATACGGCCGCGGCCAGCCCGTATTCGGTGTCGTTAGCGATCCGCACGGCCTCGTCGACGTCGTCGAACACGATCACCGACAGCACGGGCCCGAAGATCTCCTCGCGCGCGATCTTCGCGTCGGGCTTCACCTCGAACACCGTCGGCTCGACATAGAAGCCGCCCGTCTCCGCCTTCACGCGCGCACCACCCGTGACGAGCCTGCCTTCGCTGCGCCCCGCCTCGATATAACCGAGCACGCGCTCGAGCTGGATGCCGTCGACGATCGCGCCCATCGACACCGACGGATCGAGCGGATTGCCGGGCACGTAAGCCCGCGCGGCCGCCACGAGCTTCTCGATGAATACGTCCTTGATGTCGCGATGCACGAGCAGCCGCGAGCCGGCCGTGCACATCTCGCCCATGTTGTAGAAGATCGCGCCGGCCGCAGCCTGCGCAGCGCGATCGAGATCGGGACAATCGGGCAGCACGATGTTCGGCGACTTGCCGCCGAGTTCGAGCCATGCGCGCTTCAGATTCGACTGCGCGGCGTACTGCATGATCAGCTTGCCGACCGCCGTCGAGCCGGTGAACGCGATGCAGTCGACGTCGCGATGCAGCGCGAGCAGCTTGCCGGGTTCGCCCGCGCCCGGCACGACGTTGAACACGCCTGCCGGGATGCCGGCTTCGTACGCGAGCTGCGCGACGCGGATCGCGGTCAGCGGCGATTTCTCCGACGGCTTCAGCACCACGCTGTTGCCGGCCGCGAGCGCGGGGCCAAACTTCCATGCGGCCATCAGGATCGGGAAGTTCCACGGCACGACGGCCGCCACCACGCCGACCGGCTCGCGCGTGACGAGGCCGACGAGGTGATGATCGGCCGGTGCGACTTCGCCGCCGACCTTGTCGATCGCTTCCGCAAACCACTCGACGCAATATGCGGCGCCCGGCACGTCGACCGTCGTCGTGTCGCCGATCGGCTTGCCCGCGTCGAGCGTCTCGAGCAGCGACAGCTCGTCGAGATGCTCGTGCATCAGCGCGGCCCAGCGCAGCAGCACTGCCTTGCGCGCACGCGGGTTCAGGCCGGCCCACACGCCCGCGTCGAACGCGCGGCGCGCGGCCGCCACCGCCGCGTTCACGTCGGCTTCGCCGCATTCGGCGACCTTCGCCAGCACGCGGCCGTCGATCGGGCTCACGCAGTCGAATGTCTTGCCGCCGTGCGCGTCGCGCAACGCGCCGTCGATGAATGCGCGCCCTTCGATCTCGAGCGACGCCGCCTTGTCCTGCCAGTCAGCCAAAGTCAACTTGTTCATCAGGATGCCTTATGTTGTGGCATTCGCGGTGCGACGCGCCGCGCGCATCATGCGCGGCCGGCCGCGAATGCGGTGACGCGCGGTCAGAAGGTTGCCGGCGAATTGGCCGAGACGACCTCGCAGATCTGTTCCGCGCTGGGATTGCGAAAACGGTGCGGCAAACGGCTTTCGAAGTAGTAGCCGTCTCCGGGGTCGAGCAGCCACGTCGCGCCGTCGACGGTCAGCTCGAGCCGGCCCGACACGACGACGCCGCCCTCGTGCCCCGCGTGCACGAGCATCTCGGGCCCCGTATCGGCATGCGGCTGGTAGATCTCGCGCAGGATGCACATGTTGCGATCCTTCACGCTCGCGCCGACCAGATGAAACGCGAGCGTGTCGTTGCCGAGGTTCGGCATCTCGTCGCGACGCGATACGACCGTGCGCGATTCGACGAGCTCGAACGTGAAGAACTCCGCGAGACTCATCGGGATGCATTCGAGCAGCTTCTTCAGCGAGCCGACCGACGGGCTCACGCGGCCCTGTTCGATCAGCGAGATCGTGCCGTTGGTCACGCCGGCGCGCTTCGCGAGTTCGCGCTGCGACAGGCCATGCTTGTTGCGCACGAAACGCAGGCGCTCGGCGACTTCGGTGGACATCGATTCGGTTTCGGACACGATAAGTGCGATGACAAAGTGAAACGACGCGGTGGACAGCCGTTGAATATTCTAATCACTTTATGCCGTGCATCAGCGGGGAAAACCCTGAAAGGCGTTCGAAATAATGAACACCTTGCCGATTATTCCTTTTGCGAATCTTTTGTTTTCACTGCTCGGGAAAGCCCTGATACGGGACCGTTAAAAAACATTTGACGCCGTTTTTGGCTCGTATATGCTGGCTCTCAGGTCAGCGTCATTTGGCTTTCACAGGCAGCAAAACGCGTTATTGCAACGCAAAAATTGATGCCCATCAATGTAAATGACGCGTAACCGGCGCCTTGATTATTTTAAACGCCCAGCGCGTCGAAACGGTCAGGTGTTCAATACTTTCAACAACCCAGTCGAGTGTAATCGTGAGAGTCCGTGGCCCTCTGGTGAGGTGGGATCGAAGCGTGGCGCGAAGTTCGCGCAGCGCGGCGTCCCCTTCCGATGGCAGTTGCGGCTGGCATAGTCCTCGCCTGCAGCATCTGTCGATCTACACCATCCTGTCCCGTCGTTCCGTTCGGCGCCACAACGCCGTTTCCGCACGCGCATTCGTCGCCGTCGATACCGACGAAGTGGCGTCGCTGCTGCCGTAGCGCCTCTCCTTTCTTTACGTCGTTCGTTTCGTCTGCCGATTCGCCAACCGCATCGTCCATGCGGTGACGGAACGCGTTCGCGCATTCGTTGCCGCGTCGCCCGCGTCACGTATCGCAACCCAACGAACGACGGCCTGATCGTCGCGCGCAGCGCGGATCGCCACGTCATCCTGCTGCGCCCATTCACCAGCGGCCTTGCGCTCTGCGCCAGGCTGCAGGGCCGTGTCGCGCCTGCGTTTTGCAATATCCGAAACGACGCACGCCACAGCCCTACGGATTACTGAGTGACGTCATGGAAAGGAAACCCCTCGTCGGCATCACCGCCGACCACACGCAAATCGGCGCACACGCGTCGCATACGGTCGGCGACAAATATGTCGCCGCGATCGTCGACGGCGCGCAGGCGCTCGCGATGGTGCTGCCCGCGCTCGGCGAGCGCCAGTCGGCTGACGACATCCTCGACACGGTCGACGGCCTGCTGTTTACCGGCAGCTACTCGAACGTCGAGCCGCACCTGTACGGCGGCGAGCCGAGCGCACCCGGCACGAAGCACGACCCGGCACGCGATGCGACGACGCTGCCGCTGCTGCGCGCGGCGATCGCCGCAGGCGTGCCGGTGCTCGCCGTCTGCCGCGGCTTCCAGGAGCTGAACGTCGTCTACGGCGGCACGCTGCATCAGCGCGTGCACGAAGTGCCGGGCCTCGCCGATCACCGCGAGGACAACGCCGCGCCGATGGACACGCAATACGGCCCCGCACACGTCGTGCACCTGACGCCCGGCGGCAAGCTGCATGCGCTCGCCGGCGGCCGCGATGAAGTGCGTGTGAACTCGCTGCACCAGCAGGGCATCGCGCAGCTCGGCTCCGGCCTCGCCGTCGAGGCCGTCGCGCCGGACGGCCTGATCGAGGCCGTCAGCGTCGCCGATGCCCCGGCTTTCGCACTCGCCGTGCAATGGCACCCGGAATGGCGGCATGCGCAGGATCCGCTGTCGAGCGCGATCTTCCGCGCCTTCGGCGACGCCTGCCGCGCCCGCCGCACTGCCCGCACGCGCGCCACGGCCGCCGCCGCGCTCGCCTGAGCGCGCCGACCCACTTACGAGAACAGACATGCAAGACATCGAAAGTTTTCTGAAGCAACACCGGATCACCGAAGTCGAGGCGATCATTCCCGACATGGCCGGCATCGCGCGCGGCAAGATCACGCCGCGCAACAAGTTCACGTCCGGCGAGTCGATGCGGCTGCCGCAGGCCGTGATGGTGCAGACCGTCACCGGCGAATATCCGGAAGACGGCTCGCTGACCGGCGTGACCGATCCCGACATGGTGTGCGTGCCCGACGAGTCGACCATCCGCCTGATCCCGTGGGCCGTCGATCCGACCGCGCAGGTGATCCACGACTGCGTGCACTTCGACGGCTCGCCGGTCGAGATCTCGCCGCGCTACGTGCTGCGCCGCGTGCTCGAGCTGTACAAGGCGAAGGGCTGGAAGCCCGTGGTCGCACCGGAGCTCGAGTTCTATCTGGTCGACATGAACAAGGACCCCGACCTGCCGCTGCGCCCGCCGGTCGGCCGCACGGGCCGCCCCGAAACGGGCCGCCAGTCGTATTCGATCGAGGCCGTCAACGAGTTCGATCCGCTGTTCGAGGACATCTACGAGTACTGCGAAGCACAGAACCTCGACATCGACACGCTGATCCACGAAGTCGGCGCCGCGCAGATGGAGATCAACTTCATGCACGGCGACGCGCTGTCGCTGGCCGACCAGGTGTTCCTGTTCAAGCGCACGGTGCGCGAGGCCGCGCTGCGTCACAACATGTACGCGACGTTCATGGCCAAGCCGATGGAAGACGAGCCGGGTTCGGCGATGCACGTGCACCAGAGCATCGTCGACGAGGAAACGGGCCAGAACCTGTTCACGTCGCAGGAAACCGGCGGTGCGACGTCGATGTTCTACAACTACCTCGCGGGGCTGCAGAAGTACACGCCGGCGCTGATGCCGATCTTCGCGCCGTACATCAACTCGTATCGCCGGCTGTCGCGCTTCATGGCCGCGCCGATCAACGTGCAGTGGGGCTACGACAACCGCACGGTCGGCTTCCGCATCCCGCACTCGGGCCCGTCGGCGCGCCGCATCGAGAACCGCATCCCGGGCGTCGACTGCAACCCGTATCTCGCGCTCGCCGCGACGCTCGCGGCCGGCTACCTCGGCATGACGCAGCGCCTGGAGCCGACCGAGCCGCTCGTCAGCGACGGCTACGACCTGCCGTACCAGCTGCCGCGCAACCTCGAGGAAGGGCTGACGCTGATGGCCGCGTGCGAGCCGCTCGGCGAGATCCTCGGCCACAAGTTCCTGAAGGCGTATTTCGCGCTGAAGGAAACCGAATACGAAGCGTTCTTCCGCGTGATCAGCTCGTGGGAACGCCGCCATCTGCTGCTGCACGTCTAAGCGCGCGCACAACCGCCATACGGAATCACGGAGGAAACATGACTTACCGCAACGAATCTGCCTGGATCCAGCCGGCCGCGCCGGCCGCCGCGCCGCGCGCGACGCAGGCACGCTCGACCGCCGAATACCGCGCGCTCGACGCCGCGCACCACATCCACCCGTTCTCGGACATGGGCGCGCTGAACCGCGCGGGCAGCCGCGTGATCGTGAAGGCCGACGGCGTCTACCTGTGGGACTCGGACGGCAACAAGGTCATCGACGGGATGGCCGGCCTCTGGTGCGTGAACGTCGGCTACGGCCGCAAGGAACTCGCCGACGCCGCGTATCGCCAGCTGCAGGAACTGCCGTTCTACAACACGTTCTTCAAGACGACGCACCCGCCGGTGATCGAGCTTTCCGCGATGCTCGCGGAAGTGACGCCCGCCGGTTTCAACCACTTCTTCTATTGCAACAGCGGCTCGGAAGGCAACGACACCGTGCTGCGCCTCGTGCACCAGTACTGGCGCGTGCAGGGCAAGCCGCAGAAGAAGTACGTGATCTCGCGCAAGAACGGCTACCACGGCTCGACGATCGCGGGCGCCACGCTCGGCGGCATGGGCTATATGCACGAGCAGATGCCGTCGAAGGTCGAGCACATCGTGCATATCGACCAGCCGTATTTCTTCGGCGAAGCGCAGCCGGGCGAAACGCCCGAGGCGTTTGGCCTCGCGCGTGCGCAGCAGCTCGAAGCGAAGATTCTCGAACTCGGCGCGGAGAATGTCGCGGCGTTCATCGGCGAGCCGTTCCAGGGCGCGGGCGGCGTGATCTTCCCGCCGTCGACGTACTGGCCGGAAATCCAGCGGATCTGCCGCAAGTACGACATCCTGCTGGCCGCCGACGAGGTGATCGGCGGCTTCGGCCGCACCGGCGAATGGTTCGCACACCAGCACTTCGGCTTCGAGCCGGACCTGATCACGATGGCGAAGGGCCTCACGTCGGGTTATGTGCCGATGGGCGCGGTCGGGATTCACGAGCGTGTTGCACGCCCGATCATCGACAACGGCGAATTCAACCACGGCCTCACGTACTCGGGCCATCCGGTCGCCGCGGCCGTCGCGGTCGCGAACCTGAAGCTGCTGCGCGACGAAGGGATCGTCGAGCG
This sequence comes from Burkholderia sp. GbtcB21, assembly GCF_019091065.1. Classification (NCBI taxonomy): domain Bacteria; kingdom Pseudomonadati; phylum Pseudomonadota; class Betaproteobacteria; order Burkholderiales; family Burkholderiaceae; genus Burkholderia; species Burkholderia sp. GbtcB21. Next base: position 91,820 of record NZ_JAGXKA010000019.1, read on the forward strand.
CGTGAAGAACGACACGGGCCCGTACTTCCAGGCGCTGATGCGCGAAACCTTCGCGCGTCACCCGATCGTCGGCGAAGTGCACGGTCACGGCCTCGTCGCGAGCCTGCAGCTCGCCGAAGCGCCGGCCGAACGCCGCCGCTTCGCGAACGGCGGCGACGTCGGCACGATCTGCCGCGACTTCTGCTTCAACGGAAACCTGATCATGCGTGCGACCGGCGACCGGATGCTGCTGTCGCCGCCGCTCGTGATCTCGCGTCAGGAAATCGATGAACTCGTGTCGAAGGCGAAGAAGGCCGTCGATGCAACCGCCCAGCAACTGGGTATTTCGTAACGGCCTTGCCTACAGGCGTGCGGCGGGCGCCGCACGCTGCCATAACCAGGGGAACTCCACCATGCGTGCCTGCTTTCTTCGCCAAGCCTGTTCCGTTGCCGCCCTCGCCGCCGCGGCAGCGTTCACGTCGGTCGCCAGCCCGTCGGCGCGTGCCGATGAGCTGAATGTCTACAACTGGTCCGACTACATCGCACCGGACACGATCCCGAACTTCCAGAAGCAGACGGGCATCCACGTCAAGTACGACAACTACGACAGCGACGATACGCTGCAGGCGAAGCTGCTTGCCGGCAGTTCGGGCTACGACATCGTCGTGCCGACGTCGAACTACATGGCCAAGCAGATCCAGGCCGGCGTGTACCAGAAACTCGACAAGTCGAAGATCCCGAACCTCGCGAACCTCGACCCGCTGCTGATGAAGATGATCTCCGATGCCGATCCGGGCAACCAGTACGGCGTCCCCTGGGCCTACGGCACGGACGGCATCGGCTACAACGTGCAGGCAGTGAAGAAAGCGCTCGGCGACAACGCGCCCGTCGACAGCTGGGCACTGGTGTTCGATCCGGCCAACATGGCGAAGCTGAAGGGCTGCGGCGTGTCGTTCCTCGACCAGGCCGTCGACGTGTTCGCCGCCACGCTGCAGTACATGGGCAAGGATCCGAACAGCAAGAACCCCGGCGACTACCAGGCTGCATTCGAAGTCCTGAAGAAAGTCCGCCCGTACATCACCCAGTTCAACTCGTCCGGCTACATCAACGACCTCGCGAACAACGACGTGTGTGTCGCGCTCGGCTGGTCGGGCGACATCGGCATCGCGCACCGCCGCTCGTCGGAAGCGAAGCGCTCGTACGACATCAAGTTCTCGAACCCGAAGGAAGGCGGCCTGCTGTGGTTCGACGTGATGGTGATCCCGAAGGATGCGCCGCACCCCGAGGCCGCGCTGAAGTGGATCAACTACGTCTCCGACGCGAAGGTCAACGCGGCGATCACCAACACGGTGTTCTACCCGACCGCGAACAAGGCCGCGCACCAGTTCGTCACGCCGGCCGTTGCGCAGGACCCGACCGTCTATCCGCCTGAAGACGTGCTGAAGAAGATGGTGCTGATGAAGCCGATGCCGGCCGACATCCTGCGCCTCGAGAACCGTCTGTGGGCGCAGCTGAAAACCGGCCACTGATCGCCATGCATCACGGCGGCGCAGGCATCGCTCCACACCTGCCCGCCTGAGATACGCGGACCTCCGTCCGCCCGCGCGCGCCGCGCGCACTGTTCCATCCGGCACGAGCCGTTGTCCGCGAGTCGCGTTGCGCGCCTCGTGCGGGGACGCTCACGCCTGCAATCCGAGAAGAACGAATGGTGACTCCCATGCAATCGATACCCTCTTCCGCTGCTGCACGACAGATTCAACCGGCCGCCGCGGCCCGTACGCAAAACGACGCCTTCGTGCGCATCGAAAACGTCGTGAAGAAATTCGGCGACAGCACGGCCGTCGACAACGTGAACCTGACGATCGCGAAGAACGAATTGTTCGCACTGCTCGGCAGCTCGGGCTGCGGCAAGTCGACGCTGCTGCGCATGCTCGCCGGGCTGGAAACGGCGACCTCCGGCAAGATCTTCGTCGACGGCGAAGACCTCGCGTCGCTGCCGCCGTACCGCCGCCCGGTGAACATGATGTTCCAGTCGTACGCGCTGTTCCCGCACATGACGGTCGAATCGAACGTCGCGTTCGGCCTGAAGCAGGAAGGCACGCCGAAGAACGAGATCAAGGAGCGCGTGGCCGACGCGCTCGCGCTCGTGCAGATGAGCAAGTACGCGAAGCGCAAGCCGCACCAGCTTTCCGGCGGCCAGCAGCAGCGCGTCGCGCTCGCGCGCTCGCTGGTCAAGCGCCCGAAGCTGCTGCTGCTCGACGAGCCGATGTCCGCGCTCGACAAGAAGATCCGCCAGAAGACCCAGCTCGAACTCGTGAACATCATCGAGAAGGTCGACGTGACCTGCGTGATGGTCACGCACGACCAGGAAGAGGCGATGACGATGGCGAGCCGCCTCGCGGTGATGAGCGAAGGCAGGATCGTACAGATCGGCTCGCCCGGCGAAGTGTACGAATTCCCGAACAGCCGCTTCTCGGCCGAATTCATCGGCTCGACGAACCTGTTCGAAGGGCGTGTCGTCGAGGACGAACCCGATCACATCTTCGTCGAAAGCGACGATCTCGAAGCGCGCATGTACGTGAGCCACGGCGTGACCGGCCCGCTCGGGATGCCGGTCGGCATCTCGGTGCGCCCGGAGCGCGTGCACGTATCGCGCGACAAACCTGGCTCGAAGCACAACTGGGCGCGCGGCGTCGTCACCGATATCGCGTACATGGGCAGCTACTCGCTGTATCACGTGCGGCTGCCGAGCGGCAAGACGGTGGTGTCGAACCTGTCGAGCTCGCACCTGATGACCGACAGTGCGCCCTCCTGGAACGACGACGTGTTCGTGTCGTGGTCGCCGGCCAGCGGCGTCGTGCTGACGCAATGAGGACGACACGATGAGAACCTCCGCTTCCACTCCGTCCGCGCCGGTGTCGACCGGCGCCGCGAGCACCAGCGCCGGCCGGTCGCGTCCGGGCCGCTTCGCCGCGCTGTCGCGGTTCCTGCCGTCGGGCCGCAGCGTCGCGATCGGCGTGCCGTTCCTGTGGCTCGCGGTCTTCTTCGCGCTGCCGTTCGTGCTGGTGCTGAAGATCAGCTTCGCCGATCAGGTGATGGGCATTCCGCCGTACACGTCGCTCGTCGAGTTCAAGGACGGCGTCGTGCACTTCGCGCTGCAGCTGTCGCACTATGCGTTCCTGCTGAAGGACGACCTGTACATCGCGACCTACCTCAGCTCGCTGAAGATGGCCGCCGTGTCGACGGTGCTGTGCCTGCTGATCGGTTATCCGATGGCGTACTACATCGCGCGCGCCGAGCCGAACCGGCGCAACGTGCTGATGATGGCCGTGATGCTGCCGTTCTGGACGTCGTTCCTGATCCGCGTCTATGCATGGATCGGCATCCTGAAGGATGACGGCCTGCTGAACCACACGCTGATCGCGCTCGGCATCATCCACACGCCGCTGCGGCTGTATCACAGCGATGCGGGCGTCTACATCGGGATGGTCTATTCGTACCTGCCGTTCATGGTGATGCCGCTGTACGCGCACCTCGTGAAGATGGACCTCACGCTGCTCGAAGCCGCGTACGACCTGGGTGCCAAACCGTGGGTCGCATTCACGCGGATCACGCTGCCGCTGTCGAAGAACGGGATCATCGCAGGCAGCCTGCTGGTGTTCATCCCGGCGGTCGGCGAGTACGTGATTCCGGAGCTGCTCGGCGGTGCCGACACGCTGATGATCGGCCGCGTGATGTGGGATGAATTCTTCAACAACATGGACTGGCCGATGGCGTCCGCGGTGACGGTCGCGATGGTGATGCTGCTGCTGGTGCCGATGGCGCTGTTCCAGTACTACCAGGTCAAGGAACTGGAGGACGCGAAATGATCAAGCCGAGCAAACCGCTGTCGACGGGCGTTCTCGCCTTCGGCTTCCTGTTCCTGTACATCCCGATCATCAGCCTGGTCGTGTACTCGTTCAACGAGTCGAAGCTGGTGACGGTGTGGTCGGGCTTCTCGCTGAAGTGGTACGCATCGCTGTGGCAGGACGACGAGCTGCTGAGCGCCGCGTGGCTGTCGCTGAAGATCGGCCTCTTGACGGCCACCGCGTCGGTCGTGATCGGCACGTGGGCAGGTTTCGTGCTCGCGCGCTTCGGCCGCTTCAGGGGCTTCACGCTGTACACGGGGATGATCAACGCGCCGCTGGTGATTCCGGAAGTGATCCAGGGCATCTCGCTGCTGCTGCTGTTCGTTGCGCTGGAGCAGATGTTCGGCTGGCCGAAGGGCCGCGGGATGGTGACGATCTGGATCGGCCACGTGATGCTGTGCGTGTCGTACGTGGCGATCATCGTGCAGTCGCGCGTGAAGGAGATGAACAAGTCGCTGGAAGAGGCCGCGCTCGATCTGGGTGCGACGCCGCTGAAAGTGTTCTTCGTGGTGACGCTGCCGCTGATCTCGCAGGCGCTGCTGTCGGGCTGGCTGCTGTCGTTCACGCTGTCGATCGACGACCTGGTGCTGTCGGCATTCCTGTCGGGGCCGGGTTCGACGACGCTGCCGCTGGTGGTGTTCTCGCGCGTGCGGCTCGGGCTGAACCCGGAAATGAATGCACTGGCGACGCTGTTCATCACGGCCGTGACGATCGGCGTGATCGTCGTGAACCGGATGATGATCGCGCGCGAACGGCGCCGCGTGGCCGACATGAAGGCGGCGTTCGCGGTGGCGTGAGCCTCCCCTTTTCTTTTCCTCGATAACAAGACCCGCGCGCCGCACCCTGCGGCGCGCGAACCGATCGCACTTTGACTGGCGCACGACAAGGAGAATCCGCAATGAAGAAGAAACTGATCTGCCTGCTGGTGGCCGGCGCGTTGCCGGGCATCGCGCTGGCCGACTCGACATCCGCCGAGATCAAGGCGCTGCAGGCGCAGGTCGCGGCGCTGCAGAAACAGATGAAGGCCATGCAGGCGCAGCTCGCCGCGAAACCGGGCGGCGCCGCTGTCGCGCAAGCCGGTGCGAAGACCGGCGCGGCACCGGCTGCGGCGGCCGTCGATCCGGGCTCGCCGGACTACGGCAAGGCGCAGGCCACGCTGACCAACGACGAGGTCAGCGACATGAAGCAGCAGATCGCGAACCAGCAGCTGAAGGTCGACTCGCTGACCGACGCGGCCAGCACGGGCCCGCTCGCCGGCCTGTCGGTGACGGGCTACATCGATCCGACCTACATCTACAACCGCGCGGCCGGCACGTCGTCGTTCCTGTTCGCGAACCACGAGAACGCGTACAACTACTTCAACAGCACGTTCGGCGATCTCTACCTCGACATCAAGAAGACCTTCGGCGTCGGCCCGATGGCGCCGTCGGCCGAGATCACGCTGATGCCGAACCGCGGCAACGGCATCACGCTGCTGCAGAATTCGCGCGGCTCGATCACCGACAACCTGCTGAACACGGCGGTCATCAACGTGCCGATCACCGCCACCACGACGCTGGTCGCCGGCCTGATCCCGAGCTTCGGCGGCTACGAGGTGCAGCAGTCGAACCAGATGCTCACGCTCACGCACAACCTGCTGTACGATTTTTCGGATCCGGGCAGCTACGTCGGTGTCGGCGCGAACTACACGAAGGGCAACTGGGCGTGGAAGTTCTTCCTCGGCAACGAGCAGTACCGCACGTACGGTTCGGTCACGCAGACGGGCACCAACGCGCTCGGCGATCCGATCAGCACCAGCAACAAGGTGCCGACCTTCACCGCGCGCGCGGACTACACGTGGTCGAGCGCGCTCGATATCGGCGGGTCGTTCAACATCGGGCGGCAGACGCTGGCGAGCGCGATCGACGATCAGGGCGTCGTCCACTACGGCCCGGGCGGTGCGGCACCGAGCGCATACGGTTCGTTCTTCTTCGGCGAACTCGACGCGACCTACACGCTTGCCGATATTCAGTACAACGCCGAAGTCGACTACGGCCGGCAGCAGCATGCGGCGTTCAACGGCGGGCTCGCGCAGTGGTACGGCCTGTCGCTGCTCGCGCACCGCAAGTTCAACGCGCCGGTGGTCGGCCGCATGGGCGTGACGCTGCGCTACGACCTGCTCGCCAACACGAAGAACGGCGGCGGCGGCGGCGGTATCGCGCTGAACGGCAACGGGATGGATCCGAACAACGGCTTCGGCGTCGACGCGGACTGCCTCGCGATGTCGAAGGCCGGCGGCGGCCTGGGCTTCGAGTGCAAGGGGGCCGTGCGCCAGGACGTCGCGCTCGACCTGCTGTTCTATCCGACCCAGCAGATCACCGTGAAGGTCGAATACCGGCACGACTGGGCGAACAACAAGGTGTTCCTGCGCAACGACGGTTCGTACGGCAAGTCCAACGACCTGCTCGCGACGCAGTTCATCTATTCGTTCTGACGCAGCACACGCGGGACGCCGTGCCGCGCGCACGGCGTCCCGCGCCGTTTTTGCCGGCCGGATCGCGGTGCGTCGCGCACCGTCCGCCGGTCGTAAAGAGGGAGTCGATTTGATGACGCAGTCTTTCACCCGCCGCGCCGATGCACTCGCGCGCGACTCGTACTACGAAGCGACGGTCACGCGGCCCGTGGTCGACGATCCTTCGCTCGACGACACGATCGACGTCGACGTCTGCGTGATCGGCGCCGGCTTCGCGGGCCTGTCGACGGCGCTCGACTGCCGCGCGCGCGGGCTGTCGGTCGCCGTGATCGATGCGCACCGGCCCGGCTGGGGCGCATCGGGCCGCAACGGCGGCCAGGCGATCACCGGCTTCGCGAAGGACGAGGAGATCGAGCGGCAACTCGGCGCCGACGGCGCGCGCGCCGCGTGGGCGCTGTCGCTCGACGGCGTCGCGCTGATCGCCGAGCGGATCGCGCGCTACGGGATCGACTGCGACTTCACGCGCGGCTACCTGACGGTTGCGACGAAGCCGCGCCGCATCGACGACCTGCGCGCGTGGATGGACGCCGCGACGTCGCGCTGGGGCCATCCGCCGCTCGCGTGGCTCGACACCGGCGAGATCCGCGCGCGCATCGCGTCGACGCGTTACCTGGCCGGCGTGCACGATCCGCTGTCGGGCCACCTGCATCCGCTCAAGTACTGTCTCGGCCTCGCCGATGCCGCGCGCCGCGAAGGCGTCGCGCTGTATGCGCACACGCCCGCGCTCGACATCGTGCGCGGCGCGCGGCCCGTCGTGCGCACGCCGTCGGGCGAGGTGCGCTGCCGCTACGTCGTGTCGTGCTGCAACGCGGGCCCCGGCGGCGTGCTGCCGGCCGCGACCGCCGCACGCATCGCGCCGATCGCGTCGTACATCATCGCGACCGAGCCGCTCGGCCAGGCACGCGCCGACGCACTGATCGCGCGGCGCGAAGCCGTGTGCGACAACAACTTCTTCCTCGACTATTTCCGGCTGTCGGCCGACCACCGGATGCTGTTCGGCGGCCGTGCGAATTCGGCCGGCGCGTCGCCCGCGACGCTCGCCGAAACGATCCGGCAACGGATGGTCGGCGTGTTCCCGCAGCTCGGCGACGTGCGCGTCGACCACGCGTGGGGCGGCTTCGTCGACGTCACGCGCAACCGCGCGCCGGATTTCGGCGCGCTCGATCCAAACTTCTTCTACGTGCAGGGTTTCAGCGGGCACGGCGTCGCGCTCACCGGCATCGCCGGACGCGCGGTCGCCGGCGCGATCGCGGGCGACACGCGCGCGTTCGACCTGTTCGCGCGCATACGCCACCGGCGCTTCCCCGGCGGCGACGCATGGCGGCAGCCCGCGCTCGAACTCGGGATGCTGTACCACCGCGTGCGCGAGCTGTTCTGAGCCCTCTTTCTCCGTTCTCCTGACCATGCAGACATTCGCCAACCAGCCGCACGTCGCGTCCTATTACGCGGCGACCGCCAACGATACGACCCGCCACGCGCCGCTCGCCGGCACGACCGACGCCGACGTGTGCGTGATCGGCGCGGGCCTCACGGGCCTGTCCGCCGCGCTCAACCTCGCCGAGCGCGGCCACTCGGTGACCGTGCTCGAAGCGTCGCGGGTCGGATGGGCGGCGAGCGGCCGCAACGGCGGCCAGTTGATCGGCGGCTTTGCGTGCGACATCGACACGTTCGGGCAATTCATGCCGGAAGGCGACGTGAAGCGCATCTGGGACATGGGGCTCGAAACGCTGTCGCTCGTGAAGTCGCGCATCGCGCGGCACGACATCGACTGCGCGCTGATGCCCGGCTACCTGACTGCCGCGAACACCGAGCGCGACGCCGATGCGCTGAAGCGCTGGCGCGACGAAGCCGCGAAGCGCTTCGGCTACGACCGCTTCCATTTCGTCGAAGCCGACGAACTCGGCGACTACGTGCAGTCCGCCCGCTATTGCGGCGGCCTGTACGACCCGGACAGCGGCCACCTGCATCCGCTCAACTACACGCTCGGCCTCGCCCGTGCGGCGACCGGCGCAGGCGTGCGCATCCACGAGGACAGTTGTGTGACGCGCGTGCGCGACGTCGCGGGCGGCCACGTCGTCGAGACGAGCGGCGGCAACGTTCGCGCGCGTTTCGTCGTGCTCGCATGCAATACCTACGTCGGCACGCTCGCGCCCGCGCTGTCGAAGAAGATCATGCCGGTCGGCACCTACGTGATCGCAACGGAACCGCTCGGCGAAGCGCGTGCCGCCGCGCTGATGCCCGCGCAAGCGGCGATCTGCGACAGCCGCTTCGTGCTCGACTATTTCCGGCCGGTGCCCGACACGCGGCTCGTGTGGGGCGGCAAGGTCAGCTATTCGACGCGAGAGCCGCGCGATCTCGCGGCCGCGATGCGCGCGGACATGCTGAAGACATTCCCGCAGCTCGCGGACGTAAAGGTCGACTACGCATGGGGCGGCTTCGTCGACATCACGATGAACCGCGCACCGCACTTCGGCCGCGTCGCGCCGACGATGTACTTCGCGCAGGGATTTTCGGGGCACGGCGTGAACACGACCGCGCTCGCGGGCAAGCTGATCGCCGAGGCGATCGACGGACAGGCGAGCCGCTTCGACCTGTTCGGCAAGATCCGGCATCGCGACTTCCCCGGCGGCGCGGCACTGCGCATGCCGGCGCTGGTGCTCGCGATGAGCTGGTACCGGCTGCTCGACGCGTTCGGCGTGCATTGAGCCGCTGCGCGGCGCCGGCCGCTTTCCGCATTTTTCCGGCCGCATCGACGCAAAACGGCCGCGCACGTTACGTGCGCGGCCGCTTCGTTTCTATGCCCCTATAGCGGGCAGCCTGCGTCGATCAGTCGGTGCCGTACTTCGGCGAATGCGGCCCATACAGCAACCCGTTCGGCGGCCCGGCCGACAACAGCCGGTTGCTCGTGAACGCGGCGATGTCGTGACTCTGATCCATCAGCGTGTTCGCGATCTGCTTGACCGCGGCCACCACGAGCATGCCGATCAGGCCGCCACCGCCGTTGTTGCCGCCCTCGTCGCTGCTCGCGCTCGCCCGGCCCTGCCACAGCACGTCGCCCGTGCGCAGGTCGACGAGCTTCGCCGACGCGGACACGACCGTTGCGCTCGCGAGAATCCGGTACACGGTGCCGTACTGCGAGACCTTCGAATACAGCGCGGCGTCCGCGCCGAAGATCTCGCGCAGCTTCGCGGGCGGCGTTCCCTGGATCTCGGCCGCGTTGGTCAGGCCGTTCTGCTTGAACGTCTCGTCCATCACCGCGACCGGCACCACGTAATAGCCGGACTCGGCGAGCGGCAGCGTCATTTGCGACAGCACCCCGTAGGTGGCCGCGACGTCGGAGGTCTCGTTGATCGGCGGCAGCACGAGGATCGAGCGCGGCTGGCTCTTCTTGAACGCCGTGTAGTCGGGTCGTTTCACCGGCTGTGCGCACGCGCTCAGCAGCGCGACGATCGACAGCACGGACATCAGCTTGAATGAGAGTGTCTTGAACATGGCGGGCGCGTCACTGTTTGGCGGAATTCGAATCGGCGTTCTTCTGGCCGGCGATCGTCTGGCCGGCGGCGCTCTGCCCGGCAGCCTTCTGATCCGCGGGCTTCGCTGCGCCGGTTTTCTTCTTCAGCAGGAAATCCATGAAGGTCGACGATTCCGGGAACAGCTGCTTCTCGGCCTGCAGTTCCTGCTCGGCCTGCTGCTCGTTGCCGACGCTCGCGTACAGCATCCCGAGATGCGCATGGAAGCCCGGCGGCGGCGTATGGCCCTTGCCGCGGATGTCCTGCAACGCCTTTTCGAGCGCGTCGATCTGCTCCTGCGGCGACTTCTGCCCCTTGAAGTATTCGTACACCTGCGGCTGGTAGCCCGTCCACTGATAGAGCGGCGGCGTGGAGCTCGCGCAGCCGGCGAGCAGCAATGCGGCGGCCGTCGCCGGCAGCCAGTTACCCCGTTTCATGGTCTTTTCTCTTTGATGTCGTGGTGAATCGATCGCATGCGGCGCCGGCCCCGGCGCCTGCAGCGCTTACTTCGCGGTCTTCAGCGCACCGGCGTCGACCTGTTCGGCGAGATGGTTCACGGCTTCCTGGATCGCGAGGTCGAGCACCTTGCCGTTGAGCGTCGAGTCGTAGCCGGCCGTGCCGCCGAAGCCGATCACTTCGCGGTTCGACAGGCTGAACTCGCCCGCGCCCTGGCTCGACGCGACGACTTCCGACGTCGTCGTGTCGACGATGTTCAGGTTGACCTTCGCGTACGCGACCTGCGTCTTGCCGCGGCCGAGGATGCCGAACAGCTGGTGATCGCCGACGTCCTTGCGGCCGAATTCGGTCACGTCGCCCGTCACCACGTAGTTCGCGCCCTTCACCGCCTGCGCCTTCTTCATGAAGCCGGCTTCCTGCTTGATCTCGTCGAGGTTCTCGCGATCGAGCACGTTGAAGCGCCGGCTCTGCTGCAGGCGCGTGACGAGAATCGTCTTCGCCTGTCCGCCGAGGCGGTCGATGCCGTCGGAGAAGATGCCGCGCATGTAGCTCGAGCGGTTGTCGAACTTGCCGACCGCGATCGCAACGGGCTTGCCCGCATAAGGCTTCTGCGCGCTGCTCACGGCCGGCACGTCGAGCGTGCGCGACGATTCGGTCGCGCAGCCGGACAGCGCTGCGACAACCGCTGCCGCCACGAGTACGGTGCATCGTGTCTGGATTTTCACTGCTGGTCTCCTTGCGTGGAAAGTTTGCCCGGAACGGGCGTGTCGGTGCGGACGTGCGCGCATCGATGCGACGCGCGCGCGGCCTGATTCATCGCCGGACTGGCGACTACGACATTCGAAGGAAAGGTGCGCGCAACAGGCGTGTTGCGGCGAAAAGCGGAAAGGCGGCAGAACACGCGACATGCGCGTGCGCGCCCGTTACCCCGTTATTGCGGATGCTGCGCTGTTGATCGCGCATGATACGGCCCCCCCGTATGGTTTTGCGCGATGATACCAAACGTGTTTATCGAGACGGAACGTCTTTTAGACAAATGAAGAAATTTTGTGTGGCGGCAGCACGGCGGCGGCGATCGCCCGGAATCGACCCTGGACGAACCCGGTCGCCGCGCTAGTCGGCCACCTTCTGCCGCATCGTCACGAATTCCTCGGCCGCGGTCGGATGGATGCCGATCGTGTCGTCGAACTGCGCCTTCGTCGCGCCCGCGCGAATCGCGATCGCGATCCCCTGGATGATCTCGCCCGCATCGCGGCCGACCATGTGCGTGCCGATCACGCGCTGGCTGTCGCGCGCGACGACGAGCTTCATCAGCGTGCGCTCGTCGCGGCCCGACAGCGTGTGGCGCAGCGCCTTGAACGACGTGCGGTAGATGTCGACGTCGCCGTACGCGCGACGCGCATCGGCCTCGGTCAGGCCGACCGTCGCGACCTCGGGCTGGCTGAACACGGCCGACGGCACCCATTCGTGATCGGCCGCGACGCGCGCCCCGCCGAACAGCGTGCGCGCGAGCAGCCCGCCGTCGCGCGTCGCCACCGGCGTGAGCTGCGGCCGCGACGTGACGTCGCCGATCGCATGGATCGACGCGACCGACGTCGCCGAATACGCATCGACCGCAATCGCGCCGCGTGCGTCGAGCATCACGCCCGCCTGCTCGAGCCCGAGCCCGTCGACATTCGGCACGCGGCCGGTCGCATAAAGCACCGCGTCGTACGGCCCGTGCTGCGCATCGCCGACGCGCACGCTCAGCGTGCCGTCGTCCGCGCGGGAAATCGATTCGACCACCGTGCGCGCGTGGATCGCGACGCCCTGCTTCGTCATCTCGTCGGTCAGGAATTGACGCACGTCGTCGTCGAAGCCGCGCAGGATCTTCTCGCCGCGATAGAACAGGTCGACGTGACTGCCGAAGCCGTTGAAGATGCCCGCGAACTCGACCGCGATATAACCGCCGCCGACTACCACGATGCGCGTGGGGCACGTCTCGAGCGACAGCGCCTCGCGCGACGTGATCGCGTGTTCGATGCCGGGCCGATGCGGCAGCGACGGACGCGAGCCGGTCGCGATCGCGATGTGGCGCGCCCGGATCGTGCGTTCGCCGATCGCGACGGTATGCGCATCGACGAGCGTCGCGCGCCCCGCGTGCATCTCGACGCCCGATTGCCGCAGCAAATTGATGTAGATGTCGCTCAGCCGATTGATCTCGCGATCCTTCGCGGCGATCAGCGCGGGCCAGTCGAGCGTGCCGGCGCCGAAGGTCCAGCCGAAGCCCTTCGCGTCCTCGACTTCGTGCGGGTAGTGCGATGCGTAGACGAGCAGTTTCTTCGGAATGCAGCCGCGCAGCACGCAGGTGCCGCCGATCTGCTCTTGTTCCGCTATGCCGACGCGCGCGCCGTATGACGCCGACATCCGTGCGAGCCTCACGCCGCCCGAGCCGGCCCCGATGACGAACAGGTCGTAGTCGAAATCCATCGCATTGCCTCATCGCAGTTCGGATGACGGCACGATAGCAAGATTCCGGAATTCTTGCGGCGCACGGCACGACCCGGCGCGCGCCCAATAAAAAACGGCGAGAAGCGTCGCCTCTCGCCGGTCAAACCAGCTGCCGGGTGTGCCATGCGTCACCGATCGACCACATGCCCGGCCTGCCGGCCGCGCGGCACCGGTCCGCCCGGGCGCGCGAGGAGCGCGCCAGCGGCCGAACCGGCCGCCATGCTCATGCCTGCGACGTGTCGCTGCCGTCCGTCGCCTGCGTATCGTCTGCCGCCTGTTCGGGCTGCTCTTCCTTCTTCTCGAGCATGCCCTCGATCGCTTCGGCGCCCTTGAAGCCGGCAACGGCCGCTGCCGCCTTGGTCAGCAGGCCCGCATCCGGATCCAGCTTTTCCGCGGCTTCGACTGCCGCCACTGCACCGGCGATTTCGCCCACGGTGTTCAGGATACCCATCGTCATCCCCTTTCAAGAAATCGTGAAGCCGATCGTCCCACGAAAAAAACCGGCAGACCGTGTCTGTCATCACCGGATACACAAGTTACGCACCAGGCCGGCCGCGCTCGGCAAGCGCCACCGGAACGACGCACGCGCATGCACGACGGCACGCGGCGGGCGATGCACGCAGCGTAGCGGAAAGCCTTCGCGCGTACTGTAAAAGTATGTTCTGGAATGCCGACGGATCGCTTACGGCGCGGGGAATCCGTGATGAAGCGATTGCCGAATAGTCGTGTGCGCATATGAATGCCGCATGACGAAAAAAAGAGGCTCCTTGCGGAGCCTCTTCGATGCGTGCCGGACGAATGCCGGCGCGTGCGTTCCGACGTTCGTCAGAAGATATTGCGCAGGCCGATCGCGATGCCCGTCTGGTTGCTGCGGCCCGGCAGCTCGACGTTCGCCGCGCCGTTCGTCTTGTTGAAGTCGACGGTGCCGTAGATTTCGGTGCGCTTGCTCAGCGCGTACTCGGCGATGCCGACGATCGCGTAGCGGTTGCCGCTCGCGAGCGTGCCGTTCGCGGTCATCGCATTGCGCATGTGGTCGTAGTAGAACGCGCCCGTCAGCGTCAGCGGCGTGCTGACCTGCCAGCTCACGCCCGCGAACGGACCGTCGTCGATCCGGCCCGTGCCCTTCGCGACCGGAATCGTCTGCTGCGCGAGCAGGCTGTCGACGAAGCCGGTGTCGTCCTTCGAGCGCAGGTAGCCCGCGTAGACCTTCGCCTTGCTGAACGCGTACACGACGTTCGCGTGGTAGATGGTCTGCTTGCGCGCCGAGTTGTCGCTGTTCTGCTGCGCGCCGGCCGCGATGCTGAGCGGGCCCATCACGTACGACAGCGACACGCCCCACGCATTACCCTTGCCGAGCGAACCCGGAATCTGGCCCGAGAAGCCGCCGGCGCCGGTCGATTCGTAGTTGGTGCCCGTCGAGTACATCGCCTTCGCGGTCAGGCCCGCGAACTTGCCCGTGTACTTGATCTGGTTGTCCGCATACAGGCCGCCGCCGAGTGCGACCGGCAGCCATGCATTTTCGAGGTAGTTGCCGACCGTCAGCGGATCGTAGGTATCCGACAGCAGATCGAACAGCGGCGTCTTCTGGCGGCCGAGGGTCACCGTGCCGTACGGGCTCTGCAGGCCGACGTATGCCGCACGGTTGAACAGGCGGCCGCTGTCGGCAAATGCGCCGTTCTGCAGGTTCACGCCGCTTTCGAGGTTGAACACGGCCTTCAGGCCGCTGCCGAGGTCCTCGGTGCCGTAGATGCCGAAGCGGCTGTTGGTGATCGCGCCGTTGGACATCGACAGCAGTCCGTCATTCTTGGCGTTCGCGTTGGTCAGGTAGCGGACGCTGACGTCGGCGACGCCCCAGAGCGTGACCGAGCTTTGTGCGGCCGCGTACTGGCTGGCGAATGCGAGCGCGGCGCCCCCTGCGATGACTGCGAGTCGGGTGGTCTGCTTCATGAGCTTTCCTTTTTGTAGGTGTCTCCGTTCATTGCCGGCCGCGTGCGCAGCCGGGTGGCGATCGCACACGTTTTTGGCGCGCGCGATGTGGCTTGAATCATATGACGACTGCAATCTCTGAAAGAAATTGAAACGCGCGGTAATCGCGTGACTGTCGCCCGGGAACAACGTTTCCCGCGCCGCGCCGCGCCGCGCCGGGCATGCGTCGCGCGGCGGCGGGACGGGTCGCGACGGTGTCGGCGTGTGCGCGCGGTGCTGTAAGGATCGACGAGGGTGCGGCGCGGTAAAGGGGCGTGTCGCGGCGGGCCGGTTGGTGTGGTCGATGCAACCGGAATGTGTCGCGAACGCCTGCAGCGGGCGCGGCCGGTGCAACCGGCCCGCGTTCGGGTGCGCCGGCGGATCGGTGGATCGGTGGATCGGTGGATCGGTGGATCGGTGGATCGGTGGATCGGCGTGTTGATGAAGCGGCGACGCGGTAAATCCGGAACGCGGCACCCACGGCTGCCGGGTGATGCACGCAGTCAGGCCGTCTGCGCCGCCCCGTCTTCGTCGCGACCACCATCGCCGCCGTTCCCCGCGCGACGCCACGCGCGCCGCACGATCTCCGCGAACGCACCGACCAGCAGCAGCACGGCCCCCCACAGCGCGACGTCCGGCGCAAGCCGCGTCACGAGGCCGCCGGCCACCGCGCCGGCCAGGAAGCAGAAGCTGATCGTCGCGAGCAGCGCCGAGTCGTGCAGCGCACCCGCGTCATAGCGCGGGATCAACCCGACGAACAGCTTCTGCGCGGCACGCCGCAGGTTGCCGGTCGTCATCACCGACGTGTACGACAGTTCCTCGAGATGGGTGAACGACAGCGTCTGCAGCGTCGCGACGAACGAGATGCCCGGAATCAGCCACGCGCTCGACGCGCCGACGAGGCCGCTCGCGGCGACGCCGAGAAACGCGATCTCGACGATCAGGCTCGCGAACGCGGTGTGCCGCATCCAGCCGCGCTGCGCGGCGAGACCGAGCAGGTGCGCGACGAATACCGCGATCACGAAGCCGACGAGCGGCGGCACGTGATGCAGCGCGGCAGCCCATTCGCCGGCCGACAGGTTGATGCCTAACAGCGCGACGTTGCCGGTCATCGTGTTCGCGAACACGTGGCCGTGGCCGACATACGTGTATGCGTCGAGGTAGCCGCCGGACAGCGTCAGCAACGCGGCGACGGTGAGATTGCGGCTGGCGCCGTCGAGATCCATCGATCCTCCCGTGAATATTCGCGCCAGTATGCGGGACGGGAGATGGCTTGTCCTTCGTTCACTGCCCGAAGCCGGTGAGCCCGATCAGCGCGCCGCCCGCGAGCAGCCACAGCGGATGGATGCGCGTGCGCCACGCGAGCAGCGCGCATGCGGCCGTGATGCCCCACTGGATCGCCGTGCGGTTCGACGCGTCGGAGATCAGCACCGCGCTCGCCGCGACGAGCCCGGCCGTGACGGGCATCATCCCCTGCTGCACGTAGCGGCGCCACGGCCGGTCGCGAAAACGCTCCCATGCATGCAGCGCAAGCACCGTGACGATCGACGACGGCCCGAACTTCGCGAGCGACGCGACGAGCAGCCCGGCCCAGCCGGCCACGTGCCAGCCGACCAGCGACACGATCATCATGTTCGGCCCGGGCGCCGCCTGGGCCAGCGCGAACAGCGCGGTGAACTCGTGCGCGCTCATCCAGTGATGCACGTCGACGACCTGCCGCTGCATCTCCGGCAGGATCGTATTGCCGCCGCCGAACGCGAGCAGCGACAGCTGGCTGAAGATCGTCGCGATCGCGACCAGCGTGTCGTTCATGGCCGGCCTCCGGGCTGCGCGTCGCGCGCGGCCGCCTGCGCCGGCTGCGGCGTGCCCGCATCGCGGCGCCGCGACGCGAGCCAGACGCTGACGGGCGTCAGCACGAGCATCGTGGTCGGCAGCGGAATGCGCAGCACCGCGATCGCGACGAACGCGAGCGCCGCGATGCCAGCCGCCGCGCGCGCGTGCCGCAGCGGCTTCGCGACCTTCACGGCCATCGCGACGAGCAGCCCGGCGGCCGCGGCGGCGAGCCCCGCGAACAGGTGCTGCACGTGCGGATCGTTCTGCGTCTTCGCGTACAGCACGCCGAGCGCGACGACGACGAGCGTCGGGCCCGCGATCAGCCCAAGAATGCCCGCGAACGCGCCGGCGATGCCGCGAAAGCGCATGCCGACGGCGACCGACAGGTTGATCACGTTGCCGCCCGGCAGGAACTGGCACAGGCCGAGCAGATCGGTGAATTCGTCGGCGGACAGCCACTTGCGCTCGTCGACGATCGTGCGCCGCGCGAACGGCAGCGCGCCGCCGAACGACATGAAGCCAAGCGACAGGAAGCCGGTGAACAGCTCGGCGAGACCAACGCTGCGAGGTGACGCGGCAGGCTGCGGGGAAACGGATTGCATGGGGCTCCTCATCAAACGGTCAGCCGAGGTTACCGCCGTTCAGGATCCCGGCAAAACGATTTTATCGGCGCGCCCTTGTGATCTAGAATCACAAGCATGGCACGCGATCTCCCGCCCTTTTCCGCGCTTCGGGCCTTTGAAGCTGCGGCACGACATGAAAGCTTCAGCGCCGCCGGCGACGAGCTACATGTGACTCACGGTGCCATCAGCCGGCAGATCGCCGCGTTCGAGGCGTGGCTCGGCAAGCCGGTGTTCCACCGCTACGGCAAGCGCGTGAAGCTGACCGACGAAGGCCGTCGTTACCTGGACACCGTGCGTGCGGCGTTCGACAGCATCGCGCACGCGACCGAGCAGTTGCGCAACACGGGTGCCGCGCGCGTGCTGCGCATCAATGCGCTGCCGACCTTCGCGATGAAGTGGCTGCTGCCGCGCCTGTCGCGGTTCCAGCGCGACGTGCCGAACGTCGAACTGAAGCTGTCGACGTCGAACGCGCCGCTCGATGCGCTCGACGGCTTCGATGTCGCGATCCGCCGCGGCCCCGGCCACTGGCCGAACTGCACGAACGGCCACTTCCTCGACGAAAGCGTGATTCCGGTCTGCAGCCCGGCGCTGCTCAAACGCGCGCCGATCGCGCGCGCGGACGACCTCGCACGGCACGTGCTGCTGCATTCGGATACGCGGCCGGAAGGCTGGCGCGACTGGTTCGCGGCGGCCGGCGTCGCGATGAAGGGGCGCAAGCGGCAGTCGTTCGACCACTTCTACCTGGCGCTGCAGGCGGCCGTCGACGGGCTCGGCGTCGCGCTCGGCCCGCTGCCGCTGATCGACGACGAGCTCGCGAGCGGCCGGCTCGTGATGCCGCTGCCGGGGCCGCGCATCGCGACGCGCAGCTACTGGTGGATCACGCCGCGCGCGCCGGCCGACGATCCGCTCGTCGCGCAGTTCTGCGCGTGGCTGGAAGCGCAGTCGAATGTGAACGCATGACGCGCCGCGCACCCGACGCCTGATCGAAACGGCAGCGATGCGCCGCCGCCCCTCCCCGCACGCGTTGCAAGACTGAAACCGTTCCGCATGCGGCGCGTCCGTTTCTCCTGCGGAATCGCCGTCGCGCCGCACCTGCGATCCCCCGTCGGTCCGGCCGTTCCGCACCAGGCCCGGCGCACCGCCGACCGGCTCCGCCGCCGCAGGTTTCACGCCTGAAACATTGCCGCCTCCGACCCATTGCACGGCTGCAGGCAGCGACCGCTCAGCCCCTGTCCGCGCGGCAATCCGCGCGGTGGCCCGCTGCTTGCTCATACAGCCGTGCAGACAAAAGCAACTGCACGGCCGAGCGGCTCGATGCAGGCGACAAACAATCAAGAAGTCGGGGAAATCATGTCGAAAATCATTTCGGCCGTCACACGGCTGCTGTCTCGCATCACAGCTCCTTTCACTGCTCCTGTCACGCATCCACTGATGCCGACGGCGCGACTTCGCACCGTCGAGATCCGATGCGCCGACACGGTCCGCACCGTCACCCGATGCCGCGACGCGTCGATTCGATAGGCGAACCCCGGTAAACCCCTGCCGCGCGCATACGCACCACGACGACGCCCCGCGGCGCCGAGGCCAGGGCTGCCGAGCCCCAGGCGCCGCGACGGTCCAGGCGTATGCGCGGATCAAGGCGACCAGTCCGACCCAGCTCGTGGTCGCGAACAAGGACACGAGCATCGGCAACCTGAGCGTGCCGAACGCCAACAACCCCGCCGGGACGACGCTCGCGGTCCAGACCAACGACCGGGCCGGGTACACGGTGCTGGTGCAGGTTGCCGCCGCCAGCCAGTCGCAGTTCAGCTCGATCGAGATCACTGGAATCGGCGGCAAGGTCGTGCTGCCGGCGACCGGCGGCAAGATCGCCGTGCCGTATACGGCGCTGAACACGACCTTCACGGTGACCTATCGCTTCGTGTTCGCATCGAAGGCGAAGGACGGGGCCTTCGCATGGCCGATTACGTTTTCGGTGCAGCCCAACCCGTGACGTGCGACGCTCGCCGGGGCTCGCGGCCATGATCCGCGCGGCGGCTCACAGCACCGGGCCCGGCTCCTTTTCCTTGCGCAGGATCGCGTACAGGATGATCGCGCCGAAGGTCGCGGTGCCGATCCCGCCGAGCGCGAAGCCGCCGAACTTCAGCGAGAAGTCGCCCGCGCCGAGCACCAGCGTGACGGCCGCGACGATCAGGTTGCGGTTGTCGGAGAAGTCGACCTTGTTGACGACCCAGATCCGCGCGCCCGTCACCGCGATCAGCCCGAACACGACGATCGACACGCCGCCGAGCACCGGGCCCGGGATCGTCTGGATCACCGCGCCGAATTTCGGCGAGAAGCCCAGCCCGATCGCGATCAGCGCGGCGACCGCGAACACCAGCGTCGAATAGATCCGCGTGACGGCCATCACGCCGATGTTCTCCGCGTAGGTGGTCACGCCCGTGCCGCCGACGCTGCCCGACACGATCGTCGCGAGCCCGTCGCCGATGAACGCACGGCCGACGTAGCGGTCGAGGTTTTGCCCCGTCATCGCGCTGACGGCCTTGATGTGGCCGAGGTTCTCGGCGACGAGGATCACCGCGACCGGCGCGAGCATCAGCATCGCGTGCGGGTCGAACACCGGCGTACGGAACGCCGGCACGCCGAACCACGCCGCATGCCCGACGATCGCGAAGTCGATCGGCTTGCCGAGGCCCATCCCGTTGGTCGCGATCGCGTAGATCGCGTACGCGATTGCAAGCCCGACGAGGATCAGCAGGCGCTGCATCATCCCGCGCGCGAACACCGCGACGCCGCCGACGCACAGCACCGTGACGAGCGCCATCAACGAATCGAAGGTCGACGCCGACACGCCCTTGACCGCGATCGGCGCGAGGTTCAGCCCGATCACCGCGACGACCGCGCCGGTCACGACGGGCGGCATCAGCGTCTCGATCCAGCGCGTGCCGATCGCCTGCACCAGCGCGCCGAGCGCGACGTACACGACGCCGCACGCGACGATCCCGCCGAGCGCGACCGGAATGTTCGGGTTCGGGCCGCTGCCGCCGTAGCCCGTCACCGCGATCACGAGGCCGATGAACGCGAAGCTCGAGCCGAGATAGCTCGGCACGCGCCCGCCGACCAGCACGAAGAACAGCAGCGTGCCGATGCCCGACATGAAGATGCACAGGTTCGGGTCGAAGCCCATCAGCAGCGGCGCGAGCACGGTCGAACCGAACATCGCGACGACGTGCTGCACGCCCATCGCGACCATCTGCGGCCACGCGAGGCGCTCGTCGGGGCCGACCACGCGCGAGGCCGCGCCGGTCGGTTGGACCCGCCAGCGCGGGAAGTAGGAATCGGACATGGGGAAAGCGCTCCTGTCGGTCTGTCGCCGGCTGCGGAGGGCGCGCCGGTCTGGAATCTGGCGCGAGTTTACGGAGCGGGAATGTGGCTGGCAAGCGCGGCAAGCCCGAACGGGCCGCCGGAAAGCTCGGGCGCGGCTCGCCGCATGCGCGAACCGGTGCGCGGCCGCGCGGCCCGGTGAAGCAGCCGCCCATGCGTTGCGCGCGGGTGGCGGCGGATGGCGCCGGCGGCGATGCAAGCGTGCGCTCGCATCGTCGCCGGCGCGCCGTGCATCACGGATTGATGTACTGGAACAGCGACAGGTTCTGAAGCTGCGCGTAAGCCTTCTGCGAGCCCGTCAGCGCGTTCTGCATCTGCAGGAACTGGCTGATCGTCGACACCATGTTGGTGCTCGTCAGGTCGGCCAGGTTGCTGGTGACCTGCAGCGTGTTGGTCTGGTTCACCGTCTGCATCGCCTTGATTTCCTGCTCGCGGCCGCCGACCGACGCCTGCACGGTGAGGACGTTCGTCATCATGTTGTTCAGCTTCGTCGTGCCGGTGGTCATCGCGTTCGCGAGCGCGGCCGCGACAGTCGTGTTGCTGCTGATCGGCACCTTCAGCGCGGCGATCATCGTGTCGAGCGCCGCGAACACGTCGGTGCCGGCCTGCGGCGCGGGCGTGACCGTGAACGTGTCGCCGGGCGCGGGCGTGCCCGACACCGGCACCGACAGGCCGCTGCCGAGCGCGATCCCCGCGCCGGCCGAATACGGCTGTGCGGCGGTCGTGGTCGGCGGCACGACGGAATTGTCGGTGACCGTATAGGTCGGCGCGGCCGCCGTGCCGGCGAACGCGATCGTGAACTGGTGCGTGTTGGTCGCGGCCGACGGGCTCGTGATCGACACCGCACCGATCGTGCCCGTACCCGTGTTGCCCGCGCCGGCGAGCGGCACCGGCTGGCTGCCGAGCATCGGCACCGACAGGAACACGTTCGCGCCGTTGTCGCCCTGCGAGATCGCGCGCGTGTCGGCGATCTGCACCTGCCGCGTGCCCATGTCGCCGCTGTAGGTCACGCCGCCGCCCGACGCGTTCGAGAACGGCGCCGTGGTCGACTGGAAGCCCGAGAACAGGTAGTTGCCCGAACCGTCCGTCGAGTTCGCGAGCGTCAGCAGCTGGTCGCGATAGCCCTGCAACTGCGTCGACAGCGCCGAGCGGTCGCTGTCGGACAG
Organism: Burkholderia sp. GbtcB21; assembly: GCF_019091065.1. Lineage (NCBI taxonomy): Bacteria > Pseudomonadati > Pseudomonadota > Betaproteobacteria > Burkholderiales > Burkholderiaceae > Burkholderia > Burkholderia sp. GbtcB21. The sequence goes on from NZ_JAGXKA010000019.1 coordinate 113,645, forward strand.
CGAGCCGTCGCCGGCCTGGATCACGACCGTATGAATGCTGTTCAGCAGGTTGTTGACGCTGATGAGCGTCTGGTCTTCCTTCTGCAGCGACGACAGCGCGGCGTTCTGGTTCGACGCGTACTGCGACAGCGTCGCCGACGTCATCGACAACTGCACGGCCTGCGCCGCGCCGAGCGGGTTGTCGGCCGGCGTCGCGAGGCTCACGCCGCTCGAGATCTGCTGGTACAGCTGCGAGAGCTGCGCCTGCTGGTCGCTCATCTGAGCGACGTTCTGCTGGTAGAACTGGGTGGTGGAAATCCGCATCGCTTCGATCCTTAGGGTCTGTTCGCGTATGGAACGCGCATGCGTTGCCACGAGAAGGGCCGCTCGCGAGGCGCGCGACGCTGCGAATACTGGACGTATTCGCAAGGAGCGCAACGCAGCGAGCGGCCCTTCTCGTGGCAACCCCAAATTAAAAAATTCATGTCACGGGAATGCCCGAAATCGCCCGCATAGCGGCGTCGCTCGTC
>NZ_JAGXKA010000190.1:0-291 GCF_019091065.1 Burkholderia sp. GbtcB21
GCCGTGCATCACGGCCCCCCCGTCGGGCAATGCGGGGACCGCCTTCGGCGACGTGAAGGACGTGACTTCGACCTTCGCGTAGCCGCATGCGCTCAATGCATCGACGAGCGCGATCTTGTCGCCGGTGTCGACGAACGCCGCTTCGTTCTGGAAACCGTCGCGCGGCGCGACTTCGTGGATGTAGAGCCGTTTGCTTCGAGTGCCCATGTCGTCCCCTGTTGCCGGTTCAGATCACGCCGCGCGTGCGCCAGTCGCCGCGCGGCGCGGCATCGATGCCGATCGATTCGAGTA
>NZ_JAGXKA010000191.1:0-290 GCF_019091065.1 Burkholderia sp. GbtcB21
ACTACGTCACCGAACGTGTACGCGAGTTTCCCGACCTGAGCGTCGAACGTCTGCTGCGCGAGATCCGGGCCATGGGGGATACCGGCGGCCGCACGGCGCTGGGCGACCTGGTTCGGGAAGTCCGTCCGCCGCGCCAACGCGGCTTCGAGGTGCGCTTTGAGACGCCTGCCGGTCATCAGGCTCAAGTGGATTTCGCGCACTTCAATGTCGAGTTCGATGACGCGCCCGGCCAGCGGCGTTCGATCTGGCTGTTCTCGATCGTGCTTGGGCACAGCCGCTATCTCTGGGGA
>NZ_JAGXKA010000192.1:0-290 GCF_019091065.1 Burkholderia sp. GbtcB21
ACTACGTCACCGAACGTGTACGCGAGTTTCCCGACCTGAGCGTCGAACGTCTGCTGCGCGAGATCCGGGCCATGGGGTATACCGGCGGCCGCACGGCGCTGGGCGACCTGGTTCGGGAAGTCCGGCCGCCGCGCCAACGCGGCTTCGAGGTGCGCTTTGAGACGCCCGCCGGTCATCAGGCTCAAGTGGATTTCGCGCACTTCAATGTCGAGCTCGATGACGCGCCCGGCCAGCGGCGTTCGATCTGGCTGTTCTCGATCGTGCTTGGGCACAGCCGCTATCTCTGGGGA
>NZ_JAGXKA010000193.1:0-290 GCF_019091065.1 Burkholderia sp. GbtcB21
GCCCTTGATGTCGATCTTCCCCGGCGCGTGAATCTCGATGTTGCCGCCCTTGATCCCCACGTACGCGCCGCCTGAGGTCAGCAGGATCTCCTGTTTGGCGGCCACGTCGACGTTCTCGGTCGTCGACACGATCTTGACGACCTTCTGCGCGGTCACCTCGATACTGCCCGCTTGCGCCTGAATCTCGACCTTGCCCTTGCCCGCGACCAGTTTGACCCCGGCATTCTGGGCAAACAGGCTGAGGCGATCCCTGATACCGTCGACCAACGACTTCCCGGTGGTGATGAAGG
>NZ_JAGXKA010000194.1:0-290 GCF_019091065.1 Burkholderia sp. GbtcB21
CGTCCTCGGCCCGCGAGCCGCGGATGTATGCGTCGAGCAGCAAGCCCGACCTCGTGAGCGTCGATCCCGGGCTGCCGGACGGCGACGGCAAGGCGTCCATCCGCGGGCTGCGCGAGTGGTCGTCGGTGCCCGTGATCGTGCTGTCGGCGCGCCAGCAGGAAGTGGAGAAGGTCGCCGCGCTCGCCGCTGGTGCGGACGATTACCTCGCGAAGCCGATCGGCGTGCCCGAACTGCTCGCGCGGGCCCGTGCGCTGTTCCGGCGCGCGGCGTTCGTGTCGGCCCTCCTGCAA
>NZ_JAGXKA010000195.1:0-289 GCF_019091065.1 Burkholderia sp. GbtcB21
CGGCCCGCACGGGCCGCCCGCGCACCGCCGCCGGCCCCGCCGGCCGGACGCTCCGTCCGGCGCTGCGCACCCGCGCGTCGCGCGTGCATTTTTTCCTCAATTTTTTCGATCCGCGGCCGTTATACCGGGGGTTACGCAACCCGGCGGCCGCAGCGCGGCCGGCACACCAGGATCGCGCATGACCAACTCACTCATGAACCTCGGCGTCAGCGGCCTGAATGGCGCGCTCTGGGGCCTCACGACGACGGGCCAGAACATCAGCAACGCCGCGACGCCGGGCTATTCGGTC
>NZ_JAGXKA010000196.1:0-287 GCF_019091065.1 Burkholderia sp. GbtcB21
GGTGCGCGTGCACGTCGCGTCGCACGCGGCGCCGGCAGCGCGGCGCGCCTGCGTCGGCGGGCTGGCCGGCGTGGAGGGCGGCGTCGAATGTTTCTGAAGAAGATCAACACAGCCAGATAAACAAATCGGCCGCCGGCAGGGTACGGCGGCCCGGGAAGTCGACAACCGGCACGGCGCCGGTCTCTCGGGGGATCAAACAAAATGAAACTCAAATCGCAACGTACAGGTAGCGGCCCACTGCGGACTCGCGACGCACGGGGCACGATGATGGCCGCGATCCTCTGTTC
>NZ_JAGXKA010000197.1:0-287 GCF_019091065.1 Burkholderia sp. GbtcB21
GGCTAGCGTAGATGCGTTGGGAGACCAATTAAGATAATTTCACACTCAGGAAGGGTGGAATGGTAATTAAACATTAACTAGGTAAAACATTAAACAACAATCATCATCCTCCCTAAATGGGAAATTTAGTTCAGAAACAAATCCATAACCATTCCTATAGCAATATTCAACATAAAGAAATTAAAGAGGAATAAAGAAAAGAACTGTTGGTGGATGAATTCTGGATCTTCACTTCAATCTCTGTGCTCTTCCTGCCGCTCTCAGCTGTATTTTAGGGTTTCTGATCG
>NZ_JAGXKA010000198.1:0-285 GCF_019091065.1 Burkholderia sp. GbtcB21
GTGTCGTCGCCGCGATCCGCGACGAACAGCGTGCGCTCGTCGGCCGACAGCGCATTGCCTTCGGGGCGCGGGCCGGGCACCACCGCGCGCGGCGCGACCGTCGCATCGCGCGGATGGAACTGCGTAACCGTGTCCGACAGCAGGTGCTCGCCGTACGCGCGGCTCGCGTCGCGCGTGAGCGTCACGAGGTGCGTCTTCACGCCGCCGGACGGGACGGCCATGTTCGGCACGGGTTGCCGGGTCGGCTCGGCGAACACGAGCAGCATGTCGTGCGCCTCGCTCATC
>NZ_JAGXKA010000199.1:0-285 GCF_019091065.1 Burkholderia sp. GbtcB21
GTTGATTTAACTCAAAAGTACGTAAGGAACCCATCAATTCTTCCACCTTCATAGTGCTAAAATCTTTAGCTTCCTCCATTGCCAAAAGTTTAGTATCAAACCTTTCTGGAAGTACTCTAACAATTTTTCTCACAAGAACAGAATCATCAAGCTTTTCTCCAAGAGCAAAATATTCATTAGCAATGTCAGATAATTTTTCATAGAATTCAGTTAAAGTTTCATTATCAGACATTCTAAGCTCATCAAATTTAGTTTGCGCCGTGGTCGGCCTGACCGCGCCGGGCC
>NZ_JAGXKA010000002.1:0-204593 GCF_019091065.1 Burkholderia sp. GbtcB21
GGAAAACTTGCTTGGCTTCTTGTTCATGGCTCCATTCTCTCAAGAGTTGGAGCCTCCACAAAACTCGGGGCGGTTCACTCATCAGCGAACATGTCATCAATCTGCATTTCGATGTTGCGCGGGAACGTTGCGAAGAAGACTACAGCGCGGGGCGGCCCGTCAAAGACCGCTACAGGATTCTAATGGGTGATGACGGCCTTGAACGCAATCAGTCTCGGGGCCGCAAGCTGACCCGGGCCATCGAGATGCATGACATTCTGCTACATGCGCTGTACCTGCTCAGTCAGGCAGGATTTCTCACGGAACACTCCACCCGAGCCAGGAACTTCAAACTGACCGCTGCCGGGACACGAAGAGCGGAAATGGACCTGGAAGAACTCGACGGTCCTGCCTCATTGAACGAGAACGACCTCGTCCCTGTATAGCTGCTTGCGGTGAGACAGATCCGATGCTTGCCACCTGCCCCTGAGCTCCGTGAGCTTGAGGGCGGCGCCTGTAGTCCCCTGCCCAATCATCTCCTTGCACCAGTGCTCGTTAGCCATCGCAAACAAGCAATTCGGTCGCACGCTATGGAGCGACGACGTGCCTTGCGATAACGGTCGTCCGCTATGCTCGACGACGTCGGGTCTGGTGAAGCAACGACGCGCAGCAGTCTCGGCTGTCGCAGCTACCGCAGCGGCACTTGCTCCCTCACCGACGCTCTGTCTCGCACCCCTCAAAACTGAGCCGTCAACTGAAATCCAATCGTGACGCGCGCAGTCGGGAACCCCGATGGCTTGTACACGGGCGTGCCGGCGAACAGATCGTACCCGTAGGCCCCCAACCGCGTCGCGACACTACCCTTCACGCCAATCACTGCACCGGCCAACTGCGTTCCGACCAACACAACCGGCTGCGGTCCCCATACACGGCCGTAATCCAGTCCGGCATAAATCGCTTGTCCGGTCTGCCCGATAGGCATTTGCAGTTCGTTGCGCCAATAGAGGCCACGCGCTGCCGCCAACATCGTTTCACCATCGAAGCCGCGCACCGTGTAGCGGCTGCCGATGGTCAGGTCATCGATGTAGTACAGCGTATTTCCCGTGTACTGACCGTGAATGCTGGTCACGTAGCGGAACGGTTGCTTGGCGATCGCGAACGGTACCGACAAATTCGCATCCAGCACCGCCATTCTGTAGCGGTAGGTTGGGCCACCGCCGGCCGCGAGTATATCGTCCCGCGCACCGAGTCCGCCGACACCCTGACGATAGGCGAGCGTACCGTCGAACTGCGCGCCGTCGAAAAAGTGACGATCGGTCAGCCCGAGTTCGATAACCGTGTTGTTGCGGCGTTGCTGCGTGATTTCCGTATCTTCGATGAAGCTTTCACCGAAGCGACGCGACAACCGGACGTATCCACCGAACACGTCGTTTTGGCTGCGCAGCAGCACACGGGCCAGTTTGAAATCCAGCGTCTTCGAATTGCCGCTCGCAACGAACGTCTGGTTCACGCCGGCAATCTGTTGGTAGTAGGTGTTCGTGTACGCCGCAATCGTGGCAGTCCAGTAGCCCCACGGAATCGAATAGAAGCCGTTCCAACCGTGCGAACCAAGGCGCTTGTCGCCAAATTCGAGGTCTTGACTGACACCAACGTTAAACACGTCGTTCAAGCCAAGCGGGTTGTCGATGCCGATCGACAGATTGCCCTGCAGTTTGCCGGTTGCGCGTGTGCCTGAATTGTCAATCGATGCGACGACGGTCCACGGCTTGCCGCGCTTCACATCCAGCACCACATCGCTTTCGCCCGGTTGGCCAGCGGGAACTATTTGCATCGACACGTCCTGACTGCTGACGCGCTTCATTTGCTCCAGACCTTGCTCAAGGTCGCGGAGGTTCAGCACTTCGCCGTCACCGGTCGGGAAAGCGGTCTTCCACGTGCCGCGCAATATCTCGTCGGCGAAACGGACGTGCCGAATCACGCCCGGAATCAACGCAAGCTTCAGCGTGCCGGTCGCCAAATCCTGCTCCGGCAGCAACACGCGCGTTGTGATGTAGCCGCGCGCCAAGATTTCGCGAGACAACGCCTTGACGATCGTATCAACACCTTGTTTGCCGACGCACTGGCCCGCGTAGTGGGCGAGCCATTCGCGAGCGAAGGCGAAGCGATCCATCGGCAGTGCCGAGGCCCCGGCCGACTTCGCAGTGTCGGGCAGCGAATCCGGTACGTCGAGCGCAAAGCGTTCGATACGGAAACACGGCTGTTCGCTCGGCAACGGCGGATACGTTTCAGCGCGTGGCCCTTCCGACCGCACGGAAGGGGCGCGTAACGAGGCGTCACGCTGCTGCGCGTCGCGTTGCTGCTGCGCCTGTCGATCCTGTTCCGCGTTCGCGCGTGCAGCGGCGGCTTGGTCAGCAGGCGTCGGTGCTTGCTGTGCGTGCACTGCAAGAGATATAAGCGATGTGAGCGGTAGTACCGCTAGCCGATTGATTGTTTTCATTGTCAGACGGGCAACGCCCACAGATAGGTTACAGCACTACATTTCGCGACGTATCCACTCACCGAATCGCCGCAATTTGAGAAATAACGTCCTCGTTTGAGTCAATCGACATAACTGGATCATCGTAACCATCGATGTTATCGCTTAACCATTGCTCCCCGGGGCGGCGAACATGAAATTTTGTCACAACACTAAATTCATCGGCACTTACGACAGCGGTGAGTTGTGGCATTCGTTGCATCGTGTTCCAAATCGCAAACACGTCCCTCACAAGCAGGACAGCCTGCGCAAGTGGCAACTCCGAGTCGTAGTCTTCGACGTGCAAAGAATTGACGAAGCATTCATAGCCAGTGCGATCGGGAAAGTTACCGCGCGTCACATTTGTTGATCCCAATAGGGCGCGCAAGAGATAACACTCGTCACGCAGTTCGAATCCACTATCTGCGATGCTCTTTAACGACGGGATGAGCGGACAGTTCAGTCGCGCTTCACCCAGGGCATCCTTCATCGGTCGATTAATTTTCATCATTTACCTCCGAGATATTTGTTGAGTCCTTTCTGAATTGCCGAATTGAAGCTCGGATCGTTCAACAGCTTGTTAACTGAGTTCGGTGCGTCAGGGAACGAATTCGTACTTGGATCGTAAAGATACTTGTTTCCTTGATTGTCTTGATAGTGTATCTGGCCCGGGCGTTGCCCCGGGTTCGGATTCTCCACGTCAATTCGCTCCTTGCCATCCCCCTTCCATATGGTCTTGCTAGCGAACTGCGCGCCGTCAGCGCCCAACATAGGCGTGTTGGAGTCGCCAGCCCCCGACGACTGCCCATTTTTAGCAAGCGTGGCCGTATCCAGCCCAAGGCCCGCGCCCCCCGGCTGAAGCGTCTTTCCACCCGCCCCTGCCTCACCGACCAACACCAACCCCGGACTCGCGGTAGGCGGCTTGCCACCACCAATACCAATAACCGCGTTCAGTCCATTGGCTATACTCTGCAAGACCAAATCGAGCGCCGTCGTTTTCTTGCGGGACGTGCCTTGTCCACTGGCCTCTTCAAGCGTGTCGGTATCGGTGTGGTTCCATTGGTTATACAGGTTGACATTCGAAGCAGTGGCTGCGCCTGCTGTTCCACCGACCAGCCAGCCTAGCGCACCGACGAGCAAGTTGCCAGACACCTTCCCGGCAAGTGTCGAATCCGTCGCGCCTGCCACCTCTTTTGCGGCCTGCGCCGTCTGATCGGCCAGCAACGCTGCCAATCCTGCACCAGCCGCCCCCTGCGCCGCGCTCCCGACTCCACCCCCGCCCAAGCCGCCAATGAGCGCTCCGCCTGCAATATGCAGATAAACTCGGTTAGTTCCGCCTTCGTCCCATGAATCGGCTTCGGCTTGATAGGCAGCCTGCGCCGTCTTATCGCCAGCGAGTCCGGCCGCATCAGCCGCGCGTTGAGCTTCCGCATGCTTCATGTCCGCGTAAGAGCCGATGCCTTGCGCGACGACCTGACCTGCAGCTTGCGCTGCGTTCATCACGTCGGCCTGCTTATCCAGCAGATTTTGCACGTCCGGCGTTTTCGATACCGTTCCGTTCAAGTTCGACGTGTCGCGATTCAGGTTCGCCACATCCTGCGTCTGGCCCGCCGGATTTGTTACGTTGATCGTGCCCGCGCTGACACCGCTACGCGTGGTCGCATTCTCGCTACCGCTGTCCGATTGCGACATCATCGGAGTCACGCCGCCCGCACCGCTGACCGATCCCGGTCCGATTGCCTTGCCGGTTACACCAACGCCTGCCCCCGCACTGAACCCGTTGCTGTCCGCCGCGTAGTGCGAGTGATTTTCGATATCGCTGTAAGTCAGCGAACCCGTCGTCAATGTGTTCTTCGACGCATCGGCCGTGCTGCCGATATATGCACCTTTCAGGTCGGTATTACCCTTGACGGTGACATCGAAACCGCCGCTGCCGGCTTGAATGCCAGCCTGTTCGTTCACGCCCGCATAGTTGCCGTCCGCATGGCCGTTCTGCGCGCTGAAACTCGCGCTTCCGCCACCCATCGTGCTAACGCTGACACCGCCGCCCGCGCTGCTTTGATGCGCCGTGCTATATGTCGTGTCCTGTACGCTCTGAACGTTCAGGTTGCCGCCCACGCTTGCCGTCACCGTGCCGCCGTTCACGTTCGACCCGATCACGTTCGTATCGCCACCGCTGACAAGCGTCACGCTGTTCGCACCCGTCACGTGCGAATTGTTCTGCATCGCAGCGTCACTGTTGCCGTCGCCGTGCGCTCGCGACATCGATGCCGAAACCCCGATCCCATTCGAACCGATCGATACGCCGACGCTCGCGCTTGACGACGAATTCGAGCTGCGCGTTGAATCGGTGTTCGTGGTGTTCTGCAGGTCAATCTGATTCTTTGCGGCCAGCAACACATCGTTGCCCGACACGTTCGAACCCGCCACGGTGATATTGCCGCTGCCCGGCGTACCGTTGCCCGTCGCAATCAGGGAAGTGGTGCCGCCGGCCGTCACGCTCGATCCGCGCTGCGTCGTCTGGTTTTCCGAGGTGTCGAGTCGGCTGTGGCTCGATCCGACGCTGACTTGGACGCCGATGCTTGGTGTTCCTTTCCCTGCAAGCGCGCCACCGGTGACACTCGCAACGCCGATAGCAGCATCGCCCGCCGCCGCAATCGCGTGTAGGGCTGTTGCACGGCTGTCGCCGGCACCGCTCTTTGCCGCCTGCGCCTGCTGATACGCACCGTTGATCGCGTCACCGATGCTACCCGACAGGCCGAGCGTAACGCCGCTGCTACTGGTCGTTTCGCTATGCGTCTTGTTGCTGGTATCCGTCGCCGAATCGATCACGACGTTCGCGGCCGTACCGGTCAGGTTCTTTCCAGCAATCAGGTCGCTGCCCGTCACGTGTAACGTATCGCCCGCCTTGATAGTCAGATCGCCATTAAGCGAACCAATCGTGCTCGCGTTGTTCGTGACGGACGAAGCATGGTCCGTATCATTTTTCTTCTGCGTGCCGATACTCACGCTCAGGCCGCTTGTGCCGATACCCGAATGCGTTTCGTGATAGTAGCTGTCCTGCGTGACCGTATCCTTGGACGTCGTGATATTGACGTTGTTCGCTGCCGCAAGACTCACGTCGTTTGTACCAACGACCGTGCTGCCTTGAACTGTCAGGTCGTGGCCCGACTGAATGTTGACGGTGTTACCCGAAACCGTACTGCCGACGCCGACGTTCGCATGCGTGTCCGTCATCGAATCGGTCTTCGTGCTGCTGACGAAGCTGCCGCGCTGGACCTGCACCGACTGGTACCTATCGTGTTCCTCCCGCGCTTCGTTCACCGTGACGTTGCCCGTTGCAACAATGTTCGCCGCACCGGTGGCGTTCTCAACACCGTTCGTCATGCCCGCAGTGAGGGACGAACCCGTGAGCGTCACGTTACCTTTCGACGCGTCGGTGCTCGCTGCCGCGAGCGTCGCGTTGCCGCCCGCCGTGAATTGCGTCCCGACGGCGCGCTCGTCGTAGTCGTGATCGACTTCTTTGCGCGTTTTGCTGTCCGCCGCGACGTTATCGAGCTTCGCGGTATCCGTGACGGTCGTCGCCGTCAGGTTGCCTCCTGCGAGCACCGACAAATCCTCACCGGCGGTCACCGTCGCGCCCTTGAGCGTCGTATCGTTGCCGCTTTGCATCCCCAGGCTGCCGCCTGCGCTGATGCCGCTCGTGACGTTCTTCGTCGTGGATTCTTCCCAATGATGCTGGTCATTGAGATACATCGACTGGTTCGTCGTGGACTGAACCGTATCGACGTTGATATCCCGGCCCGCCGTTACCAGCGCATCGCCGCCAGCCGACAGATTTGCACCGTGAAGCGCGAGGTCGCGACCGGCCTGAACGGACAGGTCGCCCGTCGCCGCGATCGTGCCTTGCTGGCCGATCAAGCTTGTACTGGCCTTGCTAGCACCCGATGCATCGGTCGCGCCCACTGCATCAACCAGCGTCGTGTTGACGATATCGCGACCGGCGCTGACGGCGACCCGATTGCCGGTGATCATCCCCGACGAGTTCACCACATCGTTGCTGGCCGATACGACTGTCGTGCCGTTCGTGCTGCTACTCGAAATCGTGCCGCCACGGTTCAGGATATCGGTCGCGGTGAGTACCGTCTTCGTGCCGCCCTTGATGACGCCCGTATTCGTCGTGCTGCCGGTCGTATGAATTTCAACGTCATCGGCCGCGATCAAGGCACCGGTCGGTTGCAGGTCGTTCGCATGGGTTTGCGACATGTAGACGACCGGGGCCAACACGTGCGTCGTGCTGCCATCGGGCAGGGTCACGGTCTGGTCAACGAGCCAAACAATATCGCTCGTCAGTGCATCCATTTGCGCGGCGGTCAGTGCCATGCCGGGCACCAAACCGAATGACTTCGCGTAGTTCGCGCCGTTCGTCATCAGCGCCCGATATTCGTCTTCGGCGCTCGCGTAACCCGGCAGGAACGTGCGCCCGGTGAGCTGGGTAATCTGGTTGCGCACCATCTGCTGTTCATACATTCCGTCGCCCAAGCGCTTCTCGATGCTCGCCGGGTTCAGATTCAACTGGCCGAGCATGTAGTCGCTCGAAATGAAATTCGTGTAGCTCGTCAACCGCGGATCGGTGACGATCAAATACGGTTGCCCCGGCGCGGAATGAATCGAGTACATGCCGCTCGTCGGCAGCGTGATCGACAATGCACCGGTTGCGCTCGCGACCGATTGCAGTGCGGGGACCGTTGTCGAGCCGCTGGCCGCGCCGACCTTGTTCAGCGTGCTACCGGATACACCCTGATTGGCCGAATTGCTGCCGAGCGTGCCGCCCGTCGCACCGGTCGATGAATTCTGCGCGGCGACGTTCTGGTTGTTGACGCTCTGTGCGTTGATGTTGACCGACTGATTCGCGATGATCGTGCCGCCCGTGCCGCCGATCGCAACCGGTGTCTGGACAACGGTCGGTTCAACGATCGTGCCGCGATCCTGCGTCGTGTCTTCGTTCCACGCGTACATCGACACGATATTGTCGGTCTGGTATTGATACAGAGTCCGACCGACGTTGTTCACGACAGTGCCGCCATAACTGCCGCTACCGACGGACCCGTTTTGCTGCGTGCTGCCGATTTGAATCGACTTGCCGGCCGTGATCGCGCTGTAGTCGTTATTGATTGTGCCGACGTTCGCCATCGTGATACTGCCGCCCGCGACGAGCTGCGCTTGCTGCGCCTGGCTCGTTACCGTGTCTTGCTGAGTCGTGGACGTGGTATCGCGCCAGATTTCGACGCGCTGATAGCCGTTGTGACCGTCGCTGCGCGTCTTGTATTCCGTATCCGGGACGTAGTTAATGTGCGGGTCGTATGCGTCCCAATAGTTGACCGTCACCGACCCGTCTGCGTTGGTCGTCAGCGTGTTGTAGTAAATCGTCTGCTGCTTGCCGTTCACGTTCACGACCAGCACCTTGTCGGTCGCGTTCGGTCCCGACGTTTCCGATACAACCTGCGAAGGGCTATAGCTTGAAGTGAGCGCAGTTTTATAGCCGTTCACCCACATCGCCTGCGAGCAGCCACCGTTCGGGTCCGCGTTCATCGTCGCGCACACGATGTATTTCTGGCGCTTGGTTTGGTGCGAGGTGGTCGTCCCGGTCGTTTCAGTCGTGACCGTCGGCGCGGGGCGCGAATTGGTGAACGTGCCGGCTGCAAGCTCTACGTTGCCTTGTGCTTCGATCGTGGATTGATCGTTCAGCACGTTCTGCGTACGGTTGGCGAGCAACCCGTTAGCGTCGCGCTGACCATTCGCCGCGATATTGATGTCGCCGACGCTGAACAGGTTCGCGCCGCCCGTATTCGACAACTGATTCGTCGCGTACAGATTCAATTGGTTGGCGGCGGCGAAGACGGCGGCGGCACCGGTATTCGTGATCGTTGCCGCGTTCGCCGTCACGTTGGCACCGATCACGGTGCCCGTGTTGTTCAACGTCGAGCTGTTGGTCGTGACCGAATCGCCTTCTATACGACCAGCGTTGTCGATCGTGCCACCGTTCGCGTTGACCGTCGTGTTCGCAGAATTCAAATCCGCGCCGCTCTGGTTATCGACGTTCGCCGCATTCACCGTGAGCGCGCCATTGGCATCCAGCACGCCTTGATTCGTCAGCTTGCCCGACGTCGTGAAATTCAGGTTGCCGTTTGCGTGAAGCTTGTTCGCCGCCGTCTGCGTGTAATCGCTCGCAAGCGTGATTGAGCCGTTGCGACCCGCGATGATGGAACCGTCACCGGACAACGTACCGGTGTTAAGCGTCAAGTCTTGATCGCTACCGATCGCGCCGCCCTGATTCGACAATGCGCCGGTCTGAATCGACACGCTGCCGCCGCTGCCGGCGTCATTACCAATCTTGCCGGACGTGTCGTCAATCGATGCAGCCGTCAACGACAGCACGCCGTTTGCTCGCACAGATCCGTTCTGGTTCGACAGCGCAGCGTTCGCGCCGTTCAGCGTCAGGTTGTTCGCGGCCGACAGCACGCCGCCTGCATTGTTCGCGTTGCTGGCGACGTTCAACGTCAGGTCGTGGCCGGCCAGCGTCTGACCGCCTTGCGCGTTCGTGAGGGTTTGCGCGGTCAGCGTCACATCGCCGTTGCCGCCGATCGTGCCAGCGCCGGCTTTGCCGGACGCATCGGTGTTCGTGATCGATGCTCCGCCGTCGATTGTCGTCGCGCCCGTGCCGATATTTACAATCCGCCCGTCGCTGTTATCAATGCTTGCCCCGGACAGTTGAAGCGTTGCCGTTGCACCGTTCGCCTCGATTTGCCCGCCGCTATTGAGCACCGCTCCTTGTGCGCTGACCTTGAGGTTACCGTTCGATTGAATCAAGCCTGCCGCATTCCCGAGCTGGCCGTTCGATTGCACCGACAGCGATTGTGCTGCCAGCAAAGAACCGTTCGAATTGTCGACCGTGCCGCTCGAAACCGACACGTCACCGTTGCCGCCGATCGTGCCGCCTGCCGTGTTCGTCAGCGCGTTCGTCGTCGTGACGGACAGCGCATCCGTGCCGAGCGCCTTAACGGCACCACCATCGTTCACCAAGCTATCGGCCGAGACCGTCAGGGCGTGGTTCGACTCGATGGCACCGGTTTTGTTGTTGATCGCCCCTTGGGATTTGATCGTGACGCTATCGGCACCGATGTAGCCGGACGCGCTGTTGTCGAGCGACTGAACGCCGAGCGTGGCTTGTCGCTGCGCGGACAGGGTGCCGGCTTGATTCGACACGGCGGCAGCGGTCAGTGCCAGCGCGCCATTAGTCGCGATAGAACCGCCTTGGTTCGACAGCGCGCCGGTCCCGATGGTCAGCGTCCCGCTGCCGGCATGCGCGATTTTGCCGTGGTCGTTAATCAGCGTCGCAGGCGTCAGGCCCAAATCGGCGCTGTTGGTGTGCACGGTGCCCGAACTATTGTCGAGCGTGCCGGAAACGGCGATCGTGGTCGGGTTCGTGCCAGTCTGCGTGATCGCACCTGAGCGGTTCCCAAGATCGGTCGCCGTCAACGACAACTGGCTTCCCTGAATCGAACCTGAACTGTTGTCCAGATTGGTCGCGCGAACGTTTGCCAACGCGCCGGCAGAAATGCTGCCGGCTGCGTTAGCCAGGTGCGCGCCGGCATCGATCGATGCGTTCTGACCGGCCGTCAGTGACCCGCTACCGTTGTCGATGGACTGCGCACCGACATTCAAATCGGTAGCGGCGCTGATCGATCCTTGGTTGGCGATGCTTCCGGCCTGAACCGTGACAGCCCCATCACCACCGATCACGCCGCCTTGCGCACCGTTCGCGGTCGTGCCCGCTGCGTTCGTCAATTGGCCGCTCGTCGTGATGGACAGGCCAGCGCTGTTCAGGGACGTGACGCGCCCGGCGGAATTCTGAAGCGAAGCCGCGACCACCTTCATTTGGCCGGCGCTTTGGAAGATGCCTTGCTGATTGTTGACCGCGCCGCCTTCCACGTCGGCGGTGTTCTGCGATACCAGCGTGCCGGCCTGATTCGAGATCGCGCCGGACGTGCGTACCGTCAACGGACCTTGTGCCGACACCGTGCCGCCTTGGTTCGACAGGCTGCCCGCCGTTAGCGTGGCACCGCTTTGGCTGGACAGGCTGCCGTGGTCGTTGACGATCGCGCCTGCTGCGGTCGCGTTCAATGCGCCCTGTGCGCTCGTCGTCGCGTTCGACAGGTTGATATCACCCGCTGTCGCGTTCACATCCAGCGTACCGTTCGTCGCCGTCTTGCTGCCGGCCAGATTGACGCCGTAGCCGCGCAAGGTTGTGTTACCGCCTGCGATGTTCTGGCCGGTCGCGCTCAATTGACCCGTCGTCGTCACTTGCAGGTCACCGGCTTGCGTGACGGTGCCGTTGCTGTCGACACCCGCGCCGATTGCGCCGGTCGAATTCAGCGAACCAGCATTCACGCCAACGTTGTGTTGCGCGGCGAGCGTGCCGGTATTCGTCATGTCCGCGCCGGTACTCATCGACACGGATTGCTGGCTGTAGGTCGTGCCGTTGTTGTCAATGCCGCCGCCGGCTGACACCGCGACGTTGCCAAGCGCGCTGATCTTGCCGGACTGCACCAAGCGCCCGTCGGTCGTGAGCGTCATACCGGCCGCGTCCGCCGAAAGCGTGCCGGCATTTTGGACACCGACAGCGCTCCCGGAGCTCACCAGAAAAATACGGTTGGCATACATACCGCCGAGCTGGCCCACGTCGATCGCAACCGCCGGGGCCGCGCCATCGCCCTGAATCGGCGTCGCCGAAAGCGTGTCGTGATTAACTTGATTCGAACCCGCGATTACGTTCAGATTTTTCGCATAAATGGCCGCATTCGCCTGAACCGCGCGCGCGATGATGTCGACCTGATCGATATTTGCCGCATTCAGGCCCGATCCGGATACCGTGACAAGCCCGCGATTGACGTTGAAACCGGCCACGGAACCGTCCGCACCGTAATACGGCACGCCAGTCGTCAGAACGGCGCGTGACGTATTAATGAAGCCGCCGCCGTCAATTTGCAATCCAGCCGGATTGCTGATGATGACTTCGGCTTTCTGGCCAGCCACCTCGACAAAGCCGCGAATCGAGCTTGGATTATTGCTGTTGACCTGGTTGACGATGATCCGTGCGGCGTCGTTCGGCCCAAAATTCGGGTTGCCGTTGATCATGCCCGCTTGCTGCGTGTTGACGATTGTGGGCGAGTTATTAAGTATCGCGCCGGATTTTTGTACGTCGAATTGATTATAGGTATTTAAAGATACGCCTGCACTTCCGGGCTTATTAATATTAACTTGCGGCAATCCATTTTGCGTCTGAATCACCGAAGGCGCGTGCGCGCCGCCACCCACGATCTGGGCATTTGCCCACATGGGCGTTGCACCGGCTGCGACCAGTACCGCAAATGCCGCATGGCGCAGTGCGAATCGTGCGAACACATGTGGTACCCAAGCTGCTGACACAACTTCGCCTCGGCCAGCGTTGCCTGACGCGCTGGCAGTTTCTTCGACGGCAATCAGCATGCCCCGGACGCGACTGAATACCAGTCGGTAGTTATTTTTGTTCATGGTTCTGGTCTACTCGCAAATCGCGCCACGGCGCACTACGGATCAACGGACCATCACATTGTCTCGTAGAAGCTGTCTTCCGCCTTCTCGATGCGGGTTAAAGACTGTCAAATTGTGGTGGCAGCGAGACGTTTGTTAAGCGGACCTGTCAACTTCAACAGGTCAAATCGCGATATCTCGAAAATATATCGACCACCTCAATTTCCCCTCTCCCCCTGGTCGAAATGACCTGAGGCGTTTCTTGTAGCCATTTGGCAAGTGAGTTCTCTTTTATCCTAGAGGCAAGGAGAACTCGATGAAGAAGCGATTTACCGACGAGCAGATCATCCGCATCTTGCGAGAGGCCGAGAGCCGGGATGAGCCGGTGAAGGATCTGTGCAAGCGCCACAACATCTCGGAACAGACCTTCTATCGTTGGCGCAACAAGTTCGGCGGGATGGACGTGGCTGACGCGCGTCGACTTAAGGAGCTGGAATCGGAGAACGATCGGCTCAAGCGCCTGATCGCCGAGCAGATGCTGGTGATCGACGGCCTGAAGGAATTCAGCCGAAAAAAATGAGCACCCCGACGGGCCGGCGCGAAGCGCTGGAAGTCCTGACTCGGCGGGGGCTCTCGCAACGCAAGGCATGTTGCTACCTGGGGCTGAGTCGCCGGGTGGCAACCTATACGCTCAAGCAACCGGAGAAGGATCGGAGCCTGGGCGAGCGACTGATCGCGGCCGCTCAGGAAGTGCCGCGCTTCGGCTACCGGCGGATGTCGGCTTGGCTGGCGCTGGGCGAATCGCGCGTGCGGCGAATGTGGCGAGCCTTGCAGCTCAACATTCCGCGGCGGCGTCCTCGCCGTCGTCGTTGTGGCAACGACATTCGCCTGCCCGGTGCGACACAACCCAATTCGGTATGGAGTTACGACTTTGTGCACGATCAACTGGTGGATGGGCGGGCGTTGAAGATGCTTTGCGTGATCGACGAATACACCCGCGAGTGCCTGGCGATCGAGGTCGGCGCCAGCCTGCGGTCGCAGGATGTGATTCTGACGCTGTCGCGACTGATGCGGCTGTACGGCAAGCCCGCATTCGTTCGGTCGGACAACGGCGCCGAATTTACCGCTGCCAAGGTCATGCGCTGGCTGCGAGATGCTGAAATCGGCCCGGCCTTCATCGCGCCCGGCAGTCCGTGGCAAAACGGGTTCGTCGAGAGCTTCAACGGCAAGCTGCGCGACGAATTGCTGAACCGGGAATGGTTCCGCAGCCGCGCCGAGGCCAAGGTGCTCATCGAACGCTGGCGGCAGTTCTACAACGAGCGCCGGCCCCATAGCGCACATCGCTATCAACCTCCCGCTACGGTCCGTCGAGCCTGGCTGGATTCCGATAATATCGACACGAGACTCACTGCCTGATTGGTCACAAAATTCCGTCTCAGGTCAACGTGCTTCACGAAGCTTGGGAACCCGTGAGCGCGGACGACGTTGCCGCCGCCCGACAATATGCCCAGCGCGTTCTCGAAGACTTCTACGATGACCGAGAGTCGGTATTGAAGCTGCTGCGGGCAAAAGGCAGAGTGGCGGACGAAGACCGGCCACCGGCGACTGAATAAACTGCGAAACCACCACCCGCTGCCGGCCTCCGCTAGAGAAACATGCACACCGGTGCACGGGGGGAACGCAAGCGCGAGCGGGCGGCGTGAGTCCGCGCAGATAAGCGCAGCAAAGTTCAGTCTGCCAATGGACGGCGGAACGTGATGCTGGCCTTGGGCACAACACGGGCCATCCGCTCACGTTGGCATAGCCAGCCGCCCGACAGGGAATGCTGCCTTCACTGAATTGAGCCACTGGTTTGGCGGCTCTACCCCAGCGTAGGTTAGCAAAGTGCCGAATCCCGTACTCGATGTATGCTGAAGCGCGACTGTCGCGATGTGGTATTTGGCAATCACTCCCTCACCAGCAGCCACCTCATGTACATCTAACGTTACTCGGATGTTGAAGACCACCAACTTCATCAGATCGAAGTTGTCGTAGCGACCTTTAAGATTAATCTCTGCGATCATGTCACCGGCTATGAGAACAATCGATGACAAAATAACGCCGTCTGCTCCAATCGACGTACTTGGAATTAGCAATTCTGCGTCTCGCCCCAGCCACGCAGCCGCAGCAGCAATTCGTCCGCGCAATTCCTCCAACGGCATGAACTGTGTCAATGCGTTAAGTTGTTCGTCTATCGTGGTCATTTCTTTTGCCCTACCTTCGACACATTGCGCAAATGGACGAGCAAGCCATCAGCAAGATGCATCATGTGTCCCAATTGATTGGAGATAAATCTTGGGTCGCTTGGCTGCCACTGCCATTCCTGCGGACGAGGCGCGTCGTCATCACTTCTGTCGATCTCGTACAAGCCATGAGTGGCGTCCCACATGCGAGTCGCCAGTTCGGACGCCACTTGGATTTCAATCGAAACGGTGCAGGCTTGAGGGTGCCCTAACACTCGATATAAGACATCGTATTTAACCGTGACGTGCTGGGCAAAATAACCCTCCAGCTTGCCCTGTCTATCACGTTCGCACTCGTGACCCAACTCCTTTGCCAATTCGACAAACTTCGTCGCAAGGAATTCGACTCCGTCAATATAACGACACTGAACTCGCGTTCTCACGAGGTCGGACATTTGTGGCACAGCCGGACGACTTTCGGGGAAGAGCATTACCGCCTTCTCCAAATCCCCCTTGCAACGGCGAATCACTTTGTCCTTAATGCTCAACTCAGACTTTGACTGAAATGGCGGCAATCCACCGATGTGTCCTAGCAGATCGCCACCATGTACCTGCCGGTACTCTGTGCGCCAGTGGGACAATCGCCTCTCCGCCTCAGACCAAAACGGCCCGACCGAAACTTCTTTTGCCCATGTCTCCGCATTTTGGGCAACTAGCGCCCAATGGCCGGGATTGACCTGCCCCGGTCGAAGCGCCGCAAGCCGGGTTTCGATCTGTTCAATGGTGAGTTGAGTCTTGGTATCAGAGCTTGCCATGCGTTTCGCACGTCCCCGTATTAACGTTTCGCCGTCGTTTACGCAGCACGAATCATCATACATCGGCGCGTCGCCGGTTGTGCCGGTTCTTTGCCAGCGGGTCGAAAAGCGACTGCCGGCGTCGCCGCGCACCGTTGTTATCCATCGTTCGCAACAGTGCCACACTGGATGAGCCGGGCAAATTTGAACCCGACCTACTCGTCCCCGTGGCCTCGTGGGTATGATGGTGAAAGTTCAGAACAAGCACATTCCCGGAGGGGAACATGCCCGAACCTGCTGCCGTCGCCAGCGCAGTCTCCGCAGTCCCGTTCTACCGCGATTGGACATTCTGGAGTTTCGCCGTCGCGTTCGTGGCGCTGGCCTTTTCTGTCGGGCCGCTTCTGTGGCGCTGGCTGCGACCGCCGAAGTTAGAGCTTGAGTTGTACGACCGGATCGCGCTATCCCACAAGGTAGGCAACCCGATTCTCCAAGCGCACTTTATCGTCAGAAATGTTGGTGGTAGAGACGTTCGTATTTCATCGATAACCGCATCGATCAGCAAGGACGGTGGTGTGGAATATGTACTGCCAGCGCGAACCTACCTACAGGCGACACCAGCGCTGGCGCTACTCTTCACCCCGTTTACCCTCAGTTCACACAGCGAATGGGCCAACATCACGAATTTCCTCGCTTTGTGGTCACGAGAGAATGAGCAGCAATATCGTCAACTCGAATATGCGCTCAGAGCAAACATAAACCAAAAGCTGCAAGCCCGGCCGTCCGGGGACAACCGAGGCGTACTGGCGGATGATGCTGTAGTCACGCCGCTGATTGAGCTCTTCAACCGCAGTAACGCCCGCTGGCTACCTGGGCAATATGTATTGACTCTAAAGGTAGCCACGACACTGACGCGAGTGAATATCGCGCAGCGCTAC
This sequence comes from Burkholderia sp. GbtcB21, assembly GCF_019091065.1. Classification (NCBI taxonomy): domain Bacteria; kingdom Pseudomonadati; phylum Pseudomonadota; class Betaproteobacteria; order Burkholderiales; family Burkholderiaceae; genus Burkholderia; species Burkholderia sp. GbtcB21. The sequence goes on from NZ_JAGXKA010000002.1 coordinate 16,019, forward strand.
AGTTTCACAGTGTTTGAAAGCGATGCAGAACAACTTAGAAAGCTAACGGAAGACTACAACACAGGCGCTGGTATCTTCTTCGATAACGTCGAGCGGCACGTGTGGGTCTATCCCGCCATCACTCGTGCATGAATCATCGCTTGGGGGGAGGCTGGGATGACCGTTAGAATGCGAGCACACTCCGAGCACAGCGAGTGCAGTTCCGCGTGCTGATCGAAGTGCAACCCAGCAGTGCGCCCAATTCGCAACTCGTTGATCTTTCAGGAAGTTCTGGCCCGCCCTACACGATTCGAACGTGTGACCTACGGCTTAGAAGGCCGTTGCTCTATCCGACTGAGCTAAGGGCGGTCGAGGAGAAAAGACACGGCCTGACGCGGACCGCATTTGGCGCGGGGTTTTGAGTAACGGCAACGACAGCGGCAACAGCACCACCCAACTCAACGCCCCGAAACAAAACGGGCCCGGCATGAACCGAGCCCGAAATTATACCCGATCATCGCGTCACATCACGCGAGACCGGCCATCGCGGCATCAAACCGGCTGCGGATGCAGCATGAACCAGCCGAGACAGAACACGCCGGCGATCACGCAATACACGCCGAACGACGCGAGCCGGCCGCGCCCTTCGAAATAGCGCATCAGGAACCGCACGCTCAGGTACGCGGCGATCGCCGTCAGCACGCCGCCGAGCAGCGCATCGGCGAGCTGGTCGCGCGCATGGAACAGCTTCGGCAGTTCGAGCACGCCCGCCGCGAAGATGATCGGCGTGCCGAGCAGGAACGAGAACTCCGCCGCCTTCTCGGCCGTCAACCCGGCGACATTGCCGGCGATCATCGTCAGCCCGCTGCGCGAGAAGCCCGGAATCAGCGCGCCGATCTGCGCGAGGCCCACGAAGAACGCCTGCTTGAACGTCATCTTCTCGGGCGCCTGATGCGCGCGACTGCGCTGGATGCGATCGCCGAGCCACAGCAGCACGCCGTTCACGATCAGCGCGATCGCGACGATCCGCAGGTCGTGAAACACGCGTTCGATGCGCTTCTCGAGGAGCAGCCCGACGATGCCGGTCGGGATCGTGCCGATGATCAGTGCCCACATCAGGTGCCCGTCGTCGTTCTTGCGGCCGCCGAGCTGCGCGAAGAAACCGCCGATCAGCGCGACCCAGCGCGCGCGGAAGTACCACAGCAGCGCCAGCGCGGTGCCGAGATGGAGCGCGACGAGGAACGGCAGCAGTTGCGGCGCGTGCTTGTCGATATGCATGCCGAACAGCGCCGGCACGAGCAGCGTATGGCCAAGGCTGCTGACGGGGAAGAGTTCGGTGACGCCCTGCAGGACGCTCAGGAATACCAGAAACCAGAGACTCACGCGTCGGTCCTTTTAGTGGAGATTAAGCGGGAAGAAAGACGGACGACGCAATGCGCGTCCGAAAAAACGCGCCCCGATTATGCCGAGCCAGGATTACTGCGCCAAGGCATTTGGCCGGATATTGCGGCAATGCACACAAACGCTTGCAATTTGTAAGCGCACAGAAAGCAAAAAGCCCGCCATTTGCATGGCGGGCCTTTCGACTCCGGCAGGAATTGCCGTCAGCGGCCGAGCTGATAGAAAAATAATACCGTGCTGCCGGTGAACATGCCGAACAGTGCGAGTCCCATTGCCATTGCCAGATCCATGGCCCCCTCCACGAAGTGTCATGACCCGGCAACATCACCGGTTTAGACGCATTATCCAGACCGTTGGCAGTGTTAAAAACTCGCAATTTCCCGAGAAGGGTTTTCCCCGACCCGCCGCGGCCCGATAATGGAGCGCGCCGTGTCCCGTCCACCCGCCCAACCCGATTCGCCATGCCGATCTTCCAGCAACACGACATTCACGAACTTCACGCCGGCCCGTCGCTCGTCCGGGTCGCCCCGCAATTCGGCGGCCGCCTGCTGTCATGGCACGTCGACGGCGAACCAGTCATCTTCTGGCCGGAAACGGCCGACTGGAGCAACCTCGCGCGCGTGCGAGGCGGCAATCCGCTGCTGTTCCCGTTCCTCGGCCGCCACCGCGTCGACGGCGAACTCGGCCGCTGGCGCGACGCCGCCGGCGTGGTCCGCGACCTGCCGATGCACGGCTTCGCGCGCGACCTGCCGTTCGCCGCGCATCCGTCGGCCGACGGCGCCGCCTTGTCGATGACGCTCGACGCGAACGATGCGCTGCGCGCGAGCTACCCGTTCGATTTCCGGTTCGAAACGACCTACCGGCTGGCCGACGCGCATACGCTCGAAGTCGCGCTCACGACGACCAATCGCGGCGATACACCGCTGCCCTACTACGCGGGCCACCACTTCTATTTCGCGTTGCCGCACGGCGAACGTGCCGACACGACACTCGAGCTGCCGCCGACTCGCATCTGCCAGCAACGCGCAGACGGCTCGATCAGCCCGCTCGAACCCGGTGAAACGCGTTACCGCCTCGACGATCCGGACATCCTCGATCGCTTCCACTGCCTCGACGGTAAGCCGTCCGCGCCGGTTCGCATCGTGATGCCGGGCCGCGGCCGTACGATCGAGATCGCGCTCGACGTGCCGGGCTCGATCCCGTGGTACGCGGTCACGACCTGGACCGAAAAGCCGGATTCGGACTTCTACTGCGTCGAGCCGTGGCTCGGCCTGCCGGATGCGATCCACAACGGCCTCGGGCTGCGCATGCTCGCGCCCGGCGCGACCGAATCGGCCACGCTGCGGATTCGCGTGATCCCGCTCGCAGGCTGACAACGGGCGCGCCGAAACGGCGCGCGATGACCTCGACCAAGGCCCCAAACTGCGGTGCGCGGGTCGAACCCGTTAAAATCGGACGTTTTGAGTTGCCTGCCGCGTCGTGCGCGGCAGGGTCTTGCGAGGTTCAATGTTCGGAACAACAACGAAGCGACTCTTCGCAGCCGCCTGCGCCGCCCTGCTCGTCGCGTGCGGCTCCGCGCCTGTCGGCCCCGGGTTCTATCGCGTCGAGCGCGGCGATACGCTCTACAAGATCGCGCGCGACAACCGCACGTCGGTGCAGAACATCGTGCGCTGGAACCAGATGACGAACCCCGATGCGATCGAAGTCGGCCAGGTGCTGCGCGTCGCGCCGCCGCCCGGCACGACCACCGCATCGACGCCGTCGACCACCGGCACCGGCAGCGCGGGTCGCGCCCGCCCCGCGCCTTCCGCGCCGGTCGAATCGGCCGTCAAGCCGGCCACGAGCATTTCGCTGGTCTGGCCGGCGGCCGGCAATGTGGTCCGCACGTTCGACGGCTCGAAATCCAAGGGTATCGACATCGCGAACTCGCCGGGCACGCCGGTGATCGCGGCTGCGCCGGGCGTCGTGGTCTATGCGGGGAACGGGCTGCGCGGCTACGGCAACCTGATCATCCTGAAGCACAACGCCGACTACCTGACCGCATACGCGCACAACCGCGCGCTGCTGGTGAAGGAAGGCCAGTCGGTCACGCAGGGGCAGTCGATCGCGGAGATGGGCAACAGCGACAGCGATCGCGTCGCGCTGCATTTCGAGTTGCGCTACGGCGGTCGCTCGATCGATCCGTCACGCTACCTGCCCGCGCGCTGAGCGCGCGACAGCCGGCGCGCGATGCCGATGCGCATCGCGTGCCGTCTCGGGCAAAATCGGGAAGGTCGAATCAGCGCTTGCGCAGACGGCCGGTAAACCGGCCGGACAGCGGATCGACGTGACGGGCAAACGCCACCAACGCGCCGATTCCGATCAGGCTGAACCCCGCAGCAATCAGAAGCAAATCCATGGTCCTATCACTGTTGTGTCGTGATCTTATGCGTCATTGTGGAATCGTGCACTGAGCCGTGACTATCGGACGAGCCCGAACATTCCCTATCAGCAGTCACCATTGTCGATTCGTCTACATGAAACCCTGATGTAATCCGTTCGCCCGACGCCACGTTCGACACCCAGGAGACTAAGCGATGCTGCCCGCCGCCGACCGCTACGACGACCTGCTCTCCCGCTTCGGCTGGGCCGTTCCGGCCCGCTACAACATCGGCGTGGACGTCTGCGACAAATGGGCCGACGGCAGCGGGCGCCTCGCGCTGATCCACGAAACCGCGCAAGGCGACGTGATTCGACTCACGTTCGACGACCTGAGGAATGCTTCTAACCGGCTCGCGAACAGCTTTGCGCGCGCCGGCCTGCGACGCGGCGACCGGATCGGCATCTTTCTCGCGCAGGGCCCCGAAACGGCCATCGCGCATCTCGCCGCATACAAGCTCGGCGCGATCGCGGTGCCGCTCTTTACGCTGTTCGGCGTCGATGCGCTCGAATACCGGCTCGCGAACAGCGAAGCATCCGCGCTCGTCACCGACGCGGCCGGCTACGCGAAAATCGCGCCGCTGCGTGCGCAACTGCCGGCACTGCATACCGTCTACTGCGTCGGCGACGATGCGCCCGACGCGCCGGGCGTGCTGCGCTACGACGCGGCGCTGGCCGCCGAAACGCCCGACTTCGAACCGGCCGATACGGCCGCCGACGATCCGGCGGTGATCATCTATACGTCCGGCACGACCGGCAAACCGAAAGGCGCACTGCACGCGCATCGCGTGCTGCTGGGCCACCTGCCGGGCGTCGAGATGTCGCAGCAATGCTTCCCGCGCGATGCGCGCCTGTTCTGGACGCCCGCCGACTGGGCGTGGATCGGCGGCCTGCTCGACGTGCTGCTGCCGTCCTGGCATCACGGCGTGCCCGTGCTCGCCCGCCGCTTCGAGAAATTCGACGGCGACGCGGCGTTCGCGCTGATGGCACGGCACGGCGTGACCCATGCATTCTTGCCGCCCACCGCGCTGAAGCTCATGCGTACCGTCGCGGCACCACGCGAACGCTACGCGCTGTCGCTGAAATCGGTCGCGAGCGGCGGGGAATCGCTCGGCACCGAGCTGACGGCCTGGGGACGCGACGCGCTCGGCGTGACGATCAACGAGTTCTACGGGCAGACCGAATGCAACATGGTGCTGTCGTCGTGTGCGGCGCTGTTCGATGCGCAACCGGGCGCGATCGGCAAGGCGGTGCCCGGTCACGTGGTAGCGATCGTCGACGCGGACGGCACGCCGCTGCCGCCCGGCGTCGAAGGCCGCATCGCGGTGCGCCGCCCCGACCCGGTGATGTTCGTCGAATACTGGCGCAATCCCGGCGCGACCCGCGACAAGTTCGCGGGCGACTACCTGCTCACCGGCGATACGGGCGTAATCGACACCGACGGCTTCGTGCGCTTCGTCGGCCGCGACGACGACGTGATCACGAGCGCCGGCTACCGGATCGGCCCGGGCCCGATCGAGGACTGCCTGCTCACGCATCCGGCGGTGCGAATGGCGGCCGTCGTGGGCGTACCCGACGCGACGCGCACCGAGATCGTCAAGGCGTTCGTCGTGCTGAACCCCGGCCACGTCGGCGACGATGCGCTCGCCAGCGCATTGCAGGCACATGTACGCACACGCCTCGCCGCGCACGAGTATCCGCGCGCGATCGCGTTCGTCGACAGCCTGCCGATGACCGCGACCGGCAAGATCGTGCGCCGCGCGCTGCGCGACGCGTAGCCGCCCGCCCCCCCGCTCGGGCCGCCGGCCGGATGGTTTATAGTGGCGCCACGCAGTCTTTCCAAAAAACCGATGTCCTCTGAACGCCAATCCGCCGCGGGCGCGTCGCACAGCCCGCTCTACGCCAAACTCCTCGGCGAGACCGCCAAGATCGACTGGTGCGATCTCGAGCGCTTCTTCGCGCAGGGCAAGCTGCTGTCCGTCGCGCGCGACCTCGATCTCGTCAGCGTCGCGGAAGCGATCGCCGGCGACGAAACCGAACAGGTCACGCGCTGGCTGTCTGCCGGCCTCGTCGCACGCATGCCGGCCGAAACCGCGGCCGACTACGCGGCGCGCAACCCGGAGCTGTGGGCGGTCGTCGTGTCGCCATGGGTCTGCGTGCAGGAACGCGCCTGACGCGTCCGCCATGTCCGAATCCGCGTTACCGCACGGGGCCGGCACGGGTTCGGCCACCGTCACGCACCGGCGCGTCCTCGCGCTCGCCTTCCCGATCGTCCTGGCGAACCTGACCCAGCCGATCCTCGGCGCCGTCGACACGGCCGTCGCCGGCCACCTCGACGGCGCGCAGTATCTCGGCGGCGTCGCGCTCGGCGGGCTGTTCTTCAATTTCGTGTTCTGGGGCTTCGGCTTCCTGCGGATGGGGACGACCGGCCTCGTCGCACAGGCGCACGGCGCCGGCGATGATGCCGGCATCCGCCTGAACCTGCTGCGCGCGTTGATCGTCGCATTCGCGCTCGGTGCCGCGGTGCTCGCGCTGCAGGTGCCGCTGCTGTCGTTCGCGCTGACCGCGCTCGGCGGCAGCGATGCCGTCCGCGCGACGGCGCTTTCATACAGCCACGCGCGGATCTGGAGCGCGCCGTTCGCGCTCGCGAACTACGTCGTGCTCGGCTACCTGCTCGGCGTGCAGCGCGTCCGGCTCGCGCTGGTCGCGCAGGTGTTCATCAATGCGGTGAACATCGGCGCCGTGCTGCTCTACGTGTATGGCTTCGGCTGGGGCATCGCCGGCATCGGCGCCGCGACCGCCACCGCGGACGCGTGCGGCTTCGCGCTCGGCGCGTGGATGCTGTGGCGGCTACGGCCGCGCGGCCTCGGGCCAATCGCCGCGCGTGCGCTCGCCGACCGCGCGGCGCTCAAGCGGCTGATCGCGCTCAATCGCGACATCTTCCTGCGCACGCTGTGCCTGCTCGGCGCATTCGGCTGGTTCGCGCACCTCGGCGCGAAACAGGGCGACGCGACGCTCGCGGCGAACGCGCTGCTGCTGAATTTCCAGACCTTCATGGCGTACGGCCTCGACGGCTTCGCGCATGCGGCCGAGGCGCTCGTCGGCGCGGCGGCCGGCGCGCGCGACCGCCGCGCATTCCGGCAAGCCGTGCGCGTCACGCTGTTCTGGTCGACGCTCGGCGCGCTGCTGTTCGCGCTCGTTTACTGGGCCGGCGGCGGCTGGATCGTCGCGCGGCTGACCGATCAGGCCGAGATCCGCGCGGTCGCGCTGCGCTACCTGCCGTGGGCCGCGATCTCGCCGATCGTGTCCGTCTGGGGCTTTCTGCTCGACGGCGTGTTCATCGGCGCCACGCAGACGCAATCGCTGATGCGCGCGATGGTCGTGTCGTTCTCGATCTTCATCGCGGCCACGCTCGCCGCCGTCGGCACATTCGGCAATCACGGCCTCTGGTTCGCACTGCTGCTGTTCATGGCCGCGCGCGGCGCGACGCTCGCGCGCTACCTGCCGGGGCTGTTGCGGCGCATCGGCGCCGACGCGCACGCCGCACGCGCCTGACGGCCGCCCAGGCCGACCGTTACTGCACGGGCTTCGGCGGCGGCGCGTCGAGCATCGAAGGCGGCGTCATGTCGGTCGGCACGCCGTGATAGTCGGCCGGATCTTCCGGCGGGTGGCCGCGGCGGGCCTGACGAGGGTCGCTGGTGCAGCCGGCGAGAAGTGCTGCGGCCAGCACGGCCAGCATGAAACGGGTCATCGGGTATGGCTCCGGAAATCGGCGCGCCCATCGCGCGCCAGGACCGCGCCGAGTCTAGCGGAAATCCGGTTTCGGGGTCGCGCCGCGCATGACCTACTATGTACGCATGGCGCTGTGCCGTGGAAAGGAGGCTGCCATGTCGTCTGAGGAAATTGCGGGCCTGATCGGCCTGTTCATCGGCCTGATGGTGCTGGCCGCGCTGTCGTACTTCGAGGCGCGCGAATACAAGCGCAGCCATGACGGCGAAGGGATGATCCACCACTGGATGGCGGAACACCACCTGCTCGACTGGCGGCGCAAGCACTAAGCGAGCCGCCCCGCCGTCCGGCCCGTGTCGAACCCGGGCCGCTCGCGAACGTGCCATCCCGTGGCACGGCAGGAACCGCGCATCGTCGAAATTAACAGGGCCGGATACACACACGTTGACCGAATACACGAACGCCGTCGCGCGGCAGGCTGCCGCGCGACGGCGTTTGCTCGTGCACGCCCGGGACGGGCGCGCCGCGATTCGGATGGCTCAGCCCAGGAAGTGGCGGGCGTAGCGCGCGTTGATGTCGGACAGGCGGAACAGCGTCAGGAAATCCGCGCAGTTGAAATCGGGATCCCAGGCCGGCGCGCCGCAGATCTTCGCGCCGAGACGCAGGTAGCCCTTGATCAGCGGCGGCGGCGCCACGGCGACGCCCGTCTGCAGTTCGTCGACCGGCAATGCCGTGTGCGGGAACGCGCGGTACTCGGGTGCCGTCAGCGAGTTCGCCGGCAGCGACTGGTACAGGTTCGCAGCATAGTGGCCGCCGTCGGCCATCGACACGCTCGCGCAGCCGAGCATCGTCTCGTAGCCGTTCTGCATCATGTACGCGCCGAGGCCACCCCACAGCGCCATGATGACGGCGCCGCTGCGGTAGTCGCTGTGCACGCACGAGCGGCCGACCTCGACCATCTTGCCGCGCAGGTGCGTGAGGCGCGACAGGTCGAATTCGCCTTCGGCGTACAGGCGGCCGACACGTGCCGCCTCGTGCGGCGGCAGCACGCGATACGTGCCGACCACCTTCAGCGTATCGAGATCGCGAACCAGCAGGTGGTCGCAGTACGCATCGAACGGATCGACGTCGAGACCGGAGGGGCCGCTGACCTGCGCGCCCATCTCTTCGGCGAACACGCTGTAACGCAGACGCTGCGCTTCGCGCAGTTCGTCTTCCGTGCGGGCCCACGCGGCACGCAGGCGGTACTCCGATGTAACGGTTTCAGCAGCGCGCGGCAGGTGCCGCCGCGACGTGTCGAGGGGCAGCGAGGCAAAGGGGAGCGTAGGCGTCGGCAGTTCTCGCATTAGGCTTTCCTGGTCGTAAGGAATAAGGCGACATGCCCGCCAATGTAGTAATCGGCCGTGACCGTTATGTGGCACGACCGTGTCCTTTCAATGACGTGTCGCCGAATTGACTTTAGCAGAAAGCTTGCGAAGCCGTATGATGAATCCCGTTGATCCCCGTCAGGCCTGCTTTACACCAGTTCCGGCGTCAATACTGCCCGCAGCACGGCCTGCCGGCCGCCGTCACGCGTGCGGCTCGCGAGCCACACGATTCCGCCCTTCTTGACGCTCCAGCTGTCGTCGCTGCCGGCGATCAGTTGCGCGGCGACGCTGCCGAGCGTCGGCTGGTGCCCGACGATCACGACCGTCGGCGCGATGCCTTCCGGCCAGCCGGCCGCCGCCAGCACGTCGTCGACATCGCCGCCCGGCGCGAGCACGTCGACGGTCCGGTACTGGTCGGTCAGCGCCTCGACGGTCTGCACGGTGCGGGCCGCCGGGCTCGCGAGGATCACGGCGTTCGACTCGAGCCGGCCACGCAGCCATTTGGCCATCGCCTGCGCGTCCTTGCGGCCACGAACGGTCAACTGGCGCGCGAGATCGCTCGCCGCGTAGTCTTCGGCTTCGGCGTGGCGCCACAGGATCAGGTTCATCATGATGTTTTCCTTGCGTCGGCAAGCGGCCCCGCACATGTGCGGGCCGGCCGATCATCGTACGAATTGTCGCAAATCGTGGCCAGTTCACCGCCGCGGCATTTACCCGCATATCGCGATTGACCGAATCAGTAATTAGACGATACAATCTTTGGCTCGTCGGAGCGTAGCGCAGCCTGGTAGCGCATCTGATTTGGGATCAGAGGGTCGTAGGTTCGAATCCTATCGCTCCGACCAAAGGAATCAAGGGGTTACGGTTAATACCGTAGCCCCTTTTCCGTTTCTGGGTCCTCGAACCAGTCGCCGAGCTTCCCGGCTCGCGGTAATCCGGTTCATTGTAGGGATCAATGGGGGCGTCCGGGCGCAACGCATTGGCCCCTGCCGTATCCCGGCGCTCACGGCGCATCGCTTCACCCGCAGGCAGCAGATCGCGACCGCAAGTCAGCAGGCTGCCGACGCGCACAAGCAGCCCGCGCACGGCACTTCCGGGAACACGCGATAATGCGCGTGAACAACCCGCATCTGCGCATGAAAAACAACATTCTCAAGATCGCCCTTTGCGCATCGCTGCTCGCGCTCGCGACCTCCGGCACCGCGTCCGCCAAGGCGCTCGACGACGCGCTCGACTGCCATTCGACCGGCCACAAGTTCGTCGCGCCGCTGCTTGCCGCCGGCGACATCCAGTCGGAGCCGATGCACGTCGAATCGAACTCGGTCAACGCGTTCCGCACGAACCGCTCGCTGACGGCGTACGGCTTCGGCGTCTATGTCGTGCTCGGTTACCAGGCGAACGACCCGATCTTCCGTCCGGGCGACGGCACGCCGATCGGCGACTGGGCCTACGGCGTCGTGGTGCGCGGCACGAAGGGCGCGGTGGAGGAAGCCGTGCGCAAGGCCGGCAGCGACGCGACCGTCAAACAGGCGTTCCCGTTCCTGACCGCGATCGTCTGCTCGTCGGATTGAGCAGGCGTCAGAACGATCATGCGGCACGTCTGAGGGCCGCAACCGCACGCCCCCGCCCGAGAGCCCGTCCGGGCCCCGCTATCGGCCTGTTACGCGCCGGTATACACCACGCGATACGGGATACCGACCTTCTCCCACTCGGCAGCCTCCTGGCTGAGGCTGTAGTCGGTCAACGGGTTCTGCTCGACCCACGCGCTCGGCAGGCGCACTTCATACCCGCCCTTCTTCATCTGCGAAACGGAAATGTCCGGCAGCCCCGCATCGGTCCGGCGCCGGCACAGCAGCGCCGCGAGCCGCAAGCAGAACAGCAGCGGCCACTCGACGTCGCGCGCCTGCGACAGTTTGCCGAGCTTGCCCGCGTGACCGAGCACGAGCGCGGCGAGCCGCGCCTGGTCGGTGCGCGAAAAGCCCGGCATGTCCGCGTTGCTCGCGATATAGGCCGAATGCTTGTGATAGGAGCTGTGCGAGATCGACAGGCCGATCTCGTGCAATGCGGCCGCCCAGCCGAGGAACATCCGGCCTTCCTCGCGCGCTTCGTCGTCGGCTTCGTCGAGTTCGTCGTAGAAACGCGCCGCGAGCGCGCCGATCCGCTCGGCCTGCGCACGATCGACGCCGTAGCGGCGCGTAAAGCCCTCGACGGTCACCGCACGCATGTCTTCGTGTTGCGTCCGGCCGAGCAGGTCGTACAGCACACCGAGACGCAGCGCACCGTCGGTCGTATCGACATAATCGACGCCGAGCTCCTCGAACACCGCGAGCATGATCGCGAGGCCGCCCGCGAGCACCGGCACGCGGTCGGGCTTCAGCGCGACCAGCTTCAGCCGGTTGACGTTCTCCGACTTGATCAGCGCGCGCTTCAGCCGCTCGAGGCCGCCGCGCGAAATGCCGTGCGTGATGCCCGGATCGTTGAAGCCGTTCGCCTCGACGAGCTCCGCGAGTGCACGCGCGGTGCCGGACGAACCGATCGCCTGGTCCCACCCGGCCTTCTTGTACTCGCTCGAAATGATCTGGATCTCACGCTTGGCCGCGAGTTCGGCCTGCCGCATCGTGTATTCGTCGACGTTGCCGGCCGGAAAGAAGGTGCGGCTGTGGCTCACGCAGCCGATATAGAGACTCTCCATCACGATCGGCGTGTAGTGCGAGCCAATGATGAATTCGGTCGAGCCGCCGCCGATGTCGACGACGAGCCGCTTGCCGGCGCTCGCCGGCACCGAGTGCGCGGCGCCCGCATAGATTAGCCGCGCTTCCTCGCGGCCCGCGATCACTTCGATCGGGAAACCGAGCGCCGCTTCGGCCTCGCCGAGAAATTCGGCCGAATTCTTCGCGACGCGCAGCGTGTTGGTCGCCACCGCGCGCACACGATCCGGATGGAAATCGCGCAGGCGCTCGCCGAACCGCTTGAGCGCCTCCCAGCCACGCTCCTGCGACGCGCGATCGAGCATCTTGTCGCTCGACAGGCCCGCAGCCAGCCGAACCGGCTCGCGCAGCGCATCGACGGGATAGATCTGGCTGCCCGCCGACGTTTCCTCGACGCGACCGACGATCAGCCGGAAGCTGTTCGAGCCGAGATCCACGGCAGCCAGCAAGTGGGGGGTTGTAACCATCAGATTGGGGCTCCGTGCGCGTTCGCCCACGGCAGCCGGTCCGGCAACCCAGGGCGATCAATCAAAGGCGACATTTTAAGCGTGGAACGCTTGCCATTGCCACGCTTCACGGGCATGCACACTGCTCAAGTGTATATGCCCGAAACATTTATGCGACGAATCGGTTAGGGCGTAGAATTTGCCGATATAAGACCATTATTGTCATCAGCACGTCATCGTACCGTGAGAGTTTCCGAGCGTCCTTTCGAATCATCGCCTGAATCACCCCCTACTCTGCCGATGTCCGTCCGCTACCCGCTTCTCAATCGTGAACTCGGCATCCTCGGTTTCAACGAGCGCGTGCTGGCCCAGGCAGCCGATCCGCAAGTTCCGTTGCTCGAGCGCCTCCGCTTCATCTGCATCACCAGCAGCAACCTCGACGAATTCTTCGAAGTCCGGATGGCCGGCCTTCAGGAGCAGATCCGCGACAACCCCGGCGCGCTGACGCCCGACGGCATGTCGTTACAGCATGCTTACGATCTCGTCGTCGAACGCGCGCAACGGCTCGTCCATCGACAGTACACGATGCTGCACGAAACCGTGCTGCCCGCGCTCGAACAGGAAGGCATCTACTTCCATGCGACCGACTCGTGGAACGACGCGCAGCTCGAATGGGCGCGACACTACTTCCTCGACGAACTGCTGCCCGTGCTGACGCCGATCGGCCTCGATCCGGCCCACCCGTTCCCGCGCGTGCTGAACAAGAGCCTGAACTTCGTCGTCGAGCTCGAAGGCCGCGACGCGTTCGGCCGCCAGGCCGTGATGGGCATCGTGCAGGCGCCGCGCGCGCTGCCGCGCGTCGTGCGCATGCCGCACGCGCTGTCGGGCTTCGAGCACGGCTTCGTGCTGTTGAGCTCGTTCATGCAGCGCTTCGTCGGCGAACTCTTCCCGCAACTCGTCGTGAAGAGCTGCAACCAGTTCCGCATCACGCGCAACAGCGAGCTGTTCGTCGACGAGGACGAAATCACGAACCTGCGCGTCGCGCTGCAGGGCGAACTGCCCGCGCGCCACCTCGGCAATGCGGTGCGCCTCGAGGTGTCGGCCGACACGCCGCAGCACATCGTGCGGCGGCTGCTCGAGGAAAGCGAACTCCGCGACAAGGACTGCTATCGCGTGGCCGGTTCCGTGAACCTCGTGCGCCTGATGCAGATTCCCGATCTCGTCGACCGCCCCGACCTGAAGTTCGCGCCGTTCACCGCATCGACCCCGCCCGCGATCGCGAACGCGCCGACGATGTTCGATGCGATCGACGACGGCGACATCCTGCTGCATCATCCGTACGAGAGCTTCCAGCCCGTGCTCGAACTGCTGCAGCAGGCCGCGAAGGATCCGAGCGTCGTCGCGATCAAGCAGACGATCTACCGCACCGGCACCGATTCGCCGCTGATGGACGCGCTGATGGAAGCCGCGCGCAACGGCAAGGAAGTGACCGTCGTCGTCGAGCTGCTCGCGCGCTTCGACGAGGAAACCAACATCAACTGGGCGTCGCAGCTCGAAGCCGTCGGCGCGCACGTCGTGTACGGCGTGGTCGGTCACAAGTGCCACGCGAAGATGATGCTGATCGTGCGGCGTGTCGTGCAGGCCGGCAAGGCGACGCTGCGCCGCTACGTGCACCTCGGCACCGGCAACTACCACCCGCGCACGGCGCGCCTCTACACCGACTTCGGGCTGATGACGGCCGACCAGAAGATCTGCGAGGACGTCCATCACGTATTCCAGCAACTGACCGGGATCGGCGGCGAACTCACGCTGCACGAGCTGTGGCAGTCGCCGTTCACGCTGCATCCGCGCATCATCGAATCGATCCGCGCAGAGATCGACAATGCGCGTGCCGGCAAGCGCGCGCGCGTCGTCGCGAAAATGAACGCGCTGCTGGAGCCGACGGTGATCGCCGCGCTGTACGAAGCGTCGCAGGCCGGCGTGAAGGTCGACCTGATCGTGCGCGGCGTCTGCGCGCTGCAGCCCGGCGTGCCGGGGCTGTCGGAAAACATCACGGTGCGCTCGATCGTCGGCCGCTTCCTCGAGCACCACCGGATCTACTATTTCCACGCGGGCGGTGCCGAGGACGTCTATCTGTCGAGCGCCGACTGGATGGACCGCAACCTGTTCCGCCGCGTCGAAGTCGCGTTCCCGATCCGCGAGCGCAGGCTCAAGCGGCGCGTGATCGCCGAAGGCCTGTCGGTGTGCCTCGGCGACAACCAGTCGGCCTGGCAGATGCTCAGCGACGGTCACTACCGCCGGCGTCGCGCAGGCAAGACGATCCGCAACGCGCAGCTCGGGTTGCTCGCGAAGTTCTGCTCGTGATCCTGCCGTGCGGCGCGAATCGCGCGCCGCACGGCCAATGAAAAAGCGCAGCTCACATACGCGGGCTGCGCTTTTTTCTTGTCTGGCGTGCCGCCCCTCGCCGAACGAGCGACGGATGCCGTTACGCGGTCATGCCTCGTACGTGGCCGGCCGGATCGCGATGATGCGCGAGCCCGGGAACCGCGCGGTGAACGTGCTGCCGCGCCCTTCCTCGCTTTGCACGTACAGGTGCGCATCGTGCCGCTGCAGCACGTGCTTGACGATCGCGAGCCCGAGCCCCGTGCCGCCCGTATCGCGCGAGCGGCTGCGGTCGACGCGATAGAAGCGCTCGGTCAGCCGCGGCAGGTCGGCGGCCGGAATGCCGAAGCCGCTGTCCGTGACGGAAAACACGCCCTGCGCACCCTCGCGCCGCCACGACACGACGATCTTGCCGCCGTCCGGCGTATAGCGGATCGCATTCGTGACGAGATTCGCGAACGCGCTGAACAACTCCGTCTGCGCACCCGTGACGCCGAGCGTCTCGTCGATCGAGAACGCGATGTCGTGATGCCCGTTCGACAGCGTCTGCGCATCCTCCTTCAGATGGTCGAACACGGCGCGCATGTCGATCGCGCGATCGACCGGCGGCTTGCTCTCGCCTTCCAGCTTCGCGAGCACCAGCAGGTCGGTGACGATGTGCCGCATCCGCGACGCCTGCTGCTCCATCATCTCGAGATAACGCGCGCGGTCTTCCTCGTTCAGCGGCAGCTCGCGCATCGTCTCGAGGAAGCCGGACAGCACGGTGAGCGGCGTCTTCAATTCGTGCGACACGTTCGCGACGAAGTCGCGCCGCATCGCGTCGGTACGCTCGAGCTCGGTGATGTCCTGCGTGAGCAGCAGCTTGCGGTTCTCGCCGTACGGAAACACCTGCACGGCCAGCACGTTCTGCCGCGCGCCGCCCATGCCGCGCATCACGAGCGTCTCGTCATAATGCTGCGCGTTCAGGTAGCGGACGAACTCGGGATGACGCACCAGGTTCGTGATGTGCTGGCGCAGGTCGCGCTTCGCATCGAGACCGAAATGAACCTCGGCGATCGCGTTGCACCACTCGATCTGGTCGTGGTCGTCGAGCATCGCGACGCCGTTCGGCGAGGCCTGGATCGCCTGGATGAAGCGCGAATGCTGCTGTTCGACCTGCCGCACCTGCGCATGCCACTGCTTCGCGAGCTTGTGCAGACGGTAGTAGATCTCGCCCCAGATGCCCGGCGCGCTCGGCACTTCGCCGTAGACGGGCGCATCGAGCAACCGCCACAGACGCTGCGTATGGAAAGTGCTGAAAAAGCCCTGCGCGATCAGCATCACGGCCACGAACACGAGGCCCGCGGTCGGGCCGGCAAAGACGCCGACCAATACGCCGATCAGCACGAGCAACACGAGCGACACCAGAAAGCGCGCCCAGATGATGTTCATGATTCAGCGTCCGAAAGAATGAACGGCATGCCGTGGCACACGGCATGTCCGGATACGTTACGCGTGCTTCGCGAGCCGGTAGCCGCTGCCGCGCACGGTCTCGATCATCGCATCGCAGCCGGCCGGTTTCAAGGCCGCTCGCAATCGTTTGATGTGCACGTCGACGGTTCGCTCTTCGACGAACACGTGGTCGCCCCACACCTGGTCGAGCAGTTGCGTGCGGCTGTGCACGCGCTCCGGATGCGTCATGAAGAAATGCAGCAGGCGGAATTCGGTCGGGCCGAGATCGAGCTTGATCTCGCTGCCTTCCGCATGCGCGGCGACGCGATGCGTGGCCGGATCGAGACGCAGCCCGTTGATCGACACGACGTCCTCGGTCAGCTGCGGCGCACGACGGCGCAGCACGGCCTTGATGCGCGCCATCAGTTCCTTCGGCGAGAACGGCTTCGTTACGTAGTCGTCCGCACCGATCTCGAGGCCGAGCACCTTGTCCTGCTCGTCGCCGCGCGCGGTCAGCATGATGATCGGGATGTGTTTGGTCCGTTCGTTGTTGCGCAGGTCGCGCGCGAACGCGATACCGGACTTGCCCGGCAGCATCCAGTCGAGCAGCACGAGATCGGGCAGCACGTCGCTGATCAGGTTCTGCGCCTGTTCGGCGTTGTACGCGCGGATCGGGCAATGACCGGCGTGCTGGAGATTCACCGAGATCAGTTCGGAAATCGCGGGCTCATCTTCAACGACGAGAATGTTGCTGGGCATCGGCACCTCTTTTCTTCCTGTACGTTGTCGCGTTAACTGTTGGCTTCGCGGTCGAGCGTGTCGCGCGGCTGGTGCCGCACGTCCGTGCCCTTCACGATGTAGATGATGAATTCGGCGATGTTCTTCGCGTGGTCGCCGATCCGTTCGATCGCCTTCGCGATGAACAGGTAATCGAGGCCGACCGAGATCGTGCGCGGATCTTCCTGCATGTACGACACGAGCTTGCGCACGAACGCGCGGAATTCCATGTCGATTTCCTTGTCGTCCTTGACGATCTGCGCAGCGGCCACCGTATCGAGGCGCGCAAACGCGTCGAGCGCGCGGCGCAGGATCGTCACGGCCATCTCGCCCGACACCTTGATCTCGGCGATGTTGACCGCGCGCGCGGCCGGCTCGTCGACCAGGCGGCGCACGCGCTTCGCGATCTTCTCGGCCTCGTCGCCGGCGCGCTCGAGGTTCGTAATCGTTTTCGAAATCGACATCAAAAGACGCAGGTCGCGCGCGGCAGGCTGCCTCCGCGCGATGATGTTGCCGCATTCCTGGTCGATGTCGACTTCCATCGCGTTCAGCGTTTCCTCGGCCGCGATCACCTTCTCGGCCGCATCGCGATCGAATTCGTTGAGTGCGTGCATCGCGCCGACGATCTGCGACTCGACGAGCCCGCCCATTTCCAGCACTTTCGACGACACGGCATTCAGGTCCGCGTCGAACTGGCTCGACAGATGTTTATCCGACATGGCTGTTGTTCTCCGTCATCAACCGAAGCGGCCGGTGATGTAGTCTTCCGTTTCCTTGCGTACCGGCTTGATGAAGATCTTTTCGGTTTCACCGAACTCGATCAGCTCGCCCAGGTACATGTAGGCCGTGTAATCCGAGCAGCGTGCGGCCTGCTGCATGTTGTGCGTGACGATCACGACCGTGTAGTCGCTCTTCAGCTCCGCGATCAGTTCCTCGATGCGACCCGTCGAGATCGGGTCGAGCGCCGAGCACGGTTCGTCGAGCAGCAGCACTTCCGGACGGATCGCGATGCCGCGCGCGATGCAAAGACGCTGCTGCTGGCCGCCCGACAGGCCGTAGCCGCTCTGGCCCAGCTTGTCCTTCACTTCGTTCCACAGCGCGGCCTTCGTGAGCGCCCACTCGACGCGGTCGTCCATTTCCGAGCGCGTGAGCTTTTCGAACATCTTCACGCCGAACGCGATGTTGTCGTAGATCGACATCGGGAACGGGGTCGGCTTCTGGAACACCATGCCGATGCGCGCGCGCAGCAGCGAGATGTCGCGCTTCGTCGTCAGCAGGTTCTCGCCGTCCATCAGGATTTCGCCTTCGGCGCGCTGCTCCGGATAGAGCGCGAACATCTTGTTGAACGTGCGCAGCAGCGTCGACTTGCCGCAGCCCGACGGGCCGATGAACGCCGTCACCTTCCCTTCGGGAATGCGCAGGTTGATGTTCTTCAGCGCATGGAACTTGCTGTAGAAGAAGTTGAGGTTGTTGACCTCGATCTTCGCGTTCAGCGGCGCGAGCGGGCGATCGTTCGCCGCGTCGTGCGTGCCGACGGGCGCTGCGGTGCGCTCGACGGGATTCAGGTGGCTCTCTGCCATATTCATCGGATTGCTCCGCCGTTACTTTTTCGAGAAGACCGAGCGCGCCAGGATGTTGAGTCCGAGCACCCCGAGCGTAATCAGGAACACGCCCGCCCATGCGAGCGACTGCCATTCCGCGAACGGGCTCATCGCGAACTTGTAGATCGTCACGGGCAGGTTCGCCATCGGCTGGCTCATGTCCCACGAGAAGAACTGGTTCGACAGCGCGGTGAACAGCAGCGGCGCGGTTTCGCCGGCGATCCGCGCGACCGCGAGCAGCACGCCCGTGATGATGCCGCCCACCGACGCGCGCAGCGTGATCTTCAGCACCATTCGCCACTTCGGCGTGCCGAGCGCGAAGGCTGCTTCGCGCAGCGCGTTCGGCACGAGCTTCAGCATGTTCTCGGTCGTGCGGATCACGATCGGGATCTGCAGCAGCGCGAGCGCGATCACGCCGGCCCAGCCCGAGAAGCGCCCCGACTTCGCGACGACGAGCGCGTACACGAACAGGCCGATGACGATCGACGGCGCGGACAGCAGGATGTCGTTGATGAAGCGGATCGTGCTCGCCAGCAGGTTCTTCTGGCCGTATTCGGCGAGATAGACGCCCGCAAGGATGCCGATCGGCGTGCCGACCAGCGTGCCGAAACCGCACAGCAGCAGGCTGCCGACGATCGCATTCGCGAGACCGCCGCCTTCGGTGTTCGGTGCCGGCGTCGATTCGGTGAACAGCTGCAGCGACAGGCCGCCGATACCGAGGTGCAGCGTCGTGTACAGGATCCACACGAGCCACAGCAGGCCGAACGCCATGGCGCCGAGCGATGCGGCGAGCGCGATCGCGTTGACGGCCTTGCGCTTGCGCTGCAGGCGCTCGCGCATCGCTTCGAGCACGGCGCCGTCCGGCCCCGGGAAATTCATGATGGGCTCGCTCATTTCTTGCCCTCTCCCTTCTCGAGACGAAGCAGCAGCAGTTTGGAGATGGACAGCACGATGAACGTGATCACGAACAGGATCAGGCCCAGTTCCATCAGCGCGGACGTATGCAGCCCCGGCTGCGCTTCCGCGAATTCGTTCGCGAGCGCCGACGTGATGCTGTTGCCCGGCGCGAACAGCGACACGCTGTCGAGCAGGTTCGTGTTGCCGATCACGAACGTCACGGCCATCGTTTCGCCGAGTGCACGACCGAGGCCGAGCATCACGCCGCCGATCACGCCGGTCTTCGTATAGGGCAGCACGACCTTCCACATCACTTCCCAGGTCGTGCAGCCGATCCCGTATGCCGATTCCTTCAGCAGCACGGGCGTGACCTCGAACACGTCGCGCATCACCGACGCGATGTACGGGATGACCATGATCGCGAGAATCACGCCGGCCGCGAGGATGCCGATGCCGATCGGCGGGCCGGACGTCAGCGGCCCGAGCACCCACACGTCCTTGAGCAGATGGCCGAGCGGCTTCTGGAAGTATTCGGCGAAGATCGGCGCGAACACGAGCAGCCCCCACATGCCGTACACGATCGACGGAATCGCGGCGAGCAGCTCGATCGCGATGCCGAGCGGGCGGCGCAGCCACACGGGCGACAGCTCGGTGAGGAACAGTGCGATGCCGAAGCTGACGGGCACCGCGATGACGAGCGCAATGACCGACGTCACGATCGTGCCGTAGATCGGCACGAGTGCGCCGTAGATGTCCGAGTTGGGATCCCACTCGGATTGCCACAGGAAGCCGAGGCCGAACTTCTGGATGGTCGGCATCGACGCAATGATAAGGGAAACGATGATCCCGCCCAGCAGCAGCAGGGTCACGATCGCGGCAATCCGTGCGAGGCCGCCGAACAGAACGTCGCCGAGGCGGCTCGGCGCGCGCTGCTGTGCACTGCCGGGCGATCGGGAGGACGTGTATGAAATATCAGACATGGGTGCCTGCTTTTGATCGCCGGGCGCCGTAACGCCCGGCTTTACCGCACACACTGCCCGACCGGCGCGGCCGGGCAGTGAACCGCTGCAATGCTTACTCGGCGGCGACCGGCTTGCCCGATGCGTCCGTCACCTTCGTCTTCCACTGCTTGCGGATTTCCGTCTCGACCGTCGCCGGCAGCGAAATGTAGTCGAGGCTGTCCGCAGCCTTCTCGCCGTTCTTGAACGCCCAGCTGAAGAACTTCAGCGTTTCCGCGCCCTGCTCCGGCTTGTCCTGCTTCGCGTGCAGCAGCACGAACGTCGCGCCGACGACCGGCCATGCTTCCTTGCCCGGCTGGTTCGTCAGGATCTGGTAGAACGACTTCGACCAGTTCGCGCCCGCAGCAGCGGCCTTGAACGTTTCCGTCTTCGGCTCGACCACCGTGCCCGTCGAGTTCTTCAGCGCGGTGTAGGTCATGTTGTTCTTCTTCGCGTACGCCCACTCGACGTAGCCGATCGCGCCCGGCAGGCGCTGCACGAAGGCCGCAACGCCGTCGTTGCCCTTGCCGCCCGTGCCCGTCGGCCAGTTGACCGTCGTGCCTTCGCCGATCTTCGACTTCCACTCGTCGCTGACCTTCGACAGGTAGTTCGTCCAGATGAAGCTGGTGCCCGAGCCGTCAGCACGGCGAACGACCGCGATGTCCGTATCCGGCAGCTTGACCTTCGGGTTCAGCGCGGCGATCGCCGGGTCGTTCCACTTCTTGATCTTGCCGAGGTAGATGTCGCCGAGCACCGGGCCCGACAGCGTCAGTTCACCGGCCTTCACGCCCGGCACGTTGACGACCGGCACCACGCCGCCGACCACCGTCGGGAACTGGAACAGGCCTTCCTTCGCAAGCTCTTCATCCTTCAGCGGAGCGTCCGAACCGGCAAAATCGACCGTCTTCGCGTTGATCTGCTTCAGGCCGCCCGACGAACCGATACCCTGGTAGTTGACCTTCGCACCGCCGGACTGCTGGTAGTCGGCAGCCCATTTCGTATAGATCGGCATCGCGAACGTGCTGCCTGCGCCCGTGATGTCGGCAGCTTGCGCGGCAACGGCGAAAAGCGCGCCAGCCAGGCCGGCAATCGCGGTTTGCATCAATTTCATGAGACCTCCAGTGTGTGAGCGGATGACTACGGCACCGCGAAGGTTAGGGGCTCCTCATGACGGTAATGTGACAATCGATGAAACTGGCGTGACAGTAACATGACTGGTTGAAAGGGAGTATCGGGTGCGGCGCGGGCGGCGCCTGCGGGCACCGGAACGGCAGAGGCGGCAAGAATTGCCTGCCTGGCGAGGACGGGGCGGACACCCGTTTTTTCGGGTTCGCCGGCGGATCGTAGCGCAGCGTCGGCGGGACGGGAAGCCCCTGCCCGCGGTGGGCGCGATATCAGGGGGCGGAAGATATCTTCAGTCAGGCGATGCGTTGATCGACGCGACACACTATAGGTAGCGCAAACCTTTGCGTCTGACGAAATTGCGGCGCCCGAAGGCGCCGCATGCCGATTCACCGGAGAACCGGCGCGCGGGCGGCAGGACCGCCCCGCGCCGCTATCGTGCGTCAGGTCGTCGCCGCGCGCACTGCGTCGGCGATCGTCTCCGCATGGCGGACTGCATCGGCTGCCTGCTGCGCTTCGACCATCACGCGCAGCACGGGCTCGGTGCCGGATGCGCGGATCAGCACGCGGCCGCTGCCGGCGAGTGCGGCCTCGGCTGCGTCGATCGCGGCGCGGATCGACGTGCTGCCCTTCCAGTCGGCGCCCGGCTTCATCCGCACATTGATCAGCTTCTGCGGAAACAGCGTGACGCCATCGAGCATCTGCGCAAGCGTTCGGCCGCTGCGCTTCAGCGCGGCCAGCACGAGCAACGCCGACACGATGCCGTCGCCGGTCGAATGCCGGTCGAGCGACAGGATGTGGCCCGAGCCCTCCGCGCCGAGCTGCCAGCCATGCTCGCGCAATTGCTCGAGCACGTAGCGGTCGCCGACCGCCGCGCGGACGAACTTCACGCCCTCGCGCTGCAGCGCGACTTCGACGGCGAGGTTCGTCATCAGCGTGCCGACCGCGCCTTCGACCTTGCCGTCGGTCGCGATCCGGTCCTTCACGAGCACGTAGAGGAGCTCGTCGCCGTTGTACAGGCGCCCGGTCGCATCGACGACCTGCAGGCGGTCCGCATCGCCGTCGAGCGCAATGCCGAGATCGGCGTGGTTCGCCCGCACCGCGCGCACCAGCGCGTCGGGCGCGGTCGCGCCGACGCCGTCGTTGATGTTGAAGCCGTTCGGCGCGACGCCGATCGGGATCACGTCCGCGCCGAGCTCGTGGAACACGTGCGGCGCGACCTGGTACGCGGCACCGTGCGCGCAATCGACCACGAGCTTCAGCCCGCGCAGGTCGAACGCGGCCGGGAACGTGCTCTTGCAGAACTCGATGTAGCGGCCGGCCGCGTCGTCGAGGCGGCGCGCCTTGCCGAGGCCGTCGGACGACGCGCACTCGAGCGGTTTGTCGAGCCACGCTTCGATCGCGGCTTCGGTGTCATCGGGCAGCTTGTTGCCGTCAGCGGAGAAAAACTTGATCCCGTTGTCGTGATACGGGTTGTGCGACGCGCTGATCACGACGCCGGCCGACAGGCGCAGCGCACGCGTCAGATATGCGACGCCCGGCGTCGGCATCGGGCCGGCCAGCATCACGTCGACCCCGGCCGCCGAGAAGCCGGCCTCGAGCGCGGCTTCGAGCATGTAGCCCGACACGCGCGTGTCCTTGCCGATCAGTACCGTCGGACGCGAGCCTGCCGCGACGTCGGCCGAACTGGCCAGCACCTTGCCGGCCGCGTAGCCGAGGCGCAATACGAAATCCGGCGTGATGGGCGCCTCGCCCACCGTGCCGCGAATGCCGTCCGTGCCGAAATATCGACGTCCCATAGCGAATCTTCCTCCTTCGTCTTCTGACTTATCGTTGCCGCGCGGCTACGCGCACGGCATTCCAGACTTTCAGCGCATCGACCGTCGCCGCGACGTCGTGGACGCGCACGATCGCCGCACCGCGCTCGACCGCGCACAACGCGGCCGCCACGCTCGCCGCGACGCGCTCCATCGGCGGTTTGCCGCCGATCACCGCGCCGAGCATCGACTTTCGCGACATGCCCGCGAGAATCGGATAAGCGCGCCCGTCGGGCCGCGCAGGCGCCGTGTCCGGCAACGCGGCCAGCAGCGCATAGTTGTCGTCGACGACCGCCTTGCCGAACCCGAAGCCGGGATCCACGCAGATCCGCTCCGGCGCAATGCCCGCGTCGCACAGTGCCTGCGCGCGCGCGGCGAGAAACTCGCGCACGTCGGTCACGACGTCGCCGTAGTCGGGCTCGCCGACCTGCATCGTCTGCGGCTCGCCGAGCATGTGCATCGCGCACAGCCCGCAGTTGCCGTCGCGCACCGCGTCGATCGCGCCCGGCTGGCGGAACCCCCAGATGTCGTTGATCAGGTCCGCGCCGGCGGCCAGCGCCGCACGCATCACGGCCGGCTTGTAGGTGTCGATCGACAGCGGCACGTTCAGCGGCCGCAGCGCCTCGACGAGCGGGATCACGCGCGCGAGTTCCTCGTCGAGCGGTACGGGCGGCGCGCCGGGGCGCGTCGATTCGCCGCCGATATCGAGAAGGTCCGCGCCTTCGGCGATCATGCGCTCGGCCTGGCGCAGCGCATCGTCGCGCGCGAGGAAGCGGCCGCCGTCGGAGAACGAATCGGGCGTGGCGTTGAGAATGCCCATCACGAGCGGGCGCTCGAACGTCAGTGCGAAGCGGCCGCACTGGAGCGGCGCGGGAATGGATGGAGTAACAGCGGAATCGGACACGAGCGACTGGCGTGGTTGAATGCAAAACGGGCCGGTGTGAAGCCACACCAGCCCGTGAACGGTGCTAAAGCGGAGGTTATGCCGCCGGCGAAGCAGGCGCCGGCGCGTTGCCGGGCTTGACCTCGGCGCTGCTGCCACCGCCCGACGAATCGCCGCCGACGGCCGGCGAGCTCTTCGGCGAACGCGGCGGACGGCCTTCCATGATGTCGTTGATCTGATCGGCGTCGATCGTCTCCCACTCCATCAGCGCGGCCGTCATCGCTTCGACCTTGTCGCGGTTCTCTTCGAGCAGGCGGCGTGCGAGGTTGTACTGATCGTCGAGCACGCGGCGGATTTCCGAATCGACCTTCTGCTGCGTCGCTTCCGAGATCGTGCGCGTGAAGCCGCGGCCGAACGGCGACGCATCGTTCTCGTCGTCGACGTAGACCATCGGCCCGAGCGCATCGGTCATGCCGAAGCGTGCCACCATCGCGCGCGCCGTCTGCGTTGCCTTGTTGAAGTCGTCCGATGCGCCGGTGCTGACGAGATTCATGAACAGCTCTTCCGCCACCCGGCCACCGAACAGGATCGCGAGGCGGTCCAGCAGGTAGTCCTTCGAGTACGTCTCGTTGTCATGCTCCGGCAACTGCCACGTGACGCCCAGCGCACGGCCGCGCGGGATGATCGTGACCTTGTGCACCGGGTCGGCCTTCGGCAGCAGCTTCGCGACCACCGCGTGGCCCGACTCGTGGTAAGCGGTCGCGCGCTTCGCTTCCTCGCGGATCACGGCCGACTTGCGCTCCGGACCCATGAAGATCTTGTCCTTCGCGTCCTCGAAATCCTGCATCTCGACGATGCGCTTGCCGCGGCGTGCGGCGAACAGCGCAGCCTCGTTCACGAGGTTCGCGAGATCGGCGCCCGAGAAGCCCGGCGTGCCGCGTGCGATGACGGCCGCATCGACGTCGTTCGCGATCGGTACCTTGCGCAGGTGCACGCGCATGATCTGCTCGCGGCCGCGGATATCCGGCAGACCGACGTAGACCTGGCGGTCGAAACGGCCCGGACGCAGCAGCGCCTTGTCGAGGACGTCGGAACGGTTGGTCGCGGCGATCACGATCACGCCCGAGTTCGCTTCGAAGCCGTCCATCTCGACCAGCATCTGGTTCAGCGTCTGTTCGCGTTCGTCGTTGCCGCCGCCCATGCCGGCGCCGCGATGACGGCCGACCGCGTCGATTTCGTCGATGAACACGATGCACGGCGCATGCTTCTTCGCCTGCTCGAACATGTCGCGCACACGGGCCGCGCCGACGCCGACGAACATTTCGACGAAGTCCGAACCCGAGATGCTGAAGAACGGCACCTTCGCTTCACCCGCGATCGCGCGGGCGAGCAGCGTCTTGCCGGTACCCGGCGGGCCGACGAGCAGCACGCCGCGCGGAATGCGACCGCCCAGCTTCTGGAATTTCTGCGGATCGCGCAGGAAGTCGACGAGCTCGGACACTTCTTCCTTCGCTTCGTCGCAGCCCGCGACGTCGGAGAAGTTCACCGCGTTGTTGTTCTCGTCGATCAGCCGCGCTCGCGACTTGCCGAACGAGAAGGCGCCGCCTTTGCCGCCGCCCTGCATCTGCCTCATCATGTAGAACCAGAACACGATGATCAGGATCGTCGGCCCGAGGTAGTACAGCGCGGACATCAGCGCGTTCGGCTCGTCATCGGCCTTGCCGCTGACCTGCACGCCGTACTTCATCAGATCGCCGACCATCCAGATGTCGCCGGGCGACACGATCTGGTATTTCTGGCCATCAGCCGGAGTGACGGTGAGGTTGCGTCCCTGAACGATGACGTTCTTGACCTTGCCGTTCTTGGCGTCGTCCATGAACTGCGAATAGGACACGCCTTCCTGGACGCGGGGCTTGTCGAACTGCTTGAACACCGTAAACAGCACCAGTGCGATCACTAACCACACCGCTGCCTTCGAAAACATATTGTTGTTCAAAGCACCACTCCTTCACTCGTAGACGAGCGCCTACATTTTCCTTGCGGCGCCCCTCGGTCATTCTAATCCAGTCCGACCACCCTCGCCATAAGCATTGACAACCGCCGCGATAGCGCTTCGCTTGTCCGGCAAGGGCCGGAGCCCGTTTGCGGCACCCCGCCGCGCATCAGCGCGGATGCTTCAGATGCCGACCCAAAATGAACGTTTCGGACGATTTGTCGCGGGACGCCTTGGGCTTGCGCGGCGCGACGGTCTTAAACTGCTGTTTGAATTTCTCGACGATCTGGCTGTAGCCGCTGCCATGAAAGCATTTCACGAGCAGCGCACCGTCCGGCTTCAGATGGTTCTGCGCGAATTCGAGCGCCAGATCGCAGAGATGCTCGATGCGCGCCGCGTCCGCCGAGGCCACACCGGAGAGGTTGGGGGCCATGTCCGAAATAACAAGGTCCACCGCGCGGCCTTCGAGCACTTCCTCGAGCTGGTGGAGCACTTCGTCCTCGCGGAAGTCGCCCTGGATGAAGTGGACGTCGGCGATCGGCTCCATCGGCAGCAGGTCGAGCGCGATGATCGTGCCGTCGATGCCGCCTTCGCGCTCGGTGTCGCGCTTCTTGCCCTGCGCGAGCTTGTTGCGGGCATACTGGCTCCAGCTGCCCGGCGTCGCGCCGAGATCGACGATCACCTGGCCCGGACGGACCAGCTTGTCCTGCTCGTCGATTTCCTTCAGCTTGTACGCGGCACGCGCGCGATAGCCCTCCCGCTGCGCCATTTTGACGTACGGGTCGTTGATGTGGTCGTGCAGCCAGTGCTGGTTAAAGCGGTTTTTTGCCATTCGAGAGAGAGATTGCTGCCATTTGCTTCGTGAAGCCGCGCTTTTAGCGGATAATACGCGTCTTCTTCGCGCGGCTGCGGCCCCTTTTCAGGCCCAAGCCGCGATTTTACGTGGTTTCGGCGCACGGCTGACGCGGTAACTTCCCGCGATCGCTTTTCAGGCCGCGTGCCCTTATTTAGATTTCGACATTTCCATGCCCGCCCTTTCGCTTTCTCCCGCCGAGCGCTCCGCGCTGCGCTCCCAGGCCCATGCGCTCAAGCCCGTCGTGCTGATCGGCGCCGAAGGGCTGACCGACGCCGTGCTGAAGGAAATCAAGGTGCACCTCGCCGCGCACCAGCTGATCAAGATCCGCGTGTTCGGCGACGAGCGCGACGAACGCATCGCGATCTACGACGAGATCTGCGACCGCCTGAGCGCGGCGCCGATCCAGCACATCGGCAAGCTGCTGGTGATCTGGAAGCCCGAAGCCCCTGCAGCGGCCCCGGCCCGCGGCCGTCGCGCCGGCACGCTGCCGAGCGCGGCCGAAGCCGCCGACGACAGGAAAGGCCGCGCACCGCGCACGGTCAAGGTCGTCAAGGTGTCGCCGAACGCGAGCCCCGTGCGTCGTCCGAAGCCGACGAAGGTCGTCGTGCGCGGCAACGAACGCGTGACGGCGGGCGGCACCGTGAAGCGCGCGAAAAAGCGCCAGGCAAGCACCAAGCGGCCGTTCCAGGACAAGTAAAACGCGTACGCGGCACGGTCGCACCGTGCCGCACTGCCCGCGCTGCGCTCAGGCGTCGCGCGCCGGCAGACGCCAGATCAGCATCAGCCCCAGCACGCTCTCGACGAGATAGAACACGCTCGAGACGCCGTGCAGCATCCCGAAGCGACTCGCGTACGGCGAATTCGCGATATCGGTGCCCGCGTCCATCGCGGCCACCCGCAGCGCGTTCATGAACGGCTGCAGCGCGAAATACCCGACCAGCACGCACACGACCATCGCGGCGACGATCCAGCGCACGCGACGATATTCGCTGCTGCCGCGCCGCACCTGCTGGTTCGACAACGCGAGCAGCAGCACGCCGCACACGACACCGAGGATCGCCTCGATACGGAACAGCTGGGCGGCGACCGAACCGGCCGTCATCCGCTCCAGCGTCTTGAACAGCACGGGCGCGACCGCATACCCGATCGTCAGCAGGCTGCCGACCCACACGGCCGACAGCAGACGGAACACGCGATGCGGCATCACGTCGCCCCGTTTCAGATGTAGCTGACCGAGATGATTTCGTATTCGCGCACGCCGCTCGGCGCCTGCACGGCCGCGACGTCGCCTTCGGACTTGCCGATCAGTGCGCGCGCGATCGGCGAGCTGACCGAGATCAGACCGTGATCTATATCGGCTTCGTCGTCGCCGACGATCTGGTATTTGACGGTGTCGCCCGACTCGAGATCCTCGAGTTCGACCGTCGACGCGAAGACCACGCGGCCTTCGGCATCGAGCACGGTGGGATCGATGACCTGCGCGGCCGACAGCTTCGATTCGATTTCCGCGATACGACCCTCGATGAAGCCCTGCTTTTCCTTCGCGGCATCGTATTCGGCGTTTTCGGACAGATCGCCCTGTGCGCGGGCCTCCGCGATCGCGTTGATCACGGCCGGCCGCTCGACGGATTTGAGGCGCTGCAATTCATCGCGCAGTTGCTCTGCGCCACGCTTTGTCAACGGAATGGTGCTCATAAACGGCTCAATCGCTAAAAACGGCTTTAA
This sequence comes from Burkholderia sp. GbtcB21, assembly GCF_019091065.1. Lineage (NCBI taxonomy): Bacteria > Pseudomonadati > Pseudomonadota > Betaproteobacteria > Burkholderiales > Burkholderiaceae > Burkholderia > Burkholderia sp. GbtcB21. The sequence goes on from NZ_JAGXKA010000002.1 coordinate 44,549, forward strand.
AAAAAATCACCGCGATTAAGCGCGTTTCCGGCGAACCGGAAACACCGCTTAACCGCGGCACGTATTGCTTCGACAGGTAACTGACTGCTTAGTTTAGGCGAGCGTGAAGACCTTGTAAATCATAGACTTCCAGATCCTTCAGGTAGCGCAAGCCTTCGACGGCCGCGCGCGCGCCCGACATCGTCGTGTAGTACGTGACCTTGTGCGCCTGCGCGCTCATGCGGATCGAACGCGAATCGGCGATCGCCTGGCGCGTCTCGTCGACCGTCGTGAACACGAGTGCGATCTCGCCGTTCTTGATCATGTCGACGATGTGCGGACGGCCGTCCTTCACCTTGTTCACGACCTTCACCGGCACGCCGGCCGCTTCGATCGCGGCAGCCGTGCCCTTGGTCGCGACGATCGGGTAGCCGAGGTCGTGCAGCATGCGTGCGACTTCGACGGCCTTCGGCTTGTCGGCGTCCATCACGGTCAGCAGCACCGTGCCCGACTCCGGCAGGCGCGAACCGGCCGCGAGCTGCGACTTGAACAGCGCTTCGCCGAACGTCTGGCCGACGCCCATCACTTCGCCGGTCGAACGCATTTCAGGCCCGAGGACCGGATCGACGGTCGGGAACTTGACGAACGGGAACACGGCTTCCTTCACGCTGAAGTACGGCGGCTCGACTTCCTTCGTCACGCCCTGCTGCGCGAGCTTCTGGCCGACCATCGCGCGCGCCGCGATCTTCGCGAGCGGCAGGCTGGTCGCCTTCGACACGTACGGCACCGTGCGCGACGCGCGCGGGTTCACTTCGAGCACGTAGATGATGTCCTGCTTCGAGCCGTCCGCCTGCGGCACCTGCTGGATCGCGAACTGCACGTTCATCAGGCCGACCACGTTCAGCGCCTTCGCCATCGCGCCCGTCTGGCGCTTCAGCTCGGCCACGGTTTCCTTCGACAGCGAGTACGGCGGCAGCGAGCATGCCGAGTCGCCCGAGTGGACGCCCGCCTGCTCGATGTGCTCCATCACGCCGCCGATGAACACGGCTTCGCCGTCGCAGATACAGTCGACGTCGCACTCGATCGCGTCGTTCAGGAAGCGGTCGAGCAGCACCGGCGAATCGTTCGACACCTTCACGGCCTCGCGCATGTAGCGCTCGAGGTCGCGCGGCTCGTGGACGATTTCCATCGCGCGGCCGCCCAGCACGTACGACGGGCGCACGACCAGCGGATAGCCGATTTCCTCGGCGAGCTTGAGCGCTTCGTCTTCGGCGCGTGCGGTGCGGTTCGGCGGCTGGCGCAGGCCGAGGTCCTGCAGCAGCTTCTGGAAGCGTTCGCGGTCTTCGGCCGCGTCGATCATGTCCGGCGACGTGCCGACGATCGGCACGCCGTGCGCCTCGAGGTCGAGCGCGAGCTTCAGCGGCGTCTGGCCGCCGTACTGGACGATCACGCCGACCGGCTTTTCCTTGTCGACGATCTCGAGCACGTCTTCGAGCGTCAGCGGCTCGAAGTACAGGCGGTCGGACGTGTCGTAGTCGGTCGACACCGTTTCCGGGTTGCAGTTGACCATGATCGTTTCGTAGCCGTCCTCGCGCATAGCGAGCGCCGCGTGCACGCAGCAGTAGTCGAACTCGATGCCCTGGCCGATCCGGTTCGGGCCGCCGCCCAGCACCATGATCTTCTTGTTCGTGGTCGGCTGCGCCTCGCACTCTTCCTCGTAGGTCGAGTACATGTACGCGGTTTTCGTCGCGAATTCGGCCGCGCAGGTGTCGACGCGCTTGTAGACCGGGCGCACGTTCAGCTCGACGCGACGCTTGCGGACGTCTTCCGGCGTCGCGCCGAGCAGCTTCGCGAGGCGGCGGTCGGAGAAGCCGCTCTGCTTCAGGTAGCGCAGCTCGTCGAACGTCAGCGACGCGAGCGTGCGGCCCGCGAGCGCCTTTTCCTTCAGGATGATCTGCTCGATCTGCTCGAGGAACCACGGGTCGATCGCGGTTTCCGCGAAGATTTCCTGGGCCGTCATGCCGATGCGGAATGCATCGCCGACATACCAGATGCGGTCCGGGCCCGGCTCGTGGATCTCGATCGCGATCTCGTCGCGGTTGGTCGACTTCTCGTCGAGACCGTCGACGCCGACTTCGAGGCCGCGCAGCGCCTTCTGGAACGATTCCTGGAACGTGCGGCCGATCGCCATCACTTCGCCGACCGACTTCATCTGCGTCGTCAGGCGCGAATCGGCTTCACGGAACTTCTCGAACGCGAAGCGCGGGATCTTCGTGACGACGTAGTCGATCGTCGGCTCGAACGACGCCGGCGTCTGGCCGCCGGTGATTTCGTTCTTCAGCTCGTCGAGCGTGTAGCCGACCGCCAGCTTCGCGGCGACCTTCGCGATCGGGAAGCCGGTCGCCTTCGATGCGAGCGCCGACGAACGCGACACGCGCGGGTTCATTTCGATGACGACCATGCGGCCGTCCTTCGGGTTGATCGAGAACTGCACGTTCGAACCGCCCGTGTCGACGCCGATCTCGCGCAGCACCGCGAGCGATGCGTTACGCAGGATCTGGTATTCCTTGTCGGTGAGCGTCTGCGCCGGTGCGACCGTGATCGAGTCGCCGGTGTGCACGCCCATCGGGTCGAGGTTTTCGATCGAGCAGACGATGATGCAGTTGTCGGCGCGGTCGCGCACGACTTCCATCTCGTATTCCTTCCAGCCGAGCAGCGATTCCTCGATCAGCAGCTCGCGCGTGGGCGACAGGTCGAGACCGCGCTTGCAGATTTCCTCGAACTCTTCGCGGTTGTACGCGATGCCGCCGCCCGAGCCGCCGAGCGTGAACGACGGACGGATCACGACCGGGTAGCCGCTGCCGCCGGTGCCCGCCATGATCTCGGCGTGCACCTTGGTCGCCTCTTCCATCGAGTGCGCGATGCCCGACTTCGCGGAGCCGAGACCGATCTTGGTCATCGCTTCCTTGAACTTCTGGCGGTCTTCCGCCTTGTCGATCGCTTCCGGCGACGCGCCGATCAGCTCGACGCCGAACTTCTCGAGCACGCCGTGGTGATGCAGGTCGAGCGCGCAGTTCAGCGCGGTCTGGCCGCCCATCGTCGGCAGGATCGCGTCCGGGCGCTCCTTCTCGATGATGCGCGCGACGACTTCCCACGTGATCGGCTCGATGTAGGTCACGTCGGCCGTGTTCGGGTCGGTCATGATCGTCGCCGGGTTGCTGTTGACGAGAACGACCTTGTAGCCCTCCTCACGCAACGCCTTGCAAGCCTGCGCGCCCGAATAGTCGAACTCGCACGCCTGGCCGATGATGATCGGGCCGGCGCCGATGATGAGGATGCTCTTGATGTCTGTGCGTTTTGGCATGGCTTGTGAATTCAATAAGTAATCGTTGTCGTGGGTCGGCCGGCAGCGCTCAGCTCATGGTCGCGAGCGCGAGCTTCACCGAGAAACCGATGAACAGGCCGCCCACGCTGCTCGCCGCGCCTGCCGCAAGCTTGCGGCGGCGGCGGAAGTGCTCGGCGAGCCGCGCCCCCGCGAAGATCAGCGTGCTCAGGTACAGGAAGCTCGCGCTTTGCGCGATCGCCCCGAGCACGACGAACGACAGCGCGGGATGCGGGAATGCCGGGTCGACGAACTGGATGAAGAACGAGATGAAGAACAGGATCGCCTTCGGATTCAGCAGGCTCACGATCAGCGCCTTGCGGAACGGTCGCTCGCCGTCGACCGTCTGCGGCGCCTCGGCAAGCCCGCCCGCCGGCGTGCGCAGCTTCTGCCACGCGCTGCGCAGCATGCCGGTGCCGATGTAGAGCAGGTACGCGGCGCCGCCGTACTTGACGACGGAGAACAGCAGCGGATTCGCCTTCAGCAGCGACGCGACGCCCGCGGCCGACAGCACCATCAGCACCGTGTCGCCGACGAACACGCCGCAGGCCGCGCGATAGCCGGCCTTCACGCCGCGCTGCGCCGCGAGCGACAGCACGTACATCGAGTTCGGCCCCGGCAGCAGGATGATGAAGATCACGCCGAACACGTAGGTCCAGATATCCGTGATGCCGAGTGCGTGGCCGAACATGATGCGAATCTCCCGTCCTTCGGTTGCGTCGGTTGCGTTAGGCGTTGCGCTGCTTCGCCGCGTCCATCAGCGCGGTGAAACGGTCGAACAGATAGCCGATGTCGTGCGGGCCCGGCGACGCTTCCGGGTGGCCCTGGAAGCAGAACGCCGGCTTGTCGGTCAGCTCGAAGCCCTGCAGCGTGCCGTCGAACAGCGACACGTGCGTCACGCGCGCGTTGGCCGGCAGCGAATCCGCATCGACCGCGAAGCCGTGGTTCTGCGACGTGATCACGACTCGACCGTCGCCGAGATCCTTCACCGGATGGTTCGCGCCGTGGTGGCCCGTTTTCATCTTCAGCGTCTTCGCGCCGACCGCGAGGCCCATGATCTGGTGGCCGAGGCAGATGCCGAAGGTCGGCACGCCGCGCTCGATGAATTCCTTCGTGGCCGCGATCGCGTAATCGCACGGCTCCGGATCGCCGGGGCCGTTCGACAGGAAGATGCCGTCCGGATTCAGCGCGAGCGCATCGGCCGCGCTCGCCTGCGCCGGCAGCACCGTCACCTGGCAGCCGCGCTCCGCGAGCATGCGCAGGATGTTGTACTTGACGCCGAAATCGTACGCGACGACGCGGTACTTCGGCGCTTCCTGCATGCCGTAGCCGCTGCCGAGGCGCCATTCGGTCTGCTTCCACTCGAACGGCTTCGTGGTCGACACGACCTTCGCGAGATCCATGCCCGCGAGGCCCGGGAACGAGCGCGCGAGCTCGATCGCCTTCGCCTCGTCGTCCGAACCGGCCAGGATGCAGCCGTTCTGCGCGCCCTTGTCGCGCAGGATGCGGGTCAGCTTGCGGGTGTCGATGCCGGCGATCGCGACGACGCCTTCGTCGCGCAGGTAATCGCCGAGCGTGCGGTCCATGCGGAAGTTCGATGCGAGCGTGGGCAGATCACGGATGATCAGGCCGGCGGCATGGACTTTCGTGGCTTCGACGTCTTCGGCGTTGACGCCGACGTTGCCGATATGCGGGTAGGTGAGCGTGACGATCTGGCGCGCGTAGCTCGGATCAGTCAGGATTTCCTGATAGCCGGTGATCGCGGTATTGAACACGACTTCGCCGATCGTATGGCCTTCGGCCCCGATCGAATAACCACGAAAGACCGTGCCGTCGGCGAGTGCAAGCAAGGCGGGAGAAAAAGACGGCAACACGGGAGGCTCCTTGGGGAACACCCTGCTGCCGACCTGTTTACCCTGCCGCGCGAGCGCCGCGCTGCGTGGGCGCGCGTAGTCGCTAGCTGGACGCGGCCTGCGTTGTCGAGACGCGAACCCGGCGCGTGGCGCACGAGGCTTCGCGGCATCGCCCGGCAGGCGGCGTGCGGCGGATGAACGGGATGAATGAGGTAGGCGCTAGGGTGCGAGGTTGATCAGCACAAACTTTCAAATTATAGCCCGAAAATGGCCCTATCTTCAATCGATATGGCCGTCCGATCATGCACGCGCCGCCACCGGCAGCGCGGTACGGCGTACGCGCAACGGCGCACGCTCGACGTGCTGCGGCCCCGTTTCCGCAGCCGCCCCACCTACCAGCGTACCGCCGGATCAGTGCGCTTGGCCAGCGCCGCGCGCGGGCCACACGTACCAGACCGCGCTCGCGAGTTGCAGCGCAAGCAGCACGCCCCATGCGGTGAGGTGCGCGGCCGCCGGATAACGGCCGTCGAGCGCGGGCCAGTGCGACAGCACCGCGCCGACACCGATCTGGAACGCAAAGATCAGCAGGAAGATCACCAGCGTGAGGGTCGTGTTCGCGCGGCCGATCAGGTGGGCGGGAAAGTGCCCGGCCATCACCGCGTAGGTCAGGATGCCGACGCCGCCGAACATCCCGTATGCAGCCCACAGCACGGCCGGCGGCAACGGCATGCGCGCGACGATCGCGACCTGCGTCGCGACGAACAGCGCCATGCCGACACCGCAGAATGCGTAGACGGACACGCCGCGCCGCTCGAGCACGCGCGCCGCGGCGCCGAAGCCGACGCAGCCGGCCATCATCGCGAAGCCGAGCACCGACACGAGGCGCGCGGCATGCGGCGCATCGAACCCCGCGACGTCGCGCAGGTACGGCCCGACCCACAGCGACTGCATCGCGTAGAACACGCCCTGCGTGACGACCGAGAATGACGAGATCTTCCAGAACGCGCGGCTGCTCAGGATGTGCCACGTGCCCTTGAACTGGCTGAGGAGCCCGCCCTGGTGGCGTACCTGCTTCGCTTCGGGCGCGCCGAAACCGATCGAGGCCGCGACGACCACCGTCAGCACCGCGAGGCCGAAACAGATCGCGCGCCAGTTCGTCCAGCCGAGCAGCCAGGTCAGCGGCGAACCGACCACGACGCCGCCGAGGCCGCCAACCGCCATCACGAGGCCGTTGACGAGCGGCAGCCGGCCGACCGGGAAATGCTGCGCGAGCGCCTTGAACGCTGCGCCGAGACACACCGACACGCCGACGCCGATCAGCAGCCGGCCGACCATCATCGTGCCGATGCCGTGCGCGGCGCCGAACACGGCGGCGCCGGCCGCCGCGAACAGCAGCATGCCGGCCGTCACACGGCGCGGGCCGAAGTGGTCGAGCATCACGCCGGCCGGAATCTGCGCACCCGCGAAGCCGAGAAAATAGAGACTGGTGAGCAGGCCGAGATCGGCGGCCGACAACCCGAGCTCATGCGTGACGAACGGCGCGAAGCCCAGATTGACGCCGCGAAACACATACGACACGAAATACCCGACCGAAAACAGCGCGAGCACCCCAACCTGCACCGACGACATCGCTCCCCCTCGTGATATGAAGACTGCCGAAGCGGCGCGGCACCCTCGCACCGCGCACAAACGAAAACGCCGTCACCTCGGTGACGGCGTTTTCGTTGCAATTCGTCGGATGATAGCGCAATCGCGCGGCCCGGACCGGCCGGCCGCCGCGCTTCGCAGCCGCGTTACTTCTTCTTGCCCTTGGCCGGCGCGGCCTTCGCGGGTGCAGCTTTCGCCGCTTTGGTCGATTTGGCCGCCGGCTTTGCCGCGCCGCGCTTCGCGCCGTGCGACTTGCCGCCCACCGCCAGGCTCGCGCGCTCGATGCGCGCACTGCCGACCGACGTTGCGATCCGCTCCGGACCGGGTTCCGCCGGCACCGAGCGGCCGACCGGCACGTGCAGCACGAGCGCCTGGCCCGGCATCGCGAGATCGCGGTGCGTGCGGTTCCACGCCTTGAGCTGGCCGACCGACACGCCGTAGCGGCCGGCGATCGCCGCCATCGACTGCTTGCGGCGCACGCGGATCAGCATCTTGCGCGTGTCGGGTACGTCCGGCTCCATCGCGAGCGCGCCGTTTTCGGCGACGTCGGCGCTGATGTCCTCGTCGTCGTCATCGCCGCGCGGCACGACGATCGTCGAGCCCGGCTTCAGGCGCATGCCGGCCGGAATCTTGTTGACCGACATCAGCGTATCGGCATCCACGCCGATCTTCTCGGCGATCGCAGCCGGCCGCGCACGTTCGCTGACCGTGTAGGTGGTCCACGTCGAAAGCTGGCCGTTGTATGCCTTCAGGCTCTTCTCGAACGCGGACGCGTTGTCGAACGGCAGCAGGATCTGCGGTTCGGTCGCGCCGAGGATCACCGGCTTCGAGAACGACGGGTTCAGCGAGCGGAATTCGTCGAGCGACAGGTTCGCGAGCTTCGCGGCGACCGCGACGTCGATGTCGCGCGACGTCGTGACCGTCACGAAATACGGGTGGTTCGGGATGTCCGGCAGCGTCAGGCCGTACTGCTTCGGGCTCGCGATGATGTTCTTCACCGCCTGCAGCTTCGGCACGTAGTTGCGCGTCTCGTTCGGCATCCGCAGGCTCTGGTAGTCGGTCGGCAGGCCGGCCGCCTGGTTGCGCGCGATCGCGCGCTGCACGTTGCCCTCGCCCCAGTTGTACGCGGCCAGCGCCAGATACCAGTCGCCGAACATGTCATGCAGGCGCGACAGGTAGTCGAGCGCGGCGCTCGTCGACGCGAGCACGTCGCGCCGTTCGTCCTGCCACATATTGCGCTTCAGGTTGTACGTGCGGCCCGTGCCGGGCATGAACTGCCACATGCCGGCCGCCTTCGCGACCGACAGCGCCTGCGGGTTGAACGCGGACTCGATGAACGGCAGCAGCGCGAGCTCGGTCGGCATGTGACGCGCCTCGAGCTCCTCGACGATGTGATACAGGTACTTCTGCGAGCGCTCGGTCATGCGCTGCACGTAATCCGGACGCTGCGTGTACCAGGTCGTCTGCATGTCGACGAGGTCGCTCTGCAGGTCGGGCATCTGGAAGCCGCGACGGATGCGGCCCCAGAGATCGGAGTCCGCACTGGTCAGGTCGCCGACGGATTGCTTGTCGACGTCGACAGTTTCTTTGGCGGTGGCTGATTTACGGAGGTAGTTGGACGCCGCCTGCGGATCGGCGGCGTTGTTGGCGACAGGAGCCTGGCTCGCACAAGCGGCGAGTAGCAGGACCACCATCGCACTCAATATAAGTCGCATGAAAATCTCGGCTTCCGACGGCTGGAAATTGCTGGCGATACTACGGAAGTGCGTGCTTCACGTCAATAAAAACACCGAAAACTCAGCGAAATCCTACATTTGGAGCAATTTTTACAGACTCCGCTTGAGCTTTGGAGTCCTCCGGAAATCATCATCTGAACCGGTTTTTCCACTCCCGCATCAGCGTAAACGCCGCCAGACGATCCGGCACCGTTTCGTGAAGCTCGGCCTCGAGCGTCGCATGGATGGCGGCGCTGTCCGCGCGCATGAACGGGTTCACCGCGCGCTCGTGCGCGATCGTCGTCGGCAGCGTCGGCACGCCGCGCGCGCGCAGCGCCTGCGCGTCGTCGCGCCACGCGGCGAGCGCCGCATTGCCGGGCTCGCACGCGAGCGCGAAGCGGATGTTCGACAGCGTGTATTCGTGTGCGCAATGCACGCGCGTGTCGCCCGGCAGCGCCGCGAGCGCGTCGAGCGACGCGAGCATCTGCGCGGGCGTGCCTTCGAACAGGCGGCCGCAGCCGCACGAGAACAGCGTGTCGCCGCAGAACACGTGCGGCACCGCGGCGCCCTGCCCGGCCGCCTGGAAATAGGCAATGTGGCCGCGCGTATGACCGGGCACGTCGAGCACGTCGAACGCGACGGCCGGCGCGTCGAGCGTCACGCGATCGCCGCCCGAAAGCGGCCGCGTGACCACGCCGATCGCCTCGGCCGCAGGGCCGTAAACGGTGAGCGGCACATCGGCCGGTTGGCTATTGCGCAGCGCCTCGACACCGCCGACATGGTCGGCGTGATGGTGCGTGAGTAAAATAGCGGTCAACCGCCAGCCTCGTTCGGCAAGAACCCGGCGCACCGGCGCGGCTTCACCCGGATCGACGGCGATCGCATCGCGGCCGTCCGAGACGAGCCAGATATAGTTGTCTTCGAATGCCGGCACCGGCACGTATTCCAGCTCGTTCATGGGCGCGCAACCATCGTTATGCCTGATCGTCAAATTATAGACTGGCCCGCCTGGACCGACTCGCCTCCCGGCCGCTACGTGCTGGACTGGGAGCAGGCGCAGCTCGACCGGATCGTGTCCGACGTATTCGGGTTCCACGCGCTGCAGCTCGGCCTGCCGCAGCTCGACGCGCTGCGCGAGAACCGCATGCCGTATCGCGGCCTCGTGCTCGATCCGGCGAGCGGCGCGAGCGCGCCGTACCAGTATCCGTGGGCGCGCGAAGCGCACGCGCCGGAGCACGCGCCCGCCGATCGCAGCACGACGTGGTGCGACCTGCTCGACCTGCCGTTCGAGTCGCAAAGCGTCGACCTGATCGTGATGCCGCACACGCTCGAATTCACGTCCGACCCGCACCGCCTGCTGCGCGAGGCCGAGCGCGTGCTGATGCCGGAAGGCCAGCTCGTGATCACCGGCTTCAATTCGCTCAGCCTGTGGGGCATGCGGCAATCGTTCGGGCGCATGGCGAACCGCCCGTTCGTGCCGGCCACGCGCGACCAGATCGCGTTCATCCGGCTAAAGGACTGGATCAAGCTGCTCGGCTTCGACCTCGAACGCGGCCGCTTCGGCTGCTACCGGCCGCCGCTCGTCACCGACAAGTGGCTGGCCCGCTACGGCTTCATGGAAGCCGCGGGCGACCGCTGGTGGCCGATCTTCGGCGCCGTCTACATGGTGACGGCCGTCAAGCGCGTGCGCGGCATGCGCCTCGTCGGCCAGATCAAGATGAAAAAACCCGTGCTCGCGCCAGGCCTGACGCCCGCGGCCTCCCCGACCACCCATCAAGAACATTCATGACAATCGATACGATCGACATCTATACCGACGGCGCCTGCAAGGGCAACCCCGGCCCCGGCGGCTGGGGCGCACTGATGCGCTACGGCGACCGTGAAAAGGAGCTGTTCGGCGGCGAGCCCAACACGACCAACAACCGCATGGAGCTGATGGGCGTGATCGCCGCGCTCGAGGCGCTGAAGCGGCCGTGCCAGGTGATCGTGCACACCGATTCGCAATACGTGCAGAAAGGCATCAGCGAGTGGATCCACGGCTGGAAGAAGAAAGGCTGGGTCACCGCGGCAAAGACACCCGTGAAGAACGCCGACCTGTGGAAGCGGCTCGACGCGCTCGTCGCGCAGCACGAAATCGAGTGGCGCTGGGTCAAGGGTCATGCGGGCCATCCCGAAAACGAGCGCGCGGACGCGCTCGCGAATCGCGGCGTCGAATCGCTCACGGCCTGAACGCCGGCCACTCCCCTGTTTCCTTCGTTTTCCCCGACATGCGCCAGATCATTCTCGATACCGAAACCACCGGCCTGAACGCCCGCACGGGCGACCGCCTCATCGAAATCGGCTGCGTCGAGCTGCTGAACCGGCGGCTCACCGGCAACAACCTGCACTTCTACGTGAACCCCGAGCGCGACAGCGATCCGGGCGCACTGGCCGTGCACGGCCTCACGACCGAATTCCTCAGCGACAAGCCGAAGTTCGCGGAAGTCGCCAGCCAGATCCTCGACTTCGTGAAGGACGCCGAGCTGATCATCCACAACGCGCCGTTCGACCTGGGCTTCCTCGACGCCGAATTCGCGCGCCTCGACTTGCCGCCGTTCACCGAACATTGCGGCGGCGTGATCGACACGCTCGTGCAGGCCAAGCAGATGTTCCCCGGCAAGCGCAACTCGCTCGACGCGCTGTGCGACCGCTTCGGCATCAGCAACGCGCACCGGACGCTGCACGGCGCACTGCTCGACTCGGAGCTGCTCGCCGAGGTGTATCTCGCGATGACGCGCGGCCAGGACAGCCTCGTGATCGACATGCTCGACGACGCGGGCGCCGACGGCGGCGCGGCGAACGGCCAGCGCGTGTCGCTCGCCGCGCTCGACCTGCAGGTGGTGACCGCCAGCGACGACGAGCTCGCCGCGCACCAGGCGCAGCTCGACGAACTCGACAAGTCGGTCAAGGGCACGTGCGTGTGGCGCAAGTCCGCCGACGCGGGCGCCGCCGAAACGGCCTGACGCACGCGGCACGCACCGCGGCCGCGCCTACGCGCGCGGCTGCAGTGCGATGACCGCCATCCCGCCGAGCGCGAGCACCGCGCCGGCCACATCCCAGCGGGTCAGCGCGATACCGTCGACCACCCGCAGCCAGACCAGCGCTACCGCGATATACACGCCGCCGTACGCGGCATAAGTACGTCCGGCCGCGCTCGGGTGCAGCGTCAGCAGCCACGCGAACAGCGCGAGCGACAGCGCAGCCGGCACCAGCAGCCAGGCCGGCCGGCTGCCCTTCAGCACGAGCCACGGCAGGTAACAGCCGACGATTTCGGCCAGTGCGGTGGCGGCGAACAGCGCCGCGATCCTCATCAGTTCGGTCATCCGGTTCCTCGTGAATTCGGCCCCGTCGCCGGGGCGCTGCACGGCCCCGCCGCGCGCCGCCGATCATACCCGAGCAGGCCGCCCCGGACGCCCCGCCAGACGGGCGCCTCCCGGCAATTTGCACGATCATCCGTCATCGTGCTATCATGTCGCCTGTTTCAACATTCAATCTCTGTCTATTCGATTTCGAGAGAAGTCCGTCCGCGCATTGCGGGCCGGCGCTTCGACCGAAATTGCACCCACAGGAAAGCCCGCCCGACAGGCCCGCTTTTCTCGTTTCGTTGCCCCTTTCGGGGCGCTTGCCGGAACGCCGGACCTCCGTCCGCGCCGGCATCTGCCGCCAGCGTCACGCGGCCCATTCTTCATGAGCGCACTGTCGCGACGGCCCATCGGGCCCGCGTCGAAGCAGCCCCTTACGGCCCTTTGCTGCCCGTTGCGCAGTAAGTGCTTAATGGCCTGCCCCGACGCGCCGCGCACGACACCGCGCTTGCAGGCAAACCGTGTCGGACGGCCCGCCCGTTCCGGCGCAGTCAAAGGAGTGCATGACCTTGACCGCAACACACGTCAGCCCGACCGCTGCTTCTTCCTCCACTTCGTCCGGCGACGCTCCGCTCGCCGCGGACGACATAACCGTCGTCGACCAGAGCCTGCTCAAGCGCGCCGTCAGCGCGATGGCCATCGGCAATGCGATGGAATGGTTCGACTTCGGTGTGTACAGCTATATCGCCGTCACGCTCGGCAAGGTGTTCTTCCCGTCCAGCAGCCCGTCCGCGCAGCTGCTCGCGACCTTCGGCACGTTCGCGGCCGCATTCCTCGTGCGCCCGCTCGGCGGCATGGTGTTCGGCCCGCTCGGCGACCGCATCGGCCGCCAGCGCGTGCTCGCCGCGACGATGATCATGATGGCCGCCGGCACCTTCGCGATCGGCCTGATCCCGAGCTATACATCGATCGGCATCATGGCGCCCGTGCTGCTGCTCGTCGCGCGCCTCGTGCAGGGCTTCTCGACCGGCGGCGAATACGGCGGCGCGGCCACCTTCATCGCCGAATTCTCGACCGACAAGCGCCGCGGCTTCATGGGCAGCTTCCTCGAGTTCGGCACGCTGATCGGCTATGTGATGGGTGCGGGCGTCGTCGCGCTGCTGACCACATCGCTGTCGCAGGAAGCGCTGCTGTCGTGGGGCTGGCGCGTGCCGTTCCTGATCGCCGGCCCGCTCGGCCTGATCGGCCTCTACATCCGGATGAAGCTCGAGGAAACGCCTGCGTTCAAGCGCCAGGCCGAAGAGCGCGAAGCGCAGGACAAGGCCGTGCCGAAGGCGCGCTTCCGCGAAACGCTGATGCGCAACTGGCGTGCGCTGCTGCTGTGCGTCGGCCTCGTGCTGATCTTCAACGTGACCGACTACATGGTGCTGTCGTATCTGCCGAGCTTCATGTCGTCGACGCTGCACTTCGACGAATCGCACAGCCTCGTGCTGGTGCTGCTCGTGATGGTGCTGATGATGCCGATGACGCTCTTCGCCGGCCGCCTGTCCGACCGGATCGGCCGCAAGCCGGTGATGCTCGCCGGCTGTGTCGGGCTGCTCGTGCTGTCGATCCCGTCGATGATGCTGATCCATGCGGGCACCACGGCGTCGGTGTTCGGCGGCCTGCTGGTCCTCGGCGTGCTGCTGTCCTGCTTCACCGGCGTGATGCCGTCGGCGCTGCCGGCGCTGTTCCCGACCGAGATCCGCTACGGCGCGCTCGCGATCGGCTTCAACGTGTCGGTATCGCTGTTCGGCGGCACGACGCCGCTCGTTACCGCATGGCTCGTCGACGTGACGCACAACCTGATGATGCCCGCGTACTACATGATGGGCGCCGCCGTGATCGGCATCGTGTCGGTCGTCGCGCTCGCGGAAACCGCGCGCCAGCCCCTGAAGGGCTCGCCGCCGGCCGTCGCGACGCGCCGCGAGGCGCACCAGCTCGCACGCCAGCTGCGCGAGGACGACGACTCGGAGATGTACAGCGTCGTGTCGCCCGCACGCGCCTGAGCGTCGCCCATGAAAAAGCCCCGGCCGAAGCCGGGGCCCGATCGAATCCGATCCGCCCGACCGGCTTGCGCCGGCCGGGCTTTTTTTCATCCTTTGGCCGCGAGCGCCCTCATGCGTGCGCTTCGCCGTGACGGCAGAAGATCAGCGCACGCGAGCGCGACACCGCCGCCTGTGCGCCGCGTGCCGCGACGATCAGCCCGACCTGGCCGAGATTGAAATCGCGCTCGACCATCAACTGCGTCAGCGCGGCAAGCGGCAACACGACGGACGGGTGATACAGACTTGATTCGAGCAGGGCTTTCATCATCGGCTCCATCTGGCAATGCGTGATTCGATGGAGTGGATTCTAGGGACCGGCCGCTTCCGGATAAACGGCGCGAATGCGAAGTCACTTGTCGGCCACCGAGAACAATCGGCGGCGGCTTGCCGGGTGCGGTCGAGCGGCCGGCAAGCAGCGGCGCGGGGCGGCCTTGCGCCCCGCCGCCAAGGGCCGCCAGGCCTAGACGAGCGGCGTTTCGACGAAAGCCGGCAGCGCTTCCGCACGCGCCGAATGCGCGGCGAGCGCCGGATAGCGGGCCGGATCGATTCGCGCGAGCGCCGGGTAATCGGCCGCCATGAACTGCGTGAAGCGCCACGCGACCGCGACCGTCACGTCGGACTGCAGCAGGCGTGCGCCGCCGAACCAGCCGTTCGCGGCCGCGACGAGCGGCTCCAGCTCGCCGTACGCGCCCTCGAGCTGGCTCAGCACGCGTTCGATCCACGGCGCGTGCTGCTTGTCGGACGGGCGCAGCGCCTGCTCGTAGACGACCTGCACGGTCTTCTCGGCCGCCGCCAGCGCGAAACCGACCGGCACGAGCGCGCGCAGCCGCGCGTCGGCGGCGTCGGGCAGCAGGCGCCGCTCCGGCGCGACCAGGTGATCGAGATAGTCGACGATCAGCGACGAATCGATCAGCGTCGCCCCGTCGTCGGTCACGAGCGTCGGCGCCTTGACGACCGGGTTGACCGCCCTGAACTGTTCGAAATGACGAAACACCGAGATCGATTCGTGTTCGAACGGCAGGTCGAGCAGCTTCGCCGAAATGGCGACACGGCGCACGAACGGGGAATCCAGCATGCCGATCAGCTTCATCGCAAACGCTCCGCTTGAGGGGAATGGGACCGACGACTGTAGCAGCGTCGCGAGCCGTCGCCTAGCGTGCTCGTACGCGCGTCCGCTTGATACGTATCAGCGCCCCGCTACCCGGCCACAGTGACCATAATGCAGATTCACGCCCCTTCCGTCCCAAGGTTCGCCATGTGGTATGCCCTCGTCGAGCAGCAGCGGGAATGGATGCGCGCCTGGCGCGCGGCGACGCGGCACGCGTTCGATGCGTGGCCCGCGGCGACGCTGCCGCAAGCCGCGTCGTCGTGTTACGACGACCTGTTCGAGCCGCTGCTCGGGCAGCCGGCCGGGCCGCCGCGCTTCGACCTCGGGCGATCCGCCATCGGCGAACGGGTCGCCGCGCACACGCCGTTCTGCGACCTGCGGCGCTTCACGCGCGCCGATGCGCGGCGCACGGTGCTGCTGTGCGCGCCGCTCGCCGGGCACGCGGCCGTGATGATGCGGGAAACCGTCGAGACGCTGCTCGCCGACGGCGACGTCTGCGTGACCGACTGGCGCAATGCGCGCGACGTGCCGCTCGCGTCGGGCCGCTTCGGGCTCGACGAGTATGTCGCGACGCTCGACGGCTTCATCGACGGGCTCGCGCTCGACGATCGGCCGCTGCACGTCGTCGCCGTGTGCCAGGCGACCGTGCCGGCGCTCGGCGCGCTCGCGCTGCGCGCCGCGCGCGGCCTGGCGCCGCCCGCGAGCATCACGCTGATCGGCGGCCCGCTCGACCCCCGCCTGAATCCGAGCGCGCTCGGCACCGCGGCAGCCACCCGCTCGCTCGGCTGGTGCCGCCGCCACCTGATCGACATCGTGCCGCCCGGCTTCGCGGGGCACGGCCGCCAGGTGTTCCCGACCTATCTCCAGCAAGGCGAGATCGCGCTGATGTATCCGCAGCGTTTCATGTCGCTGGTCGAGGCGTACGCGCTGGCCGCGTCGCGCTTCGACATGGCCGCGCTCGCCGGCGCGCGGCGCGCGCTGCTCGAATACACGGCGCTGCTCGACATGCCGGCCGAATATTTCCTCGACACGGTCGACATCGTGTTCCAGCGGATGTGCCTCGCGAACGGCACGTGGGACGTCGGCGGCCGGCGCGTCGAGCCGGGCGCGCTGCGCGGCGTCGCGCTGCTGACCGTCGAAGGCCGATGCGACGCGGTCACGGGCGCCGGCCAGACGCATGCGGCACTCGACATGTGCAGCGGCCTCGCGGCCGACGAGCGCTATCGCGTCGATGTCGACGATTGCGATCACTACGGGTTGTTTACCGGCGCGCGCTGGCTCGGCAATGTCCATCCGATGCTGCAGCGCGTGTTCGCGCTGGCCGAGGCCGGCCGCCCTCGGCCGCGCTCGCGCCGGATCAGGCGGGTGTGATGCCGCGTTGCGTGCGGGCCGCGTCGAGTAACGTACGCACCTCGTCGTCGCTCGTTTGCCCGAAGCGCGCGTAGAACTGGCTGATCCCGAAGAACGGGCGCGGCTGCGATACCGCGACGAACGCGTCGGCCAGGCCGTCGAACGCATGCTCCGCGCCCGCCGGCGCGACCGGCGCGGCCGCCACGATCCGCGCCGGGTGGCGCTCGCGCAGCGCCTGCAGCGCGGCACGCATCGACGCGCCGGTCGCGACGCCGTCGTCGACGACGATCACGATGCGCCCGTCGACCGGCAGCGGCGGCGCAGCGCCGCGATACAGCGCTTCGCGGCGCTGCAGCTCGGCCGTCTCGCGCACGATCACGTCGGCGAGCTGCGCGTCGGTCACGCCCATCGAGCGGATCACGGAACGCTGCAGATGCATCGCGCCCCCCGTTGCGATCGCGCCCATCGCGAGCTCGGGCTCGCACGGCACGCCGAGCTTGCGCACGACCAGCACGTCGAGCGGCGCGCGCAGCGCACAGGCGACCGGATACGCGACGGGCACGCCGCCGCGCGGCAACGCGAGCACGACGACGTCGCTACGCCCCGCGTAGTCGTCGCTCAGCGCGTCGGCCAGTTGGCGGCCCGCATCGGCGCGATCGGCAAAACACTCGGTCAAGATCGGCTCCCTGCCGTTGCGCCGGATGCGCGAAACGCGCGCCGGCGCCTGTCAACGAGCATGGTTCATCGGCGGCGCCGATGCAAGCGGGGTCACACCGGCGTGCACGACGCCGAGGAAAGGGTCAGAGGCCGCCGGCCTGCCGGTACAGCCGCCAGAACGACTGCGCGTAGGATTGCGCGAGCTCGGGCGCGCGCTGGAACACGTTGACCGTCTCGGCGTGCGCGGCCGCACCGTCGGACAGCGTCGTCAGCGCGACGCTGTCGTCGACGATCACGAAGCGCGGCGCGGGATCGCCGTGCCGCGAATCGATTGCCACGTCGATGCCCGCGGATTTCAGATAGCCTGCGCCGCTGTACCTGCCCGCGCGCGGCGAGCGCACGAGCACGACGCGCACCTCGATCCCGCGCGCACGGGCCGCGCGCAGCGCGCTCGCGACGGCGGGCGGCATCTGGGTATAGCCGGCCAGCAGTACGCGGCGCTGCGCCTGTTCGATCAGGTCGACGGTCGCGTCGGCCGCCGCGTTGTCATACGAAAAATACGTGCCGACCGATGCGGCATCGGACGGAATCCGGCTGGCGTGGGCGCTCGCCGCGCAGCAAAGCGCGGCGAAAAAGAAGGCGGCTGGTCTCATGGCGGGCGCCATTGTAGCGACGCCAATTCGCGTGGCAAGCGCCGCCTGCGACGCTGCTGCGCCGGCGCAACACACAGTACGGAACGGATGCCCGGCGGGGGTGTTTCAGGCCGGTTTTCGGGCCGCCGGTCAGCCGGCCGCGACGCGCGCGAGCCAGTTCGTCACGCCGTCGACGGAACGGAAATCCGCGAGGCTGCGCGCCGGCAGCGCGGGATACGCGCCGCCTGCCATCTCGGCCAGCGCGCGCCCGGGGCCGAGTTCGAGAAACGCGGTCGCACCTGCCTCCACGCAGGCGGCGAGACAGGCCGCCCACTCGACCGGCTCCGCGATCTGCCGCGCGAGCTTGTCGAGGCCCGCATCGACATCGAGCACCGACGCGCCGTCGATGCCCGAAAACAATCGCGTGCCGGGCAGCGGCCGGCGCACCCGCACGTCGGCAAGCGACGCGCGAAATACCGGCACGGCCGCTACGAGCCGGCGCGTGTGCGACGCGATCCGCACGCACACGGGCGCGACGCGCAGCGCACCGGCGCGCGCGGCGCCGTCGGCCACCGCATCGACATCGGCCTGCCGCCCCGCGACCACGAATGCGTCGCCGGGGTTCGCGATCGCGATCGCTGCATCGCGGCCGGTGCACAACTGCGCAAGCTGCGCGCGCGTCAGGCCACGCACGAACGCCATCCGCTCGTCGCCGCCGCTCGCCGCATCCATCGCGCGCGCGCGTGCGTCGGCCAGGTCGAGCGCGTCATGCGGATCGATCATTCCCGCGACGCTCCACGACGCGACCTCGCCGACGCTGTAGCCCGCGACGCAGCGCCGGCGCGGCCACGCCGCGTCGAGCAGCGCGGCCGCCGCAAGCGCCTGGACGGTGCAGAGGATCTGCGCGGCGCGGTTCTCGCGCAGCGCGTCCGGTCCGGCCTGCCGGACCCACGCGCGCGGATCGTCGCCGAGGAGCCGGCCGGCATGCGCGAACAACGCATCGGCCTGCGGCGCCGCGCCCGTCAGGTCGAACATGTCGGCACGCTGCGCGCCTTGTCCCGAACAGAGGATCGCCAGCGTCATCGCGCGTCCCCGTCGGCTTCGAGCACATCGACGAATACACTCATCGCGAGCAGGTCGGCCGCGCCGCCCGGACTCAGCCGGCGCGCAACGAACGCACGATGCGCGGCCACCGCGCGCAGCCGCCAGTCGTGGGCGCGCACACCGCCGCGTGCGACGAACGCACGCGCGGTCGCCCGCGCGAAATCGAGGCCGGCCTGCCCGCCCCGGTGCAGCAGGTTCGTATCGTCGAGCGCCGCGATCAGCGCGAAGCACGCGGCGACGCGCGCGGCTTCCGGATCGTCGGGCAGGTCGCGCTTCGCACGGCGCAGCGCGGGCAGCCCGATCGCGTACACGGTCCTGAAACCTTCGGCCGCTTCGCGACGCGCGCCGCCGACGCCGTAGCGTCGGCTCGCGCGCTCGCCATGGCTGTCCGGCAAGCGCGGGCCGCCGAGAATATCGGTGCCCCAGCGGCGGGACACGAACGCACCGAGCGTCGTTCCGCCCGGCACGGCCCCCGGCATTGCGCGCCGGCCCGCGGCAGCACACAGCAGCCCGAGCCCGAAGATCGCGCCGCGATGCGTATTGACGCCGCCGGTCGCCGCAAGCATCGCGTGCTCGGCACGCAGGCCGATCTTGCGCAGCACGGCCATGTCCGCATCGCGCGCGCCCGCGTCGGCGAGTTCCGCGAAGTACGGCCGCAGCACGGCGGCGCTGCGCGCGAACGTTGCGGCATCCATGTCCGAATGACTGCCGGTGTCGACGTGGCTGACGAGCCCCGGCTTCGGATAGGTGTCGATCTCGAGCACGAGGCTGCGCTCGGCCAGCTCGGCGATGCGCTCGGCAGCGGACGGCGCCGGTACGCGGCAGGCGGCCCATGCGCTCATCGCGCATCTCCGGTGAAGGCGCCGGCAGGCATCAATTCGACGGCGATCGCGGTCTTGACCGCGACTTCGGGCAGCCGCGCATGCAGTTCGCGCCAGTTGACGCCTGCGCCGTCGGCGCGCAGCAGTTCGCCGTCGATGCGCATCGGCGCACGCGCGTCGATCGCCGCGAGGCCGTCGAGCAGCGGTGCGAGCGACGCGGCATCCGGCAGCGGAAACACGATGTCGAGATCGGACGACGCGCCCAGGTATCGCTCGCCCGTCAGCGCCTGCCACGCGAGACTGCCGAACACGCGGCCCTGCACGCCGCAGCGCGCGCCGAGCGCATCGAGCTCGCGCAACGATGCGTGCCACGCATCGGGCGCGGCGGAAAGCACGTCGGCCAGCGCGGGCAGCGGGCCGACCGTCGCGAGCGCGTCGGCGGCAACGTTCAGCGCGATGCGCCGCTTGCCCGCGGCAGGCGGCAGCGGCAGGCCGAGCGGCACGCGGCCGGCATCGGCCTCGTCCGGCGACGCGCGGCGCACGATCAGCGGCCAGCCGCGTTCGGCCCACGCGCGCACGAGCGGATCGGCCGCGAGCGCGGGATCGCGCGCGAATGCCGCGCCCCACCCCGCCGCCGTCAGCGTGACGAGCGTGTGGCGGCGCAGCGGCATCTCAGCGTGCGGCACGCGCGAGTTCCTCGACGCGCCGCGCGACGTCGGCCGCAACCGGCCGGCCGCGCGCCGCGCGCCGGTCGATGCGGTCGGCCGGCTTGCCGAGCCATTCGACGACCTGCGCGTCGAGCGCACGGGCCGGATCGAGCACCGCATCGACGGCGCCCATCTTCACGAGATTGTCGAGCCCGGGCGCGAACACGGGCGTCGAGCGCGCCATCTCCTTCAGCACGTCGATCGGCAGCTTGGTCACGCGCGACATCGACGGCAGGTCCATCACTTCCGGCTCGGCGCCCGGCACCGCGAGCAGCGTGCGCGTCGCGAGCGCGGTCGCGATGAATGCGCCCGCGGCCGTGTGGCCGTACAGCACGCCGATCGTCCGGTGCCCGGCGAGATCCGCGTGCATCAGGCACTTCGCGAGATGCGACAGCCCTTCGTTCAAGCCGAGCAGTTCGTCGCGCTTGCTCATCCGCTGGCTGTCGCTGTCGACGAGCACGAGGATCGGCGTGCCGCCGCCGCGCGCGATCGTGTCGAGCACGCACGACGCGAGCGTCAGCGCCTCGTCGATGCCGAACGGCAAACGGTCGGCGACGCCGATCACGTCGACGCGCGTGCCGGCCAGTTCCGCGTGGCCCGTCAGCAGGCCGCCGGTGCGCGCGATCGAATGGCCTTTCGGAAACAGCGAGATCAGAACTTCATCGAGCGTCATGCGGGCTCTCCTGCAATTGATCCGCGAGCGTCGCGAATGTGTCGTCCGGCATTCCCGGAATCGCATCGGGCGTGTCCGCACCGAGCGCACGCCATACGTCGAGCGCATCCTTGCATGCGCCGAACCGCTCGACACGCGCCTCGAGGCGCGCCTGTTCGGCACGCAGCATCGCCGCATCGAACGTCGGCGCACGGCCGATCAGGTCGAGTGCCGCCGCGCGGAACGCATCGGGCGTATCGGCGACATAGCGGTCCGCACCGCCGATCAGCCGCCGGTGCTTGCCGCCCATCGTGCGCCAGATCAGCGCGCGGTCCTTCGCGTCGAATTCCTCGACGCCGCGATTCGTCTCGATCACTTCGGGGCCCGACACGCTGATGCGCCCCTGCTCCGACACCGCGAGCGCCGAACAGCACGCGGCGAGCAACCCGCCGCCGCCGTAGCAGCCCGCGCGCCCGCCGATCAGCCCGATCACCGGCACGCCGGCCGCGCGCGCATCGACGAGCGCACGCATGATCTCGGCGATCGCCAGCTCGCCCGCGTTCGCTTCCTGCAGCCGCACGCCGCCCGTATCGAACAGGATCAGCACCGGCTTGCCGACTTCGCGCGCGGCGCGCAGCAAGCCGGTGAGCTTCGCACCGTGCACTTCGCCGAACGCGCCGCCCATGAAGCGGCCTTCCTGCGCGGCGACGAACACCGGCTGGCCGTCGAGCCTGCCGTGGCCGACCACCATCCCGTCGTCGAACTGCTGCGGCAGGTCGAACAGCTGCAGGTGCGGGCTCGTCACACGTTCGGCCGGCCCGAGGAATTCGCTGAAACTGCCCGCGTCGAGCAGCCCGTCGATGCGCTGCCGCGCCGACGCTTCGTACCAGCTCGTGCCGTTCGCGACGAACGCCGGCGCGTCGTGGATCACGTCGGTCATCATGCGTCTCCCTCGATCGCGCGCACGGCCTGCGCGAGCCGCAGCGACACCATGTCGGGCCGCGCGCCGCCGTCGTTGATCGACAGCTTCAGGCCGCCCGGCGTGCGCCGCTCGACGAAATCCGATACGACGGCCTGCCACACCGCGCCGAAGCCGACGGCCGCGGTGCGGATATCGATCTCGCATTCGTTGCCCGGCAGCACGCGCTCGACGAGCACTTCGAGATTGCCGGACGCGACCACGCCGACGAGCGCCGCGGCCCGTTCGCCCTTCGCGCGCTCGCGCGCGGTGAAGCGATAGTTCAACTGTTCCATGCCCTCTTCCTCACCAGTTGCGGAACCGGGCCGGCGGCGCATAGAGCCCGCCCGACCAGTGCACGAGATCCTTGATCGAGCGCGCTGCGAGCCAGCGGCGATCGGCGTCGAGCGGATCGATGCCGAGATCCTCCGGGCGGCGAATCACGCCGCGCTCGCGCAGCCGCTCGACCATTTTCCGGTCGCGGCCGCGGCCGACCTCCGTATAACCGGCGACGCCGCGGATCGCGTGCTCGCGCTCGTCCTTGTCGCGGCACATCAGCAGGTTCGCGATCCCTTCCTCGGTGACGATGTGCGTGACGTCGTCGCCGTAGACCATGATCGGCGCAAGGTCGAGCTGCAGCTTGTCGGCGAGCTTCAGCGCATCGAGCTTCTCGACGAACATCGGCACGTTCTTGTCGCCGAAGGTCTCGCCGATCTGCACGACGAGCTTGCGGCCGCGCCGCAGCGCCGCCGGCGTGTCGGGGTCGGCTTCCGCGCCGGCCTTCAGCCACGGTTCGCTAGGATGACGCCGCCCGCGCGCGTCGCTGCCCATGTTCGGCGCGCCGCCGAAGCCGGCGATCCGCTCGGCCGTGACCGTCGACGAATGGCCGGACAAATCGATCTGCAGCGTCGAGCCGATGAACATGTCGCACGCATAGAGGCCGGCCGTCTGGCAGAACGCGCGGTTCGAGCGCAGCGACCCGTCGGGGCCCGTGAACCACACGTCGGAGCGCGCGCGGATATAGTCGTCCATCCCGACCTCGGAGCCGAAGCAGTGGACCTGCTCGACCCAGCCCGATTCGATCGCCGGAATCAGCGTCGGGTGCGGATTGAGCGCCCAGTGCGTGCAGACCTTGCCCTTCAGCCCGAGCTTCTCGCCGTAGGTCGGCAGCAGCAGCTCGATCGCGGCGGTATTGAAGCCGATCCCGTGGTTCAGGCGCTTGATGCCGTACGGCTCGTAGATGCCCTTGATCGCGAGCATCGCGGTGAGGATCTGCGTTTCGGTGATCGCGGCCGGATCGCGCGTGAACAGCGGCTCGACGTAGAACGGCCTGCCGGCCTCGACGACGAAATGCACGCGGTCGCCGGGAATGTCGACGCGCGGCACCTTGTCGACGATGCGGTCGACCTGCGCGATCACGATGCCGTCCTTGAACGCGGTGGCCTCGACGACGGTCGGCGTGTCCTCGGTGTTCGGGCCCGTGTACAGGTTGCCGTCGCGATCGGCGCTGACCGCGGCGATCAGCGCGACGTGCGGCGTGAGGTCGATGAAGTAGCGCGCGAACAGCTCGAGATAGGTGTGCACCGCGCCGAGCGCGATCTTGCCGCCGAACAGCAGCTTCGCGATCCGCTGCGACTGCGGGCCCGAATACGCGAAGTCGAGACGCTTCGCGATGCCGCGCTCGAACACGTCGAGATGCTCGGGCAGCACGACGCCCGACTGCACCATGTGCAGGTCGTGCACCTTCGCGCTGTCGACGTCGGCGAGCGCCGTCGCGAGCAGGTCGGCCTGCTTCTGGTTGTCGCCTTCGAGGCACACGCGGTCGCCGGGCCGCAGCACCGCTTCGAGCAACGCCACGGTGTCGCGCGCATCGACCCGCTTGCCTTGCGCGTAAGCCGCGCCGGCTGCGAGGCGTGCATCGCGCGCCTGCCGCGCGTGATTCCATCCCGTCATGAACAGTTCTCCCGCTTCGATGGTTCAGCGGCATTCTAAGCCTGGCGCCGCCGCCGATTGATGATGTTGACGAATGCGACTCAGAGGTCGCCGCGATGGATGCGGCCCGCGTGCGGGCCGCATCGCATGGGCCTAGCCGCCGACCAGCGCGCGCGTCGTGAAGAACAGCACCGACGGGCCGAGCAGGCAGCCGACGCCCGTATGGAACGTCGCGACCAGCGCGCCGTACGGGACGAGCCGGCGGTCGGTCGCGGCGAGCCCCGCGCTCACGCCGCTGACGGTGCCCGCGAGGCCGCCGAAGATCATCGCGGAACGCGGCGTCTTCAGGCCCATGAAGTTGGCAGCGACCGGCGTGCCGACCATCACGATGATCGCCTTCACGAGCCCCGTCGCGATGCTGAGCGCGATCACGTCGGAGCTCGCACCGATCGCCGCGCCCGTGACGGGCCCGACGATGTAGGTGACGGCGCCCGCGCCGATCGTCGTCATGCTGACCGCGTCGGTATAGCCGAACGCGCGCGCGATGCACGCGCCGACGATGAACGGCAGCACGGTGCCGAGCAGCAGCGACACGACACCGACGAGCCCGGCCTTGCGCGCCTCGGTCGGCTGCACTTCGAACGCGGTCGCGACGATCGCGAAATCGCGCAGCATCGCGCCGCCCATCAGGCCGACGCCCGCGAACAGCGGCACGTCGGCGAGTCCCTTCTCGCCGCCGGTGAACGCGCCGCCGACATACGCGAGCGCCAGACCGATCACGATCGCGATCGCGGAGCCGTGCACGCGGCCGAACGTGAGCTTGCGGGACGCAATCGACGACAGCCACATGATCAGGCCGACCAGCGCGAACGACGCGACGAGCCCGTTGTGGGCGACGACTTTTTCGAGCATCTGCAGCATGGCGGCCTCCGTTACTGTTCTTCGAATTGCGGCACGCCCGCGAAGGCCGTGTCGTCGCGCCCCATGCGCACCAGTACCGCGATGCAGCATGCGCAGATCGCGACCGCGCCGACGGCAGCCAGCAGCGCGACCGGGCCGCCCTTCAGCGCGGCGACGACGTTCTGGTTCGCGGCCATCGCGACGACGACCGGGATGTACATCGCGCCCCAGAAGCCGACGCCGGCCTCGGTCTCCTTCGGCAGCCAGCCGCGCCGGTGCAGCCACAAGCGCAGGCAGATCAGCAGCAGCATCGCGATGCCGACCCCGCCGACGTTGGTCTTCACGCCGATGGCCGTGCCCAGCAGGTCGCCGAGGAACAGTCCGGCCAGGTGGCAGAACGCCAGCAGCGCGGTTCCGTAGATGATCATGAGTCGTCTCCAGTCTCTTCGTGACGGGCGCCTGACGCGTGCGGGAGGCGGGCCCGCACGCCGATACCGTGCGCGGACTTGTCTCCTGCGGCGGTGCGCCGCGGCCCGGCGGCTCGTCGTGCGGGCGCGTTCTCGGGCGGTCGATGGGATGATGCGGTTTCGGGCCGGACGCCGGATGCCGTAGACTGACCGAAGCAGCCGCCGGCACGACGCGGGCCACGCGTCCGGTTCGTCCCGTTACACGGGCCGCACCGGGGCGTGATCCGATACTAGCGCCGCAATATCCGGCCATTTATGAAGTTGTCGAAACCGATTCAGTGGATTTAGCAATGCGCCCGTTACCGCCCGAGCTGCTGCGCAGCTTCGTCGCCGTCGCCCAGTCCGGCAGCTTCACCGCCGCGTCCGAACGCGTGAACCTGTCGCAGTCGACCGTCAGCCAGCACATCCGCCGCCTCGAGGAGCTGCTCGACCGGCCGCTGTTCGAGCGCGACACGCGTAACGTGCACCTGTCGCAGCACGGCGACGCGCTGTTCCGCTACGCGGTGCGCATCCTCGAACTGATGGACGAAGCCGTCACGTCGGTGTGCGGGCCGCCGCTGTCGGGCAAGGTGCGGCTCGCGATGTCGGAGGATTTCGCGTCGACGCACCTGACGTCCGCGCTCGCGAGCTTCGTGCAGCGCAACCCGGAAGTCGAACTGGCGATCTCGACCGGGCTGTCGGGCGACCTGTTCGACGCGCTCGACGAAGGCCGGCACGATCTTGTGTTCGCAAAGCGCATCGCGGGCAGCCGGCGCGGCCGCGTGATCCGCAGCGAGCCGCTGTACTGGTGCACCGGCCCCGATTCGCGGATCACCGGCCACGAGGCCGTGCTGCCGCTCGCATTGCATCCGGAGCCGAGCGTGTCGCGGCGCCGCGTGCTCGAAACGCTCGACGCGATCGGCCGGCCCTACCGGATCGCGGTGGTGAGCAGCAGCATCGCGGTGCTGCGCGCGGCCGCAAGCGCGGGGCTCGGCGTCAGCGCGTTCGCCGGCTACGTGATCCCGGCCGGGCTCGCGCGGCTCGACGCGGGGCTGCCCGAGCTCGGCGAACTCGAATACGTGATCGACCGGCCGGCGGCCGCGTCGCGCTCGACGCTCGCGCTGGAAGCCACGCTGATCACGGCAGCGGCGGAGTTGTAGCGGCAACAGCAGCGACGGCGGACGACACGCATGCGCGGCCGTGCCCGCAACTGACAGCTGTGCCCGGAACGCGTCATCGTCCGCGCAGCACCCGCTCGCGACAATGGGACCCATCGGAACGCACGGCAAGCCGCCGTGCGCATCCGGTGTCCCGTCCCCTTGATCGGAGCACACCATGAACGTCTTGCGATTCGCCGTCGCGACCGCCGCAGCCGCGCTGCTGTCCCCCGCCTTTGCCCAGACCGATGCCGCCGCGCCCGAACAGGGCCTGACACGCGCGGAAGTCATCGCCCAGTTGAAGCAGGCCTATCTCGACGGCGAACTGCCGACGAACGACGGCAACTATCCGCCGAGCGCCGCGACGCGCGCGCGCAACCGCGAACTCGTGCAGGCCGCAAGCCCCGCGTGGCTTGCCCAGACGCCGCAGGCACCGCAAACGGCGGCGCAGCAGTAGTCGAGCGCGGCCCGGCCGATCGCGGCCCGGCCGATACCCGGCGCTGCGACGCGGTCAGGGCAGGAAGCTGCGGCGCCGCGCGTCGATCAACTCGACGAGCAGCCGGTCGCGCTCGGCCGCCAGCTCCTGCATCGAATGCTCGCCCTGGATCGCGCGCAATTCGTCGGTCAGCTTGCGGTCGACGTCCGGATCGAACGAAGGCGTGCCGAGGTCGTCCCACCAGCTCGTGATCGGCCCCGACAGGTGTTCGAGGAAGTGCGCGATCCCGCCCGCGCCGCCGCCGAGGTGATAGGTCAGGCACTGCCCCATCAGCCCCCAGCGCAAGCCGGGGCCCCATGCGACCGCCTTGTCCGCATCGGCCACGCTCACGACGCCTTCGCCGACGAGGTGATACACCTCGCGGAACAGCGCGGCCGCGAGCCGGTTCGCGACGTGGCCGGTCATCTCCTTGTTGAGGACGATCGTCTGTTTGCCGAGCGCATCGTAGAAATCCTTCACGCGCGCGATCACGTCCTGGCTGGTCGCGTCGCCGCCGACCAGCTCGACGAGCGGAATCAGGTGCGGCGGGTTGAACGGATGCGCGATCAGGCAGCGTTCCGGATGCTTTGCGCACGCGGTCTGGATGTCCGACATCTTCAGGCCCGACGAACTCGACGCGATCGGCACGTGTGCGGGCAGCACGTCGTCCATCTGCCGGTACAGCGCGCGCTTCAGGTCGAGCCGTTCCGGGCCGTTCTCCTGCACGAAGTCGACGCCGTCGAGCGCACGCGAGAGATCGGCGTCGAACGATAGCCGCGCGGAAAGTTCGGCGGCCCGTTCGCCGAGAAACGCGGCCAGCGAGTCGCGCAGCCGCGCGTCGGCCTGTGGCGCAGGATCGGTCGCGACGACGTCGAAGCCCTGCGTCAGATAGAAAGCGGCCCAGCTCGCGCCGATCACGCCGGCGCCGACGATCGCGATGCGTCGAATGTCCATGGTTGTCCCGTCTCGTTGGTCTGCAGATAGATCGCGGCGATTGTCGCATCGAATCGCACGGGCACGCGTTGACGCAAGTTGCAGATTCCCTCTTGAAATGCGCTGCGGCGGCCACTAATTACGCGTTGCCGGGCAGTGCTCCATGCAACGCACTGCCCCCGTTTCGACCCAGTGGAGCCACCCGTCGCGCCCGCCGCAGGCGTCGCGCCGTCGCGTCTCCCGCGTTCACTGTTCCGGAGGACCATCATGAGCGGTATCCATAACGGCCACGACCTGTTCGACGAATTCGCCCGCGTGCAGCGGCAGGTGGCGAACCTGTTCGGCGAGCTCCCGTCCGGCATCCGTGCGGTGCGGCCGGGCGCATTTCCCGCGCTCAACGTCGGCGCCACCGACGATGCGATCGAGATCGTCGCGTTCGCGCCCGGCATGGCCGCGGCCGATTTCGACGTGTCGATCGACAAGGATCTGCTGACGATCAGCGGCGAGCGCAAACCGGCGCCGCGCGGCGAAGGCGACGACGTGCGCACGTATGCGCAGGAGCGCTTTCACGGCACGTTCCGCCGCGTCGTCGAGCTGCCGCAGAATGCGGACGCCGACAACGTCAGCGCGCGTTACGAAAACGGCTGCCTGCTGATTCGCGTCGGCCGGCGCGAAGCATCGAAGCCGCGTGCGATCACCGTTCAGTAATCTTCAGGATACCGACATGAACACGAACCCGACCCTGGCCGAACGCCACACCGCCACTACCCGCCCGGCTGCCGCGGAAGCCGCGCGACGGCCCGCGATCACGCCGGCCGTCGACATCGTCGAGAACAATCTCGGCGTCACGCTGCGGGCCGACCTGCCCGGCGTGCCGCGCGAGAACCTCGACGTGAAGGTGCACGACAACACGCTGACGATCGAAGCCGACACGCACATCGACACGCCGGCCGACCTGCGCGTACGGCATGCCGAAGTCCGCGCGCTGCGCTATGCGCGTACCTTCGTGCTGAGCCCCGACCTCGACACGTCGAGGATCGACGCGAACCTGCGTGACGGCGTGCTGACGCTGACGATTCCGCGCCGCGAGGAAACGCGCCCGCGCCGCATCGACGTGACGGCAGGCAACGCGTAAGCGTCGGCGCGCCGAAGCACGGCATGTTGCGATACGCATAAAAAAGCCCCGCCGGGCGCGATACCCGGCGGGGCTTTTTTGCAACCGGCGACGCGTGCGCGCGCGCCGTATGCGGATTCAATCGAAATCGAACAGGTCGAACATCGACTTGCGGCGGCGCTGGCCGTCGTGCCGGTGACGGTCGTCGTGCGAGCGGCCGTCGCGCCCCCAGCCATCGCGATCGCGCGGCGCGTGGGTGTGGCCGTGGGCGTCGCGCGAAGCGGGAGCCTCGTCGCGCCGCGCCGGCGCATCGCCGCCCTCGCGGGCGATCAGCTTGTCGAGTTCGCCGCGATCGAGCCACACGCCGCGGCACGTCGGACAGTAGTCGATCTCGATCGACTGGCGCTCGGCCATCAGCAGGTCGGGCGTCTTGCAGACAGGACATTTCATCGCGTTTCTCCTTTCCGTGCGAATTCCAGACGAATTCCGTATCAAGGCGCACGAGCCGGCCGTTGCGGCGGCCGGCATCCCGCGCGCCGGCTCAGCGGCCTTCCACCCGTGCCGCGCGCTTCGCCTTCGCGCGCCGCGCCAGCATGTTCATGCCTTCGACGAAAGCCGAGAACGCCATCGCCGCGTAGATGTAACCCTTCGGCACGTGCGAACCGAAGCCTTCGGCGATCAGCGTCATGCCGATCACGACCAGGAACGACAGCGCAAGCATCACGATGGTCGGGTTGCGGTCGATGAAGCGCGCGAGCGGCTGCGCAGCGAACAGCATCACGGACACGGCGACGATCACCGCGACGAACATGATCGGGACGTGCTCGGTCATGCCGATCGCGGTCACGATGCTGTCGATCGAGAACACGATGTCGAGCATCACGATCTGGCCGATCGCGGCCCACATCGTCAGGCCGGCCGCGCCGCCGGAACCGCCCTCGCCGTCAACGTCGTGCGACACGTGGTGATGGATCTCGGTGGTCGCCTTCCACACGAGGAACAGGCCGCCGGACAGCAGGATCATGTCGCGCCACGAGAACGCGTGGTCGAAGAGCGTGAACACGGGTTCGGTGAGGCTCGCGATCCACGCGACGCTGCCGAGCAGCGCGAGCCGCATCACCAGAGCGAGCGCGATGCCGAGGCGCTGCGTGCGGGCACGCTGCGCTTCGGGCAGCTTGTTGCTGAGGATCGAGATGAAGATCAGGTTGTCGATGCCGAGCACGACTTCCATCACGACGAGCGTCAGGAGCGCGGCCCAGACGGCGGGGTCGGCGGCAAGCGTCAGCAGGTAGTCCATGAAATGGGCCGATACGAAAGTGGAAAGCCCGATGATATGCCGACCCGGACTTCGAAAAAATCAGAGAGAATCTGATTTTAGGTTCGGTTTTTCCGAAATTTCGATCCGATGCTCAATTTCCGACATCTGTACTATTTCTGGGTCGTCGTGAAGGAAGGCGGCTTCGCGCGCGCGGCCGGGCGGCTCGACATGGCCGTGCAGACGATCAGCGCGCAGGTGCGCGAGCTCGAGAAAGCGCTCGGGCACCAGTTGTTGCGCCCGGCCGGGCGCGGCGTCGCGATGACCGACGCGGGCCAGGCCGCGTATGCACGCGCGGAGGCCATCTTCGAGATGGGGCGCCTGATTCCGGACGAAGTGCGCGCGGCGGCCAGCCAGCCGACCGTGCGGCTCGCGGTCGGCCTCGCGGACGGCATCTCGAAGCTCGCCGCGCATGCGATCCTCGCGCCCGTGCTCGACACGCCCACGCTGCGGCTGCTGTGCCACGAGGGCGAGCACGATGCGCTGCTCGCGGAACTCGCGCTGCATCATCTCGATCTCGTGCTGGCCGGCCAGGGCGCGCCGTCGGGGTCGAACCTGCGCGTGACGAGCGAACGGCTCGTCGCGTCGCCGGTCGACTGGTATGGCCCCGCGGCGCTCGTCACGCCGGCCGCGCGGCAACGCTTTCCGCAATGCCTGGCCGACCTGCCCGTGCTGCTGCCGACCGCGCATTCGGCGCTGCGCGCGCGCCTCGACCTGTGGCTGGAAGGCGAACGGATCGTGCCGCGCGTGGCCGGGGAATTCGAGGACAGCGCGCTGATGGCCGTGTTCGCGGCGCGCGGCCTCGGCGTGTTCCCGCTGAGCGAGCTCGGCGCGAACGACGCGGCGCTGCTGCGCGGCCTCAGGCGGCTCGGGCGCGCGGGCGACGTGACCGAGGAAATCCACGCGATCCGCTCGCGGCGCGGCGAACATCATCCGCTGACGTCGCGATTGCTGGCTTCCGCGCGGCCGTCGCCGGACGGCTAGCGCCGGTTCGCGATCGTTCTCGCCGGTGACGGCTAGCCGTCACCGTCATGGGTGGGAACAGCCGCCGAAGCGAACGTGACATCAAACGAAACTATAATGACGCCCCGGCCATCCGAGATTGCCACGCGCCCATTGCCGGCCCCGCCCCTGCGCGACGGCCGCCATCCGGTTGCCGCGCGTCGCGCGCAAACCCCTCGCGGCATCTCGCCGAGCCTTCTGAAAGACGCCATGCACAACCGATTTCGCCTGTTTTCCGTTTCGTGCGCGCTCGCGGCCGCAGCCGTGCTGGCGGCGTGCTCGTCGCCGCCCAAGCCGATCTACCAGCAGGAACAGTTCGACGCGACGACCAGCCCGTATGCGCATACGTTCCACTCGAAATCCGACGCGGCCTGCGAGGCCGCGCGGCGCGCGCTGTTGAGCCAGGGTTATGTGGTGTCGTCGTCGCGCAACGATGCGGTCGACGGCAGCAAGAATTTCCAGCCGAACAACGACATGCACGTCGTGATCGAGTTTCACGTGGTGTGTGCGGACGCGACCGCGGACGGCTCGTCGAGCATTGCATACGTGAACGCGGTGCAGGACCGCTACACGCTGAAGAAGTCGAATACGTCGGCCAGCGTCGGCCTCAGCGTGTTCGGCTCGCTGTCGCTGCCGATCGGGTCGAGCGACGATGCGCTCGTCAAGACCGCGAGCGAGACGATTCCGGCCGGCGTGTTCTACGAGCGCTTCTTCAATCTCGTCGACCATTTCCTGAAGATCGACCCGGCCCGCCGCGACCGCGCCACCGTGAAGGCCGCCGAGAAGGAAGCCGTCACGCCGCTGCCCGAACCCGCGCCGACGCCGCAGGGCGAACCGCTGAAGATGACGACGCCGGTCGTGCCGACGCCGCCCGCGGCGCCGGTGCCGCTTTCGGTGCCGGGTGTCGCGCCCGGGTCGGGCGCGAACGCCGTGCCGGCTGCGGCGTCGGCCGTTGTCGCGCCGGCTGCGATGCGCGCGGCCGCGCCGGTGGCGGCGTCTGGTTCGGTGACGGCGTCGGCTTCCGCACCTGCGTCAGCTTCCGGTTCGGCGCATGCGTCGGCTTCGGCTCCCGTACCGGTTTCGGCTCCCGCACCGGCTGCCGCGCCTGCACCCGCTTCCGGCACGGCGTCGCCGCCTGCCAGCGCAGCATCGACGCCCGCCGGCTTGGCACCGGCCGCCGCCAAGCCGGCATCGACCGTGCCGGCGCCTCGGGCCGCAACATCCGCATCGACATCGACATCCGCGCCGTCGAGCGCGTCGCATACGCCGGCGGACAAAACGCCCGCCCCAGCCGCAGCGGACCCCGTCGCGTCATCCGCGCCGTCCGGCGCGAGCGCACCGGCCGCGAACTGACTGGCTGTCCGACCGGCCGTCCAACTGGCCGTCCGTATCGTCGCGCCCGGCCGCATCCGGCGCAGCGCGACGATACGCATCCCCTTCATCCCCGCAGGAATTTCCGCGCGTCCGGCTGCCTGCCGGCTGCGTTTTCGCCATTGCGATAACAGGAACGTGACGTCGACGCGTCGCGGCAAGCGCGGCATAGCCGATGCCCGTCGTCGCCGAAATTGACGACCACCCTTCCGTCACCCGACCAACCGGCGTGCCGGCTTCCCCGCTTACCGCAACGTCGCGCGCAGCGTCTGCAGATGCCCGACGGTCGCCGAAATCGACGACCGTCCTTCCGTCACCCGACCAACCTGCGTGCCGACTTCCCTGCTTACCGCAACGTCGCGCGCAGCGTCTGCAGATGCTCGACGGTCGCCGTCACGCCGCCGCAGACGATCACGGCGATGTCCGACGCCGACGCGAGCACCGGCACCGGCCGCTCGAGCGCGGCCAGCGCGGCGCCGCACGCAGGCTCGACGACGATCCGGTGTTCGTCCAGGAACCGCAGCGACGCGGCCACCGCTTCCGCATCGGACACAACGACGGGATGGATCTCGTGCCGCGTCGCCCATTCGACCGCCGCGTCGCACGGCCGCTTCGCGCCGAGCGACGTCGCGATGCTCGCGATCGCCGGCAATTCGACCGGGCGCCCCTGCGCGACCGAGCGCGCATAGCAGTCGGCGCCTTCCGTTTCCGCCGCGACGACCGGCACGTCGTGCCAGCCGTTGCGCGCCAGCCCTTCGAGCACGCCGCACAGCAGCCCGCCGCCGCCGACCGCGAGCACGACCGCATCGGGCTTCGGGCCGACGGCCGCCATCTCGTCGATCATCGTCGCGTGGCCCTGCCACAGCACGCTGTCGTCGAACGGATGCACGAATGCGTCGTGCTCGCCGAGGGCCGATTGCGCGAACGCGTTCGCCTCGGCCCAGCTCGCACCGTGCACGACCAGCTCCGCGCCCTCGACGCGGATCAGCTCGCGCGCGCGGGCCGACGCGCTTTCCGGCACCACGACCAGCACCGGCACGCCGAGTTCGCGACCGCAATACGCGACCGCAATGCCCGCGTTGCCGCCCGACGACGACACGAACCGCCTCGCGCCGGCCGCATGCCGCGCTTCGCAGACGGCGCCGATGCCGCGCAGCTTGAACGAGCCCGACGGCTGCAGCGCATCGAGCTTCAGCCGGATGGTCCTGCCGAGCCGGCGGGATGCGATTTGCGAGCGGAGATAAGGGGTCGGGATGTGAAGCGGCATGGGGCGGGACACGATCGGAACGGGGGAACGCACGCGACTCGCGAACGAGTGCGGCAACGACGGTCATCGTACGGCACGCTCGCCATGCCTTCCAATACCATCGAATGGCGTTTGCTATGCTTTGCAGGCATATCAACGAACCGGAACGGGCTCCGCATGCGCCAGATCGAACTGCGTCACCTGCGTTACTTCGTGGCCGTCGCGCAAGCCGGCAGCGTGATGGCCGGCGCCCGCGCGGCCGGCATCGTCCAGCCCGCGCTGTCGCGGCAGATCCGCGAACTCGAGGACGCGATCGGCACGCCGCTGCTGATCCGTCGCACCACCGGCGTCACGCTCACCGCGGCCGGCACGAGCTTCCTGCGGGATGCGACCGGCCTGCTCGCAACGCTGCAGGACAGCCGCGAACGCGCGCTGCGCAGCGCGGCCGGCCAACTCGGCGAACTGCGGCTCGGCGCGCTGCCGAACTGCCTGCCGCTGCCCGTCGTCGCGAACGTGCTCAAGGCGTTTCGCGACGCGTGCCCGGACGTGAAGCTGTCGATCGCGCCGATGCTGTCGGCCGAACAGGCGAGCGCGCTGGTACGCGGCCAGCTCGATGGCGGGATCATGGCGTGGCGTCGTGACGAGGCGCCGCACCTGTCGGGCGTGCGGCTGCTGAGCGACCGCTTCGTGCTCGCGATGCCCGCGCCGCCCGGCGGCCGCTTCAACGCACCGCGCACGCTGGCCGACGTCGCGAACGAGCCGTTCGTCTGGTTCGACGCGCAGCGCTCCGCCGCGCACCACCGGTTCCTGATGGCACAGTGCCGGCAGGCCGGCTTCACACCGCGCATCGCGCAGGTCGGCAGCGACATCCCGACGCTGATCGGCCTCGTCGCGGCCGGGATGGGCTGTGCGTTCGTGCCGGAAAGCGCATCGCCGACCTGCCCGCGCACGGTCCGGCTCGTCGCGCTCGACGAGCTCGCGAGCCGCTTCGACATCGAGTTCGTGTTCGACGGCGCGGCAGCGGTACCGTCGCCCGTCGTCGCACGGTTTCTCGCGGCCGTGCGCGAAGCGGCCGGCGAACCGGATTGACCGGGCGCCGCGCGTCGGATACCGGGCGCGCGCGGCAAGCGATCGAGCGACGCGATTCGCGCCGTCGGCCGGCGAACGGATTCCGCCCTCCGTCAAATCGTCCTTTTAGCCGTTGCAACGCGCCAGGCAGCGTCATCGCGCCCGCGAACGATCCTTTAAAACGGTGACGACGGACGTCCCGGCGCCCGCATTTTTAAATTGACACCAAAAACGGCCGTTTAACGACATTTCGAATTGTCATGTGCCGAAATATACTTCGCGCGCATCCAGTCCTCGTGCCAATGAGAGGATGCGTTTCCGCCCCGGTCACGGTCCCCCTGTGGCCGGGGCTTTTTTGCCCGTGCACCGCGCCGGCAAAGGGTTTTCGGCCGCGACGCGATGTCCGCGCCGGGTTGTCGCCCGCGCATGAAGGCCCCGTTCGATCCTCCGGTCACACGCCGCTGCGCAGTCGCCGGCCGGCTCCCGGATCGCCGCGCGCGACGAGCGTCGATCCGCCGCAAGCCACCACCGGATCGCGATCCCCCGGCCGGGGGCCACGCCCTTCGCATGACGAAAAGCCTTTCGCAACACGCATCTTCGTTCGCCCGCCCTGCCGGCGCGCCGCCCGCGGGCCTCGTGCGCTCCCAATTGTTGACATCGAATCAAGATAATTTCGTCCGCACGCAGCTTTTTCCGCAAAAGTAATGCAGGCACACTTCGCGCTATCCTCGACGGCCCCCGTGCTGTTGTCCCTCGATTACAGGAGCCCATCGCGTGAACGCCACGACTTCCTCTCCTTCCCGCCCCGGCGGCAGCGCCGCGCTGCCGCTGCTGGCGCTCGCCGCCGGCGCGTTCGGCATCGGCACGACCGAGTTCTCGCCGATGGGCCTGCTGCCCGTGATCGCCGACGGCGTGCACGTGTCGATCCCGCAGGCCGGCATGCTGATCAGCGCGTATGCGATCGGCGTGATGGTCGGCGCACCGCTGATGACGCTGCTGCTCGCGCGCTGGTCGCGCCGCTCGGCACTGATCGCGCTGATGTCGATCTTCACGATCGGCAACCTGCTGTCGGCCGTCGCGCCGGGCTACACGACGCTGCTGCTCGCCCGCCTCGTGACGAGCCTCAACCACGGCGCGTTCTTCGGGCTCGGCTCGGTGGTCGCGGCCAGCCTCGTGCCGCGCGACAAGCAGGCCAGCGCGGTCGCGACGATGTTCATGGGCCTCACGATCGCGAACGTCGGCGGCGTGCCGGCCGCGACCTGGCTCGGCCAGATCATCGGCTGGCGCATGTCGTTCGCGGCGACCGCGGGCCTCGGCCTGATCGCGATCGCCGGCCTGTTCGCCGCGTTGCCGAAGGGTGAAGCCGGCAGGATGCCCGACCTGCGCGCCGAGCTGTCGGTGCTGACGCGCCCTGTCGTGCTCGGCGCGCTCGGGACGACGGTGCTCGGCGCCGGTGCGATGTTCACGCTCTACACGTATGTCGCGCCGACGCTCGAACACCTGACCGGCGCGACGCCCGGCTTCGTGACCGCGATGCTCGTGCTGATCGGCGTCGGCTTCTCGATCGGCAACATCGCGGGCGGCCGCCTGGCCGATCGATCGCTCGACGGTACGCTGGTCGGTTTCCTGCTGCTGCTGATCGCGACGATGGCCGCGTTCCCGCTGCTCGCGAGCACGCATGCCGGCGCCGCGGTCACGCTGCTCGTGTGGGGTATCGCGACGTTCGCGGTCGTGCCGCCGCTGCAGATGCGCGTGATGCGTGCGGCACACGAAGCGCCGGGCCTCGCGTCGGCCGTCAACATCGGCGCGTTCAACCTCGGCAACGCGGTCGGCGCGGCAGCCGGCGGCGCGGCGATTTCGGCCGGCTTCGGCTACTCGGCCGTGCCGCTCGTCGGCGGGCTGATCGCCGCGGCCGGACTCGCGCTCGTCGTGCTGCAGATGACGCAGCGCCGCCGCGCACCGGCCACCGCGAATTCGTAATCGCGACCCGTCCCGCGCCGGCGGCGCACGCGATCCGGCGCTGCTGCGTCAGCGCGCGCCGGCAAACCCGCCGAAGAACGCACGCGCGTTCGCGTCGAGGCTGTCGAGGTGATAACCGCCCTCCTGCACGATCACCGTCGGCAACCCGAGCGCACCGATCGCGCCGCCGAGCCGCCCGAAACCGTCGGTCGTGACGGCGACCTGCGATTGCGGATCGTCCTTGTAGATGTCGAAGCCGAGCGCGAGCACGAGCGCGTCGGGCCCGAACCGCGCGAGCGCGCGCAGCGCGTCATCGAGCCGCTCGAAGAACGCTGACTCCGGCGCGCCGTGCGGCATCGGCAGGTTGAGGTTGAAGCCGTCGCCCGCCCCCGCGCCCGTCTCTTCCTCGTAGCCGGCGACGACCGGATAGAAGTTGGTCGGATCGCCATGAATCGATACATACAACACGTCGTCGCGACCGTAGAAGATCTCCTGCACGCCCTGCCCGTGATGCATGTCGGTGTCGAGGATCGCGACGCGCCGATGGCGGCCGAGCAGCGATTGTGCGGCAATCGCCGCATTGTTCAGGTAGCAGAAGCCGCCGGCCGCGTCGCGACGCGCATGATGGCCGGGCGGCCGGCACAGCGCGTAGGCCTCGCGCGCGCCGTCGTTGACGTCGGCCGCGGCCGCGAGCGCACCCTGCGCGGACCAGTACGCGGCGCGCCACGTGTTCGCGCCGACCGGGCAGCTGCCGTCGGCGAGGTAGCGCGCGGCTTTCGCGAGTATGCCGCGCAGCGGGTTCGGATCGCGCACGAACACGTTCGACATCACTTCGTCGCCCCAGTCGTCGGGCATCTGCTTCCAGTCGCGGTGCGCGTCCTCGAGAAAGCGCAGGTAGTTCATGTCATGCACGGCCGCGATCGGCGCGGTGCCGCGGTCGGCCGGCTCGCACACGTCGAAGTCGAGCGAGCGCACCGCCGCGACGAGCCGTGCCGCACGCTCGGGCACTTCCTGCGGTTCGCGCATCTGCCCGCGCGACAGGTAGCTGCGCGGATGGTGCAGCAGTTGTTCGGGATGGAAATAGGTTTTCATCGTTCGTCCTCGTCGGTTCGCCGCGTCATGCATCGTGCGCGGTGGTCGCCGCTTCGGCGCGCGCGGCGACGCCGGCGCGCGCCAGCACCGCATGGAGCAGCACGTTCGTGCCGCGCGTCACGTCGTCGGGCAACGCATCCTCGGCTTCGTTGTGCGACAGGCCGTCGACGCACGGGATGAACACCATCGCGGTCGGGAAGCGGCGCGCGAGCAGGATCGCATCGTGGCCGGCACCGCTGACGATCCGCTCGTTCGGGTAGCCGAACGCGGCGGCCGCCTGCGCGACCAGCTCGACGCAATCGCGATCGAACGGCGTCGCCGGGCTGCGCCAGCAGGTGTCGATCGCGACCTGCACGCCGCGCGCGGCGGCGATGCGCGCGCACGCATCGCGCAGGTCGCGCTCCATCGCATCGACTTCGGCGTCGTCGTGATGGCGCAGGTCGACCGTGAACGTCACGTCGCCGGCGATGGTGTTGCGCGACGCGTTGCGGATGCCGACCTGCCCGATCGTCGCGAGCCCGCGCGGCGCGTAGCCGGCGACGATCCGTTCGAGTTCGAGCGCGATCTGCGCGCTCGCGAAATACGCGTCCTTGCGATACGGCATCGGCGTCGTGCCCGCGTGCGCGGCGACGCCCGTTACCGCCACGTCGAGCCAGCGGATCGCCTGCCCGCCCGTGACGACGCCGATCGTCGTGCCGTTCGCCTCGAGCACGGGCCCCTGCTCGATATGCGCTTCGAAATACGCATCGACCGCGCCGCCCGTCGCGCGCGTGCCGCGATAGCCGCATGCGTCGAGTGCCGCGCCGAGCGTGACGCCGTCGGCGTCCTGCTTCGCGAGCGCCTCGTCGAGCGGCAACGCACCCGTGAACACGGCCGAGCCGAGCATCGCCGGCGCGAAGCGCGCGCCTTCCTCGTTGGTCCACGACACGATTTCCAGCGGCTTGTCGGTCGCGACGCCTGTGTCGTTCAGCGTGCGCACGAGTTCGAGCGCGGCGAGCACGCCGTACACGCCGTCGAAGCGGCCGCCTTCGGGCTGCGTATCGAGATGGCTGCCGATCAGCACCGGCGCGGCCTGCGCATCGGTGCCGTCGCGCCGCGCAAACAGGTTGCCGGCTGCATCGACGCTCACCGTCATCCCAGCGTCGCGGCACCATTGCGCGAACAGGTCGCGGCCGCGGCGGTCGTCGTCGGTGAGCGCGAGGCGCCGCACGCCGCCGCGCGGCGTCGCGCCGACACGTGCCATGTCGGCCAGGCTCTGCCACAGACGCGCGCCGTCGATTTCCAACAGGTCTTTCATTTGCACTCCGGATGAATTCGTTCTTAATGGTTCAATGCGAACCGAGCGCTTCGGCAGCGGCCGGCTGCGCCGCCCGGCGCGCATCGAGCGCGACGATGCAGAGCAGCGAGATGCCCGCGAGACACGTGTAGAACACCGCGAGCGGCCACCACTGACCCGTGAAGCGATGCGCGAGCCACGTGCCGACGAGCGGCGTCAGGCCGCCCGCGATCGCGCCGCAGATCTGGTACGCAAGCGAGATCGCCGAATAGCGCACATGCGCGGGAAACACGTCGCTGACGAAGCCCGCGATCACCGAATAGAAACCGGCCATGCACACGACTGCGAGCGCGATGCCCGCGACGAGCGACGCGGACGTGCCGCCCTGCACGAGCATGAACATCGGATACGGCGACAGCATCGCGAGCAGCGCCGCGAGCTTCAGGAAGCGCGCGCCGCCGATCCGCTCGGCGATCCATGCGGCGATCGGCTGCGCGACGAACTGGATGATCGCGACCGCGAACAGGCTGTCGAGGATCAGCGAACGCGATACGCCGACGTACTGCGTGGTGTACGCGATCATGAACGTGTTCGTGAAATAGACGCCCGCGATCCCGATCGTGTTCGCGCCGATGCAAAGCAGCACGAGCCCCGACGCGGAACGGAACACTTCGGCGACCGGCAGCTTCACCGTGCGGTTCGCTTCCTTCATGCGAGCGAATTCCGGCGACTCGTTCACGCCGAGCCGGATCAGGAGGCCGACCACGAGCAGCACCGAACTCGCGAGAAACGGCAGGCGCCAGCCCCATGCGAGGAAGTCGGCCTTGTCCATCGACGTGACCGCGCGGAACGCGATCAGCGACAGGATCAGCCCGGCCGGGCTGCCGAGTTGCGCGAACGACGCGAAGAACGTGCGGCGCCCCTGCGGTGCATGCTCGCCCGCCATCAGCACCGCGCCGCCCCATTCGCCGCCGACCGCGATCCCCTGCACGATGCGCAGCACGACGAGCAGCACCGGCGCGAGCACGCCGACCTTCGAATAGTCGGGCAGCAGCCCGACGCAGACGGTCGCGACGCCCATCATCATCAGCGTCGTCATCAGCGCCTTCTTGCGGCCGATACGGTCGCCGAGATGGCCGAAGATGACGCCGCCGAGCGGCCGCGCGAAGAAGCCGACCGCGAACGTCGCGAACGACGCCATCGTGCTGACGAACGGGTCGTGCGACGGGAAATAGAGTTCGCCGAACACGAGCGCGGCGGCGGTCGCGTAGATGTAGAAGTCGTACCACTCGATCATCGTGCCGATGAACGCGGCCGTCGCGGCGCGTCCCGGCTGGCGGGCGGAAGGAAGGGACTGGGTCATGCGGGCTCCTGATGCGCGCCGCGTTGCGGGCGACACGCAATATCGTGGTGACGGCCGTCTGTGGCGGCCTCGCGCCGCACGCTGCGGCTCCCCTCCTTTATCGGCGACCGCAAATCATTAGTCAAATTTCAAGTTATTATTCACCGTATAAATTCAACTAATGTCCGACCCGACGCCTCGCCCGGAGACCCGATGCGCCCCGACCTCGCCCCGTTCCTGAACGACCGTCTCGACTGGAACCTGCTGCGTACCTACCTGGTGATCATCCAGGAGCGCAGCGTGAGCCGCGCGGCCGCGCGCCTGCATGTGACGCAGCCGGCCGTGAGCCAGGCATTGCGGCGGCTCGAGGACGCGCTCGAGCGCCGGCTGATCGAGCGGCGCGGCGCGCACTTCGCGCCGACGCCGGCCGG
Organism: Burkholderia sp. GbtcB21; assembly: GCF_019091065.1. Classification (NCBI taxonomy): domain Bacteria; kingdom Pseudomonadati; phylum Pseudomonadota; class Betaproteobacteria; order Burkholderiales; family Burkholderiaceae; genus Burkholderia; species Burkholderia sp. GbtcB21. The sequence continues at coordinate 85,601 of NZ_JAGXKA010000002.1, forward strand.
CGAAGCCGTATACCGGATCGCGAGCGACATCTACGGCGGCATCTCGCGCCTCGAAACGGAAATCGACGACAGCACGGCCGACCTGACCGGTTCGATCCGGCTGCTGACCGTGAGCCGCATCGAATCGCCCGTCTACGACGAGTTCCTCGCGGACTTCCATCGCGCGTATCCGCGCATCGACCTGCAGATCGAAGTGATGCGCTCGTCGGACATTCTTTCGTCGCTACTGCAGAAGACGGCCACGGCCGGGCTCGGCCTGTGCCGCACGCCGCACGACAAGCTCGAGATGCGCTGCTTCCTGCGCCAGCGTTATGCGATCTACTGCGGCCGCCATCACCGGCTGTTCGGGCAGACGCAACTGCGGATGGACGATCTGCTCGCGGAAAATTTCGTGTCGTTCACGAGCGACCAGATCGGCGACAGCCTGTCGCCGCTCACCGTGTTCCGCGACCAGAAGGGCTTCACGGGGCGCATCGTCGCGTCGTCGCCGAGCCTCGAGGAAGTGCGGCGGCTGATCTTCGCGGGCTACGGGATCGGCTGCCTGCCCGAGCACATCGTGCGCGACGACATCGCGCAGCAGCGGCTGTGGCGGCTGCCGCCCGACGACGGGCTCGTCGATGTCGACGTGTTCCTGCTGTGGCATCGCGACCGCAAGATGAACGCGGCCGAGCACGCGTTTCTCGACGCGATGGAGCGCTGCATGCAGCGCTATTCGCTCGCGGAGCGGCTGGGGAAATAGCGGCGCGAGCGCGCGGAGAAAGCGCCGGGCGCACACGGCCCGGCGCGTCGACGGCATCAGAAGCGATGCACGATGCCGAGCTGCACGCCGCGCGCATTCGCGCCCGGATACGCGAGCGGCAGGCCGGGGTTCGCCGCGCCCGCGAGCGTGTAGCCGGCCTGGTTGCGGTTGCGCAGGTACGACAGCGCGCCATAGAAGCTCGTGCGCTTCGACAGGTCGTACTCGTACATCAGCCCGAGCTGGTCCGCGTTGTTGCCCTGCGACGACTGGTCGTGCAGATACGCGTAACCAAGCGCGACATAGTTCGCCGGGTTGAACTGGTATTTGACCGACAGCCCGTACACGCGCGAATCGATCCCGAGGTCGGCCCACTTCACGGCGGAGAAGCCGCCGTACACGGTTGCGTTGCCGAACGCGTACGACGCGCCGGCCATGAGCGTGCGATCGGTCGTGGTCGCCGTCGCGTTCTTCAGCCACTGGCCCGCGACGAACGCAGCGAACGGCCCGTGCTCGTAGGTCAGGTCGAACTGCTGGCTGGAGCCAGCCGAGCGCGCGCCGCCCGCATCGCCGAACCCGAAATACAGCCCACCCTGGAAGCCGGCTATCTCCGGGCTCTGGTACGACAGCGTATTGCTGGTGCGGAACGCGAACACGGTCAGGTTGTCCATGCCGGACGCCTGCGTGACGCCGCCGAACGCATCCTGCCCGCCCTGGTCGTTGAACAGCGGCGAATTCTGCCGGCCCGCGCGCACCTTGCCCCACTGCCCCGCGATGCCGACCCACGCCTGCCGGTTGAACATGCTGCCCGAACTCGCCAGCGTGCCGTCGTTCGGGTTGAAGCCGTTTTCCAGCGCGAACTCGATTTTCTGCCCGCCGCCGATCTCCTCGCCGCCCTTCAGCCCGAACCGGCTGCCCCACTGGCCGCCCGAGCCGATCGCCGCCGTATAGCCGTTGCCCGTATTCACGTATTGCGCGAATTCGTCGATCACGCCGTACAGCGTGACGCCGTCCTGCGCGAGCGCGGCGCCCGAGCCGCAAAGGCACGCGGCCGCGACCGTCATGCGAAGAACGGCATGCGGCGGCCGCACCGGGGAAGCGCTCCCGCGGCATTTTTTTTGCTTAGTCATACTATTTTATTGAACGAGAATGAAACGACGCCGGGCACGGCGGTAGCACCGCACCGGCATCGCGGGAAAGGGAATGTGCAGGAGAGCCCGGCGCAGGCAGCGCCCGGCACGACGTACCGCTCAGGCCGGCAGCCGGCCGGCCCGATGCGCGAGACGTGTCGTCAGTGGTGAACTTCGCCGCGTTCGAGCGGCAGGATCAGGCGTTCGGGGATAACGCGACGCGACGCGCGCGCACCGACGTAATACAGCACGGCCGGCACGATCAGGCCGAGGATCCACGAGATGTCGGTGCCGCCGAGCGCGTCGACGAGCGGCCCCGTGTAGATGTGCGTCGACATGAACGGCAGCTGCACGAGGATGCCGACCACGTAGATCGTGATCGCCATCGCGTTCCAGCGGCCGTAGCGGCCATCCGGATCGGACAGCGCCGGCACGTCGTAGCGCGAGCGCGTGAAGCAGTAGTAGTCGACCAGGTTGATCGCGCTCCACGGCGTGAAGAACGCGAGCAGGAACAGGATGAACGCGGTGAATTCCTTCAGGAACGAATGGCGGCCCGCGAGCGCGATCAGCGTCGACACGCAGATCATCCCGAAGATGTACACGAGGCGGCTCTTCGACGATACCGCGCCCTTGCCGCGAAAGCCGCTGACGATCGTCGCCATCGACATGAAGCTGCCGTACGCGTTGAGCGCCGTCACCGTCACCTTGCCGAACGCGATGCTGAAGTACAGCAGCGCGGCCACGGCGCCCGTCGAGCCGAGACCGACGATATACGCGACCTCATGGTGCGCGAACTGGCTGCCGGCCAGTGCGGCCGCGAACACGCCGAACACCATCGCCGCCTGCGCGCCGATCACCGAGCCCAGGCCGACCGCAAGAAACGTCGCGACCGACGACGTCGAGCGCGGCAGGTAGCGCGAATAGTCGGCGACGTACGGGCCGAACGCGATCTGCCACGACGCCGACAGCGACATCGACAGCAGGAAGCTCGCGAGCGAGAAATGCCTGTTCGCGAGCAGCGCGCCGACGTCGTGGTTCGCGAACAGCTGCGAGAACATGTAGACGAACGCGACGATGCCGACCACGCTCGCGATCCGGCCGACGAAGTGGATCGCGCGATAGCCGAACACGGTCAGCACGACGATCACGGCCGCGAACAGCAGGATGCCTGCAGCGTCGTCGACGTGCAGCAGCTGCGCGACGGCCTGCCCGGCCAGCACCGAGCCGCTGGCGGAAAAGCCGATATACATCAGGCACACGAGCACGATCGGGATCATCGCGCCGTACACGCCGAACTGCACGCGGCTCGAGATCATCTGCGGCAGCCCGAGCTGCGGCCCTTGCGCGCCGTGCAGCGCCATCACTGCGCCGCCGACGAGCTGGCCCAGCAGCAGCGCGACCAGCGACCAGAACACGTCGCCGCCGAGCACGACGGCGAGCGCACCGGTGACGATGGCGGTGATCTGCATGTTCGCCGACAGCCACAGCGTGAACTGGCTCAGCAGTCCGCCGTGGCGTTCGGCATCGGGAATGAAGTCGATCGAGCGAACCTCGATCAGGCCGCCGGCTTTTCCACTGGAATTCGTTGACACGGGGGAAATCTCCAAAATACTCAGGATCGCAAATGGTTTGAACAAGACAGGAATCTGCGAGCCGCCCTTTCGGCTCTTCGGGTGCGGGGCGCCGTGGATCGCCGGCATGCGCCACGCACGCACGGTTTGCACGCTGGCGCGCAAGCGGCACGACGTGTGCCGACATTGCCAGCGGATGATCTTGTATATACAACTTGCGAGATATCGGTGATTACCCGGAATCGGCAAATTTTGGAAATTGTCCGAATGATCGCGACGCGTCCGGCGGATTTGATTGCAAGTCGGACGTCGGAAAAATGAAAGGTCAGGCGCTCGCGGGCGGTGCCTGATCGGGCGCGGCCGCCATGTCGCCGGCGGGGAGCAGGTTCAGCATGCGCCGCGCGGCTTCGCTGCCGCGCGCATGCAGCCATTCGTCGTAGTCGTCGCGCCGCAGGATCACGACGCCCCGCTTCTCGTCGCCGGGCCGATGCATCCGCGCGAACACCGGATGATCGTCGGCATTCACCGTGAGCATCGCCATGCCGATGCATTCGCGGCCGTCGTCGGTTTCGTAGCGCCGCCAGATGCCGGCGACACAGTACGGTTGCCAGCCGTCGACGCCGATCCGCTGCCACACGTTGCGGCCGGTTTCGTAACATGGCTCGCAGATCCACCGCGCCGGAATCAGGCAGCGCTGGCCGTTGCGCCACGCACTACCGTAGAGCCGCGACGAACCGACCGTTTCCGCGCGAGCGTTCATCGTATCGAGCTTCTTTCTTTTCCGGCCGTTCTCGTCGAGCCGCTCGGGCTGCATGAATTTCGGCCAGAAGCCGAACACGGCCGCCACGACCGCGAGGCCGTCGCCGTCGGCGCGCGCGATCGGCGCCGCGTAGTCGGGATACACGTCGGGTGCCCACGGGTCGCGGCGGTACAGATCGCCGATGCCGATCTTCAGCTCGCTGATGCCCGGGTCTTCACCGGGGGCGCGGTAGTGGGTGCACACGGTTCGAAGGACGATGGAAGCAATGTCTCCATCGTAGGTCAGCGCGCGTGCCGCGAGCGCGCTATCGCTTTGTATGACGAAACGGTTTTACGAATCGACCATGCGCCGGGATTCGGCCGGCGCATCCCGTCATGCGCGCGCGCCGCTTCAGACGAGCCGATCCGATGCGACGACCTGCACACCCGGCCGCGCGTCGATCGCGGCGTCGACCAGTGCGCGCGCAATCCGTGACGCGGGATTCACGCGCCACTTCGCCGGCAACACGGGTCGGGCGATGTTCAACGCGAACACCAGCAGCCGCTCGCCGAGCCTGAATTCGTCGCGGCTGCCGCCGATCAGGCCCGGCCGCACATAAGTGAGCGACGCGAACCCGACGCCGGCCAGCGCCTGTTCGACCTCGCCCTTGACGCGGTTGTAGAAGATGCGCGACGCCGGATCCGCGCCGAGCGCCGAGTTCAGCACGTAGGCCGGCGTGCCGTGCCGGTGCGCGAGCCGCGCGACCGCGAGCGGATAGTCGTGATCGACGCGCCGGAATGCCGCCTGCGAGCCGGCGGCGCGCATCGTGGTGCCGAGCGTGCAGATCACCGCATCGGCCTGCCACCAGTCGGCCGTGTCGGGCAGATGATCGAAGTCGACCTCCAGTGCGCGCATCTTCGGATGCGGCGACAACGGCCTACGCGCGAGGACGACCACGTGATCGACCCGCGCATCGGCAAGCGCGACTTCGAGGACGTGGCGCCCGACGAGTCCGGTCGCGCCGACGAGCAGCAGTTTCATGTCCGGTTCTTCCGTGTGGAGCCTGCGTTGGCGGGCCGGGAGCGGCCCGGTTTCCGGCTACCGACATGATGGTCGGCCGACGTGGCGCCGGCAACCGGCCCCCATCTCTAAAAATTACAGGCTGCACTCATGCCCTATCTCGAACTGGCCGCGTCGCGCCGCCGGCTCCGGGCCATCGCATCTCAGACCATTAAAGATTATGGTTATCAGATATTTGTGCGACGAACGATATAAAGCCCATTCGCGGGCTTTTTTGCGTCGCCAAAGCCGTGCGCGACCGATTCGGATTTGCTTCGGCTCAGAAACCGGCGCAGCTCGCAGCAAACGGCACGACAACCTGAAAGCCGCCGATGCGCACATTGCGCACCGGCGCCTCCGTTTCAGAACGACGCGTCAAACATGCAACGCGTGCCCCAGCGCACGCAATGCCGCTTCCTGCAGCGCTTCGCCCAGCGTCGGATGCGCATGGATCGTGCCGCCGATGTCTTCCAGCCGCGCGCCCATCTCCAGCGACTGCGAGAACGCCGCAGCCAGCTCCGACACGCCGCGCCCGACGGCCTGCCAGCCGACGATCAGGTGGTTGTCGCGCCGCGCGACGACGCGAACGAAACCTTCGGTTGCCTGCAGCGTCATCGCGCGCCCGTTCGCCGCGAACGGAAACGACGCGCTCAGACAATCGACGCCGGCCGCGCGGGCGTCGTCCGGCGACCAGCCGGCCGTCACGATCTCGGGATCCGTGAAGCACACGGCCGGGATCGATGCCGGCATGAACTTGCGGCGCCGGCCGGCAATCAGCTCGGCGACCACCTCACCCTGCGCCATCGCGCGATGCGCGAGCATCGGCTCGCCGGCGACGTCGCCGATCGCCCACACGTTGCGCATCGACGTCCGGCATTCGTCGTCGATCCACAGCGCCCGGCCGTTGCGATCGAGCGGCAGCGCTTCGAGCCCGAAGCCGTCGACGCGCGGCCGGCGGCCGACCGCGACCAGCACGCGATCGGCCGGCAGCGTCCGTTCCGCGCCATCGGCCGCCTGCACACGCACCGCGCCGTCCTGCGCGAGCCCGAGCACCTTGTGGCCGAGGCACAGCCCGACGCCGAGCCGCGCGAGCGAATCGGCAACCGGCCTCGCGAGCTCGGCATCGTACGCAGGCAACACGCGCTCCGCCGCTTCGACGACGCTGACGTCGACACCAAGCTTGCGATAGACGATCCCGAGTTCGAGCCCGATATACCCGGCCCCGACGACGACCAGCCGCTTCGGCAACGTCGTGGGCGACAGCGCCTCGGTGGACGACACGACGCGCCCGCCGAACGGCATCGACGGCAGTTCGACCGGTTCGGAACCGGTCGCGAGCAACAGGTGCTCGCAACCGATCCGCGCCGTGTGGCCGCCGGCGACGACGTCGACAGTCTTGCCGTCGACCACGCGCGCTTCGCCGTGCAGCACGCGCACGCCGTTCTTCTTGAGCAGCGCGCCGACGCCGCGCGTCAGCCGGTCGACGATGCCGTCCTTCCACGCGACGCTTTGCGCGATGTCGATCTCGGGCGTGCGCACGCGGATTCCGAGCGCCCCTTCGCCGGCCTGACCGCACGCCTGTTCGAACGCATCGGCCACGTGGATCAGCGCCTTCGATGGAATGCAGCCGATGTTCAGGCACGTGCCGCCGAGCCGGTCGCGCTCGACCAGCACGGTCGGAATGCCGAGCTGGCCGGCGCGGATCGCGGCGACATAGCCGCCCGGGCCGCCGCCGATCACGAGCAGCGTGGTGTGTTCGTTTTTCATCGGCGTCACTCCACGAACAGCAGTGCCGGGCGTTCGAGCACCCCGCGCACGGCCTGGATGAACTCGGCCGCGTCCGCGCCGTCGACGACGCGATGGTCGAACGACGACGACAGGTTCATCATCTTGCGCGCGACGACCGCGCCGTCGCGAATCATCGGTCGCTCGACGATCCGGTTCACGCCGACGATGCCGACTTCGGGATGATTGATGACCGGTGTCGACACGATGCCGCCGAGCGCGCCGAGGCTCGAGATCGTGATCGTCGAGCCGCTCAACTCGTCGCGCTGCGCGCGGTTCGCGCGCACCGCATCGGCGAGCCGCGCGATTTCGGCGGAGATCGACCATACGTCGCGCGCTTCCGCATGACGCAGTACGGGCACCGTGAGGCCCGCATCCGTCTGCGTCGCAACACCCATGTGCACCGCGCCGTAGCGCGTGACGACGCCCGCTTCGTCGTCGAAGCGCGCGTTGATCTGCGGGAAGTCGCGCAGCGCGATCACCATCGCGCGGATCAGCAGCGGCAGCGGCGTGAGCCGGCCGCGCGTATCGCCGTAGCGGCGGTTCAGGTCCGCGCGCAACGATTCGAACTCGGTGACGTCGATTTCCTCGACATAGCTGAAGTGCGGAATGCGGCGCTTCGCTTCCTGCATCTTGCGCGCGATCGCGCGCCGCAGGCCGATCACCGGCACTTCGGTTTCGTCGTTGCGTTCTTCGTAGCCGTGCGCTTGCGACGCACGCGCCGCACCGCCGCTCGTCTTCGCATACGCGTCGAGGTCCGCGTGCAGGATCCGCCCGGCTTCACCCGTGCCGCGCACATAGCGCAGCTCGATGCCCATGTCCCATGCGCGCTGACGCACGGCCGGCGACGCGAGCGGCCGTTCGCCCGGCGCGAGCGCCGCAAGTCCGGCACGTTCCGCACGATGCGGCTCCGCGGCATCACGTTTGGCCTCATGACGCGGCGCCGCCGGCCTTGCAGCCGGTACGTCGGCGACCGGCGTCGACGGCGCCGCCGCAACCGGTGCGGTTTCCACCTTTGTTTCTCGCACCGGTGCGCCGGCCTTCAGGTTGCCATCGCCTTCAACTTCGAGCCGTATCAACTCGCTGCCGACCGCCATCATCTCGCCGATCCGGCCGCCAAGTTCCAGCACCTTGCCCGACACCGGCGACGGAATCTCGACCGCCGCCTTGTCCGTCATCACGTCGGCGAGCGGCTGGTCTTCCGTGATCGTCTGTCCGACTTCCACATGCCAGGCCACCAGCTCGACCTCGGCGATCCCTTCGCCGATATCCGGCATCTTGATGACATGAATCCCCATTTCACGCCTCCATCACGCGTCGCAACGCTTCGCCGACCCGGGCCGGGCCCGGAAAGTACGCCCATTCCTGCGCATGCGGATACGGCGTGTCCCAGCCCGTCGTGCGCTCGACCGGCGCCTCGAGGTGGTAGAAGCAATGTTCCTGGACCAGCGACACCAGTTCCGCGCCGTAGCCGCAGGTGCGCGTCGCCTCGTGCACCACGACGCAGCGCCCGGTCTTGCGCACCGACGCGACGACCGTGTCGAGGTCGAGCGGCCACAGCGTGCGCAGGTCGATCACCTCCGCGTCGATGCCCGTTTCCTCGGCCGCGGCGAGCGACACGTGCACCGTCGTGCCGTACGTCAGCACCGTCACGTCGTTGCCGGGCCGCACCACGGCGGCCTTATCGAGCGGCACCGTGTAGTAGCCCTCGGGCACCGCGCTCGCCGGATGCTTGAGCCATGACGTGACGGGCCGTTCGTGATGGCCGTCGAACGGCCCGTTGTACAGCCGTTTCGGCTCGAGGAAGATCACCGGATCGTCGTTCTCGATCGACGCGATCAGCAGCCCTTTCGCGTCGTACGGATTCGACGGCATCACCGTGCGCAGCCCGCACACCTGCGTGAACATCGCCTCCGGGCTCTGGCTGTGTGTCTGGCCGCCGTAGATACCGCCGCCGCACGGCATCCGGATCGTCATCGGCGCGGTGAACTGGCCGGCCGAGCGATAGCGCAGCCGAGCGCCTTCCGACACGATCTGGTCGGATGCCGGGTAGAAATAGTCGGCGAACTGGATCTCGCACACCGGGCGCAGCCCGTATGCGCCCATCCCCACCGCCACGCCGACGATCCCGCCTTCCGAGATCGGCGCATCGAACACGCGCGACTTGCCGTATTTGTTCTGCAGTCCTTCGGTGCAGCGGAACACGCCGCCGAAATAACCGACGTCCTGCCCGAACACGACCACGTCGCCGTCACGCCCGAGCATCACGTCCATCGCGGAGCGCAGCGCCTGGATCATCGTCATCGGCTGCGTCGCCGTGGCTGTCTCTTGGTGCGCCATGGTCATGCTCCCAGTTCCTGGCGCTGACGGCGCAGATGCGCGGGCAGCTCCTTGTACACGTCGTCGAACATCGAGGCCGGCGACGGAATCCGGTCGTCGGCCAGCGACCCGTATTTCTCCGCTTCCTTCTGCGCGGCGATCACCTCGGCCTCGAGCTCGGCCGTCAGCGCGTCGTGCGCGCTGTCCGACCAGATGCCCTTGACGATCAGGTGGCGCTTGAAGCGGGCGATCGGATCGCCGAGCGGGAAATGAGACCAGTCGTCGCTCGGCCGGTACTTGGTCGGATCGTCCGACGTCGAATGCGCGCCCGCGCGGTAGGTCACCCACTCGATCAGCGTCGGGCCGAGATTGCGGCGCGCGCGTTCGGCAGCCCAGCTCGACGCCGCGTAGATCGCGAGGAAGTCGTTGCCGTCGACGCGCAGCGACGCGATCCCGCAGCCGACGCCGCGCCCCGCGAACGTCGTGCCTTCGCCGCCCGCGATCGCCTGGAACGTCGAGATCGCCCACTGGTTGTTGACGACGTTCAGCACGACCGGCGCGCGGTACACGTGCGCGAACGTGAGCGCGGTGTGGAAGTCGGCTTCGGCCGTCGCGCCGTCGCCAATCCATGCGGACGCGATCTTCGTGTCGCCCTTGATCGCCGACGCCATCCCCCAGCCGACCGCCTGGATGAACTGCGTCGCGAGATTGCCGGAGATCGAGAAAAAGCCCGCGTCGCGGTCCGAGTACATCACGGGGAGCTGGCGCCCTTTGAGCGGGTCGCCTTCGTTCGACATCAGCTGGCAGATCATTCGCTCGAGCGGCACGTCGCGCGCGATCAGGATGCTCTGCTGCCGGTAGGTGGGGAAGCACATGTCGCCGTCGCGCAGCGCCATCGCGTGCGCGGTGCCGATCGCCTCTTCGCCGAGGCTCAGCATGTAGAACGAGATTTTCTTCTGGCGCTGCGCGATCATCATGCGCGCGTCGAAAATGCGGGTCTTGAGCATCGCGCGCAACCCGGCGATCAGTCGCGCATCGTCGAGGTCCGGCACCCACGGGCCGAGGGCCTTGCCGCTGTCGTCGAGCACGCGCACGAGGCTGCGGGCGAGATTGGCGGTGTCCGCCGGGGCAACGTCGATCGGCGGGCGGCGGACCGCGCCGGCCGGCGATAGATGCAGATAGGAAAAGTCCGTCTTGCAGCCCGGGCGCCCGGTGGGCTCCGGCACATGCAGACGCAATGGCTCTGACAGGCTCATCGTGTCGTCTCCACGCTCGATTGTGTCTCACGCTGATAGGCGCGCGCGGCCGGTTGCCGGCCTGCGCGCGGGCTGGCGCGCGGATAAGCGCGCCAACCTTGGAAATCTATGCAATGCCGCGCCGGCCGTCGATGACCAACCCGCTCGATCGCGGTGAGCATATTTGCCATGATAGGCGCGGGATGGCGGGATGGTATGCCTGTCGCAGGTGGCGGTCGCGCGCGCCTGTGTCGGTTGCATGGTCATCGCATCCGATGCAACGCCGCAGAAACAAAAAACCCGCGAGCGTTCGATCTCTCGCGGGTTTTCGGGCCTTCATGGAATCGCGTGGAAGCGATCGTGGTGCCGGGGACCGGACTTGAACCGGCAAGCCAATCAAGGCGGCGGATTTTCGTCACACTGCTTCTTTCGAAGCCGGCGTCGCGAGCGCGATGCCGTTCGTGCGCTGGACTATGCCTTCGCCGTCGCGCGCGGGCGTGACCGCTGCCCGTGCGCCTTAGGCGCCCCCCGTCTAGTCTCTACACCTTCCTCGCGGGAGCCGCGAGGCTTGGCTCGGCGTTGCCTCGATGCGCGCATCAGGGGTTTCGCCGAATTTGAAGGGTTCTGCACCGACCGTTTCCGGCCGGGCACTCAATCGTTTAAGTCCGCTATGTTTACCAATTTCATCACCCCGGCAAGAGGGCGGACGCGATTCTACCATTGCTTGCGCATGCGTTCCCTTATTCGGGCAACATGCGTTGGGACGCGTCGTACGTGCGCGCTCCATCGCCACTCGACGCACCATCGCATCGCACGCCTTCATCCAGTGTAATCGGCGCCGATACGACACCGCCCGCGATTTCGTCCCGCGCCGCAACATCCGCCGATACAATCGAGCCCGCCTTGTCCGACGGCCCCAAACCGTCTGACGTTTGTATCGCGCCTGTTGCGAAACAAGCGTCGCGCAAGTCATCGCGAAGTCACAAACGTTTTCGATAATCCCCCCTGCCGAAAACGTTTACATCGCGCTACTTCATGACCTCGACCATTAAGGACGTTGCTGCCCTCGCGGGCTTCTCGATCGCCACCGTTTCGCGTGCGATCAACGCACCGCATACCGTCAGCCCCGCCACGCTGCAGACGATCCGCACCGCGATCGACACGCTGCAGTTCCGCCCGAGCCCGCTCGGCCGGCAACTGCGCGGCGAACGCACGCGGCTCGTCGGCGTCGTCGTGCCGACGCTGTCGAACCCCGTGTTCGCCGACTGCCTGCAAGGCATCGACGAGCTCGCGACCGCGGCCGGCTTCAAGCTGATCCTGATGACGACCGAGTACGACGCGGCGCGCGAGCGTCACGCGATCGAGACGCTGCGCGAGCAGCGCGTCGAAGGGCTGATCCTGACCGTCGCCGACGCGGACACGCACCCGCTGCTCGACATGCTCGACCGCGACGGCCCGCATTACGTGCTGATGCACAACGACACGCAGCGCCGCCCGTCGGTGTCGGTCGACAACCGCAGCGCCGCCTACGACGGCGTGCGGGTGCTGACCGCGCGCGGTCACCGCCGCGTGCTGATGCTGGCCGGTTCGCTCGCCGCGTCGGATCGCGCGCGCCAGCGCCATCTCGGTTATGCGCAAGCGCTCGAGGAAAGCGGCGTCGCCACGCTGCCGCCGGTCGAAGTCGACTTCAACGCGCCCGAGCTGCCCGACGCGGTGCTCGCACATCTGACCTCGCGTGCAACGCGCCCGACCGCGCTCTTCTGCAGCAACGACCTGCTCGCGATGGTCGTGATGCGCGGCCTGCGCCGCGCGGGCTTCTCGATCCCGGACGACCTGTCGGTGCTCGGCTTCGACGGGATCGCGATCGGCGAACTGCTCGCACCGCCGCTCGCGAGCGTCGCGACGCCGAACCGCGACATCGGCCGCCACGCATGGCAGCGTCTCGTCGAATGCATCGGCGGCGCAACGATCGAACGCACGTCGCTGATCCTGCCGCACGCGGTGCGCGACGGTGCGACGGTCGCGCCGCCTGCCACCGACCTGCAATTGCGCAAGGCCTGAACGCACCGGCGTGCGACCACGCACGCCGACCACCACACCACCCCAGCGCCACACACTCGCCCGGAGACCCACCGTGTCCTTTCGCCTGACCTCGCTGCTGCGCGCACTCGCCGCGCCGCTCGCCTGCGCCGCACTTTTCGCCGGCGCACCCGCCGCCCACGCCGACGAAACGGCGATCTGCTACAACTGCCCGCCCGAATGGGCCGACTGGGCCGCGCAGATCGCGGCGATCAAGCAGAAGACCGGCATCCGCGTGCCGTTCGACAACAAGAACTCGGGCCAGTCGATCGCGCAGCTGATCGCCGAGCAGAAGAGCCCCGTCGCCGACGTCGTCTACCTCGGCGTGTCGTCGGCATTCCAGGCGAAGGACAAGGGCGTGATCGCGCCGTACAAGCCCGCGCACTGGAACGACATCCCCGCGAACCTGAAGGACCCGCAAGGCTACTGGTTCGCGATCCACTCGGGCACGCTCGGCTTCTTCGTGAACAAGGACGCGCTCGACGGCAAGCCGGTGCCGCGCTCGTGGGCCGACCTGCTGAAGCCCGAATACAAGGGCATGGTCGGTTATCTCGATCCGTCCAGCGCATTCGTCGGCTACGCGGGTGCGGTGGCCGTCAACCAGGCGCTCGGCGGCAGCGTCGACAACTTCAAGCCGGCGCTCGACTGGTTCCGCAAGCTGAAGGCGAACGCGCCGATCGTGCCGAAGCAGACCGCGTATGCGCGCGTGCTGTCCGGCGAGATTCCGATCCTGCTCGATTACGACTTCGACGCGTATCGCGCGAAATACAAGGACAACGCGAACGTCGAGTTCGTGATTCCGAAGGAAGGCACGATCGCAGTGCCGTACGTGATGAGCCTCGTGAAGGGCGCGCCGCATGACGCGAACGGCAGGAAGGTGCTCGACTTCGTGCTGTCGGACGAAGGCCAGAAGCTGTGGGCCAACGCGTACCTGCGCCCGGTGCGCGCACAGGCGCTCGGCGCCGATGTCGCCGCGAAGTTCCTGCCGGCGAGCGAGTACGCACGTGCGAAGCCGGTCGACTTCGGCAAGATGGCGGCCGGTCAGCAGGCGTTCGGCCAGCAGTACCTGCAGGTGATGCAGTAAGCAGCAGGACGCAACCGATGCTCGATCAGACTTTCCCGCTGCGCTGGCGCGTCGCGCTCGTCGCGCCGGCGCTCGCGATGTTCGCCGCGTTCTGGCTGCTGCCGATGGCGGCGCTCGTGCAGGTGTCCGCCGACGGCGCGTTCTTCTCGCAGTATGCGGCGCTGCTCGGCAATGCACGCTACATGAAGAGCCTCGGCGAGACCGTCGCGCTGTCCGCGGGCGTCACGCTCGCGACGCTCGCGCTGTCGACGATCTCCGGCCTGCTGCTCGCGCGCCGCGAATTCGGCGGCAAGCGCGTGCTGCTCGCGCTCCTCACGTTCCCGCTCGCGTTCCCGGGCGTCGTCGTCGGCTTCATGGTGATCATGCTCGCCGGGCGCCAGGGGCTGATCGGCATGCTGTCCGCGAAGCTCACCGGCGACAAGTGGGTGTTCGCGTATTCGGTCGCGGGCCTGTTCGTCGGCTACCTGTACTTCTCGATTCCGCGCGTGATCGTCACCGTGATCGCGGCCGCATCGAAGCTCGATGCATCGCTCGAGGAAGCCGCGCGCTCGCTCGGCGCGTCGCCGTGGCGCATCTTCGTCGACATCGTGCTGCCCGCGCTTGCGCCCGGCCTGATCGCGGCCGGCGCGATCTGCTTCGCGACCGCGATGGGTGCGTTCGGCACCGCGTTCACGCTGGCCACCGACCTGAACGTGCTGCCGATGACGATCTATACCGAGTTCACGCTGAACGCGAACATCGCGACGGCGGCCGGCCTGTCGATCGTGCTCGGCGTCGTCACCTGGGCCGTGCTCGCGCTCGCGCGCCGCTTCACCGGCCACACCGCCGCCGCCGCGGCCTGAGGATTCCTGCATGCAATCGCTTTCCGGCTCTTCCGCGCCGTCTCCGGCGCCCGCTCCCGCTTCCGTTCCCGCGCAGGCGAACGGCGTCGCGCGCCGCGCGCCGCGCGTCACGGGCGCGCGTGCGATCGCCGCGCTGCAATGGGGCGTCACGCTGCTGTTGTGCGCGTTCCTGATCGTGCCCGTCGTGATGTCGGTGCTCGCTGGCCTGACCGTCAACTATTTCCGCGGACTGTCGAGCGGCCTCACGCTGCGCTGGCTCGAACAGGTGTGGCAGCAGTATCACGGCTCGGTCGCGCTGTCTCTATACGTCGCGTTCGCGACGCTCGCGATCGTGCTCGCGGTCGGCGTGCCGGCCGGCTATGCGCTCGCGCGCAGCAAGAGCCGCATCTCGCGCGCGATCGAGGAAGCGCTCGTGCTGCCGGTCGCGCTGCCCGGCCTCGCGTCGGCGCTCGCGCTGCTGGTCGTGTACGGCGGCTTCACCGCGTTCCGGATGAGCCTGTGGTTCATCGTCGTCGGCCACGTCGTGTTCACGCTGCCGTTCATGGTGCGCGCGGTCGCGGCCGTCGCGGCCGGCGCCGACCTGCGCACGCTCGAGGAAGGCGCGGCCAGCCTCGGTGCGTCGTTCGTCACGCGCTTCGTCACGATCGTGCTGCCGAACCTGCGCCCCGGCATCGTCGCGGGCGCGCTCGCGGTGCTCA
This sequence comes from Burkholderia sp. GbtcB21, assembly GCF_019091065.1. NCBI lineage: Bacteria > Pseudomonadati > Pseudomonadota > Betaproteobacteria > Burkholderiales > Burkholderiaceae > Burkholderia > Burkholderia sp. GbtcB21. Next base: position 100,878 of record NZ_JAGXKA010000002.1, read on the forward strand.
CGCTGTCGATCGGCGAATTCAACCTCACGTGGATGCTGCATACGCCCGACACCAAGACGCTGCCCGTCGGGCTCGCCGATACCTATGCGTCGCTGCGCCTCGAAGTCGGCAGCGCATACACGATCCTGTTCCTGCTGATGACGCTGCCGCTCCTCGTCGCGATGCAATGGCTCGGTGTCGATCCGTCCGGCACGCGTGCACTCAAGCGCCGCCCTCGTTGAACCAACTATGAAACTCGATTCCACTCCCATCACCCTGACCGGCTGCGCGAAGACGTTCCGCGGCACGCGCGTGCTCGAACCGCTCGACCTGTCGATCGGCGCGGGCGAAACGCTCGTGCTGCTCGGGCCGTCGGGCTGCGGCAAGACGACGACGCTGCGCCTGATCGCGGGCCTCGACACGCCGGACGCCGGCGGCACGATCGCGTTCGGCAACGACGACGTGACCGCACTGCCGATCGAGCGCCGGCAGGTCGGCATGGTGTTCCAGAACTACGCGCTGTTTCCGAACCTGACGGTGCGCGGCAACGTCGGCTACGGGCTCAAGATCCGCAAGACCGAGCCGCGCGCGCTGCGCGAACGCGTCGACGAACTGCTCGCGATGATGCGGCTCGACGCGCACGCGGACAAGCCGATCGATCAGTTGTCGGGCGGCCAGCGCCAGCGCGTCGCGCTGGCGCGCGCGCTCGCGGTACGGCCGCGCGTGCTGCTGCTCGACGAACCGCTGACGGCACTCGACGCGAAACTGCGCGACGTGCTGCGTCGCGAGATGAATGCGCTGCTGCGCGAACTCGGCGTGACGACGGTCTACGTGACGCACGACCAGGCCGAAGCGATGGAGCTCGGCGACCGGATCGTCGTGATGGGCGCGGGCCGCATCGAACAGATCGGCACGCCACGCGACATCTATTACCGGCCGGCCAACCGCACGGTCGCGCAGTTCATCGGCACGCTGAACCGGCTTGGCGGACAATGGCGCGATGGCGCGCTCGTGACGACGGGCGGCGCGATCGTCACGCCGCATGCCGCCGACGAGTGGTTCTTCCGCCCCGAGGATGCACAGCTCGCCGATCCCGCGCATGCGCCGCTGCGCGGCACGGTCGGTGCATGCGCGTTCCTCGGCGAGCGCACGCGGCTCACGATCGAGCACGCAGCGCCCGACGCGCTCGTGATCGACGTGCCGGGCCGCATCGCGCTCGCGCACGGCACCGCGGTCGGCATTACGATTGCACCGGAAGGACTGATCGCGCTCGGCGCGTAATGCGCTTCGAATGCACCACGGATGCACGCCCCACCGCGGCGCATGACGCCGCACCCACAATAACCAGACGATTCCGAGAACCGACGATGCTGCTAGCTCAAATCAGCGATCTCCACATCAAGCGGCCGGGCCAGCTCGCGTACCGGCGCGTCGACACGGCGGCCGCGCTCGCGCGCTGCATCGCGAAGCTGAACGCGCTCGTGCCGCGCCCCGACGCCGTGCTCGTCACCGGCGACCTGACCGACTTCGGCCACGACGACGAATACGCCAACCTGCGCAACCTGCTCGCGCCGCTCGAGATTCCGTACTACCTGATGATCGGCAATCACGACGACCGCGCCGGGCTGCGCCGCGCGTTCGCCGATCGCGCCGAACTGCAGGACGGCGAATTCGTACAGTACGCACTCGACGTCGGCGCGGTGCGCGTGCTCGCGCTCGATTCGCAGGTGCCCGGCGCGAGCCACGGCGACCTGTGCGACGCACGGCTCAAATGGCTCGCCGCGCAGCTCGACGCCGCACGCGATCGCCCGGTGATCGTCGCGCTGCATCACCCGCCGTTCGTATCGGGGATCGGCCATATGGACGCACTGCGCCTCGCGCCCGCCGCCGCCGCGCAACTCGACGCACTGCTGCGTGCTTATCCGAACGTCGAACGCGTGCTGTGCGGCCACGTGCACCGCACGATGTTTACGCGTTTCGGCGGCACGCTCGCGTCGGCCGTGCCGGCGCCCGCGCACCAGGTCGCGTTCGACCTGCGGGCCGATGCGCCATCCGCGTTCCGGCTCGAACCGCCGGCGTTCGCGGTGCATCGTTATGCGCCGGATACGGGGATGACGTCGCACCACGTGTATGTGGACGAAGGCGCCGGGCCTTATCCGTTCTATGAGCCGACGGGGGAACTGGTCGACTGAACGCGTGAAGGACGTGCGATAACGGGCGGCCGGTTGTGCCGGTTGTGCCGGTTGTGCCGGTTGTGCCTGTTCGCCTGTTCGCCTGTTCGCCGGTTCGCCGGTTCGCCGCGCCCGGCAGGATTCACGGTGCTCCGGTATGATCGGCAGCCTCGGCTGGCGCCCGGCCCGCCTGCGCACCCGACGCGTGCGCCGCGCGCCGCGCCGCCCAACTTCGCCCGCGCAGCCATGTCCACCGCCTCCACCGACCGTCCGACCGACGCCGCCTCGCCCCACTACTCGCGCAGCCTGCTGTTGCTGCTCGCGACGATCGCGGGCGTGTCCGTCGCGAACATCTACTACAACCAGCCGCTGCTCGACAGCTTCCGCTCGGCCTTTCCCGACGGCGCGTCGTGGATCGGCGCGGTGCCGACCGCCACCCAGCTCGGCTATGCGGCCGGGATGTTCCTGCTCGCGCCGCTCGGCGACCGTTTCGATCGCCGCCGGCTGATCCTGATGCAGATCGTCGGCCTGTCGGTCGCGCTGATCGTGGCGGCCGCCGCGCCGTCGCTGGCCGTGCTCGCCGTCGCGAGCCTCGCGATCGGCGTGCTCGCGACCATCGCGCAACAGGCCGTGCCGTTCGCGGCCGAGATCGCGCCGCCCGCCGAACGCGGGCACGCGGTCGGCACCGTGATGAGCGGCCTGCTGCTCGGCATCCTGCTCGCGCGCACGGCCGCCGGCTTCGTCGCCGAGTATTTCGGCTGGCGCGCGGTGTTCGGCGCGTCGGTTGCGGCGCTCATCGCGCTGGCCGCCGTGATCGTGCTGCGGCTGCCGCGCAGCTCGCCGACGTCGACGCTGCCGTACGGCAAGCTGCTCGGCTCGATGTGGCATCTGGCGGTCGAACTGCGCGGGCTGCGCGAGGCGTCGCTGACGGGCGCCGCGCTGTTCGCGGCGTTCAGCGCGTTCTGGCCCGTGCTCACGCTCTTGCTCGCCGGCGCGCCGTTCCATCTCGGCCCGCAGGCGGCCGGCCTGTTCGGGATCGTCGGCGCGGCAGGCGCGCTTGCGGCGCCCTACGCGGGCCGCTTCGCGGACACGCGCGGCCCGCGCACGATCATCTCGCTCGCGATCGCGCTGCTCGCGCTGTCGTTCGTGATCTTCGCGCTGTCGGGCTCGAGCCTCGTCGGGCTCGTGATCGGCGTGATCGTGCTGGACGTCGGCGTGCAGGCCGCGCAGATCTCGAACCAGTCGCGCATCTATGCGCTGAAGCCCGAGGCGCGCAGCCGCGTCAACACGGTGTTCATGGTGTGCTATTTCATCGGCGGCGCGCTCGGCTCGTCGGCCGGCGTCGCCGCATGGCACGCGTTCGGCTGGACCGGCATGTGTGCAGCCGGGCTGCTGTTCACCGCGCTCGCGGGCTGGTCCCACCATCGCGGCGGCCGGCGCGGCTGAGCGCGGCCGGCGGCGCCGGCATCACGCGTCGGCGCGCGGTGCCGCCGGTTCGCCCGCGGCCGGCGGTGCGAACGCCTGCGCCGGATCCATGACCACCGCCGGATCCATCACGGCAGCCGGCGTCGGTACCGCCAGCGGGACGGCGGAAGGCGCCAGGATGGGCGCCGCTTCCGGCAGCGCGATCTGATCGGGTGCGGACGCAACGTCCGCCGTCGACGCGGCCGCCGCGACCGGCGAACCGGCAGCCGCCGCGCGTGCCGCGGGCCGGCGCGCCGGATCGAACACGAACGACAGTCCGACGCTGCCGAGGATCGCGACGGTCGCGACCACGGTCGCCATCGTCACCGGTTCGCCAAGCAGCAGCGCACCGAGCGCGACCGCGACGATCGGGTTCACGTACATGCAGCTGCTCGCGATGATCGGGCTCGTGTGGCGGATCAGATAGCCGTACGCGACATACGCGGCCATCGTGCAGAACACCATCAGGTACAGAAACGCGAACACGGGCCCGACGGCCAGCTGCTCGACGCGTTCGCCGAGCAGCCAGGCGACGAGCGTCGACATCAGCCCGCCGAGGCCGATCTGCAGCGACGTGGACAAAAACAGGTCGGACGGCAGCTTGAGCCGCGTCGCGAGATGCGCGCCGCCCGCCCAGAACAGCGCGCCGGCCAGCACGCAGATCGTGCCGAGCGCCGAGTTCGCGGCTGCCGCGCCGCCCGAATTCAGCACGACGATGCCGACCATCCCGAGCGCGACGGCCGCCCACTCGCCCTTCGTCACCGGCCGCCCGGCCACCGCCGCGATCACGGTCGCGAACAGCGGCACCGTGGCCACCATCACCGCGGCCGAGCCGCTGCTGACCGTGCGCATCCCGAGCGCGATCGTGCCCGACGACAGCGCGACGAGCATCGTGCCGACGATCGCCGAGTTGCGGATCTCCAGCAGCGTCGGCCATTCGGGCTTGCGCCGCAGCGCGAAGATGAACAGGCCGATCCCGCCGAGCAGGTTGCGCAACCCCGACAGCAGCAGCGGCGGGAACGACTGCAGCGCGAAATGCAGGCCGCTGTAGGTCGAACCCCAGACGAAATAGATGAACACGAGCGCCAGCGCGACGCGGCCGCCGCGGCTTTGCGGCAGGCGGATCCGGAACGAAAGGCGGGAGAAGAAATCGAGGAGGCGATCGAGCGGGGTCATCGTGCAGCCCGCCCGCACGTCGCGTTGCGTGCTCCGCTGAAAGACGCCGGCAATGCCGGCAAACGGTCCTGGCGGGACCGGGAAGGCAGAGCAAACATGCGGAACGACATGGCAGTGCGAACGGCGACGAAAGAGAACCGGCAAGCGGCGGCAAAGGGGCAAAAAAAAACGCGCGCAACCGTTTCGGCTGCGCACGCTCGGGATTATGGCATCAAGGATTCGAAAGCATCGTCAGACCTGTCTGAAAGGATAAGGACTGACGTTTCGGCGCGACAATTCTCGGCCGGCAGGTGGGCGGTTGAAATCCGGGGCCGGATGCGCGATGCGCGCACATTGCCGGCGTCGGTGCCGGTACCACACGCAATTCGTAGCAATCCGTAACGGTCGAACCAGACATCGGCCGAACAGCCAATCATGCGTGCCGGCCTTCGATTCACGCTTATCGTGACGGTCGGCATACCCTCCTCGCGCCGTCCGCAGCCTCCGTTCGAAACCCGCACCATCGATACAAAATTTTGTATAATTCAACCATTCTTCCGCCGAAGCCGGTCGTGTTCGTCGGCAGCGCGCTCGACGATCTTCGCGACTTTCCGCTGCCCGCGCGGCGTGACGCCGGCCACCAGATCGACCAGGTGCAGCGCGGCCTGGCGCCCGACGACTGGAAGCCGATGCGCACCGTCGGCGTCGGCGTGCGGGAAATTCGCCTGCGCGATGCGAGCGGCGCGTTCCGGATCGTCTATGTCGCGACCTTCGCCGATGCCGTCTACGTGCTTCACTGCTTCCGGAAGCAATCGGCACGCACGAACAAAACTGATATCGACCTGGCCGCCCGGCGTTATCGCACGCTGATGATGGAGTTGAAACGATGACCAATGAACGTTACACGAACGTCTGGGACGCAATCGAGGGCCAGCCGGCCGAGGCCGAGAACATGAAGCTGCGCTCCGAACTGATGATCGCGCTCAAGCAGCGCATCGCACAGCTCGAACTCAATCAGGCCCAGGCTGCGCAACGGCTGGGCGTCACGCAGCCGCGCGTCTCCGATCTGCTGCGCGGCAAGATCAACCTGTTCGGGCTCGACGCGCTCGTGAACATGGCCGCGGCAGTCGGCCTGCGCGTCGATCTCCAGGTGCGCGCATCCGCATGACGCATGACGCCCGTGCCGCGATGCAGCGCGGCACGGGCATGCGCTGCAATGCCGGGCCATGCGCCGCTCACGATCCGCCGAACCAGTTGTATCCCTGATCGACCCAGTAGCCGCCCGGAAACGTATCGGTCACGAAGATTTCCATGATGTGCTTCGGGTTCTTGTAGCCGAGCTTGGTCGGCATCCGCAGCTTCATCGGAAAACCGAATTCCGGCGGCAGCCGGCGGCCGTCGTAGTCGAACGCGAGCAGCGTCTGCGGATGCAGCGCGGTCGGCATGTCGATGCTCTCGTAGTAGTCGTCCGCGCACTTGAAGCCGACGTATTTCGCGCGCGTGTCGGCGCCGGCGCGCGCGAGGAACGCGCCGAACGGCGTGCCGCCCCAGCGGCCGATCGCACTCCACCCTTCCACGCAGATATGCCGCGTGATCTGCTCCGCGTGCGGCAGCGCATACAGCTCGTCGAGCGTCCACACGCGCTTGCCCGTCACGCGGCCGGACAGCACGAGCCGATACGTCGACGCATCGACGTGCGGCACGTCGTCGATCCCGTAGTACGCATTGAACGGGAACGGCCGCGTGATGTCGGCTTCGGTGTAGGTCGGTGCGAGCCGGTCGCCGCTGAACAGCCAGGCCTGCACGCGATCGTTCATGCGCGACACTTTCTCGAGGAACGTGTTGACCGACGCATCGTCCTGCAGTGTGCAGCCGGTCAGCATCGTCAGCCCGCCGAGCGTCAGCACGCGCCGGTTGAAAAGCCGCCGCGACGGCATCTCGAGCTCGCGGCGCACGTCGAGTTCGAGCGACTTCCGGTCGAGGGTCCAGCGCGGCTGGCCGCGCCTGTTTTCGGATTCCGACATGATGATTTCCTTCGCCCGCGGCTCGCGGGTCAGCGGCCGCGCAGCATCGCGAGCAGCGAGCGCGGCACCAGCAGCGCCATTGCGACGTGTACGACAAAAAATGCGACGAGCAGCGACATCGCCCAGAAATGCACGATGCGCGCGTTGTCGTAACCGCCGAACAACTCGCGCAGCAGCGGAAACTGCACGGACTTCCAGATCGCGAGCCCCGACAGCACCAGCACGACGAGATCGACGATCGCGGTCAGGTACGCAGCGCGCTGTACCGCGTTGTAGACGCTCAGGTCGGCGTGCGACAGCCGCCCGCCGAGCGCGGCGCGTACGTCGCGCCACACGGACGCCGGCGTGACGGGCAGCATCTTGCGCACCAGGCGTCCGGTCGCAAGCGACATCGCGAGGTAGAACAGCCCGTTGCCGACGAGCAGCCACATCGCCGCGAAATGCCATTGCAGCGCGCCGCCGAGCCAGCCGCCGATCGTGATGCCGTGAGGAAACGTGAACGGCGGATAGATCGGCGACGCGTCGTAGATGCGCCAGCCGGACAGCGCCATCAGCACGGCCGCGAGCGCGTTGAGCCAGTGGCTCGCGCGCACCCACAGCGGATGGATCGGGCGCGCGGGCGGCGTGGCGGCCGCGCGCCCTGTGGCGGGAACGGTTTGCATGATGAAAACTCCCGGAATGAGGCGACAGAGCGCGAGACGGGGCCGAAGACCGGCCACGCAACGCATGCGCTGACGTGCGGCGTTGCGCGTGCCGCGCGTCGGCCGGCACCGCGTGCCGTCCCGGCACGCAGCAACGACACGCGCGTCGGCCGCGCTCCGTCCGTTTCCGTCAGTTCGACGGGGCCATCTTGTCGTCCGACTTCGGCTTGCCCATCGAGTCGTGCGACATCGCGTCCTTCTTCATCGCGTGCTTCTTCATGGCGTCCTTCTTCATCGCGCCGTCCTTGGCCATCGCGTCGTGGCCCATCGCGTCCTTCGACATCGACGAACCTTCCTTCGACATCGCGTCGTTCTGCGCATACGCACCCGTTGCGACCATGGCGAAACCGGCGACACAGGCTGCGATCAGTACTTTTTTCATGACATCTCTCCGAAACATGGGTTTGAGGAGCCGAATAGACGGACGACGTCACGGGAAATGACAGCCGATCTGAAAATATTTTTTTGTGCCGGCCGGACAGCCCGCCATGCTGCACCGCTCATCCGCCGCCGACCGAGCTGCCGGACCGAACGACAACCGAGCGTGTTGCGGCGCACCCGCCTGCCATGCAGCCCGCCACAGCGCGACTGCACCGGGATAATCACTGTACGCCCGGTTGAAACCGCCGCAAAGCCGGTGTATCGTGTGCCCTTGCTAACGCGGGGGTCCTGCAATGCGTTCGGTCAAACAACCGGCATTGCGGGTGAGAAATACCCTTTGAACCTGATCTGGATAATGCCAGCGCAGGGAAGCGTACGGATTCCGCCGCCATCCTTCTGACGAATCCGCCGCCTCACCAAGCCTCGTCTCCTGCTTAGCTCGAGCCCCACATTCGTCAAGGGCTCCGGGCAAGCGCCGCAGCGCCTGTCCGGCGCTCACACAGGAGATTGCATGAACGCCAATCCGAAGTTTCTGTCCGCCGACGCCCACGTCGATGCTGCTGCCGTCGCGCCGCTGCCGAATTCGCGGAAAGTCTATGTGACCGGCTCGCAGCCCGACATCCGCGTGCCGATGCGCGAAATCACGCAGGCCGACACACCGACCGGCTTCGGCGGCGAAAAGAATCCGCCGATCTACGTGTACGACACGTCGGGCCCCTACACCGATCCGGAAGCGAAGATCGACATCCGCGCGGGCCTGCCCGCGCTGCGCCAGCGCTGGATCGAAGCGCGCGGCGACACCGAAGTGCTCCCCGGCCTGTCGAGCCGATACGGCCTCGAGCGCGCGGCCGATCCGGCCACCGCCGATCTGCGTTTCCCGGGCCTGCACCGCAACCCGCGCCGCGCGCAGGCCGGCAGGAACGTCACGCAGATGCACTATGCGCGTCAGGGCATCATCACGCCGGAAATGGAATACATCGCGATCCGCGAGAACCAGCGTCGTGCCGAATACATCGAGAGTCTGAAGTCGAGCGGCCCGAACGGCGCGAAGCTCGCCGCGATGATGGGCCGCCAGCATCCGGGCCAGGCGTTCGGTGCTGCCGCATTCGGCGCGAATGCGCTCGCCGAGATCACGCCCGAGTTCGTGCGCGACGAAATCGCGCGCGGCCGCGCGATCATCCCCGCGAACATCAACCACCCGGAATCGGAGCCGATGATCATCGGCCGCAACTTCCTCGTGAAGATCAACGCGAACATCGGCAACTCGGCCGTCACGTCGTCGATCGGCGAGGAAGTCGACAAGATGACGTGGGCGATCCGCTGGGGCGGCGACACGGTGATGGACCTGTCGACCGGCAAGCACATCCATGAAACGCGCGAGTGGATCATCCGCAACAGCCCGGTGCCGATCGGCACGGTGCCGATCTACCAGGCGCTCGAAAAGGTCAACGGCAAGGCCGAGGACCTGACCTGGGAAATCTTCCGCGACACGCTGATCGAACAGGCCGAGCAAGGCGTCGACTACTTCACGATCCACGCGGGCGTGCGCCTGCAGTACGTGCCGCTCACCGCGAACCGGATGACCGGCATCGTGTCGCGCGGCGGCTCGATCATGGCGAAGTGGTGCCTCGCGCATCACAAGGAAAGCTTCCTGTACGAACACTTCGAAGAGATCTGCGAGATCATGAAGGCGTACGACGTGAGCTTCTCGCTCGGCGACGGCCTGCGTCCCGGCTCGATCTACGACGCGAACGACGAAGCGCAGCTCGGCGAGCTGAAGACGCTCGGCGAACTCACGCAGATCGCGTGGAAGCACGACGTGCAGGTGATGATCGAAGGCCCCGGCCACGTGCCGATGCAGCTGATCAAGGAGAACATGGATCTCCAGCTCGACTGGTGCAAGGAAGCGCCGTTCTACACGCTCGGGCCCCTCACCACCGACATCGCACCGGGCTACGACCACATCACGTCGGGCATCGGCGCCGCGATGATCGGCTGGTTCGGCACCGCGATGCTGTGCTACGTGACGCCGAAGGAGCACCTCGGTCTGCCGAACAAGGACGACGTGAAGGAAGGCATCATCACGTACAAGCTCGCCGCGCACGCCGCCGACCTCGCGAAGGGCCACCCGGGCGCGCAGGTGCGCGACAACGCGCTGTCGAAGGCGCGCTTCGAGTTCCGCTGGGAAGACCAGTTCAACATCGGCCTCGATCCGGACAAGGCGCGCGAATTCCACGACGAAACGCTGCCGAAGGATTCGGCGAAGGTCGCGCACTTCTGCTCGATGTGCGGCCCGCACTTCTGCTCGATGAAGATCACGCAGGACGTGCGCGAATTTGCGGCGCAGCAGGGCGTGTCGGAAACCGAAGCGCTGAAGAAGGGGATGGAAGTGAAGGCGGTCGAGTTCGTCAAGACCGGCGCCGAGATCTATCACCGTCAATAAGCGAACGAGCGAACGCGGCGATCCGCACCTGACATGCATCGCGATGCACGAAGCCCGCTTTCGAGCGGGCTTTTTTACGCATGTCGCGTGGCCTGCGCATGTCGCGTGCCTGCCGGCGCACGGGGAAACAAATGATTACGAAACCGCGCGAGGCTTAACAAGTCCTTACAGCAGCGGCGCGGGACGGCGCGTAGATTGAAAACATGCGTGGCCGCCCGCCGGTCGCGCGCCTTCCGTTCACAACCACAGGACAACGATCATGAAATCGATTCGGCGTATTGGGGTATGTGCGCTCCTCGTCGCGACGGTGACAAGCCTGTCGGCCTGCGATTCGATGACGAGACGCCAGCGCGACACGGCAATCGGTGCGGGTGTCGGCGGCGTCGCCGGCGCGGCGATCGGCGGCAACGCGCTGTCGACGCTGGGCGGCGCGGCGGCTGGCGGCATCATCGGCAACCAGATCGGCAAGTAAAACGGCTGGACGCGGTCTGCCAGACGCGGCGCAACATTTCAATCAAGCGGCGTTTCCGCGGTGCGGAAGCGCCGTTTTCGCATGCGGCGCCGCAACACGGGCAGCAGCGGGCCGGAAATGATCCGTTACCGTTTTGCACACCGTGTCATCGGCGCGCGGCCTAAGCTTAAGCATCTGCCGATTGCCGGCTTCGCCGGAGAAACATCATGAACAGGACCCTCGTCGCCGCGGCGCTCGCCTGCACGACGCTCGCCGGCTGCTACTACCCATACGGCTATTATCCTGGCGGCTATTACACGGCGGCACCGGTGCAGCCGGCGCCCGTGTACGTCGATCCGGGCCCCGCCTACTACTATCCGGCGCCTGCGTATGCACCGGCGTGGGGCGGCTATTGGGGACCGGCGGTGTCGCTCAATTTCGGCTTCGGCGGACGCGGCGGCTGGCGCCATCACTGATCGGGCAACGCCGCCGGCAGCCGGCAGTCCCGCGGCTGCTTCCGGCGGCATTTCCCGTTTCTTGCCATTTCATCGAATCGTGAAACGACGGCGTGGTAACGCAGTGTAAGATTCACCGCATCCCGTCCCTCGCCCTCACGCTCGATGTCACCCAAGAACGCCATTCTGCTGACCGTGCTCGCTGCCCTGTGGGGCGCTTCGTTCCTGTTCATCCGGATCGGCGTGATCGATTTCGGCGTCGCGCCGCTGATGGCACTGCGCGTGGGCATCGGTGCGCTGTTTCTCACCGGCTTTGCGCTGACGCGCTTCAAACCCGCCGATCTCGGCGCGCGGCTGCGCCGTCATGCATGGCCATTGTTCGTCGTCGGCGCGCTGAACTCGGGCATACCGTTCTGCCTGTTCGCGTTCGCCGAACTGACGCTGTCGGCCGGCCTGACGTCGGTGATCAACGCGACGACGCCGCTGTGGGGCGCGCTCGTGGCCTACCTGTGGCTGAAGGACAAACTGTCGCTGCCGCGCGCGCTCGGCCTCGTGATCGGTTTTGCCGGCGTGATCACGCTCGTGTGGAACCAGATCGCGAATGCGCACGGCGACACGGGCGCCGGCACGACGGCGCTTGCCGCCGCCGCGGCGCTCGGCGCGACGCTGCTGTACGGCATCGCGGCCAATTACACGAAGCGCAAGCTCAGCGGCGTCGACCCGCTCGTCAACGCGACCGGCAGCATGATCGGCTCGACCGTCCTGCTGCTGCCGTTCGCGATCGCCACCTGGCCGGCCGCGTCGGTCGGCGCGCACGCATGGGGCGCCGTGCTCGGCCTCGGCATCGCATGCACGGGCATCGCGTATTTCATCTTCTTCTACCTGATCGCGCATGTCGGCCCCGCCCGCGCGATTACCGTGACGTTCGTGATCCCGGTGTTCGGCCTGCTGTGGGGCGCGCTGTTCCTCGACGAACACGTGTCGGCCGTGATGATCGAAGGCTGCGCGATCGTGCTCGTCGGCACCGCGCTCGCGACCGGCGTGATCAAGCGGATTCCCGGTCTGGGGCCGCGTAGCGGCGAAGCAACCTGAGAATCAGGGCGCGCGCGCTGCCGGCCGTCGTGCGGTGACCACCGGCGGCCGAGCGCAACCGGTTCCCCCGGCGCGCCGGCATTCATCCGACGGCGCGCCCGCCCGCGCGCGGGGCTGCCCGCCGCGGGTTTTCCCGCGCCGCCACGCACACCATGCGGCGGCGACGCACGGGTCATGCCATCGCACCATGCCACCGGATTGTCATGTGCTTGCGCGGCGCCCTTCGCTTCGTGGCGGTGATGCACCGCGCGCACTCGGGCGGCGCCGGTCATCGCTGCGCGCCGCCATGGCCGCGGCCGCGTACCGCGTGCGTGTGGAGTTTCCCTGATACGCGCGGCGCCGCATTCCCGTTACACTCGGAACACTCATCCGCAGAAGGCGGTCACGATGCCCCACGTTCTTTCGCGTCCGCCTGCGCATGCGACTGCTTCAGTGTGGCAGCGCACTGCCGCCCCGCCGCTCGCCCCCGGGCACCGTTGACATGAAGCCCGCCCACGACCTGTCGCTCGATTCCCTGCTCGAACGCCTCACGCTGACGCCCGGCGGCTGGCTCGCCACCTATCGCACCACGACGCTGCGCAGCGTATTCCAGCCCGTGCTGTCGATCACGCACAAGCGCGTGGTCGGCTACGAGGCGCTGCTGCGCGTCGTCGACGCGAACGGCGCGCTGGTCTCGCCCACCGCCCTCTTCGACAAGACGCGCGCCGACGCCGATGCGCTGCTGCTCGACCGGCTCGCGCGCTGCCTGCACACGGCCAATTTCGTCGCGCAGGGCATCGGCGACGGCTGGCTGTTCCTGAACGTGACGCCGCGCGTGCTCGACTCGGGCCTCGTGCAGCGCGAGTTCGTCGAGGCGCTGTGCCGGCATTTCGGGTTGCCGCCGAACCGCATCGTGCTGGAAGTCGTCGAACAGCCGTCGCGCGACGAAGCCGCGCTCGCCCGCACGATCGACATGATCCAGCATCGCGACTTCCTGATCGCGATCGACGATTTCGGCACGGGATTCTCGAATTTCGACCGCGTGTGGCGCGCGCGGCCCGACATCGTCAAGCTCGATCGCTCGCTCGTCGAGCGCTCGACCGGGTCGGCCGACGACCGCCGTATCATGCATCACCTCGTGTCGATGCTGCACCAGGCCGGCGCGATGGTGCTTGCCGAGGGCGTCGAAAGCGACGACGCGCTGCAGGCGCTGATGGAAGCCGACATCGATTTCGTGCAGGGCTTCCAGTTCGGCCAGCCCGATACATCGATCGCGCACGCGAGCGCGGCCGCGCCCGCGATGCTCGACGCCGCGTGGAAGCGCTTCATCGCGCGCCGGCACACGCCGGCCATCGCCGAGCAGCCGGGCTTCGACGCGATCGAGCGGCTCGTGCTCACGGGCGCAGCCGCGTTTTCCGCGAGCGGCAACCTGCAGGATGCCGCGCAACGCGTGTTCGCGGTGCCGGCCGCGCGCCGCGTGTTCGTCACCGACGAGATCGGCGAGCAGTTCCTGCCGTCGATCGGCGCGCCCCCCGACGACGGCCAGGCGAGCGCCACCCGCCTGTCGCCGCTGTTCCCGGAAACCCACAGCAACTGGTCGCGCCGCCCGTACTTCCAGCGCGCGATCGCCGCGCCCGGGCGCGTCGCGCTGATGGGCCCGCACTTCTCGCTGACGGAAGGCCGCGACTGCTACACGGCCGCCGTCGCGATCCGCGCGCAGAGCCGGCTCGTCGTGTTCTGCGTCGACTTCGTGCTCGACAGCGCGGGAACCGTGATGCGCTAGCCGGCCGGCGCGGCGGCGGGCGTTCGCCCGCGATGCCCCGTCGAGCATGCGGCCCTCCGGCCATCCATGCGTCAGTCGACCACCTTCCCTCTGCCCGACTTCACCGCGCTGCGGCGCGACTTGTGCTCGAGCCGCCGCTCCTTCGACGCGCGCGTCGGCCGCGTCGCGACCCGTGCGCGCGGCGTGAACGCGACGCCGGCGATCAGCGTATCGAGCCGCGCGAGCGCGGCTTCGCGGTTCTTCTCCTGCGTGCGGTATTCCTGCGACTTGATCACGACGATGCCGTCGCGCGTGATGCGCTGGTCGGACAGCGCGAGGAGCCGCTCCTTGATGACGGGCGGCAGCGACGAAGCGCGGATGTCGAAGCGCAGGTGGATCGCGCTCGACACCTTGTTCACGTTCTGCCCGCCCGCGCCCTGTGCGCGCACGGCCGTCCATTCGACTTCGGCCGGATCGAGCGTATAGCGGATCATCATCGCGAAGCCTCCATGCGGCGCCGTGCGAGTGCCTCGTCGACGCGGGCCGCGAGGCCCGAGTCGCGCTGCGTACGCGTCGCGACCGCCTGCGCCAGCACGCGCCGCGGCCCGATCACCTGCACGCGCGTGCGTGCCCGTGTCACGGCCGTGTAGACGAGTTCGCGCGTGAGCACGCGGCCGAACGACGCCGGCAGCACGAGCGCGGCCTCGTCGAATTCCGAGCCCTGCGATTTGTGGACCGTCAGCGCAAACGCGGTTTCGTGCGGCGGCAGCGCGGCCGGCGACACCGCGCGCGCGGTGCCGTCCGCGCGCCTGAACCACACGCGCAGCACGCCGTGCGCATCGGGCAGCGCGATGCCGATGTCGCCGTTGAACAGCCCGAGCGCATAGTCGTTGCGCGTCACCATGATCGGCCGCCCGGTGAACCAGTGCGCACCGACCGCGAGCGGCACGCGTGCCGCATGCCGCACGTGCGCGGCCACGAGCGCGTTGACGTGCTCCGCGCCGCGCAAGCCGCTGCGGGTCGCGCACAGGATCCGGAACCGGTTGAGCGCGTCGAACAGCGGCAGCGGATCGGGCACCGGCGCGGCCAGCGCGTCGCGCAATGCATCGAGGTAGGCGCCGAACCGCCGCGCGAGCCGCTCGACCGTCGACGACGCGAGCGACTCGCCCGCATCGTCGTGGAACGACGCGGCAGCCGCGTCGTCCGCGGGCAGCGCATCGAGCGCGGCCTGCACGTCGCCGCGGCGGATCGCGAGCGACAGCCGCCCGATCGGCGAATCGAGACCGAAGCGGTAATTGCGTTCGAGCCACACGACGCAGTCGGCGAGCGGCGCCGGTGCGGACGTGGCGGGCGATGCAGCGGTTTCGCCGGGCGATGTCGACGTGATCGACGCAAGCGCCGCGTCGCCTGCATCGAACGGCGGCAGCTCGACGGCGTCGAGCCACGCGAGTTCGTCGACCTCGATCCATGCGGCGGCGTTGCCCGCATCGCCGATATCGCCGGCATCGGTCAATGCCGGACCGGCGGACGGAGATGGCGCGACGTCGGCCGCGGCAACCGCGTCGTCCTGCGGTTCGTCGTCGAACAGCGACGCCTGTCGCGCATCGGCGCGCGGACGCGACGCGCGTTTTCGTGAAGCGGCGGCGGATACCGAAGCGGAAGCCTGGGCCTGGGCCGCAGTGGAAACCGGATTCGCAGCAGGCACAGTCGCCGCCGCTTCGTCCGGCACCGGCAATGCCGCGACGAACGCCGCCTCGTCGATACCGAGCGCCTGCGCGATGCGCATGCGCGCCGCGGCGGTAAACGCCGGCCGCGCGCTCAGCTCCGCGAACACGGCGCCCGCCTCGACCGCGGCCAGTTGATCCTTGTCGCCGAGCAGCACGAGCCGCGCACCCGGCGCGAGCGCGTCGAGCAGGTGCGCGGCAAGCGCGACGTCGATCATCGACGCCTCGTCGACGACGATCAGGTCGTACGGCAGCGGATTGTCGCGATGATGCCGGAAGCCGGCCGCCCCGCCGCCGCCCAGCAGGCGATGCAGCGTGTACGACGTGTCGGGCAGGCGCGCCGCGAGCTCGGGCGGCAGGTCCCCGGCCCGTGCATGCAGCGCTTCCTGCATCCGCTGCGCGGCCTTGCCGGTCGGTGCGGCCAGCGCGACGCGCAGCCCCGGATGCGCATCGAGCAGACAGGCCAGCACGCCGACGACGGTCGTCGTCTTGCCGGTGCCGGGGCCGCCGCTGACGATCGTCACGCGGCCCGTCAACGCGACGATCGCCGCGACGCGCTGCCAGTCGACTTCGCCGGTCGCGGGCCCGAAGTAACGCGCGAGGTTGTCGCGCAACCGCTCGGGCGACAGCCCGTCGTCCGGCACCGCGACGCCGGCCTGCGCAACGAGCGCATCGGCCAGCCGCCGTTCGTAATCGAAATAGCGCGACAGGTACAGGTGGTCGTGCCGATCGACGATCAGCGGCCGTTCGTCGCCGCGCGCGAGCGTGCCGAACGCGACCACGCCGCTCGCGGCGAGCGCCGCGCGGATGTCGTCGAGCGGCTCTTCGTAGCGCTGCGCGAGCGCGCCAAGCGCGACGCATACGTGGCCGCCCGCGGTCGCGCGGCTCGTCGCGAACGCGGCGCGCGCCGCCCAGCGCGCGGCCGTGGCCGGCGCGCCGGCGCGCCGCGCGAGGTCGCCGATACGGCGCGCGAAGCCTTCCGCGAGCGCGATGCCGAAATCGGCGGGCTCGGGCAGTCGCGCGACGAGGCCGCCGGTGAATTCGAGCGTGTCGTCGGATGCATTCATGCGCGCCCCCCTTCCATCATCCGGTCGAGTGCGTCGACGAGCGCGCGTTCGGGCCGCCGCGCATGCACGCCGGCCGGCTCGCCGCCGCTGCGCCAGTCGGGCCGCACGCCGCGCACGAACAGATACAGGTAGCCCGCGATATGCGTGTCGTAGTCGTAATCGGGCAGCCGCCCGCGCAGGTAGCGATGCAGCGCGACCGTGTAGAGCAGCGCCTGCAGGTGATACGCGTGATCGGCCATCGCAACGTCGAGCGCGCGCGGGCCATAGGCGTCCGGCGTCGTGCCGAGATGGTTCGACTTCCAGTCGACGATCCAGAAGCGGCCGTCGTGTTCGACGATCATGTCGATGAAACCCTTGATGAATCCGGCGAGCATGCCCGCCTCCAGTGCAACGTCCGGGTAGCCGTGCGCAACCAGCAGCCGGCGCAGCGCCGTCAGGTCGAGCGACGGTGCCGGAAACAGGAAACCCATTTCGTCGAGCCGCTTCGCGGGATCGAGATCGGCGAGCCGCATGCCCGGCACGAGCTCGGTGCGCACGACATCGTCGACGAGCCGCGCCATCATCGCCGGCAGGCGCGTCGCGAGTTCGGGCTCGGCCTCGACCGGCCGGTCGTGCAGCGCGCCGAGCGCGGCCTGGTGCCACGACTCGGGCTCCGTGAAACGGCTGAGTTCGAACAGACGGTGCAGGCACTCGCCCGCCGCCGCGCCGCGCGGGAACACGAGGATGTCGTCGTCCGGCGGTTCGGGCGCAACCGGATCGGCCAAGATGAACTCGCCGTCCGGCGCCACCGCGGCAAGTGCATCATGATCGGGCCGCAGCTCGTCGTCGGGCACGGCCGCGACGCCGGCCTCCTCGCGCGCCATCGACGCGGTCAGCGAACTGAAGCTCGCCATCCGCCACGCATCGCGCAGCACGCGCGTCGCATGGCGCGCCGCGAGCGTCTGCGACGCGTCGTGCCCGGCCGCGAGACGCTCGCGGCGCGCGGGCACCGGCAGCGGCGCGACGCTCACGGGGCCGCCCGCGAGCGCAAGCCACGCGGCATCGAGCGCCGTTTCGTCGGGCGGCTCGTCGAGCCACGCGTCGAACGACTGGCCGGCACCCGCGACGAGCCAGTTGAGCACGCTGCGCCGCGCTTCGCGCGTCGAGCGCGACGACTGGTACGGCCCGGCGACGACATAGCAGCGATAGACCGCACGCGTGAGCGCCACGTAGACGAGCCGCGCGCGTTCCGCGGCCTGCTCGCGCATCGCCTGCCGCGCCGCGTGCGCGGCCGCTTCGTCGTCGCAGCCGTAATGCAGCACCGCGTCGCCCGCGTCGTCGTGATACTCGCGCGCATCGGGCAGCGCGGACGAAGGCGGCTCGCGCAGCCCGCCGTCGTTCAGAAACGGACAGAACACGATCGCGTATTCAAGGCCCTTCGACTTGTGCACGGTCACGATCTGCACGAGGTTGCGATCGGATTCGAGACGCAACTGCGCTTCCTCGCCGCCGCCGTCGAGCCGTTGCGCGGCGAGCCAGCGCAGCGTCGGTGCGATGCCCGGCTGCGCGGACGCGCGTGCCTGCGTCAGTTCGGCCAGGTGGTTGATGTCGGTCACGCGGCGTTCGCCGTCCGCGCCGGCCATCAGCCGCTCGGCAATCCGCAGCTCGCGCGCGAACGTGCGCCACATCACCGCGAAACCGCGCTCGCGCCACAGCAGCCGATACCGCGAGAAACGTTCGACCCAGCTCATCGCGTCGGCACTGTCGGCCGCGGACGCTTCGTGCGACGCATCGCCGTCGCCCTGTTCCATCCGCCACAGCGCACCGGCATCGAGGCCGAACCAGTCGGCCGCGAGCGCCGAACGCAGACGCCGCAGGTCGCCCGGCGCATCGATCGCCGCCAGCACGCGTTCGAGCTGCTCGGCGTCGCCGGTCGAGAACACCGAGGCCTGCGCCAGTTCGACGCTGCCGATGCCCCACGCGGCGAGCACGCGCTTCACGAGGCTGCCCTGCCGGTGCGTCTGCACGAGCACCGCGATGTTGCCCGGCGACAGCGGCGTGTCGCCCAGCCGCACGTGCCCTTCGCGCGCACCGCGCATCAGCCGCGCGATCTCGGCCGCGCAAGCCTGGGCGGCCTGCGCCTGCGCATCGCGCTTGAGCAGCGTGCCTTCGCCGCCCGGCAACGCCCAGACCCGGAAATCGCCAGCCGGGCCCGGATCGGTTTCGTCGACGAACGGCGCACGCACACGCGTGCCGGCACGCACCGCGTAATAGTCGAGCCCGTCGAGCACGAACGCGCGCGGATTCGCCATGAAGAAGCGGTTGCACGCATCGACGATCGCGGGCGTCGAGCGCTGGTTGACCGCGAGCGTGTAGCACGCGCTCGCGCTCGCGCGCGCCGCAAGATAGGTATGCAGATCGGCCGCGCGGAAGCTGTAGATCGCCTGCTTCGGATCGCCGACGAGGAACAGCGGCCCGCCCGGTGCGAAGATCCGGTTGAAGATCGCGAACTGCAGCGGGTCGGTATCCTGGAACTCGTCGATCAGCGCGGCCGGATAGCGCGCACGCAGCGTGTCGGCGAGCCACGGATGCGCATGCAGCGCGTGATACAGGTTCGCGAGCAGATCGTCGAACGACACGACGCGTCGCGTACGCTTGCGCTCGGCCAGCTCGCCGGGCGCCATGTCGAGCCATTCGGCGATCAGCGCGAGCCAGCGCGCGCGCTGCGTCGCCTCGGCTGCCGCCACGGCCGCTTCGAGCGCGTCGGCCACGTCGAAGAACGCGTGTTCGGGCGTCGCGCCGCCTTTTTTCGTCGCTTTCACGAGCGCGGTGCGCGTGAGCTTCAGTGCGGCCTTCGGCAGCGCGGCCGTCGCGTCGCCCTGCGCGAAATGCGCGGCCCATGCGTCGAGCGCATCGGCAACCGCGTCGGGCTTGTGCGAGCGCTGGTTGAGCGCGGGCTGCGCGGTGCGCAGCAACGCATCGATCGCGTCGCGTTCGGCCGCCCACATCCGCGCCGCCTCGGCGAAGCATTCGGCCGCGGCGGCCTCGGCCGATTCGTCCGGCTCGGTCACGCCGTCCCAGCGCAGCGCGGCGAGCGGCTTCTTCAGCCGGCGCGCGAGCTGCGCATCGAGCGCGGCCGGGCCGGCGCCCGATTCGACGAGCCAGGTCGCGAAGCCCGGCCAGCGCGCGGCCGCCGGTTCGACGCGCGTGCGCCAGAAGTCCGCTGCGAGCTCGAAGCGCAGCGACGCGTCGTCGGCCTCCATGTCGAACGCGAACGGCATCGCGGCCGCGAACGGCGCTTCCTGCAGCGCGCGCTGGCAGAACGCATGGATCGTATGGATCGCGGCCTGGTCGAACGCGCGCAGCGCGCGCCGGATCCGCTTCGCGGCTGTCTCGGGATCGAGCGCGCCGTCTTCGCCGAGCGTGGTTTCGAGCAGGCGCACGATGAACGGATCGCCGCCGTCGTCGCCCGTATCGAGCGCGTGCGCGAGCTGCGCGAGCCGGCCGCGAATCCGCTCGTGCAGCTCGGCCGTCGCCGCCTTCGTGAAGGTCACGACGAGGATTTCGTCCGCGCCGAGATCCTTTTCGAGCAGCAGGCGCACGTATAGCGCGCAGATGTTCCAGGTCTTGCCGGTGCCGGCCGACGCCTCGATCTGGTTGACGCCGTCGAGCGCGCACGCGAACACGTCGAGTTCGAGCGCCGGCTGCGGCTGCGACACGGCGCTCATGCGACCTCCTTCAGATGTTCGACGAGCGGCTCGAACACGAGCCGCGCGAGCGTGCCGAACGGCTCGTCGAGCGACGCGTGCGCGCCGCGCCATGCGATCGCGATGGCCGGATCGTCGGCTTCGCTCACGACGCGCTCGTTGATCCAGACGCTCGCGGCCTTGGCTTCGCCGTCGGACACCCTCGCCCACGCACTGCGCGGGAAAAACCGCAGCGGCATGCGCCGCCCTGCGCGAAACAGCGCGGCAAGCGGCGCGAGCCGTTCGAGCGGCGCCGCGACGGGCGTCAGCTCGAACGCACCGCCGCTGCCGAACCACAGCGTGCGGCGCGGGCCGCCCGGTTCGACCGCACAGTAGACGAGATGCGCGAGCCACGCGGACAGGTAGTCGCGCGCGCTCGACCGTGCATAGCGGTAGATGATCTGCCCGGCCGGCGTCAGCCGGTTCAGCGTGCCGTGCAGTTCGAGCGGTGCGCTGACCGCGTCGCCCGACAGCATCGCGTCGTCGGCGCCGAACAGCGCCTGCTCCGTATCGGGCCACGCGGGCACGATGACGAGCGAAAACGGCCGCCGCTCGATGCCGTCGGCCAGCGCACGGCGCACGTTCGACGCAAGCCGGGTCATCGAGCCGAGCGCCTGGTCGCGCCACACGGCGCCCGTCGCGCCGCCCGGCAACTCGGGGCTCGCGTCCGCAATGCGCAGCGCATGATCGTGCGCGGCCCCATCATCCGATTCGATCAGGAGCGGCAGCACGCGCTCGGCGAGCGCATCGCTGCCGGCGAAGTCGAGCGCGAACGGCTCCGTGTCGAGCAATTCGGCCTGCGCATCGGCGAGCACGATGCCGAGCCGTGCGCGCAGCAGCGCCCGCGCGGGATGCCGCCAGAAGCGCTCGAATTCGCTGAACGCGACGGGCTCGACCGGTTCGGCCGGCAGCGGCTGTGCGAAGAACGGCGGTTCGCGCGAGCCGTCGCGTGACGCGTCGGCGGCCAGCAGCGATGCGAGCGTCGCGCGCTCGGCGTCATAGGAAACGAGCCCGCTGCCGGGCTGGAAATACGCGGCCGCGAACGGTTGCAGCGGATGCTCGATGATGAACGCGCGCCGCGCGGCATCGACCGCGTCCGGCGCCGCGTCGGGCCCGGCCGTGACGAGCGCGAGATGGTCGAGCAGTTCGTCGACGAGTGCCGCGGGCGGCAACGGCGCGTTGTCGCGAATGCTGCGGCCCGTATACGCGATCAGCAGCCGATCGCGTGCGGCGAGCAGCAGGTCGAGAAACAGGTTGCGCTCGTCGTCGCGGCGCTGTCGGTCGCCGAGCTTCGGCAACACGGCCATCAGGTCGAATTCGTCCGCACGCGAGAGGCTCGGCAGCACGCCGTCGTCCATCCCGAGCAGGCAGACGACGCGGTATGGCAGGCCGCGCAGGCTCGTCAGCGACGAGAACGTGACGCCGCCCCACGGCACCCCGCCGCGCGCCGGATCGTCGAGCGCCGCGGCAAGCCCCGCGCGGACGACGGCCGCCGGCAGCGCTTCGTCGGGCGCGCCCTCCGTCATCGCGGCCAGCATCGCGTCGAGCGCGTCGCGCACGCCCGCGAGCCCATCCGCATACGCGGCGCCAGAATCGAAGAAGCGCGCGAGCGTGTCGGCGAACAGCTCGCTCCAGCCGCGCGGCGTGTGCGACTCGGCGAGCCGCCTCGCGAAGCCGTCGAGATCGTCGGTGAAACGCGCGAGCCGGCCGAGCAGTTCGGCCTCGCTGCCCGTGGCCGCCTCGATCGGCAGCCACGCGCCGACCGGCGCCGCGCCTTCGGGCATCGCATAGCCGAGAAAGAGCCGCGCGAGTGCATCGGAGAACGTATGGCGCGGCGCAGGCACGGCCGCGTCGTCGCTCGCACGCGGCGACAGCCCGCGCCGCGCGCCGGCGGCCGCGAGCCAAGTCTGCACCGTCTCGAGCGCAGCCGCATCGATGCCGTAGCGCGCAGCCACCGCATCGACGCGCAGCCATTCGACCAGCTCCGGCGCGCCGACCTGCCGCTCCGGCAGCGCGAGCCAGTCGAGCAGCACGCGCGCGACCGGGTTCGCCTGCGACGGCGGCAGGCCGGTGATCCGGTAAGGCACGCGCGCGCCGCCGGCGCCGGCCGTGCCGAATACCGCATCGATCAGCGGCCCGGCCGCCGCGAGGTCGGCCACCGCGACGAGCACGTCGGACGGCTGCAGGCTCGCGTCGGCATCGAACCACGCGAGCAGCCGGTCGTGCAGCACCTCGAGCTGGCGCGCGAGGCTGTGGCACACGTGCACTTCGATCCCGCGTTCGGCCGGCGCATCGCCGGCTTCGGCCTCCGGCTGCAGTTCGAGGATCGCGTTCTGCACGCGCGCGAGCCACGTCGGCGCGGGATTCTCGACGAAACGCGACGCATCGCCCACCGCGGCGCTTTCGGTCAGCTCATGCAGCATGTGCAGTTGCGCCTGCGTCTGCCGGCCCCACTCGGCGAGCAGCGGATGGCCGACTTCCTGGTAGTCGAGCCGGCCGGCCGCATCGAGCGCCTCGGCATGCGCGGCGGTCACGATGTCGAACCAGAATTCGCGGCACGGGTTCAGCGCGTAGACGCGCACGTCGATCCAGCGCGACAGCTCGCGCAGCAGCGCGACGTGCAGCGGCGGCATCGTCGGCAGTGCGAACACGCTGACCGATTCCGGCCAGTCGGCGCGCGCGACCGCATCGGCATCGAGATGGCGCGCTTCGACGAGGAAGCGGTGCGCGGGCGGCGTGCCGCTGTCGCTCAGTTCCGCGAGCAGCGCGCGCCACAGCGCGGCCTGCCAGCGCTCGTCGTCGCGTGCGGCGTCCCCGATCCCGCGCGGCGCGCCGTCGCCCGCGAGCACCGACTCGCCGGCCTGCCACGCGGCCAGCCATTCGGGGCGATAGGTCAGGTAATGATCGAGCACGGCCGCGACGCGATGCGCGAGCTCGTAGCGCATCGCGTCGTCGGAAGCGGACAGATACGCGGCGAGCCGCGGCGACGCGAGCCACGGCGCGCCGTCGGCCGCCTGCGCGAACAGCCGGTAGCAGCGCCACACGAGGCGGTCGGGCGCGAACGGCGAACGCGCGGGCACCGTCAGCACGCGGCCGATCTGCGCCCACAGCCATTGCGCGAGATACGTGAACTCGACGTTCGCGCACACGCCGTTGCGCGCGGCGATGTCGAGCTCGAGACGGCGGCGCAGCGCCGCGCTCGGCACGATGACCTGCTGCGGCGCCCACGGGCCGTTGCGGGCCGGGAACGCGGCCAGATCCTCGAGCAGCGCATCGGCCAGCGTTTCGTGACGATTCGAATAGAAAAGATGGAGCATGAGGCGGGCGTCGGAACCTCGCGCCGGCCGGGCCGGGCGAACAGGGTCCCCAAGGATAGCAAATGGGCCGCCGCCGCGAGCCTCGGCCGGAAAGCCAGGTTTTACGGACCGCGAAATACGATAGACTCGTCGCCAGTCAAATACGCCGCCCCCGGGCCTCTTCGTCTGCCATTCAGCCCATCGATGCGCTATTCGGTCGAAATCAGAAAGTTTCTCTACAGCCAGTACTTTTTCGGCGGCCTGCGGATCGCGGTCGGCGTTTCACTGCCGGCCGTGCTGTGCCTGATCGTGTTTCACAACCGCGAGCTCGGCTTCACGATCTCGACGGGCGCGCTCGGCGCGTGCGTCGTCGACATGCCGGGCCCGCTGAAGTACAAGCACAACGAAATGCTCGCGTGCAGCGTGATCGGCTTCCTGGCCGCGCTCGCCACCGGCCTCGCGACACCGAACATCTTCGCGCTGTGGCTCACGATCGTGCCGCTCACGTTCGTGTTGTCGCTGATCGTCGTCTACGGCAACCGCTGGCCGCAGATCAGCTTCGCGACACTGTTCATGATGGTGATGACGCTCGAGGAGCAATTCACGCCGCTGCAGGCGCTCGTCAACGCCGGCTGGATTCTCGCGGGCGGCCTCTGGTATACGTACTGGGCCACGCTCGTGTCGCGCTGGCAGGCGCGCCGGATCGAGCAGCAGGCGCTGGCCGAAAGCCTGTTCGCATGCGCGGACTACCTGCTCGCGCGCGCGCAGTTCTACGATCTCGATGCCGATCTCGACGAGTGCTACCGCAATCTCGTCGCGCGGCAGATCACCGCGGTCGAAACGCAGGAAACCGCGCGCGACATCGTGCTGCGCAACCTGCCGAAGCTGCGGCGCGGCAAGCTCGATCCCGGCCGCACGACGATGTACAACCTGTTCATCAACAGCGTCGACCTGCACGAGCTGTTCGTCGGCGCGCATACCGACTACCCGCTCGTGCGCAACACGTTCGGCGGCTCGGATCTGATCATTTTCTACCGCGACCTGATCCGCAAGGCGGCCGCCGATCTCGAGGAGATCGGCCTCGCGGTGCTCGAGAACCGCGCACCGCATTCGCGGATCAGCGTGAAGGCCGAACTGCGCGCGATCGAGTACGAGATCGAGCTGATGCGCAAGAAGAACTTCGCAGCCACCAACGCGGAAGCGTATGCGGCCGTGCTCGCGACGTTCCGGCGCATCTGGAGCGCGACGCGCCTGATCGAACGGATGCGCCGCAACCTGTCGGGCCACGCCGATCCGCAGCAAACCGAACTGAAGATCGACAAGGCGCTCACGCGCTTCCTGCAGCGCCGCCGGATGTCGCCGCTGCTGATCTTCTCGAACCTGAACATGAGCTCGCCGAGCTTGCGCCACGCGCTGCGCGTGACGATCGCGGTGGCGGTCGGCTTCTGGCTCGGCCGGCTGCTGCCGCTCACGAACGCGTACTGGATCGTGATGACGACCATCATCATCCTGAAGCCCGGCTATTCGCTGACCAAGCAGCGCAACGCACAGCGTATCGTCGGCACGCTGATCGGCTGCGCGGCGAGCATCGCGCTGATCTACACGGTGAAGGAGCCGCACCTGCTGATCGCGATCATGTTCGGGTCGATGGTGATGAGCTACAGCCTGCTGCTGTTCAATTACGCGGCGAGCGTCGTATTCACGTCGTCGTACGTGCTGCTGATGTTCCACCTGCTCGCGCCGGGCAGTATGCGGATCATCGGCGAGCGCGCGATCGACACCGTGGTCGGCTGCATGATCGCGATCGCGGCGAGCCGGCTGTTCCCGTACTGGGAATACCGGCTGATGGGCAAGCAGGTCGCCGACATGCTCACGGCGACCCGCAAGTATTTCGAGGCCGTGTGGCGCGTCGGGCGCGGTGCGTCGTCGCCGCCCGTGCCCGCCGCCGACGGCGCGGCCGTGGTGCCGGTCATCGCCGCGGCGGTCGAGACGCCGGCCGCGAGCCTCGACGACGACTACCGCTACCGCCTCGCGCGCAAGGATGTGCACATCGCGTTCGCGAACCTCGGGCAGGCGTTCCAGCGGATGATGATCGAGCCGAAGGCGCACCAGCGTTTCGTGCCCGAGCTGAACGACCTGCTCGTGCAGACGCACGTGCTCGGCGCGCAGATCACGGCCGCCGCGCCGCTGATCCGCAACGCGTGCTCGGCCGACGGCGGTCTCGTCCACGACGACGCACTGCAGCGCGGCCTTGCTGCCGTGCTCGACAATCTCGAGAAGGCCGAAGCCGGCGAGCCGCCGCCTGCCCATCAGCTCGAAGCGTCGAAACAGATCACGCGCGATCTCGACGCGATGGTCGTGTCGGCGGAAAAATCCGACGCGGTCGGCGCCGAGCTCACGCATGACCTGAAGGTGCTTGCGCACCAGTGCAAGCAGATGCTCGCGTCGTCGCTGCTGATCCGCAAGGACGCGAGCGTGATCCGCCTGCCTGCCTGAGCCTGCCCGACCGTTCCCGCCGGTGGCCGGCCCGCGCACGCCGCGGCCCGGCCACCGGCGTTCCCCGATTCAACGAACCCTCGAAGCATGATCCGCCCGCTCCACGCGGCCCGCGCATCCGTCGCGCGACCGCCCCACACCCTATTCCGCTCGTCGCACCAGTCAGGGAATACCCGATTCCGGTTACCGGGCCCGAATTGTTATCATTCGTTCACATTCAAGTTGTATATACAACTTGACGCAGTCGGACCGGTCCCGTTCGCCCGGTCCGTCGCATAACGATATCGGAGACTCGATGAAAAACTTGCAGCGCCACCTGAGCGCGCGGCACATCCGCTTTCTCGCGCTGGGCTCGGCGATCGGCACGGGCCTGTTCTACGGTTCGGCGTCCGCGATCCAGCTCGCGGGCCCGGCCGTGATCCTGGCGTACGTCCTCGGCGGCGCGGCCGTCTACATGGTGATGCGCGCGCTCGGCGAGATGGCCGTGCGCGAACCCGTCGCCGGCTCGTTCGGCCACTACGCGACCGAGAACCTCGGCCCGTTCGCGGGATTCGTCACGGGCTGGACCTACACGCTCGAAATGGTGATCGTCGCGATCGCCGACATCACCGCGTTCGGCATCTACATGGGCTTCTGGTTTCCGGATGTCCCGCAATGGATCTGGGTGCTCGCGGTCGTCGCGATCATCTGCGGGCTGAACCTGTGCCACGTGAAGGTGTTCGGCGAACTCGAGTTCTGGCTGTCGATCATCAAGGTCGGCGCGATCGTCGCGATGATCGGCGGCGGCGTCGCGATCCTGCTGACCGGCATGCACTTCGGCCATTCGGCCGACGTGCCGACGTTCGCGAACCTGTGGAACCATGGCGGCTTCCTGCCGAACGGTATCGGCGGGCTGATCGCGTCGCTGTCGGTCGTGATCTTCGCGTACGGCGGGATCGAGGTGATCGGGATGAGCGCCGGCGAGGCGAAGGACCCGGAGCGCGTGATTCCGCGCGCGATCAACGCGGTGCCCGCGCGCATCCTGCTGTTCTACGTGCTGACGATGGTCGTGCTGATGTCGATCAGCCCGTGGACGGGCGTCGGCGGCGACGGCAGCCCGTTCGTGCAGATCTTCTCGGCGCTCGGCGTGAAGTCGGCCGCGACGATCCTCAACCTGGTCGTGATCAGCGCGGCGATCTCTGCGATCAACAGCGATATCTTCGGCGCGGGCCGGATGATGTTCGGGATGGCGCGGCAGGGCCAGGCGCCTCGCGTGCTGACGACGACGTCGCGGCACGGCGTGCCGTGGGTCACGGTGCTCGTTATGGCCGGTGCACTGCTCGTCGGCGTACTGCTCAATTACCTGATGCCGAAGGACGTGTTCCTGATGGTCGCGGCGATCGCGACGTTCGCAACGGTGTGGGTGTGGCTGATGATCCTGCTGTCGCAGGTTGCGATGCGCCGCCGCCTGTCGAGCGCCGAAGTTGCGGCGCTGAAGTTCAAGGTGCCGCTGTGGCCGGTCGCGCCGGCACTGACGATCGCGTTCATGGGTTTCGTGATCGTGATGCTCGGCTGGTTCGAGGATACGCGCGTCGCGCTGTATGTCGGCGCAGCGTGGCTCGCACTGCTCGCGGCCCTGTTCTACGCACGGATCCGCCCGAACTTAGCGCCCGCGTCACGTTGACGCACGGCTGACCTGCCCGCGCGGCGCGCCGGTTTCGGCGCCCGCTTCCTTTCCCTGCTCCGCGCGGCGCCTGCCGCGCCGGAAGCCGCGGGCTGCCCCCTTTCGCATGCACGCCGTACGCGGCCCGACCGGGCCGCGCACCGGCACGTCAATGCGATGCCGCGCTCGTGGCCTCGGCCGGGTGGGCCTCGTCGTACGCGTGCTTCTGCGAAATCGCGTTGTACAGGATCGTCCCGATCACGAGCAGCACGGCCACGACGATCAGGATGCTCACGTTGCGGACAGGGTTCTTCTTGCGCTGATCGTTCATGGTCGGGGCGATTCCGTCAAATTCGTCGAAGCGGGCATTCTACGCGCTTGCGCCCCCGCCGCGACGCCCCGTTTCCGATCCCCGTCCCCGCCTTCCCTACCGCCCACCGCAAGCTTTCATTTGATAATCATTCCCATTTCGATCTAGAATCCGGAGTCTTTCATTTCGTAATGTTCCGGATCGCTCGGGCGGCAGGCGCGCCCCGGAACGCTCCCCTCGTCCACCTGCCCCACCGGAGTCTTCATGTCGAATCCGCGCACCCGCCTGCTGCCGCTCGCCGGCGCCCTCGCCCTTGCCGCGGCCGCATTCGCGCCGCTGGCCCATGCGGCCGAGGAAGTGAGCCTGTACACCACCCGCGAGCCGAAGCTGATCCAGCCGCTCATCGACGCGTTCACGAAACAGAGCGGCGTCAAGGTCAACACCGTGTTCGTGAAGGACGGTCTGCTCGAGCGCGTGAAGGCCGAAGGCGCGCAGTCGCCGGCCGACGTGCTGATGACGGTCGACGTCGGCAACCTGCTCGATCTCGTCGACGGCGGGCTCACGCAGCCGGTGCGCTCGAAGGCGCTCGACGATGCGATTCCCGCGAACCTGCGCGGCGCGAACGGCGACTGGTATGCACTGTCGCTGCGCGACCGCGTGCTGTACGTCGAAAAGGACCTGAAGGTCGATGCGTTCCGCTACGAAGATCTCGCCGACCCGAAATGGAAGGGCAAGGTCTGCATCCGCTCGGGCCAGCATCCGTACAACACGGCGCTCGTCGCCGCGATGATCGCGCACGACGGCGAAGCCGCGACCGAGAAGTGGCTGCGCGGCGTGAAGGCGAACCTCGCGCGCAAGGCGACGGGCGGCGACCGCGACGTCGCGCGCGACATCCTCGGCGGCATCTGCGACGTCGGTCTTGCGAACGCGTACTACGTCGGTCACATGAAGAACGCCGAACCGGGCACCGATGCACGCAAGTGGGGCGACGCGATCAAGGTCGTGCGGCCGACGTTCGCGAACGCGAAGAGCGGCGGCACGCACGTGAACATCAGCGGCGCGACGGTCGCGAAGCACGCGCCGCACAAGGCCAACGCGGTGAAGCTGCTCGAATACCTCGTGTCGCCGGAAGCGCAGGCGCTGTATGCGCAGGCGAACTACGAATACCCGGTGCGCGCGAACGTGAAGCTCGACCCGGTGATCGCGAGCTTCGGCACGCTGAAGGTCGATCCGCTGTCGCTGGCTGACATCGCGAAGCATCGCAAGCAGGCGAGCCAGCTCGTCGACAAGGTCGGCTTTGACAACTGACGCATCGTCCGCCGGCGCGCGCCGCCAGCCGTATCGGCCGCGCCTGCGGCCGCGCGCGGGCAGCCTGTGGCTGCTCGCGGCGCTGGCGATCGCCGCAGCGGTCGCGGCGCCGCTCGCGGTGCTCGTGGCCGCCGCGTTCGACGCCGATCTCGCGCACTGGCGGCATCTCGCCGAATTCGTGCTGCCGCAGGCGCTCGTCAATACGCTGCTGCTGCTCGCGGGCGTCGGCGCGATCGTGTCGATCGTCGGCACGGGCTGCGCATGGCTCGTTACCGCATACGACTTTCCCGGCCGCCGGATGCTGACGTGGGCGCTGCTGCTGCCGCTCGCGGTCCCCACCTACATCGTCGCGTTCGCGTATCTCGACCTGCTGCACCCGATCGGCCCCGTCCAGGGCGCGATCCGCTGGCTGCTCGGCCTCGACAGCCCACGCCAGTTCCGCCTGCCCGACCTGCGTTCGCTGCCCGGCGCGATCTTCGTGCTCGGCTTCGTGCTGTATCCGTATGTGTACCTGAGCACGCGCGCGATGTTCGTCACGCAGTCCGCGAGCCTGCTCGAAGCCGCGCGCACGCTCGGCGCGGGGCGCGTCGCGACGTTCTGGCGCGTCGTCGTGCCGCTCGCGCGGCCGGCGATCGCGGTCGGCGTGAGCCTCGCGCTGCTCGAAACGCTGAACGACATCGGCGCATCCGAATTCCTCGGCGTGCAAACGCTGACCGTGTCCGTCTACACGACGTGGATCACGCGCTCCGATCTCGCCGGCGCCGCGCAGATCGCGCTCGCGATGCTCGCGATCGTCGTCGGCATGATCGTGCTCGAACGCTACGGACGCCGCCGCCAGCGCTACGCGCATGGCCGGCGCATGCGGCCGATCGCGCCGCGCCGCCTGACGGGCACGGCCGCGTTGGGCGCCGCCGTGCTCGGCTGGCTGCCCGTGCTGCTCGGCTTCGGTGCACCGGCCGCATATCTCGCGGTCGAGACCGGCAAGCGGCTGCATCTCGTCGGCGGCGTGTCCGCGCAGTTGATGACAGGGCTCGCGAACACGCTGACGATCGCCACCGCCGCGACCGCCGCGACGCTCGCGTGCGGGCTCGTCGTCGCGTGGGCCGCACGCGCGCAACGCGACAGCGCCCGCGCGGGCCCTGCCCGCGTGTGTGCACGGATCGCGAGCCTCGGCTACGCGGTGCCGGGCACCGTGCTCGCGATCGGCCTGCTGATCCCGTTCGCGGCGGCCGACCGGCTGTTAGGCGCGGTGCTCGGCCGCGACGGACTGCTGCTGATGGGCTCGGCGACCGCGCTCGTCATCGCATACACCGTGCGCTTTCTCGCGATTCCGGCCGGCAGCATCGAGGCCGGCCTTGCGCGTATCCCGCCGTCGCTCGAACAGGCGTCGCGCTCGCTCGGCGAGACGGCCGGCGGCACGCTGCGCCGCGTGCACCTGCCGCTGCTGCGGCCCGCGCTGACGACGAGCGCGCTGCTGGTGTTCGTCGACGCGATGAAGGAACTACCGGCAACACTGCTGCTGCGTCCGCTGAATTTCGACACGCTCGCGACCTGGTTGTATGCGGAAGCCGCGCGCGGCACCTATGAGGAAGGCGCGGTCGCCGCGCTCGCGATCGTGCTGGCCGGGCTCGTGCCCGTGATCCTGCTCGCCCGCACCCGCCACAAGATCGGAGCCTGAACCCGTGAACCTGCTCGAACTCGATGACCTCCACCTCGGCTACGACACGCCGCAAGGCCGCCGCACGGTGGTCGACGGGCTGAGCCTCGCGCTGCCGCGCGGCGACATCGGCTGCCTGCTCGGCGCGTCGGGCTGCGGAAAAACCACCGTGCTGCGCGCGATCGCCGGCTTCGAACCCGTGCGCATGGGGCGCATCGTGCTGGACGGCACGCCCGTCGCGGCGCCATCGCTCGACGTGCCGCCCGAGCGGCGGCGCGTCGGCATGATGTTCCAGGACTATGCGCTGTTCCCGCACCTGAGCGCGGCCGACAACGTCGCGTTCGGCCTGCGGCGCATGCCGAAGGCCGAACGCCGTGCGCGCGTCGCGGAGCTGCTCGAACTCGTCGGCCTCGCCGGATCCGGCGGCGCCTATCCGCACGAACTGTCGGGCGGCCAGCAGCAGCGCATCGCACTCGCACGCGCGCTCGCGCCGTCGCCGGAGCTGCTGCTGCTCGACGAGCCGTTCTCGAATCTCGACGTCGATACGCGCGAACGGCTCGCGTTCGAACTGCGCGACATCCTGAAGCGCACCGGCCACACCGCGATCCTCGTCACGCACAACCAGGCCGAAGCGTTCGCGATCGCCGACCGGATCGGCGTGATGAAGGACGGCCGGCTCGCGCAATGGGACACGCCGTACGCGCTGCATCACCATCCGGCCAGCCCGTTCGTCGCGGATTTCGTGCGCCGCGACGCGCTGGCCGACGAACGTGCGCGCGCACTGGCGCGCGGCCGCTGAACCCGCGCCGCCGGCGCGATCGGCAACGGCGCCGCGTCTGCAGCACGTCAGGCCGGCTCGGCATGATCGCGCACAGGCAGCGCGGTCGAATACTTGATCTGCTCCATCGCGAACGACGAGCTGACGTCGAACAGCGGCACCGCGCGAATCAGCTGCTTGTAGACGCGGTCGTAATCGTCGATGCCGGCGACGACGACGCGCAGCAGGTAATCGGTCTCGCCGCTCATCCGGTAGACCTCGACGACTTCCGGCATGTCGCGCACGGCCTGCGTGAAACGCTGCGCCCATTCCTCGGTGTGCTGGTTCGTGCGGATCGCGACGAACACGGTCGTGCCGACCCCGAGCTTGCGCGGATCGCACAGCGCAACCTGCGCGCGAATCGCGCCGGTTTCCTTCAGCCGCTGCACGCGCTTCCAGCACGGCGTCTGCGACAGGTTCACGCGCTGCGCCAGTTCCGCGATCGGCAGCGTGGCATCCGCCTGCAACAGCTCCAGCAGCTTGCGATCGATGGCGTCCATTTCTCCAGTCCCTCGTAGATAGAAATTTATTCTATGCATTCTGCATAACGGGGAACAATATGGAAACCGCCTCTCCGCGTCGACCGGTATAAATACCAATCCGATACGCGTGAATCCGCCACGCAGGCGATCGAGCCGGCACGCGTCCCTCCAAACGAAAAAGGCGACTCCACCCGTCCAGGTGGAATCGCCTCATGTACCGTCCGTTGCGGCTCGCGTGCCGCGCCCGGGCCAGGCCGGCGCTCACGCGGCACCGGCCGCCAAACCGCTCAATACGCGACCGTCGCGATCTCGCGCACGAAGCTGCGTTGCTCGAGCGCGTCGACGAACGCGACCGCGTAGTCTTCCGCCGAGATCTTGCTGTTGCCCTGCGCGTCCGCGATCAGCTTGCCGACGCCGGTGCGGAACGTGCCCGTCCGCTCGCCCGGTGCGATCAGCGCGGCCGGCGCGAAGAACGTCCAGTCGAGATCGCCGACCGTCTTCAGGTAGTCGAGCGCATCGCGGTGCGCGAGCGCGACCGCCTTGTACGCTTCCGGGAAGCCTTCGCTGTCGACGAGCTGCTTGCCGGGCGCGACTTCGAGCGAACCGGCGCCGCCCACCACCACGAGCCGCTTCAGGCTCGCCTGACGCGTGCCGGCGACCAGCGCCTTCGCGGCCGCGACGACCTTCGCCGCGTCGTCCTGCTTCGGGCCGTACGCGCTCGCGACGACGTCATGGCCCGGCAGCGCGGCCGCGATGCTGGCCGCGTCGAACAGGTCGGCCGCCTTCGCCGTGATGCCGTCGCCGGCCGCACCGGGGTTGCGCGACAGTGCGGTCACGCGATGGCCGCGCCGTGCGGCTTCCGCTGCGATGCGCGAGCCGATCATGCCGGTGGCGCCGAACAGCGCGATATTCAAGGTACGTTGCGTCATATCGATTCTCCGAAAAAATGTTACTAAATTGATTACATATAAGACCGAAAAAAACGGGGCGAATCCCCCGTTGCGCCGATCGCCACACCCACGCGCCGCCCGGCTTCCTGCGCTCTGCCTGCCGCCGCTCACCCGCCGGCGCGCCCCGCGTGTTGCTTGCGCTGCTCCGAATCCAGCACGTCGGCCGTTACGTCGGCAAGCGTGCGCGTGGCGAGCGATGCCTCCATCGCGCGCTGCGCGTCGCCGATGTAGTCGATCAGCACGCCCTGGATGTGCCGCCCGACGAGACACGCGGGATTCGGCGCCTCGCGGTGCAGCGCGAACAATTGGGCATCGTCGACCGCACGATACACGTCGAGCAGCGTGATCTCGCCGGGCTCGCGCGCCAGCAGCGCGCCGCCGCCCGCGCCGAGCTGCGACGTGGTCAGCCCCGCGCCCGCCAGCATCGACAGCAACCGGCGGATCAGCGCCGGATTCGTGTTCACGCTGCCCGCGATGATGTCGGACGACAACGGCGCGCCTTCCTGCATCGACAGCAAGGCAAGCACGTGGACGGCAAACGCGAACCGGCTGCTGGTATTCATTCCTCACCCACTCGGCGACGCCGGCCCGTACCGCGGCCGGCGACAATGTGTAACCATAATAATTACATTTTGCGGATCATGCAAGCCTGCGTCATTCTCCGCTTGCGGGCTTCGCGCCCGACGCGTTCTGCTGGCTCCACTGCTGGAGCTTCTTGCCGGCTTCCGCCATCTTCGCTCCGGCTTCGGAAGCCGCATGCGCGACGACCGCGGAAGCCGCCGCGTCGATCTGCGCCTGCGCGGCGGACGCGAGGCCGCTCGCGGACAGCGGCGGCACGGCCGACGCCGCGGACGCGATGCCGGCCTTCGCGGCGTTGAGCTGCTGGTTGACGGTGCTCGCGACCTGGTCGAGCGCCTTGGCCGCGCTGTTCGCGGCATCGGCCGCCGCGCTCGCGGCCGTATCGGGTTGGGCGACCGGCGTACCGGACTTCTCGCAGCCCGCGAGCAACAGCAGCGCACCGGCAGCCACGGCCGCCAGCGCGAACCCGGGCACGCGACGCGCCCGCGATGTCTTCATGTTCATCAGCAATCTCCGGCCGTGCGTCGCACGGCCTCGTGGTTGGACCGACGTCGATGATACCGCCTGTTGAACAGGCCAAATGACGACCCGTGATTAAAAATGCCTTTCAATTTCGGATTCGTCTGATTCAATCGCAGGCACGACGCCACTAAAGTGGACACGCTTCAATCCGCTTCGTACGTGTCCCCTTTTCCGTCATGGCTTTCCTCGTCGACTGGTTCATCGCCCTGGCCGCGCTGCTCGCCGCCACCCTGTTCCTGTGCCTGCGCCCTCCGTCGGCGCGCCGCCTGGCCGAAGCCGGGCGCTCGCGCCGCGTCACGTCCGCGCGCCTGCTCACGCAGGCCGTGATCGGCTTCTGGACGGCCGCGCTGATCGTCGCGCAAGGCATCCTCGGCCCCGACGGCGACGGCCAGTCGCTCACGGGTTTCGCGGCGCTCTCGTTCGCCGCGCTCGGGCTGACGACCGTCGCCGCGTACTGGTCGGCGTGCGCATTGCGGCTGCGCCGGCCGCGAGAACTGTTCGTGCGCCACTGACGCGCCAGATCGGTGCGCAACGGCATACGCCGCCGCACCACGCCGCACCCATTCGCACCAGTTCCGCACGCGCCGCACCACGTGCGTGCGTACGGTGCGGCCCCGGCCCGCACCATACGTGCGTCAATACCGGGCGCGATTCACCGAAATGCCCCGCCACGTGGTGCCTGAGCACCAATTCCACGCAACCGTTCACCAAGTTGGCTCGATACTTGCGTTCCTCGCCCGTTTTTTGCGCAAGGAAACCACGGCATGGATGGTCTGAAATCCGGCGTCGACACACTGTTCCTGTTGATCGGCGCCGTCATGGTGCTCGCGATGCACGCGGGCTTCGCATTTCTCGAACTCGGCACGGTCCGCAAGAAGAACCAGGTCAACGCGCTCGTGAAGATCCTGGTCGACTTCTCGGTGTCGACACTCGCGTACTTCCTCATCGGCTACACGATCGCGTACGGCGTCGAGTTCTTCGACGACATCGGCTCGCTGTCGCAGCACAACGGCTACGCGCTCGTGCGCTTCTTCTTCCTGCTGACCTTCGCTGCGGCCATTCCCGCGATCGTGTCCGGCGGCATCGCCGAGCGCGCGAAGTTCAATCCGCAGCTCGTCGCGACGCTGATCATCGTCGGCTTCATCTATCCGTTCTTCGAAGGGATCGCATGGAACGACCGCTACGGCGTGCAGGCCTGGCTCACGCACGCGTTCGGTGCGCCGTTCCACGATTTCGCGGGCTCGGTCGTCGTGCATGCGTTCGGCGGCTGGGTCGCGCTGCCGGCCGTGCTGCTGCTCGGCGCGCGCCACGGTCGTTATGCGAAGGACGGCCGGATCGCCGCGCACCCGCCGTCGAACATCCCGTTCCTCGCGCTCGGCGCATGGGTGCTCGCGGTCGGCTGGTTCGGCTTCAACGTGATGAGCGCACAGACGCTCGACAAGATCAGCGGCCTCGTCGCCGTGAACTCGCTGATGGCGATGGTCGGCGGCACGCTCGCCGCGTGGATGGCGGGCCGCAACGATCCGGGCTTCACGTACAACGGGCCGCTCGCGGGCCTCGTCGCGGTGTGCGCGGGCTCCGACGTGATGCACCCGATCGGCGCGCTCGTCACGGGCGCGGCGGCCGGCGCGCTGTTCGTCGCGATGTTCACCTGCGTGCAGAACAAGTGGCGCATCGACGACGTGCTCGGCGTGTGGCCGCTGCACGGGATGTGCGGCGCGCTCGGCGGCCTCGCGGCCGGCGTGTTCGGCCTGCCCGCGCTCGGCGGTCTCGGCGGCGTGTCGTTCCTGTCGCAGCTCGTCGGCACGCTCGGCGGCATCGCGATCGCAACCGCCGGCGGCACGCTCGTCTACGGCGCGCTGAAGGCGACCGTCGGGCTGCGCCTCGACCGCGAAGCCGAATTCGACGGCGCGGACCTGTCGATCCACCGGATCTCGGCGACGCCCGAACGCGACTGAGCGCCTGACGAACGCCCGACGCAGCATTACGTTTTCGATTCAAAAAACTTTCATCGAGCGTCCTTACACTTCCGTCCAGTTTTCACTTTGCCTTCGCGGAGCTTGCCGATCGCCTGCTTGCGCTTCGCGAAGGCCATTCTTCCAACAACTGAAACTGGACTCCACATGCCCGCGTTGCCCAATGCTGCCCGTCGTCAGGCCCTGAAGATCCTCGCCGGCGCGCCGATGCTTCCCCTTTCCGGCCTCGCGCTGCCGGCCCTGCTGACGGGTTGCGGCGGCGACGACAATCCGACGTCGACGCCGGCCCCGGTCGCCGCCGCCTATACGTCGGCGACGTTCTCGGCGATGGCCGCACCCACGCTCGACAACGCGGCCGCAATGGCCACGACGACGGTCGGCTCGACACTGTCGGTGTCGTTCTCGGACGGTTCGTCGCGCAATTTCAAGCTCGCGTACCGGCCGTTCTTCGTGACGGGCGACATGGTGCCGGACGGCAAGGGCGGCACGACGCTCGCGGGCGGCTACTACGACATCAACAACCAGCCGATCATCGATCGCTCGGTAGCCGGCAAGGAGCGCCAGTTCTATTCCGACTGCCCGGACGGCAGCTCGCTGCTCACGCTGAAGAACGCGAACGTGCCCGGCGTGAAGGGCAACACGGTGTTCGCGGTCGTGCAGTTCGAATACACGACGCGCGACCAGGCCAGCGCATCGCAGTACGGCCAGCTGCCGTCGCCGATCGCGGTGCTCACGCTCGACCAGGATCCGGCCACCGGCGCGCTGAAGGTCGTCAAGTACCACAACGTCGACACGTCGAACGCGCACGGCCTGTGGATCACCTGCGGTGCGAGCCTGTCGCCGTGGGGCACGCACCTGTCGAGCGAGGAGTACGAGCCGGACGCGACGAAGGCCGCGACCGACGCGCAGTTCAAGGCGTTCAGCAAGAACACGTTCGGCGACGAGACGAAGGCGAACCCCTACCACTACGGCCACCTGCCCGAGATCACCGTGAACGCGGACGGCACGGGCACCGTGAAGAAGCACTACTGCCTCGGCCGCATCTCGCACGAACTGATCCAGGTGATGCCGGACCAGCGCACCGTGATGATGGGCGACGACGCAACCAACGGCGGCCTGTTCATGTTCGTCGCCGACAAGGCGGCCGACCTGTCGGCCGGCACGCTGTACGTCGCAAAGTGGGCGCAGACGTCGGCCGCCGGCGCGGGCACGGCGACGCTGACGTGGATCAGGATCGGCCACGCGACGAGCAGCGAGATCGAAGCGCTCGCGAACACGCTGAAGGCGTCGGACATCATGGACCTGACGACCACCGACCCGAACGATGCGAGCTACATGAAGATCCACTTCGGCGGCAAGTTCAACTGGATGCGCGTGAAGCCGGGGATGGAGAAGGCGGCCGCGTTCCTCGAGACGCACCGCTACGCGGCGCTGCTCGGCGGCAGCATGGCGTTCACGAAGCTCGAAGGCACGACCGTGAACGCGAAGGACAAGATCGTCTATACGGCGATGTCGCGGATCGAGACGTCGATGGTCAAGGGCAACGCGGTGTCGCGCGACGTCGCGGTCGACAAGAAGATCGCCGCGGGCGCCGTCTATGCGCTGAACCTGAAGGGTAGCCAGCGCGACACGACGGGCGGCGCGATCGACAGCGAATGGGTGCCGGTCGACATGGGCGCGCCGGCCGCGCTCGTCGGCGAGGATCTCGCCGCGGCCGACGGGCTCGGCAACCTCGCGAACCCGGACAAGATCGCGAACCCCGACAACCTGAAGTTCTCCGAGAAGCTGCGCACGCTCTTCATCGGCGAAGACTCGGGCATGCACGTGAACAACTTCCTGTGGGCCTACAACGTCGACACGAAATCGCTCGTGCGCGTGCTGTCGTGCCCGGCCGGCGCCGAATCGACGGGCCTGCACGCGGTCGACGAGATCAACGGCTGGACCTACGTCATGAGCAACTTCCAGCACGCGGGCGACTGGGAAACGCCGCTGCACGACAAGGTCAAGCCGACGCTCGACCCGCTCGTGCGCGCGAACTTCAAGGACCGCTTCGGCGCCAGCGTCGGCTACCTGACGGCCGAGCAGACCAGCATCAAGCTCGCGAAGGCCTGACCGCTTCGCTCGAGGGAGCCTTGCGTCCCTGGCCGGGCGCCCCTAACCGGGCGTCCCTAGCCGGGCGCCCCTTTCTTCATCACCGTTCATTCGTCGGCGCTCCACGCCGGTTTGTGCGCGATGCCCAGTGCGGGCATCGCGCTTTTTTTTGCGCGCGCGAATCGAACCTGCCGCGAATGCATCGCGCGCAAGCATGCTCCGTCGGACGTTCGGACGGGCGTTTTCTGCGATCGGGGGATAATACGGGCCTGACGCGTCCGGGCGGACGGGCAAAAAAAAGCGCCACGGAGACCGTGGCGCTAAAAAAGTTCTAGCCATTCCGAGGGCCGTGCTAGAACCTGAGAGACTGCGCGAAACACCGTTGCCGGTTAAACTCCTGAAACGATGTTTCGAAAACGTGAGACATTCTTTCCGTTTCCGCCCGACAAGTCAAGCGGTATTTGCACCGGCTCATGCACTTTCCGGCAATGCTCCTTTGAGCGTTTTCCTAATAAACCAAGGGTGAACCCGCAAAATCTCATCCAATGACCGGTTCACCCATGGAACATGCATCTTTTGACAATCGTCCTACAATACCAACAAAATTGAAATCGAGTTTCGGAAATAGAGAGAACCCCTCGTGTCGACAACTGTAACCCCTTCCGCGTCCCGGGACCGTGAATCGTCGCCCGACGAGATCACCGCGCTCGCCCGCGGCCTTGCCGTGCTGCGCCGCATCGCGGCTGCCGACGCGCCCGTCAGCAACCGCGAGCTGACCGAACTGACCGGCATCCCGAAGCCGACCGTGTCGCGCATCACCGCGACGCTGGTCAGCGCCGGCTTCCTGTTCCAGTTGCCCGACAGCGAGCGCTTCGTGCTCACCGCGTCGGTGCTCGAGCTGAGCCACGGCTTCCTGCGCAACTTCGACATCCGCGCGCGTTCGCGGCCGTTCATGATCGAGCTGGCCGAACGCACGTCGCTGTCCGTGCACCTTGCGGTGCGCGACCGGCTCGACATGGTCGCGATCGACGTGATCCGGCCACGCTCGGCCGTGCTCGTCACGCGCCTCGAAATCGGCTCGCGGATGGACATCGCGCGCACGGCCGTCGGCCGCGCGTATCTCGCGGCACTCGAGGACGACGAGCGGCGCCAATTGCTCGACTCGCTGCGCACGACGGCGGGCGACGACTGGCCGCATGTGTCCGCAAGACTCAATCCTGCGCTCGACGAAGCGATGCGCGAAGGCCACGCGATCGCGATCGGCGAATGGCGCGAGGGCCTGAATGCGGTCGCGGCCGGTTTCGTCGGCCCGTCGGGCCAGCGCTATTCGGTGAATTGCGGCGGTGCGTCGCACCAGTGTCCGCCCGAATGGCTACAGGAACATGTCGTACCCGCACTGCACGAATGCATCGCGAAAATCACCCGCGAGATCGGCGGCGCGCCGGCCCGGCGCATCAGCGTGTAATCGTTCCGTCATCGTGCCGACGCGTTCTGTAACGACCGTAACCCGTTGAAAGATAGACCGCTGGACTGTAACGGGGACGGCACGTAGGATCATGCCCATCGTCGCGCCGCATTCGCGGTGCGCACAGCTCTTTTCCCGCGCGGGTCGGGAGGGCACCGGACCGAGCCGGGTTGCCCCTCCCGGCACCGCTCGCCCACGCGCAGCCAAGAGCAGTCCGATTCCCGGCACGCCGCGCCGTCTTCCTGACAGAACACGATGGATAACGAACAAAATCCCACGCCCCCTTCGAAAGATCCCGCATCTCCCGCCGCACGGCGCCCGCGCCGCACGCTGATGATCGGGACGCTCGCGGTCGTCGTCATCGGCGGCCTGCTGTGGTGGCACCCGTGGAACCGCACGTCGGCGGCCCAGCCGGGTGCCGGCAGCGCGGCCCAGGGCGCGAGCGGCGCCGGCGGCCATCGCGGCCGCGGCGGCCCCGCCGCGATGGCGAACGTTCCGCAGCCGGTACAGGTGGCGACCGCGACGCAGGGCGAGATGCCGATCGTGCTGTCCGCGCTCGGCACCGTGACGCCGCTCGCGAACGTGACGGTGAAGACGCAGTTGTCGGGCTATCTGCAGTCGGTGTCGTTCCAGGAAGGCCAGATCGTCAAGAAAGGCGACGTGCTCGCGCAGATCGACCCGCGCCCGTACCAGGTGTCGCTCGAGAACGCCGAAGGCACGTTCGCGCGCGACTCGGCACTGCTCGCGACGGCGCGCCTCGACCTGAAGCGCTACCAGACGCTGCTGTCGCAGGACTCGATCGCGTCGCAAACCGTCGATACGCAGAAATCGCTCGTCAAGCAATACGAAGGCGCGGTGAAGACCGACCAGGCCGCGATCGATTCCGCGAAGCTGAACCTCACGTATGCGCGCATCACGGCGCCCGTGTCGGGCCGCGTCGGCCTGCGCCAGGTCGACCCCGGCAACTACGTGACGCCGGGCGACAGCACCGGCATCGTCGTGATCACGCAGTTGCAGCCGATGAGCGTGATCTTCACGACATCGGAAGACAACCTGCCGCAGATCCTCAAGCAGGTGAACGCGGGCCAGAAGCTGTCGGTCACCGCGTACAACCGCAACAACACGGTGCCGCTCGAGACGGGCTCGCTCGCGACGCTCGACAACCAGATCGACACGAGCACGGGCACGGTCAAGCTGCGCGCGAACTTCGATAACAAGGAAGGCATGCTGTTCCCGAATCAGTTCGTGAACACGCGGCTGCTCGTCGACGTGATGCGCGATGCGACGATCGTGCCGACGTCCGCGGTGCTGACGGGTTCGATCGGCCAGTTCGTCTACGTCGTGAAACCCGACAACACGGTGACAGTGCGCAAGGTCAAGCCCGGCCCGGTCGACGGCGAACGCACGAGCATCGTCAGCGGCATCGCGCTCGGCGAGCGCGTGGTGACCGACGGCTCCGACCGCCTGCGCGAAGGCGCGAAGATCTCGATCCCGGCCGACAAGCCGAAAGGCGCGTCGGGCGCGCGCGGCGCCGGCGCGGCGTCGGGTGCATCGGGCGCCGGCGGCCATCGCGGCGGACACCCGCACGGCGCGTCGCAAGCAGCGGCCCGATAACGCGCGGGCCGCTCGATGAATCCATCCCGCCTCTTCATTCTCCGGCCGGTCGGCACCGCCCTCCTGATGGCGGCGATCATGCTGGCCGGCCTCGTCGCGCTGCGCTTCCTGCCGCTCGCCGCGTTGCCCGAGGTCGACTATCCGACGATCCAGGTCCAGACCTTCTACCCGGGCGCGAGCCCGGAGGTGATGACCTCGTCGGTCACCGCGCCGCTCGAACGGCAGTTCGGGCAGATGCCGTCGCTGAACCAGATGTCGTCGCAAAGCTCGGCCGGCGCGTCGGTGATCACGCTGCAGTTCTCGCTCGACCTGCCGCTCGACATCGCCGAGCAGGAAGTGCAGGCCGCGATCAACGCGGCCGGCAACCTGCTGCCGTCCGACCTCCCTGCCCCGCCGATCTACGCGAAGGTCAACCCGGCCGACGCGCCGGTGATCACGCTCGCCGTCAAGTCGAAGACGCTGCCGCTCACGCAGGTGCAGGATCTGGCCGACACGCGGCTCGCGATGAAGATCTCGCAGATCGCGGGCGTCGGCCTCGTCAGCCTGTCGGGCGGCAACCGCCCGGCCGTGCGGATCCAGGCCAACCCGACCGCGCTCGCGCAGTACGGGATGAACCTCGACGACCTGCGCACGACGATCTCGAACCTGAACGTGAACACGCCGAAGGGCAACTTCGACGGCCCGACGCGCGCCTACACGATCAACGCGAACGACCAGCTCACGAGCGCCGACCAGTACAACAGCGCCGTCGTCGCGTACAAGAACGGCCGCCCGGTGATGCTCACCGACGTCGCGACGGTCGTCGCCGGCTCGGAGAACACCAAGCTCGGCGCGTGGGTGAATTCGGAGCCCGCGATCATCCTGAACGTGCAGCGCCAGCCCGGCGCGAACGTGATCCAGACGGTGGACGCGATCAAGGCGCAGTTGCCGAAGCTGCAGGAAACGCTGCCGGCCGCGCTCGACGTGCAGATCGTCACCGACCGCACGACGATGATCCGCGCGGCCGTGCGCGACGTGCAGTTCGAGCTGCTGCTCGCGGTCGGGCTGGTCGTGCTGGTGATGTACCTGTTCCTCGCGAACGTCTACGCGACGATCATCCCGAGCCTGTCGGTGCCGCTGTCGCTGATCGGCACGCTCGCGGTGATGTACCTGGCCGGCTTCTCGCTGAACAACCTGTCGCTGATGGCGCTCACCATCGCGACCGGCTTCGTCGTCGACGACGCGATCGTGATGATCGAGAACATCGCGCGCTACGTCGAGGAAGGCGAATCGGGGCTCGAGGCCGCGCTGAAGGGCTCGCGGCAGATCGGCTTCACGATCATCTCGCTAACGGTGTCGCTGATCGCGGTGCTGATCCCGCTGCTGTTCATGGGCGACGTGGTCGGGCGCCTGTTCCATGAATTCGCGATCACGCTCGCGGTGACGATCGTGATCTCGGCGATCGTGTCGCTCACGCTCGTGCCGATGATGTGCGCGAAGCTGCTGCGCCATTCGCCGCCGCCGGAGAGCCACCGCTTCGAGGCGCGCGTGCACCAGACGATCGACTGGGTGATCGCGCGCTACGCGGTCGCGCTCGAATGGGTGCTGAACCGCCAGCGCTCGACGCTCGTCGTCGCGCTGCTGACGCTCGTGCTGACCGGCCTGCTTTACGTCTACATACCGAAGGGCTTCTTCCCCGCGCAGGATACCGGCGTGATCCAGGCGATCACGCAGGCGCCGCAGTCGATCTCGTACGGTGCGATGGCCGAACGCCAGCAGGCGCTCGCGACCGAGATCCTGAAGGATCCGAACGTCGTCAGCCTCACGTCGTTCATCGGCGTCGACGGCAGCAACATCACGCTGAACAGCGGCCGGATGCTGATCAACCTGAAGGCGCGCGACGAGCGCTCCGAGACGGCGGCGCAGATCATCCGCGACCTGCAGCACCGCGTCGCGAACATCACGGGCATTTCGCTGTTCATGCAGTCGGTGCAGGATCTGACGATCGACTCGACCGTCAGCCCGACGCAGTACCAGTTCATGCTGACGAGCCCGAACTCGGACGAGTTCGCGACCTGGGTGCCGAAGCTCGTCGCGCGGCTGCAGCAGGAACCGTCGCTCGCCGACGTCGCGACCGACCTGCAGAGCAACGGCCAGTCCGTCTACATCGAGATCGACCGCGCGAGCGCCGCGCGCTTCGGCATCACGCCGGCAACCGTCGACAACGCGCTGTACGACGCGTTCGGCCAGCGCATCGTGTCGACCATCTTCACGCAGTCGAACCAGTACCGCGTGATTCTCGAGTCCGAACCGAAGGAGCAGCACTACGCGCAATCGCTGAACGACATCTACCTGCCGTCGGCCGGCGGCGGCCAGGTGCCGCTGTCGTCGATCGCGTCGTTCCACGAGCGGCCGTCGCCGCTGCTGGTCGCGCACCTGTCGCAGTTCCCGTCGACGACCATCTCGTTCAACCTCGCGCCCGGCGCGTCGCTCGGCGAGGCCGTCAAGGCGATCGAGGCCGCCGAGAAGGACATCGCGCTGCCCGCGTCGTTCCAGACGCGCTTCCAGGGTGCGGCACTCGCGTTCCAGGCATCGCTGTCGAA
Source organism: Burkholderia sp. GbtcB21 (assembly GCF_019091065.1). Classification (NCBI taxonomy): domain Bacteria; kingdom Pseudomonadati; phylum Pseudomonadota; class Betaproteobacteria; order Burkholderiales; family Burkholderiaceae; genus Burkholderia; species Burkholderia sp. GbtcB21. Next base: position 145,238 of record NZ_JAGXKA010000002.1, read on the forward strand.
TCAGATCTTCCTGATCCTCGCGGCGATCATCACGATGTACATCGTGCTCGGCGTGCTGTACGAAAGCTACATCCACCCGATCACGATCCTGTCGACGCTGCCGTCGGCCGGCGTCGGCGCGCTGCTCGCGCTGATGATCACCGGGCACGACCTCGACATCATCGGGATCATCGGCATCGTGCTGCTGATCGGCATCGTGAAGAAGAACGCGATCATGATGATCGACTTTGCGCTCGAGGCCGAGCGCGTCGAAGGCAAGCCGGCGCGCGAGGCGATCTTCCAGGCGTGCCTGCTGCGCTTCCGGCCGATCCTGATGACGACGCTCGCCGCGCTGCTCGGCGCGGTGCCGCTGATCGTCGGCTCCGGCGCGGGCTCCGAGCTGCGCCAGCCGCTCGGGATCGCGATCGCCGGCGGCCTGATCGTGTCGCAAGTGCTGACGCTGTTCACGACGCCCGTGATCTACCTCGGCTTCGACTCGCTCGCGCGCCGCGTGCGCGGCTGGTTCGAACGCCACGGCCCCGGTGCCGGCACGCGCACGGATGCGTAAATGAAACGACCCCCACGCTCACTTCGTTCGCGTGGGGGGGCGCAGCCCCCCCATCTGCCGAAAACGCATCCGTCGGAACACGCGGCGGCCCAGCGAGTGCCGACATGAACCTGTCGCGCCCCTTCATCACCCGCCCCGTCGCGACCACGCTGCTCGCGCTCGGCGTCGCGCTCGCGGGCCTGTTCGCGTTCATCAAGCTGCCGGTGTCGCCGCTGCCGCAGGTCGACTTCCCGACCATCTCGGTGCAGGCGTCGCTGCCCGGCGCGAGCCCCGAGACCGTCGCGACCAGCGTGACGAGCCCGCTCGAGCGGCATCTCGGCTCGATCGCCGACGTCTCCGAGATGACGTCGACGAGCACGGTCGGCAACGCGCGGATCATCCTGCAGTTCGGCCTGAACCGCGACATCGACGGCGCCGCGCGCGACGTGCAGGCCGCGATCAACGCGGCGCGCGCCGACCTGCCCGCCGCGCTGAAGAGCAACCCGACCTACCGCAAGGTCAACCCGGCCGATTCGCCGATCATGGTCGTGTCGCTCACGTCGGAAACCTCGTCGCCGGCGAAGCTGTACGACGCGGCGTCGACGGTGCTGCAGCAATCGCTGTCGCAGATCGACGGGATCGGCCAGGTGTCGGTCAGCGGCTCCGCCAACCCGGCCGTGCGCGTCGAACTCGAACCGCAGGCGCTGTTCCACTACGGGATCGGCCTCGAGGACGTGCGCGCGGCGCTCGCGTCCGCGAACGCGAACGCACCGAAGGGCGCGATCGAATTCGGCCCGCAGCGCTACCAGCTCTATACGAACGACCAGGCCTCCGACGCGTCGCAATACCGCGACCTCGTCGTCGCATACCGCAACGGCTCGGCCGTGCGGCTGTCCGACCTGTCCGACGTCGTCGATTCGGTCGAGGACCTGCGCAACCTGGGCCTCGCGAACGGCAAGCGCGCGGTGCTCGTGATCCTGTACCGCTCGCCCGGCGCGAACATCATCGAGACGATCGACCGCGTGCACGCGGCGCTGCCGCAGCTCACCGCGTCGCTGCCGGCCGACATCACGGTCACGCCCGTGCTCGACCGGTCGACGACGATCCGCGCATCGCTGAAGGACACCCAGCACACGCTGCTGATCGCGGTCAGCCTCGTCGTGATGGTCGTGTTCCTGTTCCTGCGCAACTGGCGCGCGACGCTGATCCCGAGCGTCGCGGTGCCGATCTCGATCATCGGCACGTTCGGCGCGATGTACCTGCTCGGCTTCTCGATCGACAACCTGTCGCTGATGGCGCTGATCGTCGCGACCGGCTTCGTCGTCGACGACGCGATCGTCGTGCTCGAGAACATCTCGCGGCACATCGAGAACGGCAAGTCGCGGATGCAGGCCGCGTTCGACGGCGCGCGCGAGGTCGGCTTCACGGTGCTGTCGATGAGCATCTCGCTCGTCGCCGTGTTCCTGCCGATCCTGCTGATGGGCGGCATCGTCGGGCGCCTGTTCCGCGAGTTCGCGCTGACGCTGTCGCTCGCGATCGCCGTATCGCTCGCGGTGTCGCTCACCGTCACGCCGATGATGTGCGCGCGCCTCTTGCCCGAGTCGCACGACCCGCGAAACGAAGGCCGCTTCGGGCGCTTCCTCGAGCGCGGCTTCGCGCGCATGCAGCGCGGCTACGAGCGTTCGCTGTCGTGGGCGCTGCGCCGGCCGCTGCTGATCCTGATGACCCTGTTCGCCACGATCGGGCTGAACGTCTACCTGTACATCGTCGTGCCCAAGGGCTTCTTCCCGCAGCAGGACACCGGGCTGATGATCGGCGGCATCCAGGCCGACCAGTCGACGTCGTTCCAGGCGATGAAGCTGAAGTTCTCCGAAATGATGCGGATCGTGCAGAGCAATCCGAACGTGAAGAGCGTCGCGGGCTTCACCGGCGGCACGCAGACCAACTCGGGCTTCATGTTCGTCACGCTGAAGGACCGCACCGAGCGCAAGCTGTCGGCCGACCAGGTGATCCAGCAACTGCGCCCGCCGCTGGCGGACGTCGCGGGCGCGCGCACGTTCCTGCAGGCCGCGCAGGACATCCGCGTCGGCGGCCGGCAGAGCAACGCGCAGTACCAGTTCACGCTGCTCGGCGATTCGAGCGCCGACCTGTACAAGTGGGCGCCGATCCTGACCGAGGCGCTGCAAAAGCGCCCCGAGCTGACCGACGTGAACTCCGACCAGCAGCAAGGCGGCCTCGAGGCGATGGTGACGATCGACCGCGCGACGGCCGCGCGGTTCGGCATCAAGCCCGCGCAGATCGACAACACGCTGTACGACGCGTTCGGCCAGCGCCAGGTCTCGACGATCTACAACCCGCTGAACCAGTACCACGTCGTGATGGAAGTCGCGCCGAAATACTGGCAGAGCCCCGAGATGCTGAACCAGGTATGGATCAGCACGTCGGGCGGCAGCGCGAACGGCTCGCAGACCACCAACGCGGCGGCCGGCACCTACGTCGCGACGTCGGCAGGCACGTCGAGCGCCGGCACGGCCGCGCAGAGCGCCGCGGCGATCGCGTCCGATTCCGCGCGCAACCAGGCGCTCAACTCGATCGCGGCCAGCGGCAAGTCGAGCGCGTCGTCGGGCGCGTCGGTATCGACGTCGAAGTCGACGATGATCCCGCTGTCGGCGATCGCGACGTTCGGGCCGAGCACGACGCCGCTGTCGGTCAACCACCAGGGGCTGTTCGTCGCGACGACGATCTCGTTCAACCTGCCGCCGGGCGTGTCGCTGTCGCAGGCGACCCAGGTGATCTACCAGACGATGGCGCAGGTCGGCGTGCCGCCGACGATCGTCGGCAGCTTCCAGGGTACCGCGCAGGCGTTCCAGCAGTCGCTGAACGACCAGCCGATCCTGATCCTCGCCGCGCTGCTGGCCGTCTATATCGTGCTCGGGATCCTGTACGAGAGCTACATCCACCCGATCACGATCCTGTCGACGCTGCCGTCGGCCGGCGTCGGCGCGCTGCTCGCGCTGCTGCTGTTCAAGACCGAGTTCAGCATCATCGCGCTGATCGGCGTGATCCTGCTGATCGGCATCGTGAAGAAGAACGCGATCATGATGGTCGATTTCGCGATCGACCAGACGCGCAACAACCGCAAGTCGTCGTTCGACGCGATCCACGAGGCGTGCCTGCTGCGCTTCCGTCCGATCATGATGACGACGATGGCGGCGCTGCTCGGCGCGCTGCCGCTCGCGTTCGGCAGCGGCGACGGCGCCGAGCTGCGCGCGCCGCTCGGAATCGCGATCGCCGGCGGCCTGGTCGTATCGCAGGTGCTGACGCTCTATACGACGCCGGTCGTCTATCTGTACATGGACCGGCTGCGCGTGTGGGCCGAGAAGCGGCGCAACCGCCGGAATCCGGGCGGGCCGGCGGTCGCCGGGGAATGATGGCAGCGGCCGCCCGTCAGGCGGCCGCTTTCCGCGCTTGAACACCGGCGGCGATCGGCTATCGTGTTTCCATGCCCACCGCCGGTGCCCTTCCCCGGAACACGCCATGAACGTCCAGTTGAACCACACGATCGTCTGGTGCCGCGACAAGCACGCGTCGAGCCGCTTCCTCACCGAGCTTCTGGAACTGCCGCCGCCGACGCCGTTCGGCGCGATGCTGGTCGTCGCGCTCGACAACGGCGTGTCGCTCGATTTTTACGAAAAGACGGGGGAGATCACGGCGCAGCATTACGCGTTCCTGATCGACGAAGCCGGTTTCGACCGCGTGTTCGCCCGCATTCGCGAGCGTGGGCTGCCGCACTGGGCCGATCCGGCCAAGCGGCAACCCGGCGACATCTACCGCCACAACGGCGGCCGCGGCGTCTATTTCGACGATCCGGACGGCCATTTCCTCGAAGTGATGACGCGGCCGTATGTGCTGAACGGTTAGCTCGGCAGGCCGGCCGGCGTTGCGCCGGCCGGTATTGCGCGGGCCGGGTGCCGTCCTGTTTCGGACGATCCGGGCCCGGCTGCGGTTTATTTACTCGGTAGCCGCCGTCTTGCGCGGACGACGCGCGCGCGGCGCCGCCTTGCGGGCCGGCTTCTTCGGCTTGGCAGCGGCCGGTGCTTCGGCAGCCGATTCGACCGGCGCGGCGTCATGCGACGGCTGCGCCGCGGCAACCTCGCCGCCGAAATCGCCGGCCGCCGGCTCGGCGTGCGTCACCGCGGCGTGCCGGTCGTCGCCCTGCCCCGCATCGCGATGTGCGTCGTCGGCATGCTTGCCGTGCGCGTGCTTGTCGCCACCGTGCTGCGCCGCGCCATGCGCGGCGTCGTCCGGCTGCCCGGCCTCGTGACGGCCGGCGCTCTTCGCGGCGGCAGTTTTCTTCGCGCCGGTCTTCTTCGCCGCGCTCTTGCGTGCGCGCTTGCGGCCGTCCTTCGCGTCGCCGTGCGCATCGGCCGTGTCGGCCGCGACGGCAGGTGCGACCGCCGCTGCGTCGGCGACTTCGGCAACGACCGCCTCCTGCGCTTCGACCTGCACGCTTTCGTGCACGGCCGCTTCCGGCCGCTGCCCGCGACGCCGCGATTCGCGCCCGGCCCGCGCCGGCTCCGCCGCGCGCGTGCCGTGGTGCGCGGCGGCGCCTTCACCACCGGCCGCAACGTGCTCCGCAGCCGCCGGCTGGCGTGCCCGCGACACGAACGCGCCCGACTTGTCGTCGCGCCCCACTTCGAGCAGGCCGCGCGCCTGCGCCTCGTCGAGCAGGTTGCCGAACGCGCGGAACCCGTAGTACGACTCGTTGAAATCCGGCTTGCGGCGCTTGATCGCGCTCTTGAGCACCGACGCCCAGATCTTGCCGACGTCGTCGCGCTCCGACGCGAGCGCGTCGAACGTCTCGACCGCCAGCGCGATCGCCTCGGCCTTGCGCGCGTCCATGTCGTGCTTGCGCGACGGCTCGTCGGGCCGCTTCGCGCCGCCGTTGCCGGCGCGCTGCTGCTGTTCGCGCTTCGCGAGCGTGCGCTGCTGCTCGCGCACCAGATCGTCGTAGAAGATGAATTCGTCGCAGTTCGCGACCAGCAGGTCCGACGTCGATTTCTTCACGCCGACGCCGATCACCTTCTTCGCGTTCTCGCGCAGCTTCGACACGAGCGGCGAAAAGTCCGAGTCGCCGCTGATGATCACGAACGTATCGACGTGCGACTTCGTGTAGCAGAGATCGAGCGCGTCCACGACGAGCCGGATGTCGGCCGAATTCTTGCCCGACTGGCGCACGTGCGGAATCTCGATCAGCTCGAAGCTCGCCTCGTGCATCGACGCCTTGAAGCCCTTGTAGCGATCCCAGTCGCAATAGGCCTTCTTCACGACGATGCTGCCCTTCAGCAGCAAGCGCTCCAGCACGGGCTGGATGTCGAATTTCTCGTACTTCGCGTCGCGCACGCCGAGCGCGACGTTCTCGAAGTCGCAGAACACGGCCATGCTGACGTTGTCCAGGGGTAATGCCATGTGTACTCCAACCGGTTGGCCGACGCGTTTAGGACATAGCGTCGAAAAATGCATCGCGCACATGATAGCCGGTCGGCGCGTCATTCCCGAATCCATGTGAATGAATGACCGCCCGAACGTGCGCCGTGTCGGCGGGGGCCGCGTGCCTGCACCGGGAAGCCTTCGCCGACAGCCCGCGCCGGTACGCCCCTTATTACCTGTGCGCCGCCGCCGCGATTCGACATTACACTTGAGTTATCGGTCGTCCGTCCCTATCTGGGAGGATGACGCATCGAGCAAGGAGCGGTTTCATGACGACGAAGGTACTGCTGATTGGCGCGACCGGCCGCACCGGCCAGGCCTGCGCGGATCTGCTGCTCAAGCAGCCGGAGTTCGAGGTCACGGCGCTGGTGCGCCGGCACGGCTATGCGCTGCCGGGCGCGAAGGTCGTCGAGGCAGATCTGACGGACGATTTCTCGCACGCATTCCAGGGCATCACGCACGTGATCTATACGGCCGGCTCGGCCGAATCGGAAGGCGCGGCCGAAGAGGAGCAGATCGACCGCGACGCGGTCGCCCGCGCGGCCGAGTATGCGCTGGCGTACAACGTGCAGAAGCTGGTCGTGATCAGCTCGCTGTCCGCGTACTGGCCCGAGCAGAGCCCCGACGCGCTGCGCCACTATTCGCAGATGAAGCGCGAAGGCGACGAGCGCGTGATCGCGTCCGGCGTCGACTACGTGATCCTGCGCCCCGGCCCGCTCACGGACACGCCGGGCGTCGGCAAGATCGCGCTGACCGAGGAGCGCGTCGAGCCCGCGCCGCCGGTATCGCGCCAGGATGTCGCGTGGGCCGCGATCGAGGCGATCAAGCTCGGCATCTCGCGCAAGATCGTCGGCTTCGTCGGCGGCGGCGTGCCGATCGAGCAGGCATTGCGCGCGTAGCGCGGCGCCATGCGCGCCGCCTCGCGGGCGGCGCGTTTTCCCGTGCCCGCGGCCCGCACGACGGGCCGCTTGCGCGTGGGCCTGCCGCTTACTGCTTCGGATGCGTGTCGGCCCACGCCTTCACGGCGGCCAGCGTGTTCTCGACGTGCTTGTCGGGCGACAGGCTCGTGTATTCGTACAGAATCTTCCCTTCCGGCGAAATCACGTAGGACACGCGGTTCGCGCGGTCGAGCGCCGGCAGCTTCGCGTCGTATTCGCGGATGATCTTCGCGTCCGGGTCGGCCGCGACCGGGAACTTGCTACGGCACTCGCTCACCGAGAATTTCGTCAGCGTGTCGATATTGTCAGCCGATACGCCGATCACCGTCGCGCCGTAAGCCTTGTAACGGTCGACCGCATCCGCGAACGCATGCGCCTCGATCGTGCAGCCCTTCGTGAACGCGGCCGGGTAGAAATACAGCACGACCGGTCCATGCTTCAGCGCATCGGCGAGCGAGTACGTGTAAGTCTTGCCGCCCAGCGACGCCTGCGTCGTGAAGTCCGGCGCCGCGGCGCCCGGCTTCAGTTGCGCCTGCGCCATCAGCGCATGGCCGGCCACCAGCGCCGCCGCGGCGCCCAGCAACAGTTTTCGCTTCATCTGCGTCCTCATTTCTTATAAAGTCAGCCTCGATGTAGGCCACGCCAGCGTTCGCCTGTCGAACGCGCGTGCATGATCGGATTGCGCGGCAGCGCCATCCGCGCCCGGCCCGTTAAAGATTTCCCACAGTCTGCCGTTATTCCTTCCGGACAACCGGTTCCAGCCCTTCACGTCAGCGAGAAACATGGAAGCCAACAGGAAACAGACGTCACGCAAGGGCTCCTGGCGCAGCGCCTTGCATACGCTGCGCCGCTTCGCCTGGTCGGGCGGCGCGCTGATGCCCGCGCGCGCCGGCGCGCCGCGGCGCGACGACTCCGTGCGCAACTGGCTGGAACAGACGGTCGGCACGGTGGATTTCCTCGCCCATGTCGACCGCGAGCTGCGCTTTCTGTACGTGTCCGACGCGAGCCTGCGCTTCATCGGCTACCACCGCGACTACCTGCACACGCTGACGCTGCGCGACCTGATCGCCGAACAGGATACCGCGGCGCTCGAAGGCCTGCTTGCACGCGCCGCGCATTCGGGCCAGGTCGAGAAGGCGACGATGTGCATCGTCAAGTCGCTGACCTACCCGCTCGACGTCGAGATCCGTGCGTTCAAGAGCCGCCACCACGGGGTCGACGGCTTCGCGATCGCGGCGTTCGACGTATCGTCGTGGCGCGCGCTCGAGGCGCGCCTCACGTACGAGATGCACCACGATCCGATGACGGGGCTCGACAACCTGTCCGCGCTCGTGCCCGCGCTGATGCGCGCGCAGCAGACCGCCGACGAGGACGGCACCTGCGCGGCGCTGCTGCTGCTCGACCTTGACGACTACCAGCGGATCAACCGCGCGCTCGGCTACGACGCGGGCGACACGCTGCTGCGCGAAACCGCGCAGCGGCTGAAGGCGCTCGCCACGCCGAACGAACGGCTCGCGCGCGTCGCAAGCGACAAGTTCGCGGTCGTGCTCGGTGCGCCGGACCGCGTGCAGGCGAGCAATGCAGCCGACGCGCTCGCGCGCCGGCTGCAGGCCGCGGTGCGCGAACCTTACGTATACCAGGGGCAGACGGTGCACTTGTCCGCCAGCATCGGCATCGCGCTCTATCCGGACGAGCGCGCCGCACCGCATCGCGCGCAGCACCACAGCCCGCTGCTGCGCCGCGCCGACCACGCGCTCGCGCAGGCGAAGGCATCGGGCGGCAACGCGCTCGCGTTCCATGCGCCTGTCGACGATCCGGCCGACGCCGAACGGCTGCAGCTCGAAGCCGACCTGTACGACGGCGTGCGCAACGGCGAGTTTTCGCTCCATTTCCAGCCGATCACGCACAGCCAGTCGTGCGCGGTGGTCGGCGTCGAGGCGCTGATCCGCTGGCGCCATCCGGTGCACGGCCTCGTGCCGCCGGCGACCTTCATTCCGCTCGCCGAATCGATCGGCCTGATCAACTATCTCGGCAACTGGGTGCTCAAGGCCGCGTGCATGCAGCTCGTCGCATGGGACCGCCAGGGGCTCGCGCTGCAGTACGTGGCGGTCAACGTGTCGCCGCAGCAGTTCCGCGACCCGCGCTTCACGCAGAGCGTGCGCGAGGCGATCGCGCTGACGGGCATCGACCCGCGCCGCATCGTGCTCGAAATCACCGAAAGCCTGCTGATGCACGACCCCGCGCACGCGAAGGGGCTGCTCGAGGAGCTGACCGATCTCGGCATCCGTTTCGCGATCGACGATTTCGGCACCGGCTATTCGAGCCTCGCGTACCTGCAGCGCTTCCCGCTCGCGAAGCTGAAGATCGACCGCAGCTTCGTCGAGAACCTGCTGACGTCGCGCAACGACCGCGCGATCGTGTCGGCGGTGGTCGGCCTCGCGCAGACGCTCGATCTCGAGCTCGTCGCCGAAGGCGTCGAGACCGAGGCGCAGCGCGAACTGCTGACGGAGATGGGCTGCAATCACATCCAGGGCTGGCTCGTCTGCCAGGCGCTGCCGTCCGAGGAACTCGCACGGCGCTTCGAGGCGCAGCAGCTGCACCTGCACGCCGCCGCCTGACGCGCGCGGCGAACCGGACAGATCCGTATGTCAACCACCGAATACCTGCCCCGCACCGCGTTGCTCGACAAGCTGTGGGCCCGGATGAACGAACGGGGCGACTTCCCGCTGCTGTCGGAATCGCTGCGCGCGACGATGGCCGCGATGAAGAACGACGACCTCGACTTCACAGCGCTCGTACGCGTCGTGCTGTCGGATTTCGCGCTCACGCAGAAAGTGCTGCGGCTCGCGAACTCCGCGATGTACATGGCGTTCGGCGGCAACATCACGACCGTCACCCGCGCGCTGATGGTGCTCGGCCTCGACGCGGTCGGCCATCTCGTCGTCGGACTGAAGCTCGTCGACCATTTCCACCACAGCACGCCGCGACGCATCGACGCGAAGCTCGAACTGAACCGCGCGCTGCTGTCCGGCTGCGTCGCGCGCAAGCTGACCGAGCACGCCGAGCTGCGCGGCGGCGAGGAAGCCGTCGTCTGCACGCTGATGCGCCAGGTCGGCAAGCTGCTGGTGGTCTGCTATCTCGACAGCGAATGGGACCGGATCCGCCGGCGCACGGCCGAGCTGAACGGCGACGACGCGGCCGCGTGCATCGACGTGCTCGGCGTCGGCTTCGACGAGATCGGGCTCGAAGCGGCCGCGCGCTGGCGGCTGCCCGACGTGATTCGCGCGGGGATGGCCAACGACGATCACGCGGCCCACGCCGACGCGTTCGACGACGAATACGACGACGACCGCAACGCGGGCCATGCAGCCGACGACGGCCCGGCCGACCGCGTACGCTGGCTGCGCGCAGTGAGCCGCTGCTCGACCGACGTCGCGAGCGCGCTCGCGATGCCCGCGAGCCCGCAGCGCGACGCGCGCATTGCGACGCTCGCGCAGCACTACGGCACGGAGCTCGACATGGAGTCCGACGCGCTCGTCGAGATCGCCGACCTGCTCGCGCGCGAGGAAGCGAGCGACACCGTGATGCGCGAGATCGTCGAGCTGCGCGCGAACGCCGATGCGATCGCGCGCGCGCAGGCCGAACCCGAGGCATGCCTCGAAGCCGGCCTCGCGGACCTGCGCGCGCTGCCGTCCGAGCATGTGCTGACGCCGGTGCTCGCACTCGCGTCGGAAAGCCTGCTGGCCGGCCTCGCGTTCACGCGCACCGTGATGTTCGTGCGTCACGACGACGGCACGTTCGCCGCGCGCCTCGGCTTCGGCCCCGGCGTCGATACGGCGCTCGACCGGCTGCGCTTCGACGAACGCTTCGAGCCGGACGTGTTTCATCTCGCGATCACGAATTCGGTCGGCATCTTCATCGAGCAGGCGCAGGATCCGAAGATGCTCAAGCGCCTGCCCGCGTGGTATCTGGACGCGTTCGACGACACGCGCGCGTTCGTGCTGCTGCCCGTGCGGGTCGGCACGACGACCGTCGCGCTGCTGTATGGCGACTGGGCCGGTGCGCAGCCCGCGCGCAAGATCGCGCAGCAGGAGATGAGCGTGCTCAACGAGCTCGCGCGCGAACTGGGGCGGTTCTTTCCCGCGTAGCGCGGGGCCGGCCGGCCCTCCACAGTTTCCCGCCTCCAAAAGCAAACCGGCCGCATGAGCGGCCGGCTTGCTCGCATCGTGCGATCGAACGAAACGCTTACTTGAGCGTCACGGGCACGCTGAAGTACTTCTTCGCGAGGTTGTCGATCGTGCCGTCGGCCTTCAGGTCCTTCAGCGCCTGATCGAGCGCGGTCTTCAGCGCCGCGTCGTTCTTGCGCAGGCCGAAGCCGACGCCCGAGCCGAGGATCTCGGTGTCGCTGACCGTGCCGCCCGCGAACCCGAAGCCCTGGCCCTGCGGCTTCGTCAGGAAGCCCTTCGAACCGGCTTCCGAATCCTGGAACGTCGCGTCGAGGCGGCCCGACTTCAGGTCGGCATAGGCCAGGTCCTGCGTCTGGTACGGCACGACTTCGACGCCGGCCGGCGCCCACTTCTTCTTCGCGTACGCTTCCTGGATCGTGCCCTGCAGCACGCCGACGCGCTTGCCCTTCAGCGATTGCGGGGTCGGCAGCAGGCCGCTGCCCTGCTTCGCGATCAGCTGGTTCGGAATCGTGTAGATCGGATCGGTGAACGCGATCGCGTGCTTGCGCTGGTCGGTGATCGTCATGTCCGAGTTGATCGCGTCGAACTTGCGCGCCTGCAGCGCGGGGATCAGGCCGTCGAAGTCGTTCTCGACCCACACGCACTTCGTCTTCAGCTTCGCGCACACCGCGTTGCCGATGTCGATGTCGAAGCCGGTCAGCTTGCCGTCGGGCGTCTTGTATTCGAACGGTGCGTACGAGGCCTCGACGCCGAACCGGATCTCCTTCAGATCCGCGGCAAACGCGCTGCCTGCCGCCACCACCGATGCCGCCACCACCGCGTGCGCGGCCACTTTACGCCAATCCAACTTCATCTGGTGCTCTCCTCGATACTCGAATGTTCCGGAACTACGGGCGCTTGCATCATTGCAGGGCCAGATGGCCGCGACAATGTCGATGCCGCGCCGTGATGCGGCGCAACAGCCGCAAGGCCGCGATTGTACCAATCCGCACGGCCCGATATGGCAAAGCGGCCGACGGCGCGCGATGCTGCGGTGCGTGCGCGGCGCCGGCCGTGCCGGCCGCCGAACTTGCAAGACGATGTCGCAAATACGCAAGGCCGGGGGCCGCATGCCATCAGTCGCGCAATTGGTAGGGACACGCGCTCAGACGAGCGCCGCGAGCGTCTCGCGCGTCGTGTCGACGACGAGCAGGCCCGCGCGCAGGCCCGGCTTCACGGTCGGGTTCGGAAACACGATCCGTTCCTCGTCGTGCGTCACCGTGTAGCGGTAGTCGCCGTCCTGCGCGAGCACCGTGCCGCGCGCGAACGCGGTGAAGTTCGCGACGTCGGCCGCGACGAACAGTTCGAGCGCGTCGCTCTGCTTCGTGATCTGGTCGATCACGGTGAATACGCGCGGCAACGCGGCCCCGGCGTCGCTCCGCGGATGGCCGCCCCGCGCACCCGATACGAGTCGACGCACGGCCAGGTCGGCCGGCGCGAAGCGCGTCAGGTCGTTCTGGCCGAACGGCCGCACCTTGCCGAGTTCCAGCGTGCATGCGAGCGCGCCGCAGTGCTCGGCCGTGAAATGCGAATACGTATTGCCCTTCGCCGTATGCAGCAGCACGGCCGCGATGCGCGCGTCGCCGAGCCATTCGACCATCGTGCGCGTCGGCGGCGTGCCCGTATGCGGCAGCAGCGCGAACTGCTCGAACACCGACGCGCGGATCGCCGTATGCATGTCGATGTGCCAGCGCGTGCTGCCCGCCGGCGCCGCCGCGAAGAACGCGGCAGCGGCCGCTTCGAGCTGCGCGGCGCGCGGCGCCTCGCGGCTCGCGGGCACCTGCGCGTGACGGCCGCTGAACAGGCGGTTCAGGTCGTCGTCGAGATAACGCTCGCCGGCACGCATCGCCGGCACGTTGCCGAGCACGATCAGCAGCCGGCACGCGAGCGGCAGCGCGCCCGAGGCGAGATCGCTCACGAGCATCGACAGCAGCTCGATCGGCGCCGTCTCGTCGCCGTGCACGCCCGCCGATACGAGCACGCTCGCGCGCGCCGCACCGTCAGTTGCGGCCGGTTCGAGCGCGAGCAGCCCGTCGCCGAGCCATTGCCAGCGCACCGCCCCGCCCGCGCAGGCGCCGTCGGTCACGGCCGGCACGGTGCCGGCCAGCGTGAACGCGAGAAAGTCGTCGAGCGGCGCGGCGGCGGACATCGGTGCGTCAGCGCTGGAAGTCATACAACGACCCGACGCGCAGGATCTGCGTGAGCTCGTCGAGCGCCGTGCGCGATTCGTCGAGCAGCGCCGGATCGGCGAGGTCTTCCGGTGCGAGGCGATCGCGGTAGTGCTTGTCGATCCACGCATCGAGCGACGCGAACAGCGTGTCGTTGATCCATACGTTCGACGTGACGGCCGCGCGCTCCGCTTCGTTCAGCACGACGCGCAGGCGCAGGCACGCGGGGCCGCCGCCGTTCTTCATGCTTTCGCGCAGGTCGAACACGAGCACGTCGTGAATCGGGCCGTTGCCGGCCGCGAGACGGTCGAGATAGGCCGCGACGTTCGCGTTCTCGCGGCATTCCTGCGGCACGACGAGCACTTGCGAGCCGTCCGCGCGCGACAGCAGCTGGCTGTTGAACAGATACGACGTCACCGCGTCGTTCACGCTCACGGCCGCGTCGGGCACCTCGATCACGTTCAGGCGCGCGCCGCGTGCGTCGAGTGCGGCGGTCAGCGTGTCGTAGATCGCCTGCTTGTTGACGAATGCGCGTTCGTGCGTAAACAGCGTGTCGCGGTTGCCGACCGAGATCACGTCGTTGTGGAACACGCCGGCGTCGATCACGTCCGGATCCTGCTGCGCGTAGACCGTCGCTTCTTCCGCGAGCCCGTGGCGATGCGCGACCGCGCGGCTCGCCTCGAAGGTCTGGCGTGCCGGGAAGCGCTTCGGCTCGGGGCCGCGGCGATACTCGGCACGGCCATACACGAAGAACTCGATGCCCGGCTTGCCGTATTCGGCGCAGAAGCGCGTGTGGTTCGCCGCGCCTTCGTCGCCGAGCGCCGGCGTGCCCGTCAGCGCCTCGTGCACCGCGAAGTGCGCGGGATCGGCGAACAGCGTCGACAGCGTGCGGCGCGTCGCATCGTGCTCGATTGCGCGATGCAGCTTGCTGCACAGGTTCGCCGGCGTGAAGTGCACGCGGCCGTCGCTCGTGTCGGCCGACGGGCTGACGGTGGCCGCGTTCGCGGTCCACATCGCCGACGCCGAGCTAGCCGCGGCGAGCAGTTCGGGCGCCTGCTTCGCGGCCTTCGCGATCACGTCCGCGTCCTTGCCCGAGAAGCCGAGCTCGCGCAGCAGGCGCAGCGACGGCCGCTCCTGCGGCGGCAGCACGCCCTGCGCGAAACCGAGATCCGCGAGCTGCTTCATCTTGCGCAGCCCCTGCTTCGCGGCGGCCTTCGGGTTCGCGGCCGACTTCTCGTTGTTGAGCGACGCCACATTGCCGAACGACAGCCCGGCGTAGTTGTGGGTCGGGCCGACGAGCCCGTCGAAATTGGCTTCTTGTGCGTTCATCGTCGTTCCCTCGATCAGAAATGCAGGCCCGGCGACAGGCTCGCGGGCAAAGTCAGTTGCGTGCTTTCCACCGACGCCATCGGATACGCGCAATAGTCGGCCGCGTAGTACGCGCTCGGGCGATGGTTGCCCGAGCGGCCCGTGCCGCCGAACGGCGCGGCGGACGAGGCGCCATTGGTCGGCCGGTTCCAGTTGACGATCCCGGCGCGGATCGTGCGGCGGAAGTGCTCCCAAACGCGCGCGTCGTCGGCGAGCAGGCCGGCGGACAGGCCGAACGCCGTGTCGTTCGCGCGCTCGATCGCTTCGTCGAACGTCGCGTAGCGAACGATCTGCGCGAGCGGGCCGAAATGTTCTTCATCGGGCAGGTTCGCCACGCCCGTCACGTCGACGATCGCCGCGTTCACGAAACCGAGGCGCGGATCGCGCTGCGTCATCGCGACGATCGGCTTCGCGCCCTGCTCGACCAGGCGCGACTGCGCGTCGACCAGCTTCGCCGCCGCGCGCGCCGAGATCACCGCGCCCATGAACGGCTGCGGATCGGCATCGAACACGTCGGCCGTGATCTTCGACGTGACGTCGGCGAAGCGCACGAGAAAGCGATCGCCGAACGCGCCCTGCGGCACGAAGATGCGGCGCGCGCACGTGCAGCGCTGGCCGGCCGACAGGAACGCCGACTGGATCGTGTGATGCACGGCCGCGTCGATGTCCTCGGCTTCGCCGATCACGAGCGGGTTGTTGCCGCCCATCTCGAGCGCGAGCACGATTTCCGGACGGCCGCCGAACTGCTTGTGCAGCAGCGTGCCGGTGTCCGAGCTGCCCGTGAAGAACAGCCCGTCGATCTGCCGATGATTCGCGAGCGCGATGCCCGTGTCCTTCTCGCCCTGCACGAGGTTCAGCACGCCGGCCGGCAGCCCGGCTTCCTTCCATACTTCGACCGTCGCGCGCGCGACGCCCGGTGCGAGCTCCGACGGCTTGAACACGACCGTGTTGCCGGCGATCAGCGCGGGCACGATATGGCCGTTCGGCAAGTGGCCGGGGAAGTTGTACGGGCCGAACACAGCGACGACGCCGTGCGGGCGGTGGCGCAGCACCGCGACGCCGTCGGCCATGTCCTGGCGCTTCTCGCCCGTGCGTTCCTGGTAGGCCTGGATCGAGATGCCGACCTTCGCGGCCATCGACGCGACTTCGGTGCGCGCTTCCCACAGCGGCTTGCCCGTCTCGCGGCCGATCGCGGTTGCGATCGCTTCCTTGCGTTCGTTGAGCAATGCCGCGAAGCGCTTCACGATCGCGCAGCGCGATTCGAAGTCGAGCGCCGACCAGCCGGCGAACGCGCGGCGCGCGCTCGCGACCGCGCGGTCGACGTCGGCCGCCGATGCGCTGTCGCCCTGCCATGCGATCTCGTCGGTGCCCGGGTTGCGCGAAGCGAAGACGGGGCCCGAGCCTGCGACCCAGGCGCCGTCGATGAAGAGTTCCGTCATGATTCGTTTATCCCTGTTTGACTTTGAGCGGCAGCACGCGGACCGGATCGCCGGCCTTCACGTCGAGCGCGACGGCATCGTCGGCCGACAGCACGAACGAACCGTTCGCGACCACGCCCGGCGCGACGCCGACGCGGAAATCGGTGAGCGACGTGTTCGACACGAGCGACGTCGGCGGACGGTCGCCCTGCGCGTCGGGCACGCCGATCGCGACCGGTACGACGACGCTCTCGCGCACCGTGCGCAAGTCGTTCACGTGGCATTCGAGCACGGGGCCCGCGTCGAAGATGTCGACGTGGTTCTGGTAGCGCAGCCCTTCCGCTTCGAGCATCTTGCGGGCCGGCAGCGTGTCGCGGTGCGTGAGGCCGACCGCATCCTGCGCGTCCTGCGGCAGCAGGTCGACATATACCGGGTAGCGCGGCATCAGTTCCGCGAGGAACGACTTGCGGCCGTGCGAGCTCAGGTAGTCGGCCGCGTTGAAATCGATCTGGTAGAAGTGCGAACCGACTGCGCGCCAGAACGGCGACGTGCCGTCTTCGTCGAAGTGACCGCGCAGTTCCGCGCAGATGCGTTCCGGGAAGCGCTCGCGGAACTGTGCGATGAACATGAAGCGCGAGCGCGACAGCAGGCCGCCGACGCCGCCCGTGCGATAGCGCGGGCTCAAGAACAGCGAGCACACTTCCGCGTAGCCCGTCAGGTCGTGCGAGATGTTCAGCGCGGACATCCGCGTCCACACGCCGAGTTCCTGGCTCGCGTGCACGACCGTGCTCACGCGGTAGTTGTAGAACGGCTGCTCGAGACCGACCTGCGATTCGATTCCGCATACGCCCGCGATGTCGCCCGTCTTCGAGTCTTCCATCACGAAGAAGTAGCCGGCCTCGCCGGGCGCGGCCTCGCCCGCCAGCGTGCGGCGCGTGCGCTCGATGCGCGCGGCGAGCGCGTCGCGGTCGGGCTTGAACGTGGTCAGGCCCGGCCCGGTTTCCTTCGCGAGCGACACGAGCGCGTCGACGTCGCCCGTTTGTACGACCCGAACGACGATCATGCTGCGTCTCCCTTCAAATCTTCATCGTCGCGGCGGTGCAGCGGCACGCAGCGCACGACATCGCCATCCTTCACACCGAGCGCCGCGCGCACGTCGCCGGCCAGCGGCGCGTCGCCCACATCGCCCGGCAGGTCGGTCAGCACGCAGCGGAACGATTCGCCGCTGCCCGTCGACACCATGTACGCGACATCGCCCTGCTGGTGCGCGGCTTCGCGCACGACGC
Organism: Burkholderia sp. GbtcB21; assembly: GCF_019091065.1. NCBI lineage: Bacteria > Pseudomonadati > Pseudomonadota > Betaproteobacteria > Burkholderiales > Burkholderiaceae > Burkholderia > Burkholderia sp. GbtcB21. The sequence continues at coordinate 162,658 of NZ_JAGXKA010000002.1, forward strand.
GCTCCGTGCCGTGCTTCACGCACGCGGTGCGGTCAACCTGCGCGGTCAGCACCGGGCCTGCGTCGAAGATGTCGACGAAGCGGTCGGGTTCGAAGCCTTCCTCGAGATGGATGTCGTACGCGAGCAGCGCCGTCTCGTTCGGCTCGCCGAGCACGCGCTGCGCGGCTTCCGGCAGCAGCGGCACGTAGATCGGATAGGCCGGCATCACTTCCGCGATGAACGTGCGGCTGCGGCCGCCCGACGCGATGTCGACGTCGGTGAAGTCGCGGCCGAAGAACTTGCGGCCCACCGCTTCCCAGAACGGCGATGCGCCGTTGCCGTCGCTGACGCCGAGCAGCAGCGTGAACACTTCGGGCGTGAAGCGGCGGCGGTTCGCGGCGATGTACATCATCCGGGCGCGCGAGATCAGGTGCGCGGCCGCGTCGCCGCGCAGCGACGGATCGACGTAGAAGCCGGCGAGCCGGCTCTTGCCGGTCAGCTCGTGCGACATCGTGAGCGCGTGGATCTTGCGGTTCACGTGCAGCTCGCGCGACGCGTGGATCAGTGCGTCGTTGCGGAACGCGTAGAACGGCTCCGAGTAACCGGCCGCGGCCACGATGCTCGCCGTGCCGAGCAGCTTGCCCGTCGACGAATCCTCGAGCACGAAGAGGTAGAACTCCTCGCCGGCGAAGTCGACGTCCGCGCGAAACGAATCCTCGGAAAGCGCCACGCGCGCTTCCAGCGCCGCACGGTCGTGCGGCAGCGAGTGCAGGACCGGCTGCGCGGTGCGCGCCATGTGCGCGAGCGCATCGAGATCCGTGAGTTTGCCGGGGCGAACAAATAGCATCGTCGTTCCTGTCTGCGATGGGTGCGCCGATCAGCGCGCGGTGGCTTCCTGCGCGGCGAGCACTTGTTCGACTGCCTTCTCGAAGCGCTTGACGCCTTCGTCGAGCAGGTCGAACGGGATCACCAGCGACGGGACGAAGCGCAGCACGTTCGGGCCGGCGATCAGCATGATCAGGCCGTTCTCGGCGGCTGCGTTGACGAAGTCCTTCGCGCGGCCGTCGAACGCGGCGGTGAGTTCCGCGCCGACGAGCAGGCCCTTGCCGCGGATGTCCTTGAAGATGCCGAAGCGTGCGTTGATGCGTTCGAGCGCGCCCTTCAGGCGCACGCTGCGTTCGCGCACGCCTTCGAGCAGCGCCGGGTCGCCGATCAGTTCGACGACCTTGTCGGCAATCGCCGATGCGAGCGGGTTGCCCCCGTACGTCGTGCCGTGCACGCCGACCTTGAAGTGAGCGGCCAGTTCGTTCGTCGTCAGCATCGCGCCGATCGGGAAGCCGTTGCCGAGCGCCTTGGCGGTCGTCAGGATGTCCGGCGTGACGCCCGTGTCCATGTACGCGTAGAACTGGCCCGTGCGGCCGACGCCCGTTTGCACTTCGTCGAAAATCAGCAGTGCGTTGTTGGCGTCGCACGCTTCGCGCAGCGCTTTCAGGAAGGCCGGATCGGCCGGGATCACGCCGCCTTCGCCCTGCACGGGCTCGACGATCACCGCGCAGGTTTGCGGGCCGATCGCTGCCTTCGCGGCTTCGATGTCGTTGTACGGCAGGTGCTTGATGCCGGCCGGCACGGGGCCGAAGCCTTCCGAGTACTTCGGCTGGCCGCCGACGCTCACCGTGAAGAACGTGCGGCCGTGGAACGACTGCACGAACGAGATGATTTCGAATTTGTCGGCGCCGTGGCGATCGAATGCGACTCGGCGTGCGAGCTTCAGTGCGGCTTCGTTCGCTTCCGCGCCCGAGTTCGCGAAGAATGCGCGGTCGGCGAAGGTCAGCGATTCGAGGCGTTTCGCGAGGCGCAGCACCGGTTCGTTCGTGTAGCCGTTGCCGATGTGCCAGAGCTTGCGGCCTTGTTCGTCCAGGACCTTCAGCAGTTCCGGGTGGCCGTGGCCGAGCGACGTCACCGCGATGCCGCACGCGAAATCCACGTACTCGCGGCCGGCCGTGTCCCACACGCGGGAGCCCTCTGCGCGATCCGGCACGAACGGGGCGGGGGAAAATACCGGCACCATCACTTCGTCGAATGTCTGGCGGGTCACGGTCGAGGTCGTCATGGTCGTTCCTTTCGGTTTCGTAAGAGGGTTCAACAGGATCAAGTTTAGGTAAGGGTGACGCAAGCGTCTTGCGGAATTGCGACGGGTTCTATCGGAAGCCCCTTTTTCTGCTGCTATTTTGCCCTTCCGGGCGGGGGGCTGTGGGTTTTGGTGTCAGGGTGGTTTTTTGGGTGGTTCGCCTGTGTTTGTCGTGAAACACCTGTTGACTTGTCGGTCTATTAGCGTCGCCCCTGCGCGGGGCAGCGGTTACTTTTCTTTGTCTTGCCAAAGAAAAGTAACCAAAAGAAAGGCGCTCGGAAAACGCATGACTTCCCGGTGCCGTGGTCATCAGAGTGGATCGCACCTAAGTGTCCGCGCCAGTCAGGAGACCGGAGTGGTTCGAGCAATGGTTCCGACACCACTCGCCACCCAACGGAGCGGTATACCGCCCGCCAGCTCCATCCTCGCTGCGCTCGGCTGCAAGGTACACATCTCTCAAGCGGAGCTGTTGGTCGATCAGTTCCGGGAATCACGGCGCGCACGCGACGCCACGAATCCTATGCACAGGCAGCCTGTCATTCTCACAGCCCACAAGAATGACGCAGCCGGCGAACGAGGAATAACGCAGTCGGCACATTGCTTGATGACACGGAACAAATGAGCACCGGTCGGCAAATTGCACACCCAGCGCGATCACTCCGTCTCAAGCGCCTCGAACAATATCGAGATGCACCCTTACGTCGTGCCGATACGATTGTGACTTTCCGCGAGGGCCAAACGATGAATAGAAGAATTGCGGTTGTTGGCGATAGTCTTTCAAGCGGCGGAACAATCAACTCATACAGCGGGCCACCGTTCCTGGTCCACGGGCATCAAGCAGCCTTGATTGGCGGCAGTGCGTTCTGCACTGCATGTCAAAGCACCGGCATCATCGCAAAGGCTGGCGGGCCATATCGGCTCAAGTTTCAGGGAGAAGTCGCACTAGACCGCGATACTGTCCTGTGCGGGTGCCCGACTCCGCCGAACATCGTTGCTCTGCTTGCCGGTGAAGCATGGTGTGATGATGGGCTAAAAGGCCTCGGGGAGGTCATTTCGAGCCGAACGATAACGGGTCGCGTCGTGTCGATCAAGAAAGGTGCATTTGATGAACAGGTCGAAGCGAAGACTAGCGGCAGTATTGCCCACGGGCCGGAAGGTTACCCCTATTACATCGAAACGGCAGACGGCCGCGTCCATTCCGGCGTGCTCGATGCGAGCTGCGAGCTACCGCGCGTCCACACCGGTGACGGATCCGGAGACTACACCGTCTATTGGGGAGACGAAGCAATTGCAAAAAAGCTCACCGGGGTAAGCCATGCCTAATCCTCCCACGAAGGTCCGCACGAACGACACACCAAAATCAAAGAAATCTGTACAGCTTCAAGCGCTGTCCTTTCAAGAGCTTTGGAACGCGTACCCGAAGAAAGACCCCTACGACGACCCCACTGGCGAATATGAGAATCAATGCGCCATTCGCTTGAGCGTCACGTTTCACGGCATCGGAAGCGCCATGAAGTCGTTTTCGCAAAATGTGTTGAAGCCGATGCCGGGGAAGAAAACGCTAGGCCGTCTGATACTTGGTGGCAAATCGACTGCGACGCGCGCGTACGAGCTGGCTGAATGGTTAAAGCTGCGTCCATTCCTGGGGCTTGGCAAACCTGAAAACATCACCGGCCCGGACTGGCAAGACAAGGTAAAAAACCGAACCGGTATCATCTACTTTTTCGGCTACTGGCGACAGGATGGCGACTCAGCCGACGCACTAAGCGGCGGTCATATCGACCTGTGGAACAAGGACACGCTTACGCCATCCGTCGTGAGTTTCTTACGCTTCCGCATTGGCATGTCGCGATTCCGAAACCCACTGACAAACAACAACTGGTTCTCCGACCTTGCCAATTCCAAAGAAATCCTTTTCTGGGAAGTGAAATGAAACGTATGGCGCTCGCTGTACTAGGGTTCGTATGGGGTTTGCTCGTCACTTGGGTGACCATCTACGCCCTCAATCACATCCATTGGCCCGAGGTGAAATCACATGCGACAGGTTGCAACGACATGGAACACTGCGCATCGCATGCGAAGTTCCTGTGGGGCATGTTCGCCATGCTGTTATGGCCCGCTGTCTCATGCGCGATATTAAATGCGGTAGCGTATAAACGATGGTCGGGACGTCGCTGGGGCGGAGCGTTTTTCGTTGTAACGTTGCTCGCCACGCTGTTCTATTGCAAGCCATACGTCGCACCCTACTTAGGTCTTGCCGGCTAACCCCTATCGCTGCTCTTGGGGATCGGACGTGCGCCGTCGCGGTCCATTTGTCGCACGCCTCCTGGCAAGGTCACCGCAAACACCATCACCTTCCGACTTGAAGCACCTTGAGACTTGAAGCACCTTGCAGCCGAGCGCAGCGAGGATGGAGCTAGCGGGCGGTATACCGCTTTGTTGGGTGGTGAGTGGTGTCGGAACCATTGCTCGAACCACTCCGGGTTCTGTCCTGGCGCGGACACTTAGGCGAGGGCCACTCTGATGGCCACGGCACCGGGAAGTCATGCGTTCTCACAGCGCCTTTCTTTTGGTTACTTTTCTTTGGCAAGACAAAGAAAAGTAACCGCCGCCCCGCGCAGGGGCGACGCAAATAGACCGACACGATCACAGGTGCTTCACGAAAACCGCGAGCGAACCACAAATCAATCCTTCCCACCCCGCTCGACCAGAGCGCCCCCACGAGGCTCACTCCCGGTCTGCTTTTCGAGCCACGCTCGCCGATCCTCCCGAGGCGTAACCCCGAACCTCTCGCGATAGGCATTGGAAAAATGCGCAGCAGAAGAAAACCCACAGGCGAGACTAACCTGCACGACCGATTTGCTCGTGCGCTGCAACTGCGTCCTTGCCTTGAGCAACCGCAAATTGAGGTAATACTTGGAGGGCATCGCCCCGAGATACTGTCGAAAGAGCCGCTCCAGCTGCCGGCGTGAAACGCCAACGAGTTCGGCGATCTCATCGGTCGTCAAAGGATCCTCGACATTGGCTTCCATGAGCAGCAACGCATCGTTCAACTGAGGATGCCGCTCGCCAGGCGCCGTCACAAAAGGAATCCGCTGGCGTTCCTCGCCACTCCGCAAAGTCCCCGCACCGAGCGCATCGGCGATCCTCTCGGCGAGATCGACACCATGTTCCCGGCCAATCATGGCCAGCATGAAATCCACGGTAGCCTGCCCGCCCGCGCACGTCGCGCGATCCCGATCGATCTCGAAGATCTGCTGCGTGACGATCGACCGCTCGAACTGCTCGGCAAACTGTTGATACGTCTCCCAGTTCACGCTCACGCGATAACCGGAAAGCTGCCCGGCCATCGCAAGCCACCATACGCCGTGGTGAATGCCGGTCACGAGCGGCGTACGCTGCCCGACCCGCGCGAGACTCGCGAGAAACAGCCGATAGTCGGCAAACTGCTGAAACCGCTCGGTCACGACGATCAGCCAGTCGCACGCGATCGCATCGTTGAACGCGGCATCGGCATGCCACTGCGCACCGCCCGCGAGCGGCACGGGCCGCCCGTCCCACGAACATACCTGCCAGCGATACAGCAGCCGGCCGTCGATCTCGTTCGCAAGATTCAGCGCGTCGACGATCGGGCCCACGCCCGACATCGACACGGGCGGCAATGCAACGATCGCCACCTGCGTCGTGCGGGTGGCGCCTGCGGGACGGGACACCGGTACCACGTATGAAACCTGCCTTGTCGCGTTACTTGAGGCTGCCCGACAGGAACTGCTTGAGCCGCTCGCTCTGCGGGCGCACCAGCACTTCCTTCGGATCGCCCTCTTCCTCGGTCCGCCCCTGATGCAGGAACATCACATGATTCGACACGTTGCGCGCGAACCCCATCTCGTGCGTGACGACGATCATCGTGCGGCCTTCCTCGGCGAGCTTCTGCATCACCTTCAGCACTTCGCCCACCAGCTCCGGGTCGAGCGCCGACGTCGGCTCGTCGAACAGCATCACGTCCGGATGCATCGCGAGCGCACGCGCAATCGCGACGCGCTGCTGCTGGCCGCCCGACAGATGCGACGGATACTGTTTCTCGACGCGCGGCGCGAGGCCGACCTTCTCGAGATACGCGCGCGCGCGATCCTCGGCTTCCTTCTTCGGAATGCCGAGCACGTGCACGGGCGCTTCCATCACGTTCTCGAGCACGTTCATGTGCGCCCACAGATTGAAGTGCTGGAACACCATCGCGAGCTTCGTGCGGATACGCTGCAGCTGCTTGTGGTCGGCGACTTCGAGCGCACCGGCGCGGTCGGTCTTCGTGCGGACGGTCTCGCCGTCGACGACGATCTGCCCCGCATTCGGCCGCTCGAGAAAATTGATGCAGCGCAGGAACGTGCTCTTGCCCGAGCCGCTCGCGCCGATGATGCTGATGACGTCACCGGCCTTCGCGTTCAGCGATACGCCCTTGAGCACCTCGTTGTCGCCATAGCGCTTGTGGATGTCGACCGCCGCAAGCTTGGTGGAAGCGGAAGCGCTCGTTTGAGTGATCTCGGCCATCTGGCTCTCCTCGAAGTGAAATCAATGACGGCCGGCCGCGAGATACGCGAGCCAGTGGCGCTCCGCACGGCGAAATGCCGCGACGAGTGCGAAAGATACCGCAAGATAGATCAGCGCGGCGATTCCGAACGACTGGAACGCCATGTAGGTCGCGGAATTCGCGTCGCGCGCGACCTTCAGGATGTCGGGTACGGTCGCCGTGAACGCGACGGTCGTCGCGTGCAGCATCAGGATCACCTCGTTGCTGTACAGCGGCAGCGCGCGACGCAGCGCCGACGGCAGGATCACGCGGCGGTACATCGTGAACGGCGTCATCCCGTATGCCCGCGCAGCCTCGACCTCGCCGTGCGGAATTGCGCGGATCGCACCCGCGAAGATCTCGGTCGTGTACGCGCAGGTGTTCAGCGCGAACGCGAGAATCGCGCAGTTGAAGCCGCTGCGGAAGAACGCGTCGAGCAGCGAATGCGAACGCACGAACTCGAGGCTGTACATGCCCGTGTACATCAGCAGCAGCTGCACGTAGAGCGGCGTGCCGCGGAACACGTACGTGTAGAACCGCACGGGCATCGACACCCACTTCTTCTTCGACACGCGCGCGACCGCGAGCGGCACCGCGCACACGAAGCCGAGCGAAATCGACGCGACGAGCAGCCACAACGTCACCGCAAGGCCGGAGAGGCGCTGGCCGTCCCAGTAAAGGAACGCCTTGCCGAATTCCTGGAGGATCTCGATCATAGTTCTGCGTGCCGCACGCCCATGGAATAACGCTTCTCGAGCTGGATCAGCACGAGGTTGGAAACGGTCGTGATCGCGAGGTAGATCAGCGCCGCGACGAGGATGAAGAAGAACATGTTGAACGTGCTCTTGCCGGCGTCCTGCGCGGCCTTCACGACGTCCGCGAGACCGATGATCGACACCAGCGCGGTCGCCTTCACGAGCACCTGCCAGTTGTTCCCGATCCCGGGCAGCGCAAAGCGCATCATCTGAGGAAACATGATCCGCGCGAACACGCGCGCGCCGCTCATCCCGTACGCGGCACCGGCTTCGAGCTGGCCGCGCGGCACCGACAGGAACGCGCCGCGAAACGTCTCGGTGAAGTACGCGCCGTAGATGAAGCCGAGCGTCAGCACGCCGGCCACGAACGGATCGATGTCGATCTGGCTCCAGCCGACGAGGTCGGTGAACTGGTTCAGCCAGATCTGGATGCTGTAGAACAGCAGCAGCATCAGCACAAGATCGGGCACCGAGCGGATCAACGTCGTATAACCGGTCGCGATCGCTCGCAGCACCCGGTTGTGCGACAGCTTCGCCACCGCGCCGATCAGCCCCAGCGCCACCGCAGTGGCGAGCGACAGCACCGACAGCTCGATGGTCTGCACGGTGCCGGCCCAGAGGACAGGACCAAAGCCGTAAAGGAACACGCGCGCCTCCAGAGTTGGAATGGATGCCGACGCGAATGCCTGTCCCGCGCCGGGGTGACGCGGATAGTCGCAAGCGAAATTGTTTGCCTCAAATCACCTGGCACGCGTTTGCTGCGCCGCAGCAACCCGTCCGGTCATTGCGAGTCCGGCCTACACCGCTGTTTCAAAAGGAAAAAAGCCGCTTCCTGACAGTCGGATGACACGCAGGGAAGCGGACTTTTTGCAATTTTCCGGTCGCTTTTTCGATATAGCGCCGAACGCGGGCCGGCTCACCGCCCCTTCAGGATGTCGGAGCGCGAAGTCGTATAGACGAGCCCGTCCGGGCCGAAATGGACGTTGAAGAATGCGTCGGTGTTGACGCCGTCCTCGAGCCAGCGCCAGCTCCAGACCGTCTCGGGCTTCAGCGGATACTGCGCGATGTCGCCGGGCTTGCCGAGCAGGCGCCGCACCTCGTCCTCGTTCATCCCGGGGCGCACCTTCGCGAAATTCTCGGCGGTCAGCACCTGCGTCGCACCCGTGTAGCGGCCGCTCGCATCGAGATCGACGAACCAGGTCTGGTTGCCCATCGGGCCGCGCGGATATTCGAGACGCTTCGAGCCGTCGGTGAACACGCGCTCGGTCTCGGGCTTGCCCATCGTGCCGCGCACGTCGGCCTCGGTCGATTCGCCGACCTTCAGCCCCTTCAGCAGCAGCGGCGCGGGCTTGATCGCGTTGAAGAAGTCCCTGATGCGTTGCACGTCGAGGTTACCTTGCTTGTCGTCGCAGCCGGTCAGCGCCAGCGCAGCGGCCAGCATCGTCACGGGAAGCAGCCGGAAACGGAAAATCATCGGAAGAAATGCGCGTCGAGAAAACACGCGGCAAGCATACCCGCACGACGCCAAAAGCGCGAGACGGGCGCGCGGCCCGTCTCGTGTTCAATGCGTCGTTTCGGTTTCGGCTTCGGTTTCGGGCGTGCGGCTCGCCAGATGCGGCGCGCGCGGCCCGGCCGGCGGCGCGTCGTCGATGCGGCGGCGCGTGCGCACGAGCTCGGCGAGCTGCCACGAACCGAGCGCCACGCAGCCGAACAGCACCTCGCGGCCGCGCTTGACCAGCGCGAGCGACAGCGCCGTCTCGCGATCCACGCCGAACATCTGCGCGAGCAGCACGACGGTCGCCTCCTGCACGCCGAGGCCGCCCGGCACCATGAACGCCGCATGCCGCACGGCCTGCGTCATCGCCTCGATCGCGATCGCACCGCCGATCGATACCGGATGGCCGAGCAGCGCGAGCGCCCAGTAGATCTCGAGCGCGCCGAGCACGTAGCCGGCCAGCTGCCAGAAGAATGCGCTGAACAGCAGGCCCGTGCGCGACATCAGCCCGTCGATGTCGGCGTCGAGCCGGCGGCCGTCGACGCCCTGCAGCAGCCGGTGCGAATCGCCGAGCAGGCGGCCCGCGAAACGCTCGATCGCATGGAAGATGCCGCCGCGCCGCATCAGCACGACGCCGAGCACGGGCAACGGCAGCGTCAGCAGCAGCGCGAGGCCGATCGTGCCGCCGCCCATGTTGTCCGTCGTCGACAGCAGCAGCACGAGGCCAAGCGCCGCGAACGCATACTGGACGACGATCGTCACGAGCACCTCGACGATCACCGACGCCGTCACGCGGCTCGCGTCGGGTACCTGCCAGCGCGCGAGCCGGATGCCGACGAGTTCGCCGCCGATCCCGACCACCGGCAGCAGCCGGTTCACGGCCTCGCGCACGGTCGCGATCCACCACAGGAACGGCAGCGAGCTGCGCCGGTCGAGCAGCTGGTGCCATGCATACGCGTCGAGCAGCAGCGGCAGCGCGTGGAACGGCACGAGCCACAGCAGCGCGTAACCGGCGCGCGCGAGCATCTGCGACACGTCGCCGATGCCTTCGTGCAGCCCCAGCGCGAGCAGGATGCCGATGCCGATCGGCCAGCCGAGCCACTTGATCCATTTGGTCATGACGGCTGCGCTCCCGGTGCGCGCGGCGTGTGCGCGCCGCGCTGCGCCGCATGCTGGCCGAACACGTCGGCAAAGCCGCCGGTCGCGACGCCCGCCGCCTTCAGCGCGGCGGCGACACGCGGCGACAGCAGCGCATCGAGTTCGTCCACCGGACGGTAGCCGGCCATCGTCGGCGTGATCGGGCCGTCGCCGGCCTCGGCCGGATGGCAGTAGATCTCGCCGACGCCCGGCGGCAGCGTGGCGAGCGCATCGAGCAGCACGGCCTCGTCCATCGCGCCCGTGTGTTCGATCCCGACCACGTAGTCGTTGTGCGCGAGCCCCGCGCGGTCGAGCCGTGCGCGCACGAGCGCGATCCACGGCTTGAGCAGCGCGGGCGCACTCGTCTCGTAAGGCAGCCGCACCGCGCGCAGCCCGTAGTCGCGGCCGATCTCGATGATCATCGACAGCACGGTCGGATGCAGGTGGAAATGCTTGTGCGCGTTCACGTGGTCGAGCGGCAGGCCGCTCGCCGCGAACGCGTCGAACTGCGCGCGGATCTCGCGGCGCAGTTGCGCACGCACGTGCGGCAGGAAAAAGAAGCGACAGCCGTCCTTCGCCATCGCGTCGCCGAACCGCCCGTCGGGGCCGACGAGCGCGGGAATGTCATGCGCGGGCAGCGTGGCCGGCCCGTCCGCGAGGACGAGGTGCAGGCCGACCGCGAGCGACGGTAGCCGCCGCGCGCGTTCGATCGCATCCTGCGCGGCGGGCGCACCGACCATCAGGCTCGCGGCGTTCAGCACGCCGTCGCGGTGCGCACGCTCGACCGCCGCGTTGACGCGCGGGTGCAGCCCGAAATCGTCCGCGGTGAAGATCAGCGCCCGCGCCGCCCGCTGCGTCGCCACGAATCAGGCCTCGTGCGCGCGCAGGAAGCGGAAGAACTCGACGCCTTCGCGCAGGCGGCGCTTCATCATGTCCCAGCTCGTCAGCATCTCGCGGACGATCTCCCAGATCTTCGACGGACGGAAGTAGAACTGGCGATAGAACTGCTCGAGGTGGTGATAGATCTCGTCGCGCGACAGGTGCGCATAGCCGATCGCCGCGAGCTGCACGCCTTCCTTGCTCACCAGGTTGATGGTCTTGTTCTCTTCCATCCAGCCGTTTTCCACGGCCTGCTTGTAGAGCGTCGTGCCCGGGTACGGCGCGGCGAGCGAGACCTGGATCGTGTGCGGATTGATTTCCTTCGCGTACTCGATCGTCTTCTTGATGGTTTCCTGCGTCTCGCCCGGCAGGCCGAGAATGAAGGTGCCGTGGATCTTGATGCCGAGCTTCTTGCAGTCCGCGCTGAAGCGGCGCGCGAAATCGGTGCGCACGCCCTTCTTGATGTTCACGAGGATCTGGTCGTCACCGGATTCGAAGCCGACCAGCAGCAGGCGCAGGCCGTTTTCCTTCATGACCTTCAGCGTCTTGTACGGCACGTTCGCCTTCGCGTTGCACGACCACGTCATGCCGAGCTTGCCCAGACCGATTGCGATCGCTTCGGCGCGCGGCAGGTCGTCGGTGAAGGTGTCGTCGTCGAACATCAGTTCCTTCACTTCCGGCATGTTGTCGCGGATCCACTTCGCTTCCGCGAGCACGTTCTCGACCGAGCGCGTGCGGTAGCGATGGCCGCTGACCGTCTGCGGCCACAGGCAGAACGTGCAGCGCGACTTGCAGCCGCGGCCCGTGTAGATCGACACGTACGGGTAGTTCAGGTAGCCGATGAAGTAGTTGTCGATCTTCAGGTCGCGCTTGTAGACGGGCGCGACGAACGGCAGCTCGTCCATGTTCTCGAGGATCGGACGCGCTTCGTTGTGCTCGATCGAGCCGTCCTTCGCGCGCCAGCTCAAGCCCTTGATCTCGGGGAACGGCTTGCCTTCGGCGATTTCCTTGCAGGTGTAGTCGAATTCCTCGCGGCACACGAAGTCGATTGCCTCGCTCGCCGTGAGCGAGTTGTGCGGATCGACCATCACCTTCGCGCCCACCATGCCGACCAGCATCGACGGCTTCATCTTCTTCAGATCCTGCGCGAACATCGCATCGGTCGGGAACGACGGCGTGCTCGTGTGGATGATCACGAGGTCGTAGTCGTTCGCGATCTTCAGCGTCTCCTCGACCGACAGGCCGTCGGCCGGTGCGTCGACGACGCGGCTGCCCGGCACGAGCGCGGCCGGCTGCGCAAGCCACGTCGGATACCAGAAGGAACGGATTTCGCGCTTCGCCTGATAGCGCGAGCCGGCTCCGCCGTCGAAGCCGTCATACGAAGGGGCCTGCAAGAACAGCGTTTTCATGAATGCTCCGGTAGCCTGCATAGTTCGTTTCGATTCAACGATTCAGTCAAAAAACCGCGGGCTGCCCTGCCGGCGCCCGCCTCTCTGTCATGTCGCGTCGCGCAGCTTCGCCGCACAGCGCGTCTCGGCCCTCGGGCCGGGTTCGTCCGGGAGCGGCCCTAGCGGCCGTCCACCGCTTCCACGGCCGCCGTCGCGCGTTCGCCGCCGACGACCGTCATCCTTGCGCCGCGCCACACGACGTGCGTGCCGAACACCGCCGCGAGCCACTCGAGCGCGAGCAGCGTGTCGCGCACCGCGACGAGCGGCAGGTCGCGCCAGAACGCGCGCCAGCCGTCCTCGCCGCGCGCGTGCAGCACGAGCCGCCCGAATGCGCCGACGGCGGCCGCCCCGCCCGCCAGCGTGCCGGCGAAGGTTCCGTCGAGACGCAGCGCGAGCGCCGCGCCAATCGCGAGCCACGGCGCGGTAAACGTGATGAACAGGAACGCGAAGCCGGCCGGGTTCAGCGACCGGATCGTACGCAGCCAGCGCGTCTCGCGGTGCCAAAGCGGCCCGAACGACGGCTCGATCACGTCGGTCGCGACGTCGACCTCCGACAGCACGGTGCGCCGCCCGAGGCGGCGCGGCAGCTCGGCGAGCCAGAAATCGTCGGCCAGCTCGTCCTTCAGCGCGAGAAAGCCGCCGATCCGGTCGAGCGTGTCGCGCGTCAGCGCGAGCGTCGCGCCGAAGCCGAAGCGGCTCGAGCGGCCGAGATGCGTGATCCGCACCGACGGCGCGAACCAGGCGTCGACGAACTGCGCGCCGATCCGCGTCCAGAACCCGCCGACGCTGCGCGCATGATACAAGCACGTGACGACGCCGACCGACACGTCGGCGAGCGGCGCCGTCACGCGCTCCAGATAGTCGGGCTTCACCGCGATGTCGCTGTCCGCGATCACGATGCGGCCGTACTTCGCGCGCTCGGCGAGATTGATCAGGTTGCTGACCTTCAGGTTCTTGCCGTGCACGCGCGAGTCGACCACCAGCGTGATGTCGCACTCGGGATAGTCGGCGCGCAGCCGCTCGACGACGGCAATGGCCGGATCGGCCGCCGACGCGACGCCGAACAGCACTTCATGGCGCGGATGGCGCTGCTCGCAGAAGGTCGCGAGGTTTTCGTACAGGTGCGGCTCCGCGCCGCACAGCGGCTTGAGCACGCTGACCGGCTCGTAGCCGTCGCGCGCGGCCGTGCGCGGCGTGCGCGGCTGCGGCGCGAACGCGGCGACGAGCGCATAACCGGCCGCGGCCAGCGTGAACGCGATCAGGAGCCAGTCGAGCAGCGTTGCGGTCGGCGTCATGCGCGACGCCTCCCGGCGACCTGAACGCCACGGCGAACGCTTGAGCGTGATTGAGCGTGATGCGGTATTCGGACAGCGACGAACGCGGGCACGACCCGACTCCTTGTTCCAGCAGCGTCTGTGTATGGGGGAGGCACGACCCGCTTTCGGGTGTTGCCATGCCCGGCTTCGTATGGCGCATCTCCGCGCGACACCCGGACGGGCATGCGGGAAGACTCGAATGGCTACCATCGGCACAACATGGGCAGGCGCCGGATTTTATCAGCCTGCGGCACCCCGCGCTCGGCAGTACGAGAAACGGACTTGTGCAATTTCAGCAAAGCTGTGCGGCCGGCGAACCATTCAGGCGCAACCGCGTTTACGTTAGCGTAAGCACTTTGCAGGCGTATTGCAGTCTTGAAAATCAAACGTTTCGTGCAAATTTGTAGGTCGATGCGGATTCACGTCCAATCGCCGTAAAGATTGGTAATTAACCAACGATTGGATTGATTTTTGCAACAATCATCGAATGCGACCCTGCATCCCTGCGACGCGCATGGGTATCGGTGCGCGCCCAGCACGTTCCGGAACCCTTTGGCAAAATCCTTGGCATTTGTTGCGTAAGCGCATCACCGCGCGCCCCTTTCGAAGGCCATCCGATGACTCCGTTTTCCGTACTCGATCTCGCCCCCATTCCGGCCGGCGCCGACGCCTCGCAGGCTTTCCGCAACACCGTCGATCTCGCGCAGCACGCGGAACGCTGGGGCTACCAGCGCTACTGGCTCGCCGAGCATCACAACATGCCCGGCATCGCGAGCGCGGCGACCGCCGTCGTGATCGGCCATGTCGCGGGCGCCACGAAGACGATCCGCGTCGGGTCCGGCGGCATCATGCTGCCGAACCACGCGCCGCTCGTAATCGCCGAGCAGTTCGGCACGCTCGCGTCGCTGTATCCGGGGCGCATCGATCTCGGCCTCGGCCGCGCGCCCGGCACCGACCAGACCACGTCGCGCGCACTGCGCCGCGACCTGATCGGCAGCGCCGACTCGTTTCCGGACGACGTCGCCGAGCTGCTGCGCTACTTCGCGGAGCCGGTGCCCGGCCAGCGCGTGCGCGCGGTGCCCGGCGCGGGGCTCGACGTGCCCGTGTGGCTCCTCGGTTCGAGCCTGTTCAGCGCACAGCTCGCCGCGATGCTCGGGCTGCCGTTCGCGTTCGCGTCGCACTTCGCGCCGGACTACCTGATGCGCGCGCTCGAGATCTACCGCGCGCAGTACCGGCCGTCGGCCGCATGGCCGAAGCCGCACGCGATGGTCGGCGTCAACGTGTTCGCGGCCGATACCGACGATGAGGCGCGGCACCTGTTCACGTCGCTGCAGCAGCAGTTCATCAACCTGCGGCGCGGCACGCCGGGCAAGCTGCCGCCGCCCGTCGACGTGCTCGAGGCGAACGAGCTCGAACTCGCGAACGTCGCGCATGCGCTGTCGTTCGCGGCGGTCGGCTCGCGCGACACGGTGCGCGACAAGCTGCGCGATCGCATCGCGCAGACGGGGGCGGACGAATTGATCGTCACCGCGCAGATCTACGATCACGCCGCGCGGCTGCGCTCGTTCGAACTGGCCGCGCAGATCCGCGACGAGCTCGCGAACGAAGCGCGCTGACGGCGCGAGCGCGCGCCGCCGGCGGCCTGCCCCGCATCACTGCGGGTGCGCGGCCTCCAGAGCGTCGAGCAGCGCCTTGTGGAAGGCGTCCGGATCCTGGATCTGCGGTGCGTGACCGAGCGCCGGAAATTCGACGAGCTGCGCGCCGGGGATCGCTGCCTGCGTGCGCTTCGCGAGTTCCGGATAGCGGCCGAGCTTCGCGTGCACGTCGGGCGGCGCGACATCCTTGCCGATCGCGGTCGTGTCCTTGTCGCCGATCATGAGCAGCGTCGGCACGCGGATCGCACCGAGTTCGTAGACCACCGGCTGCGTGAGGATCATGTCGTAGATCAGCGCAGAGTTCCAGGCGACCGCGTCGCGGCCGGCACCGCGATACATCCCGGCGAGCATCTGCACCCAGCGCTCGTACGACGGCGACCACTTGCCCGCGTAGTACGTGCTCTGCTCGTAGCGGCGGATGCCGTCGGCCGTCGTCTTCAGCTCGCGCGCATACCAGTAGTCGACCGACAGCGGCGGCACGCCGAGCGCCTTCCAGTCCTCCAGGCCGATCGGATTCACGAGCACGAGCTGGTCGGTCGCCTTCGGGTACATCAGCGCGTAGCGCATCGCGAGCATCCCGCCCGTCGAGTGGCCGACGATCGTCGCCGATTTCACGCCGATCGATTCCAGCAGCGCGTGCGTGTTGCGCGCGAGCTGCTGGAAGCTGTACTGGTAGCGATCGGGTTTCGACGACTTGCAGAAGCCGATCTGGTCCGGCGCTATCACGCGATAGCCGGCGCGGCTCAGCACGCCGATCGTGTCTTCCCAGGTCCCCGCGCAGAAGTTCTTGCCATGCAGCAGCACGACGGTGCGGCCGTTCGGGTGCGCCGGCTGCACGTCCATGTAAATCATCTCGAGGGTTTCACGCTGCGACACGAACGCGTAGCGGTGCAGGGGTTCCGGGTAGGTAAAGCCTTCCAGGCGCGGGCCGTACGCCGGCCCGTCGTTGCCGGCGGGCACCGGGGCGGCCTCGGCGGCGGCGCTCGCGCATGCGAAGGCAACGCCCGCACCGAACAGGGCGGCGCGCGCGACGGACAACATCTTGCAAATCGAAGGCATGGCGGTCACGGTGATTGGAAACGCACGCGGGCAGCCGGACGGCGCCGCGCCCCGCGATTCTACGCGGTCG
Organism: Burkholderia sp. GbtcB21; assembly: GCF_019091065.1. Classification (NCBI taxonomy): domain Bacteria; kingdom Pseudomonadati; phylum Pseudomonadota; class Betaproteobacteria; order Burkholderiales; family Burkholderiaceae; genus Burkholderia; species Burkholderia sp. GbtcB21. The sequence goes on from NZ_JAGXKA010000002.1 coordinate 179,143, forward strand.
GCTGACGACGGCGCGCAACACTCGGTGGCCGCGCGACTTCCGCGCGCGCGACGAACTCGGGTATCGTGTGACGTGACCCTGAAACGCCTGCAGGCGGGTTCCCATGAAAAACGTCCTCAGCATTCAGTCGCACGTCATCTACGGCCATGCCGGCAACAGTGCGGCCGTGTTCCCGATGCAGCGCCTCGGCGTCAACGTCTGGCCGCTCAATACCGTCCAGTTGTCGAATCACATGCAGTACGGCCACTGGGCCGGCAGCGCGATCGATGCCGCGAAGATGGAGCAGCTCGTCGACGGGATCGCCGCGATCGGCGCGCTCAAGCGCTGCGACGCCGTGCTGTCAGGCTTCCTCGGCTCGCCGCCGCAGGCGCGCGCGGCAGTCGAGATCGTTCGCACGGTGAAGGCGATGAATCCGGACGCGTGGTACTTCTGCGATCCGGCGATGGGCCAGACGGGCGGCATCCGGCCCGAGCCCGGCGTCGAGGAATTCATGGTCCAGGAGGTGCCCGCGCTCGCGGACGGCATGTCGCCGAACCACACCGAACTGCAGAAGCTCGTCGGGCGGCGTATCGAAACCGTCGCCGAAGCCGTCGACGCGTGCCGCGCGCTGATCCGCCGCGGCCCGCAGATCATCCTCGTCAAGCACCTGCACGACCGCAACAGCCCGGCCGACCGCTTCAACATGCTCGCGGTCACCGAAACCGAAGCGTGGATCGGCCAGCGTCCGCTGTACGCATTTCCGCGCCATCCGGTCGGCGTCGGCGACCTCACCAGCGCGGTGTTCGTCGCGCGCCGGCTGCGCGGCGACTCCGTGCGCGCCGCGTTCGAGCATACGCTCGCGGCCGTGCACGCGGTCGTGAAGGCCACCTACGATGCGCGCCGCTACGAACTCGAACTCGTCGCCGCGCAGGACGAGATTGCACGCCCGAGCGAATGGTTCGGCGCGTGGGTGACGGACGCCTGACGCGCCCGCACCGACCTCTGCTTCGCCGGCGCGCATGCGCGCCGTTCTGCTGTTCTGCTGTTCTGCTGTTCTGCTGTTCTGCTGTTCTGCTGTTCTGCTGTCCTGCTGTCCTGCTGTCCTGCTGTCCTGCTGTCCTGCTGTCCTGCTGTCCTGCTGTCCTGCTGTCCTGCTGTTCTGCTGTTCTGCTGTTCTGCTGTTCTGCTGTTCTGCTGTCCTGCTGTCCTGCTGTCCTGCTGTCCTGCTTTCCCTGCTTTCCCTGCTTTCCCTGCTTTCCCTGCTTTCCCTGCTTTCCCTGCTGCGCCATAACCGCCGGCGATACGCGTCCCGATGCCGGTCCGATACACGTGCAAACGTTTCCGGACTTCACATGAATGACACCGATTTCCCGCTATGCTCGCGACGGCACGAACCGGCGCAGCCGCATCCTGCGACCCGGACGCGCCCTTCCCGTAGGTCCCGCCAATCGGCTTCCCCCTTTACCGCACGATAACGACCATGACCCGATCGAACCGTCGTGACTTCCTGCGCGTCGCCGCCGGCACCGCCGGCGCCGCCGCGCTGAACCTGTTTCCGCCCGTGATCCGCGATGCGCTTGCGATTCCCGCGAACCGCCGCACCGGCACGATCCGCGACATCGAACACATCGTGATCCTGATGCAGGAGAATCGCTCGTTCGACCATTACTTCGGCACGATGCGCGGTGTCCGCGGCTTCGGCGACCCGCGCGCGCTGCGTCTCGCGAACGGCAAGTCGGTGTTCCACCAGCCGGTCGGCCCGGCCGAACTGCTGCCGTTCCACCCCGGCGCGGACAAGCTCGGCCTGCAGTTCCTGCAGGACCTGCCGCACGGCTGGCAGGACATGCACGCCGCGTGGAACAAGGGCCGCTACGACCAGTGGGTGCCGAACAAGGGCACCACGACGATGGCTTACCTGAAGCGCGACGACATCCCCTTCCACTACCAGCTCGCCGACGCGTTCACGATCTGCGATGCGTATCACTGCGCGATCCCGAGCTCGACCGACCCGAACCGCTATTACATGTGGACGGGCTACGTCGGCAACGACGGCACGGGCGGCGGCCCGGTGCTCGGCAACGAGGAAAAGGGCTACGGCTGGAAGACCTATCCGGAAGTGCTCGAACAGGCCGGCGTGTCGTGGAAGATCTACCAGGACGTCGGCACGGGGCTCGACGCGAACGGCTCGTGGGGCTGGACGCAAAACCCGTACATCGGCAACTACGGCGACAACGCGCTGCTCTACTTCAACCAGTACCGCACCGCGCTGCCCGGCACGCCGCTGTATGAGAAGGCGCGCACCGGCACCAACATCAGCGCAGGCGGCACGCTGTTCGACGTGCTGCAGCAGGACGTGAAGAACGGCACGCTGCCGCAGGTGTCGTGGATCTGCGCGCCGGAAGCGTATTCCGAGCACCCGAACTGGCCCGCGAACTACGGCGCGTGGTACATCGAGCAGGTGCTGAAGGCGCTCGTGTCGAATCCCGACGTGTGGAGCAAGACCGCGCTGTTCATCACGTACGACGAAAACGACGGCTTCTTCGACCACGTGCCGCCGCCGTTCGCGCCGCAATCGCGCGACAACGGGCTGTCGACCGTCGAGACGACCAACGAGGTGTTCGCCGGCGACGCATCGCACATGGCCGGCCCGTACGGGCTCGGGCCGCGCGTGCCGATGCTCGTCGTGTCGCCGTGGACCAAGGGCGGCTGGGTCTGCTCGCAGACCTTCGATCACACGTCGCTGCTGCAATTCATCGAGGCGCGGTTCGGCGCGCAGTATGCGGTCACTGCAGCCAACGTGTCGCCGTGGCGCCGCACGGTGTGCGGCAACCTGACGTCCGCGTTCGACTTCTCGACGCCCGACGCGAGCTGGCCGCAGCTCCCGGACACGAGCGGCTACGCGCCGCCCGACCGCAACCGTCACCCCGACTACATCCCGGTGCCGCCGGTCGTCCAGCATCTGCCGAAGCAGGAGCATGGCCTGCGTCCGGCGCGCGCGCTGCCGTACGAACTGTTCGTGCACGGGCGGATCGACAACGCGAGCGGCCAGTTCCGGCTGACCTTCGCGAACACCGGCGCCGCCGGCGCGGCGTTCCAGGTCCAGGCGCGCAACCGCGTCGACGGCCCGTGGGCCTACACGGTCGACGCCGGCAAGCGGATCTCCGACACGTGGAGCCCCGCGCCGTCGCTCGGCCTGTACGACCTCGACGTGTACGGCCCGAACGGCTTCTACTGCCACTTCCGCAGCCCCGCCGCGTCGGCGGTCGGCCCCGCGAGCGTCAACCCCGAGGTGATCTACGGCTACGACGTCGCGAACGGCAACATCACGCTGCGCCTGATGAACCGCGGCCACAAGGCCGTGCGGCTCAAGGTCACGAACGCTTACGGCCACGGCCACGCGCGCACGTTCGACCTCGCACCGGGCGCGCGGGTCGACGACTACTGGGACCTGCGCGGCAGCCACGGCTGGTACGACCTGACCGTCAGCGACGGCAAGCCGCTCGGCTTCCAGCGCCGCTTCGCAGGCCACGTCGAGACGGGCCGCCCGAGCACGAGCGACCCGGCGATCCGCACGACCTCGTCGCACAGCGACGCGGAAGCCGCATCGGACGCGCTGTCCGACTGACGGTGTCCCACACGCGGCGCGGCGCGGCCCCGGCGGGCCGGGCCGCGTCCTGGCCCCGCACCGCTCCCCCTCCTCCCCGCCCGTTCCGTTCGCGACGGGAAACTCCCGATACCGGCCGCCACCGCACGCGTGGAAGCTGTGCGCAAATCCTCATCGAATGCGCGGCAAATTGCCAAGACCCGTGCATATCGGCGACCTATAAATCGAGGCGATCGGGGCTCTTCGCGGAGCCTGACGGGAGATTCTTCCGAGGATCACGATGCCGACCTCCCCGCCCGATTCCGAGAAGCGGTCGAACCGCCCGCCCGTCGCACGCGCCTGGCCCGCCCGGGCGCGTGCGGTACCCACTCGCAGGTATCGAACAAGAGGAACCACATGAAATTCCGTCATTCCCTGCTGTCGGTGTCGATTGCATCCGCGCTGGCCCTCCTCTCGCAACAGGCCGCCCGGGCCGCCGACGCAACCGACGTGAAGGTCGGCTTCGCCGCGCCGCTCACGGGCGTGAACGCCGGCTACGGCAAGGATCTGCAGAACGGCGTGCAGCTCGCGCTCGACGACGCCGCCGCGCAGAAGGTGCAGATCGCCGGCAAGCCCGTGCACTTCAATCTCGTCGTGCAGGACGACCAGGCCGACCCGCGCATCGGCGTGCAGGCCGCGCAGGCGCTCGTCGACCAGAACGTGTCGGTCGTGGTCGGCCACTTCAACTCGGGGACGACGATTCCGGCGTCGGTCGTCTACGACAAGGCCGGCATCCCGGTGATCGATCCCGCCGCGACCAACCCGACGCTCACGTCGCGCGGGCTCGCGAACATGTTCATGGTGATCGCGACCGACGGCCAGAACGCCGGCAACGCGGGCAAGTACGCGGTCGACGTGACGAAGGCGAAGCGCATCGCGATCATCGACGACCGCACCGCGTTCGGCCAGGGCGAGGCCGACGAGTTCGAGAAGGCCGTGAAGGCCGCCGGCGGCACGATCATCGGCCGCGAGTTCACCAACAACCAGGCGGTCGACTTTCGTGCGCAGATCACGAGCCTGAAGGGCAAGAACCCCGACCTGATCTTCTTCGGCGGCCTCGATTCGCTCGCCGCGAACTTCGTCAAGCAGATGCGCCAGCTCGGGCTGAACGCGCAGTTCGTCGGCGGCGGCGGCGTGAAGGACAACGAGTTCATCAAGATCGCGGGCCCGGCCGCCGAAGGCGCGATGGCGTGGGAATACGGCCGGCCGCTCGACGAGCTGCCGCAAGGCAAGGATTTCGAACAGCGCTTCAAGAAGCGCTTCGGCGTCGACGTGCTGTCGTACGCGCAGTTCGGCTACGACGCGGCCTGGGCGGCGATCAAGGCAATGCAGGCAGCCGGCTCGACCGACCCGAAGGTTTATCGCCCGGTGCTCAAGAAGGTCGACTTCGAAGGGGTCACCGGCCGTATCTCGTTCGCGAACGACGGCTCGCTGAAGAGCGGGATGTCGACGCTGTACCAGGTGAAGAGCGGCACGTGGAAGACGATCGTGACGAAGGGAGGCTGATCGGCGGTGTCGGCGGCCGGCGGCGGAAATGCCGTCCGGCCGCGCAGATCGACGAAGTCACGCCGATCTCGTATGACGACTGATGTTGGCGCAATGCAATCGGGCCCGCGGCAACGCGGGCCGCACTGCCCGGCGCATCAGTTGGCCTGCGTATCGCGCTCGGCCTCGGCCGCCTCGTGCGCGCGGCGCAGCCGCTCGCGGCTGTTGGTGAGGTGCGTGCGCATCGCGGCGCGGGCGGCCTCCGGGTCGTGGCGCGCGATCGCCTCGTAGATATCCTCGTGCTCGTGATTGAGCCGGCCGACGTAGCGCTCGAGGTCGTCGCCGGCGAAGCGCGCCGAATTCACGCGCGTGCGCGGGATGATCGACGTGCCGAGCTGCGTCATGATGTCGACGAAATAGCGGTTGCCGGTGGACTGTGCGATCTGCAGGTGGAACTGATAGTCGAGCTGCGCCGTGTCGCGGCCGCCGCCCGCCCCCGTCGCGATCGCGTCGAGCGCACGCCGCAGCGCGGCGAGGTCGGTATCGTTCGCGCGCTGCGCGGCGAGGCTCGCGCACTCGCTCTCGAGGCTGATGCGCAACTCGAGCACCGCGAGCACGTCGCGCAGCGTCGTGATCGTCGCGGGATCGATGCCGAGCGCCTGGCGGCGCGACGGCTCCAGCACGAAGCTGCCGATGCCGTGGCGCGTTTCGACGAGGCCGCTCGCCTGCATCCGCGAGATCGCCTCGCGCACGACCGTGCGACTCACGCCCTGCGCCGCCATGACTTCGGTTTCGGTCGGCAGCTTGTCACCGGGGCGCAGCGTGCCGTTTTCGATCTGCGCGGTCAGCGCGTCGACGACATCTTGTGCGAGGCTGCGTGCGCGACGGCGCGGCGCTGCGGGAAACGTAGGCACGGACATGAGGCCGGTTCCTTTTAGAATGATCGTAATGTGAGCCGAGGGTTTACGCGGGGTATGAGCGAAAGCCGATGATTCATTATACTGCGTCACAAGTCATCCGACGACTGATGATCGACGCACGGATCTCCTGTCGACTCGAGCCGGCGCTCCGGCGCCTGCGCGGTCCCATGCGTTACGATCAGCCAGCGTTCGCGTTCTGCGCTTCGCTGGTCCGGTTGTCGCTCCCACCCCGTTCCGGGTTTGCTGTCGACATGCAGGCCTTGCGCGCCGCGCACGTCGGTTGTCGAATGATCGCACCTCCCGCCGCGCGCGGCAAAGCTTTTGCCGCACGGCATTGCCCACCCTTTCGCCATCGCCGCCCATGAACGCCGCCACAGCCTCGCCTTCCCACGACACGCCGCGCATCGTCGACCTGCAAGCGATTCCGGTCGCCGGCCACGACAGCATGCTGCTCAACCTGAGCGGCGCGCACGGTCCGTTCTTCACCCGCAACCTCGTGATCCTGAAGGACAGCGCGGGCCGGACCGGCGTCGGCGAGGTGCCGGGCGGCGAAAGCATCCGCCGCACGCTCGACGATGCGCGCGCGCTGGTCGTCGGCCAGCCGGTCGGCAATTACCACGCGGTGCTCAACGACGTGCGGCGCACCTTCGCCGATCGCGACGCGAGCGGCCGCGGGCTGCAGACCTTCGACCTGCGCACGACGATCCACGCGGTCACCGCGCTCGAAGCCGCGCTGCTCGACCTGCTCGGCCAGCATCTCGGCGTGCCGGTCGCCGCACTGCTCGGCGAAGGCCAGCAGCGCGAGCGCGTCGAAATGCTCGGCTACCTGTTCTACGTCGGCGACCGCACCAAGACCGCGCTGCCCTATCGCGACGGCAGCGGCGCAACCGACGACTGGACCCGCGTGCGCGACGAGCCGGCGCTGACGCCCGACGCGGTCGTGCGGCTCGCCGAGGCCGCGCATGCGCGCTACGGCTTCAACGACTTCAAGCTTAAAGGCGGCGTATTCGAAGGCGCGAGCGAGATCGAGGCCGTGACGGCGCTCGCCGAACGCTTCCCCGACGCGCGCGTGACGCTCGATCCGAACGGCGCGTGGTCGCTCGACGAGGCCGTGCGGCTGTGCCGCGACCAGCATCACGTGCTCGCCTATGCGGAAGATCCGTGCGGTGCGGAGAACGGTTACTCGGGCCGCGAGGTGATGGCCGAATTCCGTCGCGCGACGGGATTGCCGACGGCGACCAACATGATTGCGACCGACTGGCGGCAAATGGGCCACGCGGTGCAGCTTCAGGCTGTGGACATCCCGCTCGCCGACCCGCACTTCTGGACGATGCAGGGTTCGGTGCGCGTCGCGCAGATGTGCCGCGACTGGGGTCTCACGTGGGGCTCGCATTCGAACAACCACTTCGACGTATCGCTCGCGATGTTCACGCATGTCGCGGCCGCCGCGCCGGGCCAGGTCACCGCGATCGACACGCACTGGATCTGGCAGGACGGCGAACGGCTGACGCGCGAACCGCTGAAGATCGAGAACGGGCTGGTGGAAGTGCCGAAGCGGCCGGGGCTCGGCATCGACATCGACATGGATGCGGTCGCGGTCGCGCACGAGCTGTACAAGCAGCACGGGCTCGGCGCCCGCGACGACGCGGCGGCCATGCAGTATCTGATTCCGGGGTGGACGTTCAACAACAAGCGCCCCTGCCTCGTGCGCTGAGCATGGACGGACCGGGCGGCGGCCTCGCCCGGCCGGGACGAAATCCGAAGGAATGGTGCAGTTCGAGGCCGGCCCGGCTGATGTCGGGCTCGAGAGGCGGTGCAGGTGGAACGGAGATCCGGACGGTTGCTTGCGGCTATGCCGGACCTGCCGAGCCAGATCTGGCCGGCGGCACCTATCCGGCTACCGCTACCCGGCCAGACCTAGCCGGCCGCACCTAGCCGGCCGCACCTACCCGGCCAGCCCAATCCCCCGCGCCATCCCCGATGCGGCGAACACGATGACGACCAGCAGCACGGCCTGCCAATGACCGATCCGCACATAGGTGCGCGCGCGGCCGATATCCGGCATCTGCTGCTGCCGCGCGGCGACACGCCAGCGGATCAGCCCGAGCATCGGCACGACCTCGAGCAGCAGGATCAGCACGAGCGCGGTCATCTTCAGATGAAAGAGCGGTTCATGCAGGTAGTACGCGGTGCCTTTCTCGAAACCGCCGAACGCGCGCATCAGCCCCGTCACGATCAACACCAGCGCCGACAGCCCCCAAGCGGCGTCAGCCTTGAATACGCCGGGCAGGTCGGCCGCCTGCGCCGACGCGATGAGCCGGCGCAACGCGCGGTTGCGTCCCACGATCGCGGCAAACGCGACGGCGAACGCGCTCAGGTGAACGGCAGCCAGCAACCAACGGACGATCATTGCGCCTCCTTGTCGCCCGCGCCCGGTGCGCGAGCCGTGTCAGACGATCTGCTTGAGCGCCGCGTCGAGCGCGAGCACCGCGACGCGGTCGCCCTCGGTCGCAAGCGGCGCGCGCATCACGATCTGCCGGTTATGGCCGACGGCCGCCGGCGAATCCCACAGCAGCTCCACCTTCGGCCGCCGGAACAGGCTGCCGCGGCGCGGCGGCACGGCCGCCGGCTGTACGTCCGTCGCGCCCTGATCGCCCGCGACGGGCGCCGCCCGGCCGGGCCAGCGCACCGACAGCTCGCGCGCGTCGTACTGGCCGACCTTGCGGCTTTCCATCCAGACGATCGCGGTGCGCGTCAGCACGTCGAGCGAAATCGCGTAGCGGCCGACCGCGAAGCGGCGTGCCGCCACGTTGGTTCGCCACAGCGGCCGCGGACGGCAGATCCAGACGATCGCCGCATAGAGCGCCGGCGCGGCGACGAGCCAGCCGTTGGTCGCCGTCACCGCATGCAGCGCACGGCGCCAGCCGGCCGCCCATGCGAACGCGCCGATCGACCAGACGGCGAACAGGAAGCCGATCAGCGCGAAGACGCGCAGCGCCTGGCGCAGCCATTGCGGCAGCGGATGGAACGGCCGCTCGGCGCGCGCGACGGCGCCCGGCAACGCGAGCAGCAGGAAGATCAGCACGAGGTAGACGAACGCCCAGGGCGACGACACCATCGCCGACAGCGACGCGCGATAGCCCATCTGGGACATCGAGAACAGCCAGCGCGCGAGCAGTACGAGACCGATCGCGCGCAACGCGAAGATCACGCCGGCGCCGGGGGCCGGCGCTGCGCGCGTGGTTTTCGTTCTCGCCAAGACTGCTCTCCTCTGGATGATCGTGCGGGGCCGGATTTCACGGCACGGCCATTATAGGGACATTACCGTCTGGACAGACTGCCGGATGGCGTGCCCGGCCGCTTCATGGGCCGTTCGCGGCGTCGGGCGCGGCGAGAATACAACAGATCCGCGCCGCGGATGTGACAACGCCCCGCCGGGAACCCGGACGGGGCGTCGATGACGGCCGCGCACCGCACCGCAGCGCGGCGGCGGCCGGCGAATCAGCTTGCGTTGACTTCGCGGAGCACGGTGCGGCGCTTCTGGCGCAGCAGTTCCTCGTAGCCCTTCACGTAGTTCTGCGCCATCACCTTCGACGAGAAACGTGCTTCGAACGCGGCGCGGACCTTCTCGCGCGGCAGCGTATCGAGGCGCTTGAGCGCCGCGACGGCCGACAGTTCGTCTTCGACGACGAAGCCCGACACGCCGTTGTCGATCACTTCCGGCACCGAGCCGCGCTTGAACGCGATCACCGGCGTGCCGCAGGCCATCGCCTCGATCATCACCAGGCCGAAGGGCTCCGGCCAGTCGATCGGGAACAGCAGCGCGTGCGCGTTGCCGAGGAATTCGGTCTTTTCGGACTCGCTGATTTCGCCGATGTACTCGACGTGCGGCAGCGCGAACAGCGGCTTGATCTTCTCTTCGTAGTACGCGCGGTCGGCCTTGTCGAGCTTCGCGGCGATCTTGATCGGCAGGCCGGCCTGCTCGGCGATACGGATCGCCGTGTCGACGCGCTTCTCCGGCGAGATACGGCCGAGGAATGCCAGATAGCTCGGCTTCACGTTCGGGATCGGCGTCAGCAGGTTTTCCGGCAGGCCGTGATAAACGGTCGACAGCCAGTTCGCCTGCGGCAGCGGGATGCGCTGGTTGTCGGAGATCGACACGACCGGCACGTCGCTGAATGCGTTGAAGATCGGCTGCAGTTCCGGCAGGTCGAGACGGCCGTGCATCGTCGTCAGATGCGGGACCGGCTGGCGCGAGAACAGCGAGAACGGGTAGTAGTCGATGTGGCAGTGCAGGACATCGAACTCTTCCGCGCGGCGGCGCACCTGCTCGAGGAGCAGCATGTGCGGTGCCATCACGTCGCGGATCGTCGGGTCGAGGCGCAGCGCCTGCGGCCAGCACGCTTCGAGCTTCGCGGAGGTTTGCGAATCGCCGCTCGCGAAGAGCGTGACGTCATGCCCCATCTCGACAAGTGCTTCGGTGAGGTAGGACACCACTCGCTCGGTACCGCCGTACAGCTTCGGGGGAACTGCTTCGTGCAACGGAGCGATTTGGGCGATTCGCATGCGTAACTCCTAAAAAATCGGCTAAAAACCAGGTTGGGTCGGCAACCTGCCGGCGGTCCGGGCTGGATGCATTTCGTCCGAAAAATCGGACGAATCAGCCTGCCGGGGGCGTCGAACCCGCGCTGCTCAAGGAGCGTCGGCGACGCGACAGGCATAGAACGTTTGAAACGAAGACCCGTTGACAGGGGTTCGTAAAAAAACCTGGAACCGAACCCGGAGCCGATTATCTAGGGTTAATCCCGATACGGCGCACAACATTTCAAACACTTTACTTTGTTACAAAGGCGCAACACTTTGCAACCCGCGGACTTGGGCGTCCGTTCTAGAGTGGAAGGCCCTTTTGGCGATCCTGGTCACCCGTGACTGCCGGCAGCGTGATTCCGGCACATGTGGCAGGACGGGATGCCGGATTTTATCTCAAAATCGATCGTGAGCCCCTGGCCAAGGCAAGATTCGCGCAGCGCGACGCATGCGTTGTTTACAATGCCGGATTATTCAGTCCGGGCGAACGCCGGCATGCGATCCAGCCGCAACGCTCAACCACCGAATCACCGCACGCATATTTTGGAATCTCTCACCCCTGCCCAGCGCAACGCCCACAACGCGAAGCTGTCGAGCTACGCGCACCGGCCGATCGCGTTCCTGTTCCGCTACATTCGCCTGCATCCCGTCGCCCACCTCATCGTGCTGTGCAGCGTGGTGGCCGCCGTCGGCTGCGCGCTCGGCTCGCAATACGCGATCAAGCACCTGATCGACGTGCTGGCGACCGGGCGCCATCATCCGGGCCCGCTGTGGAGCGCGTTCGCGCTGCTCGTCGGGCTGATCGCGGCCGACAACCTGCTGTGGCGCGTCGGCGGCTGGGTCGCCGCGCACACGTTCGTCGCGGTCACCGGCGACCTGCGGCGCGACCTGTTCCAGTACCTGATCGGCCATTCGCCGACCTATTACTCGGAAAAGCAGCCGGGCACGCTCGCGAGCCGCATCACGGCCACGTCGAACGCGGTCTACACGTCGGAGAACACGATGGCGTGGAACGTGCTGCCGCCGTGCATCGCGGTGATGGGCGCAATCCTGATGATCATCGTCGTCAATCCGATGATGGCCGCCGGCCTGCTCGGCTGCTCGGCCGTGCTGTCCGTCATCCTGTTCAAGCTCGCCGGACGCGGCTCGGCCCGCCACCATGCGTTCGCGGCAAAGGCAGCGGCGGTCGACGGCGAACTCGTCGACGTGATCGGCAACATGGGCCTCGTGCGTGCGTTCGGGATGACGCTGCGCGAGCAGAAGCGCTTCGGCGCGACGGTCAAGGCCGAGATGGACGCGCGCCAGCAGAGCCTGCTCTATCTCGAGAAGCTGCGCCTGCTGCACGCGGTGATCACCGCGATGCTGTCCGCCGGCCTGCTCGGCTGGGCACTGTGGCTGTGGGACCAGGGCCGCGCGACGTCGGGCGACATCGTGCTCGTCAGCTCGCTCGGCTTCACGATCCTGCACGGCACGCGCGATCTCGCGGTGGCGCTCGTCGACGTCACGCAGCACGTCGCACGGCTGTCCGAAGCCGTGAAGACGCTGCTCGAGCCGCACGGGATGCAGGACCGCTCCGATGCGCAGCCGCTGTCGGCCAAGGGCGGCCGCGTCGCCTTCGAGCGCGTGACGTTCGCGTATCCGCACCGCCGTGCGATCCTCGACCACTTCGATCTCCATATCGAACCGGGCCAGCGCGTCGGCCTGATCGGCAAGTCGGGCGCCGGCAAGTCGACCGTGCTCGCGCTGCTGCAGCGCTTCTACGACACGCAGGACGGCGTCGTGAAGGTCGACGGCCAGGACGTGAAGGCGATCACGCAGGACAGCCTGCGCCACGCGATCGCGCTCGTGCCGCAGGACATCTCGCTGCTGCACCGGACGATCTACGACAACATCGCGTACGGCCGCCCCGACGCGACCCGCGAGCAAGTGCTCGCCGCCGCGCGCGACGCGCGCTGCGCGGAGTTCATCGAGGCGATGCCGGAAGGTTATGACACGATCGTCGGCGACCGCGGCGTCAAGCTGTCGGGCGGCCAGCGCCAGCGCATCGCGATCGCGCGCGCGATCCTGAAGGATGCGCCGATCCTGCTGCTCGACGAAGCGACGTCGGCACTCGACAGCGCATCCGAGGAAGCGATCCAGAGCGCGCTCGACCGCCTGATGGTCGGCCGCACGGTGATCGCGATCGCCCACCGCCTGTCGACGCTGCGCAACTTCGACCGGATCATCGTGATGAGCAACGGCAAGGTGATCGACGACGGCAGCCCCGAAGTACTGCGCAACCGCCCCGGCCTGTATCGCGACCTGCTCACGAAGCAGCACGGCCGCCACCACGCGGCACCCGACGGCAACACGCCGACCGGCGAACGCGTGGCCTGACGCGTCCGCGCGCAGCCGATAAAAAAGCCGCAGTGCTTCACGCACTGCGGCTTTTTTAATTGCACCGGGAACGGCCGGCCGAGATGGTGCGGAATGTGCCGCGCGATGCGCCGGACCTACCGGCTAGCCATGCTGCAGATCGCGCAGGAAGTTGTCGCGCCACACCGACACGTTGTTCTCGCGAAGCTGCGCGATCATGTCCGCGTAACGCGCGCGCCGCTCGGCGAGCGGCATCGTCAGCGCCTGCGACAGCGCATCGGCCATCCCGTCGATATCGATCGGATTGACGATCAGCGCGCCCGTCAGCTCGCGCGCGGCGCCCGCGAAGCGCGACAGCACGAGCACGCCCGGATCGTCCGGATTCTGCGCGGACACATACTCCTTCGCGACGAGGTTCATCCCGTCGCGCAGCGGCGTCACGAAACCCACGCGTGCGAGCCGGTACAGCGCGGCCAGCACCTGGCGGTCGTACTGGCGGTGAATGTAGAGGATCGGCGCCCAGTCGAGCTCCGCGTAACGCCCGTTGATGCGCCCCGACTCCGCTTCGAGCTGCAGGCGGATGTCCTGGTACGCGCGCAGGTCCGCACGCGTCGACGGTGCGATCTGCAGGAACGACACGCGGTTGCGGATCGACGCCTGGTGTTCGAGCAGTTTCTCGAACGCGCGGAACCGCTCGACGAGCCCCTTCGAATAATCGAGCCGGTCGACGCTCATGATCAGTTGCCGCCCGCGCAGCGACGTCGCGAGCGTGCGTACGGCCTTGCCGTGTTCGCCCGCCTGCGCGAGCGTCGCGATCTCGTCCGGATATACGCCGATCGGATAGGCGGCCGCGCGCAGCGTCTGGCCGAACGCGCGCACGCGCACCGTGCGGCCGTCGCGCTCGACCTCGCCGCCCGCCTCGAATTCGATGTAGTCGCAGAACGCGCGCAGATCGGGCTCGGTCTGGAAACCGAGCAGGTCGAACGCGCACAGCGACTCGACGAGCTCGCGGTGCGGCGGCACGTTGACGAGCACCTGCGCGGCAGGAAACGGGATGTGCAGGAAGAAGCCGATGCGGTTCTTCACGCCGGCCTCGCGCAGCGCGCGTGCGAACGGGATCAGGTGATAGTCGTGCACCCAGATCACGTCGTCGTCCTGCAGCAGCGGCACGAGCTGCTGCGCAAGCCACACGTTGACGCGGCGGTAGCCGTCGAATTCGTGGCGGTCGTACTGGATCAGGTCCGCGCGGTAATGGAATGCGGGCCACAGCGTCGCATTCGAGAAGCCGCGGTAATACTGGTCGTAATCGCGGCGCGACAGGCCGACGGTCGCGAACGTCACGGGCCCGCGCTCCTCGATGCGGATCTGCGGCGCGCCGGAGGCGACGACCTCGCCGCTCCAGCCGAACCACATGCCGCCCGTCTCCTTCAGCGCATCGTAGACGCCGATCGCGAGGCCGCCCGCCGCCGGTTCGCCTTCCGAAATCGGGGCGACGCGGTTTGAAACGATGATGAGCCGGCTCATGCGTGCGGCTGCCCCGCGCCAAGCCAGCACGCGATCTGCTCGTGCAGCGCGTCGACCGAATCGAGCCGCATGCGGGCGGACGTCTCGCCCGCGCCGACCTTGATCGACAGGCCGCCGCGCGCGTTGACCACCGCGAAGCCCTTCTCGTCGGTCAGGTCGTCGCCCGCGAACAGCGGCATGCGGCCCGCGAACGGCGGCTCGTCGAGGAACGCGGCCAGCGCGCGCCCCTTGTCGACACCCTTCGGCTTGATCTCGAACACCATCTTGCCGGGCTGCAGCACGTACGCATCCGCATATTCGGCGACGAGGCGCTCGGCCGCTTCGCGCGCAACCGCCTCGCGCTCGGGCGCATTGCGATAGTGCAGCGCGACGGCCGCGCCCTTGATTTCGAGCAGCATGCCCGAATGACGGTCGACGACGGCCGCGAGTTCGCGCTCGATGCGCAGCAGACGTTCGTCGTTGAAGCCGATGCGCTGCGTGTCGCCGTTCGCATCGCGGCGCTCCGCGCCGTGCAGGCCGGCGATCGGCAGGCCGGGCATCTTCAGGAACGTGTCGAGGTTGTCGATGCCGCGCCCGGACACGACCGCGACCGCGCCGTGCGAGCGGCGGCGCAGCTCGTCGAGCAACGTCAGCAGCGACGGCGGAACGTGAATGCTGTCGGGCGTCGGCGCCAGTTCGACGAGCGTGCCGTCGAAGTCGAAGAAGAACGCGGTATCGGTCAGGGACAGGGAAGCCGGAACGGATTGCATCGATTCGATAATGTGAGGGGCGGCCGGCAAACGCCGGGCTGCCGCTGCGCGAATGGAATTGTGCGCATCTTACCGCGCCTGCGCATCGAGTTGGGCGAAACCGGCGCATCGCTGGCAGCGCGCCGCCAGCCGCGTCAACTGCGGCATATTGCCCCGCTCGCCCGCGCCGTACGGGTTTCGAAAGGACGCGGGCGCGCAAATTGCGCTACAGTCGCAACCGCCTGCCGCGCGACGCATGGCGCCGCGCCGGCCGGCCACCATTCCGTCCGATCGAGTTCTAGGATGCCGTCTGCCCGTCCCGTCCCGCGCCAGCGCTTCTCCCGCATCATCCGCACGGCCGCGACCCTCGCCGCCGCCGTCGCGCTCGCCGCGTGCACGCACGACGAGCCGCGCTGGAACCTGACCAACGTCACCGGCCACCTGCCCGACCTGTCGTTCACACTGACGGGCGGCGACGGCCGTCCCGTCGACGCCGATGCATTCCGCGGCCGCGTCGCGCTCGTCTACTTCGGCTACACGCACTGCCCCGATGTCTGCCCCGAAACGATGGCGCGGCTGATGGAAGTGCTCGCGAAGCTCGGCCCGCAGGCGAACGACGCGCGCATCCTGTTCGTCTCGGTCGATCCCGCGCGCGACACGCCGCAGGCGATGCAGTCGTATGTCGCCGCGTTCGACCCCGCGCATGCGCGCGGCCTGACCGGCACCGACCGCCAGATCGAATCGCTCGCGAAACGCTATCGCGTTGCGTACCAGATGGAAAAACGCGATCCGTCCGGCGGCTACGAAGTCACGCACAGCTCGGCTGTCTACATCTTCGACGCGAGCGGCCGCGCCCGCCTGCTCGCGACCGACCGCGACTCGCCCGACGCCATCGCCGCCGATGTGCGCCGGATCATCGACACCGCCTCCACTACCTGAATGCATTCCGACATGAAGACGAAGACGACCCTCAAGACGTTCGCCCTCCTCGCCGCGCTGTGCGCCGGTGCCCAGGCCTATGCCGCCGGCACGATCACCGCGCAGAACGCGTGGGTGCGGTGGCTGCCGAACAAGCTGCCGGCCGGCGGCTACGTGACGCTCGTGAACACGGGCGACAAGCCGGTCGATCTCGTCGATGTCGACAGCCCCGACTACGGGATGACGATGCTGCACCAGACCGTCTCGAACGGCTCGACGCAGAAGATGGAAATGGTCGACAAGCTGACGATCCCCGCGCGCGGCAAGGTCGACATCGCGCCGGGCGGCTATCACTTCATGCTCGAGGAGCCGAAGCACGCGATCAAGCCGGGCGACACCGTGCACCTGCGCCTGAAATTCTCCGACGGCGAAACGGTCGACACGCCGTTCGCCGTGAAGTCGCCGGCCCAGGCGAAGTGATGCGCGCGCGATGAACCTCCTGTACTGGCTCGATCCGTGGGAACCGTCGCCGACCGTCGTCATCGCGGTGCTGACGGCCGCCGTGCTGTTCGCGCGCGGCGTGAAGAAGGCGAAGGTGTCGCCGCTGCGGCAGTTCTCGTTCTGGTTCGGGCTGACGGCACTCTACATCGCGCTGCATACGCGGCTCGACTATTTCTTCGAGCACGAGTTCTTCCTGCACCGCGCGCAGCACCTCGTGCTGCACCACCTCGGGCCGTTCTTCATCGCGCTGTCCTATCCGGGCGCGGCGATTCGCGCGGGCATCCCGTTTCGCTGGCGGCAGCGCTTCGTGCGCCCCGCGCTCGCGTGGGCGCCCGTGCGCGCGACGCTCGACGTGGTATTCCATCCCGTCGTCGCGGTCGTGCTGTTCGTCGGGCTGATCTATTTCTGGCTGCTGTCGCCGATCCACTTCATCGCGATGCTCGACTGGCGTCTCTATCGCGTGATGAACTGGAGCATGGTGATCGACGGGCTGCTGTTCTGGTGGCTCGTCGTCGATCCGCGCCCCGCGCCGCCCGCGCGGCTGTCGCCCGGCCGCCGGATCCTGATCGTCGTCGCGGCGATCCCGCCGCAGATCGCGCTCGGCGCGCTGATCTTCTTCACGCCGCACGAGCTGTATCCGATCTACTCGATCTGCGGCCGCGCGTTCACGTGGCTGAGCCCGCTGCGCGACCAGCAGATCGGCGGCCTGCTGCTGTGGATTCCCGGCTCGATGATGAGCGTGATCGGCGCGCTGATCGCGCTGCGGCACTGGCTGCGGCTGTCCGCGCGCGGGCGCCTGATCGGGGAACGGGCCGTGCAGCGCACGGACCAGCCGTCGGTGGCACGCACCGCGCACTGACTGCCGCGCGGCGCGTCGCGCATCACGCGCGCGTGCTGCTCATCCACACGTGCGGGATGCCGTCCTCGTCGTGCACGTCCGAACTCGGCGTGAAGCCGAATGCGCCGTAAAAGCGCTGCAAGTGGGCCTGCGCATGCAGGCTCACGGGCGTATCCGGCCACTGCGCGCGGATATGCTCGAGCGCGCGCGACAGTAGCCCGTTGCCGAGGCCCGCGCCGCGAAACGCGGTGGTCGTCAGCACGCGGCCGATGCGCACGTCGGTGTTCTGCGCATCGGGCAGCAGCACGCGCAGATAGCCGGCCAGGCGGCCGGCCGGATCGTACGCAGCGAGGTGCCACGCGGCCTGGTCCGCGTCGTCGATGTCGCGATACACGCAGTTCTGCTCGACCACGAACACCGCGCTGCGCGCTTCGAGGATCGAATAGATTTCGTGCGCCGTCAGCGCGTCGAAGGATTTCCAGCGCCAGTCGAGATCGGCGGCGCTCGGGGATGCTGCGGGTGCGGATGCGTTCATGTGCGGTCCTGATTCGGGCGCGCCGGCCGGCGCGCGGCAACCGCTGATTATGCCTCGAAGCACGCGCGACGCGCGACCGTCCGCCCGCGCGAAAAAAAAGCCCCGCATCGCGCGGGGCCTGTCCGTCATGCCGGCATCTTGCCGAAGCGGCCGCTGTTGAAATCCTCGATCGCGGTACGGATCTCCGCTTGCGAGTTCATCACGAACGGCCCGTAACCGACGACGGGCTCGTCGATCGGCTCGCCGCTCAGGATCAGCAGCTTCGCGTCGCCGTTCGCTTCGATCTCGACGTCGCGGCCTTCGCGGCCCAGTTGCACGAACTGCGCTTCGCGGGCGACCGTCTCGCCGTTCACCTGCACCGTGCCGCTCAGCACGACCACCGCGAGCGTGCGCCCCTCGGCGACCGGGAACCGCGCATGGCCGCCTGCCACGAGCCGCACGTCCCATACGTCGATCGGCGTGTGCGTACGGGCCGGGCCGCGCCGCCCGTCGAGTTCGCCCGCGATGATCCGCGCCCGCCCCGCGCCGTCCGGCAGCTCGACCACGGGGATGTCCGCGTTCAGCAGCGTCTGGTAGCCGGGTGCGCCCATCTTGTCCGCGGCGGGCAGGTTCACCCACAGCTGCACCATCTCGAGCGGGCCGCCACGCTTCGTGAACGCCTCCGAGTGGAATTCCTCGTGCAGGATCCCGCTCGCGGCCGTCATCCACTGCACGTCGCCCGGGCCGATCACGCCGCCCGCGCCGGTCGAGTCGCGGTGCGCGACTTCACCGTCATAGACGATCGTCACCGTTTCGAACCCGCGATGCGGATGCTCGCCGACACCGCGCGGCGCCGAAGCCGGCTCGAACGTCGCGGGGCCCGCGTGATCGAGCAGCAGGAACGGGCTCAGGTGCGCGCCGTGAGACTGGTAGCTGAACATCGAACGCACCGGGAAACCGTCGCCGACCCAATGGCCGCGCGGCGCACTATACACACCCTGGATCTTCTTCATTGCCCTCTCCAAATTGCGGCGAAACACGTGTTTCGCATCCTGAGCATGAATATAGAGGTGGAACGATCGATCCGGTAGACTGCCAAAATCGCACTCAGCGTTCCATTTCATGAACGATAAAGAACGGGATCTGAACGATCTCTACTACTTCGTGCAGGTCGTCGAGCATGGCGGCTTCGCGTCGGCCGGGCGCGCGCTGGACCTGCCGAAATCGAAGCTGAGCCGTCGCGTCGCGCTGCTCGAGGCGCGGCTCGGGATGCGGCTGATCCAGCGCTCGACGCGCCGCTTCACGGTCACCGACGTCGGCCAGACCTATTACGCGCATTGCCGCGCGATGCTCGTCGAGGCCGATGCGGCCGACGAGGCGATCGCGCTGCTGCACGAGGAGCCGCGCGGCATCGTGCGCGTCAGTTGCCCGATCGTGCTGCTCGATTCGCTGGTCGGCGCGATGATCGCCGCGTTCATGGCCGCGTGCCCGCGCGTCGAGATCCACCTGGAAGCGACCAACCGGCGCGTCGACGTGGTCGGTGAAGGGATCGACGTCGCGATCCGCGTGCGCCCGCCGCCGCTCGAGGACAGCGATCTCGCGCTGCGCGTGCTGACCGAGCGCGGCCAGTGCCTCGTCACGAGCCCCGCGCTGCTGCGCGAACATGGCGTGCCGGCGGTTCCCGCCGATCTCGCGCGCCTGCCGAGCCTCGATCACGGTGTGCCGCAGTCCGCGCACGTGTGGCGGCTGCGCGGGCCCGACGGCGCTCAGGCCGAAATCCATCACCAGCCGCGCTTCGTGACGGGCGGCATGCTCGCGCTGCGCGCGGCGGCGGTCGCGGGCGTCGGCGTCGTGCAATTGCCGACGATGATGGTGCGCGACGAGATCGCGCGCGGCGAACTGGCGACCGTGCTGCCGGACTGGGCGCCGCGCCGCGAGATCGTGCACGCGGTGTTCGCGTCGCGCCGCGGGCTGCTGCCTGCGGTGCGGGCGCTGCTCGATTTTCTGGCGGAGCGGTTTGCCGGGCTCGAGCCCGATTGAGCGCGCCGCATCACACGCAACCGCGCGCTGCAGACCGTACGCGCGTGCCGTAGACTGCGGGACGCGCATCGCGCATTTTCACAACCCCTATCGCCTTCCCGCCATGTTCACGCTGTCCAACGACCCCACCGCCTCCAAGGCCGATCAATACGCGACGCTCGTCGAGCAGGCGCGCGCGCTCGTCGAGTCCGAACGCGACCTGACCGCGAACGCGGCGAATTTCTCCGCGCTCGTCTACCACTCGCTCGACCGCCTCAACTGGGCCGGCTTCTACTTCTTCGACGGGACCGAACTCGTGGTCGGGCCGTTCCAGGGCAAACCGGCGTGCGTGCGGATCGCGCTCGGCAAGGGCGTGTGCGGCACGGCCGCGCAGACGCGCGAGACGCAAGTCGTGCGCGACGTGCATGACTTCCCCGGCCATATCGCGTGCGATGCGGCATCGGAATCGGAAATCGTCGTGCCGCTGGTGGCCGACGACGGCACGCTGATCGGCGTGTGGGACGTCGATAGTCCGGTCGCCGCGCGCTTCGATGACGAGGACCGCAAAGGGATGGAAGCGCTGTGCCGCGTGTTCGTCGAACACGCGTGGCAGAAGGCGCGCGGTTAAGCAGCGGTCTCGCGTCACGCAGCGGATAACCGCAGTCGCGCGTGAATCGCGCCGCGTGACCTCGAACGAAACGGGCCCCGCAACGGGACCCGTTCATTTGCGCCACCGCGCCGCCGGACGCGGCGCACGGCACGCGTCACGCAGCGTGCGTGCCGGAAAGCGCCGCCAATGCCTGCGGCTTCGCATCGTCGGTCAGCACCTCGAAGCCCGTTTCCGTCACCACGACCATGTGCTCCCACTGCGCGGACAGCGAATGGTCCTTCGTGACGACCGTCCAGCCGTCCGGCAGCACGCGCGTGTCGCGCTTGCCCGCGTTGAGCATCGGCTCGATCGTGAAGATCATCCCCGGCCGCAGCGGCACGCCGGTGCCCGGACGGCCGTAGTGAAGCACCTGCGGCTCGTCGTGATAGACGTCGCCGATGCCGTGCCCGCAGTACTCGCGGACCACGCTGAACCCTTCGCGATGCGCGACCTGCTGGATCGCATAACCGACATCGCCCAGCGTCGCGCCCGGACGCACCGCGCGGATGCCCGCGTGCATCGCTTCGTAGGTTGCCGCGACGAGACGCCGCGCGAGTTCGCCCGGCTCGCCGACGAAATACATGCGGCTCGTATCGCCGTACCAGCCGTCCTTGATCACCGCGATGTCGAGGTTCACGATGTCGCCGTCGCGCATCGTGCGTGACGATGGAATGCCGTGACAGACCACATGGTTGACCGACGCGCACAGGGTCTTCGGATAGCCGTGGTAGCCGATGTTCGCCGGTATCGCGCCGAGCACGTCGACGATGTATTCGCGGCAGCGCGCGTCCAGTTCATCGGTGGAGACGCCAGGCTTCACATGCTCGGCGATCATCGCCAGCACCTGCGACGCGAGCTTCGCGGCCTCGCGCGACTTGGCGATTTCTGCGGTGCCGCGGATCGGGATTTCGCGCTTCGCCATTACGCCACCTGCTCGATGCCGTGCGCGACCGGCTCTGCCGGCGCCACATCGCCGCCCCGTGCTTCGGCCTCGATCAGCATCCGGCAGATGTCGCCGTACGACAGCGCCGGATTGAGTTCCGCCAGCATCCCGACACGCAGCCAGTGTTCGGCCTGTGCGTTGATCGACCGGCTCAACGCCGTGCTCGTCGAGCGCAGCCGTTCGTGCATGTGCTCGGAAATCTTGATGATGCCCATATATCCCCAATTAAACGAAACGTAGTCGATTCGTATATTACGCTGCGCGTGACTGCCGGGCAAGGCGTTCGAAGGCCGTCGCGCCATCGGTCGGCCGCTGCCAATGCGCCGTTGACACCGAATTCCAGTTTGCTGGAGAATAAATCCATCATGAAAGAATCCGTGACGACCGCTGCCGACGATACCGGCATCAACGAGCGCATCGCCCGGCGCGTGCGCGACCTGCGTACTGCTCGAGGCTACACGCTCGATGCGCTGGCCGCGCGCTCCGGCGTCAGCCGTTCGATGATCTCGCTCATCGAACGCGCGTCGGCCAGCCCGACGGCCGTCGTGCTCGACAAGCTCGCGGCAGGTCTAGGCGTGTCGCTGGCAGGGCTGTTCGGCGGCGACCGGGACGACACGCCCGCGCAGCCGCTGGCACGGCGCGCGCAGCAGGCCGAATGGCGCGATCCGGCGTCCGGCTATGTGCGGCGCAACCTGTCCCCGCCCGGCTGGCCGTCGCCGATCCAGCTCGTCGAGGTCGATTTCCCGCCCGGCGCGCGTGTCGCGTACGACAGCGGCGGACGCGACAGCGCGCTGCATCAGCAGATATGGATCATCAGCGGCCGCGTCGACGTCACGTTCGGCGGCGAGCTTCACGAACTTCACGAAGGCGACTGTCTGGCCATGCGGCTCGATCGGCCGCTGATCTTCAGCAACCCGTCGTCGTATGCCGCGCGCTATGTCGTCGTGATCTGCGACGCATCCACGTCCGCGGCCGGCGCGCGGAGCGCGTGACGCGCGCGCCGTGTGCGCACCCCGTTCAAAACCAACCGGAGCCGTTATGAATTCCCCGAAACAGCGCGACGACGTGCGCCTGATCGATTGCAGCGAGGCCGAGCACGCAGCGGCCATCCTCGAGATCCTGAACGACGCGATCGTGAATTCGACCGCGCTGTACGACTACCGGCCGCGCCCGCCGGAAGCGATGGTCACGTGGTTTGCAACGAAGCGCGCGGGCGGTTTTCCGGTCGTCGGCGCGGTGGACGCGTCGGGCACGCTGCTCGGCTTCGCGAGCTGGGGTACGTTCCGCGCGTTCCCCGCGTACAAGTACACGGTGGAACACAGCGTCTACGTGCACCGCGACCAGCGCGGCCGCGGGCTCGGCGAACTGCTGCTGCGCGAAGTGGTCCGGCGTGCGCGCGAAGCGCAGGTGCACGTGCTGGTCGGCTGTATCGATGCGACCAATGCCGGGAGCATCGCACTGCATACGAAACTGGGATTCGTGCACTCGGGCACGATCACGGAGGCGGGATTCAAGTTCGGCCGCTGGCTCGATGCGGCGTTCTATCAGTTGAAGCTCGAAACGCCGGCGCAGCCGGTGGATGGCTGATCGCCCGCTTGGCCGTTGCATCCGCAACGGCCAAGCGGGGCGTTTGTGTCATCGAAGCCGCCAGACCATAGGTCACCGAGGAGTCCGATTTCCGTCAAGCCGCGGGCTGGAAGGTAGCGACCTTGTTCCGACCGGTTGCCTTTGCATAGTAGAGCGCCTCGTCGGCCGCCTTGATCACGGCACTCGGCTCGCCTTCCTGATCCGGCTCCCAACTCGCCAGTCCGATACTGGCGGTGACGCGCCCGTATTCGCTTCCGGCATGCTCGAGTGCCAGTTTGTCGATTGCCGCGCGAATCCGCTCGGCAATCTGGGCGGCCCCCGTCTGCGGGGTATCGGGGAGCAACACCACGAATTCCTCCCCGCCGTAGCGGGCCGCCGTATCCACCGGCCGGCGGATGTTTTCGCCGATGCAGCGTGCGACCGCAGTCAACGCGTCGTCGCCCGCCTGGTGGCCATAGATGTCGTTGTAGGCCTTGAAGCGGTCAACGTCGACGAACAGCAGCGAGAAAATGGAACTGGCCCGCCGTGCGCGACGCCACTCCCGGTCCAGCACTTCGCCAAAGCTGCGGCGATTGTTCAGGCCGGTGAGACCGTCGGTGCGCGCCAGCAGCACAAGCTCGGACTCCGCGCGCATCCGGCGCCGCAGTTGCGCGCCGAGCATGACGGACAGCGCAATAAACGCGGCGCCGAACGTCACCACAAGCGCGCCGATCGTCACGGCGCGGTGCCGCCACGCCGCATAGATGTCCTGCTCGGCTTCCGCAACCATGATGATCAGCGGCAGCGTCGGTAGATGCTTGAAGTAGTAAAGACGGCGCACGCCGTCGATCGACGACGTTTCCGAGAACGAGCCCTCCGGGGCGGCTCCGA
Organism: Burkholderia sp. GbtcB21; assembly: GCF_019091065.1. Taxonomy (NCBI): domain Bacteria; kingdom Pseudomonadati; phylum Pseudomonadota; class Betaproteobacteria; order Burkholderiales; family Burkholderiaceae; genus Burkholderia; species Burkholderia sp. GbtcB21. Next base: position 203,203 of record NZ_JAGXKA010000002.1, read on the forward strand.
ACCGTCGAAAGGTTGCCGCCTTGCTGATGTCGCGGCCGATGGTACGGACATCATATGGCTGGCGCATGACCATGACGCCATCCTTGCCGATCAGCGACATCGACCCATGCTGCCCCAGCGACAGCCCCGCGAACAGCTGGTGGAAATATTCGAGGTTGACCGCAATCAGCGCAACGCCGGCAAACGAGCCGTCCGGATTCGAGATTCGCCGCGACAGCGCAATGCTGAGCATGCCCCTGCGCAGGCGCGACGCGAACGGATCGCTGACATAGAGCCCCACGTTCGGATTGTCGCGGTGAATGGTGAAGTACTTGCGATCGGCGAAATTGCCCTTGCGCGGAACATGATTGGCCGAATCCAGAATGATGTTGCCGTCGGCATCGAGCACCAGTTGCGAACCGAGAAATTGCGCGGTCATCGAGTTGTCGAACAGCACGCCGTGCCGCAAGGCCGGCGAAGCAGCCATCACGTCGGGCCGCTGCAGACCATGAATCAACGCCTGCAAGGACAGGTCGTAGAGCTCGAAGTTGCGCTCGATGTCGCGCTCGGCCATCAGGCCGAGATTGCGCGAGGTCTCGCTGGCACGCTCCAGTGCGTCGTGGCGGCTCTGGAACAGTTGCAGCACGCACAGGCCCATCAGCGCGCAGGCGATCACGATGCCGACTGCCACAATGGAGTAAGGGGCTGCCGTCCGGGGGTGCATGGGTCTCCTCACTGCATAAGTGTGCGCCCGCGCCGGCGCATGGTTTTCCGCATACTAAATCGGATAGCCACATTTGCAAGCGCAGAGCGAAACTGATCGAAAGGCGAACCTCGCGCGACGGTGTCGGAGCCGCCGGCAAACCCGGGCAGCAAAGTAACTTTCTGTCCGATCCATGACAAGGCGTCACGCGATTCGATTGACGCGATTCGACGGACCACGCCCCGCCGACGGACACCATCTCGGTGCAAAACCCGTCGAAAGCGAGACGGAAAAAGAAAAGCCCCGCCGAAGCGGGGCTTTTCTTTTCCTACCTGGAGGCGCGAGCCGGAGTCGAACCGGCCTAAACGGCTTTGCAGGCCGCTGCATAACCGCTTTGCTATCGCGCCAAAAGCGGACTGTCCGGATGCCGTGAAGGCAGGCGACAGATTTTTATTCGAGGACCGTAAGTCCATCAAATAAAAAGGGAAGCGTGGCTTCCCCATTACTTGGAGCGGGAGACGAGTCTCGAACTCGCGACCTCAACCTTGGCAAGGTTGCGCTCTACCAACTGAGCTACTCCCGCATTGTCCTGCATGTGCAGCGCTTTGCCGACCAACACGCTGCCGAAAAATCCTGGAGCGGGAGACGAGTCTCGAACTCGCGACCTCAACCTTGGCAAGGTTGCGCTCTACCAACTGAGCTACTCCCG
>NZ_JAGXKA010000002.1:204693-351845 GCF_019091065.1 Burkholderia sp. GbtcB21
CTGGAGCGGGAGACGAGTCTCGAACTCGCGACCTCAACCTTGGCAAGGTTGCGCTCTACCAACTGAGCTACTCCCGCGTATTGCTGCGCTACTGCTTCCCCGTCGCACTTACTTCGCCGTGCAGCGGAGAAGCGAGATTATGTCGAAGGCACATTCGTGTGTCAAGGGCTTTTCCTGCCCTTTTTCCAAAAACCTGCGCCGACGAGTACGTGGCGCGGGTCACGCGCCGCCGCGTTCGCGAATCTGCGGCCACGCAAGCTTCATGTAGTACAGCATCGACCAGATCGTCAGCACCGCCGCGAGATACATCAGCCACTCGCCCCACACGCGCGTGTCGATCGTCGCGACGCCGAGCGGCAGCGGCCCGTAGAACAGCAGCATCGGGATCGCGACCATCTGGCACGCGGTCTTGAACTTGCCGAGCTGGTTCACCGCGACGCTCTTCGACGCGCCGATCTGCGCCATCCACTCGCGCAGCGCCGAGATCGCGATCTCGCGGCCGACGATCACGAGCGCGATCGCCGCGTCGACCCGCGAAATCTGCACGAGGATCAGCAGCGCGGCCGTCACCATCAGCTTGTCCGCCACCGGATCGAGAAACGCGCCGAACGACGACGTCTGGTTCCACTTGCGCGCGAGAAACCCGTCGAACCAGTCGGTCAGCGCGGCGAGGATGAAGATCGCCGCCGCCGCGAGATTGCGGTGCGCGCCGCCCATCACCGTGTCCGGCAGATAGAACACGCCGACGACGAGCGGAATCAGCACGATCCGTACCCACGTCAGGAAAATCGGGAAATTGAACGGCATGGCATCCGGGACAGTAAAGGATTCGCAATTGTGCCGTGTCGACCGGCCTGCCACAAGAACGCGAAATCGCGGGCAAGGCAGCCGGCCGCACGGGCCGCGTCAGTGAAGCTGCTTGTAGATCTGCTCGGCAAGCGCGTGCGAGATGCCCTCGACGCTCGCGAGTTCCTCGACACTCGCGGCAACGACGCCGCGCAACCCGCCGAAGCGCGCGAGCAGCCGCTGCCGGCGTTTCGCGCCGACGCCTTCGAGCTCCTCTAGCCGCGACGTCTGGCGCGCCTTCGCCCGCTTCGCACGCATGCCCGTGATCGCGAAGCGGTGCGCCTCGTCGCGAATCTGCGCGACGAGCATCAGCGCCGCGCTTTCCTTGCCGAGTTCGAGCGGCGTGCGGCCGTCCGCGAACACGAGCGTCTCGAGGCCGACCTTGCGCCCCTCGCCTTTCGCGACGCCGACCAGCATCGACGTGTCGAGCCCGAGCTCGGTGAACACCTGGCGTGCGATTTCGACCTGACCCTTGCCGCCGTCGATCAGCACGATGTTCGGCAGCAGGCTCGATGCCTCGGCCTGGCGCGTCGACTCGCCGTCGATGCCGGCCGCATCGTCCGCGGCGGCCGCCTGCGCGGCCTGCTCGACCATCTTCTCGTAGCGGCGCGTGAGCACCTGCCGCATCGCCGCGTAATCGTCGCCCGGCGTGATGCCCGTGATGTTGTAGCGACGATACTCGCCCGACTGCATCTTGTGATGGTGATAGACGACGCACGACGCCTGCGTCGCCTCGCCCATCGTATGGCTGATGTCGAAGCATTCGATCCGCAGCGTCGCGAGATCGTCGCATTCGTAGCCGAGCGTCTCCGCGAGCGCGCGCGTACGCGCCTGCTGCGAGCCCTGCTCGGACAGCAGCCGCGCGAGCGCGAGCCGCGCGTTCTGCTCGGCCATCGACAGCCACGCGCGCCGCTGCCCCTGCGGCTGCCGCACCAGCGACACCTTGTGGCCGGCCTGCTCGGACAGCAGCTCGAGCAGGTCGCGGCTCGCGGGCGCATGACTCACGACGAGCACCGGCGGTACGCGGTTGCCGAGATAGTGCTGCGAGATGAACGCGTCGAGCACTTCGGCCTCGACCGACGCCACCGCGTCGCCGCGCGCGCTGCCGCCGTCTTCCGCGGGCTGGTCGGGCAGTACGCCGTTGGTCGCGTCGGCAACCTCGGCCACCTCGGCCTCGTCGCCGAGACCGCCCTCGGCGAGCGTCAGCGCGCTTTCGACGTGCGTCGGGAAATACGCCTTGTCGCCGAGATGGCGGCCGCCGCGCACCATCGCAAGGTTCACGCACACGCGCCCGCCCAGCGCGACGACCGCCAGGATGTCGACGTCGCTGTCGCCGCCGACCTCGATCGCCTGCTGGTGCAGCACCGTCGCGAGCGAGCTCATCTGGTTGCGCACCGCAGCCGCCTGCTCGAATTTCAGCTCGGCCGCGAACGCGTGCATCTTCTGCTCGAGCTCGTTCATCACCTCGGACTGCCGGCCGAGCAGGAAACGCGCGGCGTTCGACACGTCGACCGCGTAATCCTCGTCGGAAATCGCACCGACGCACGGCGCCGTGCAGCGTCCGATCTGGTGCAGCAGGCACGGCCGCGTGCGGTTGTTGAAGACCGAATCCTCGCAGGTCCGCAACTGGAACACGCGCTGCAGGATCTGGATGCTCTCGCGCACGGCCCACGCACTCGGGAACGGCCCGAAATACTGGTTCTGCTTGTCGACCGAGCCGCGGTAGTAGGCCATCCGCGGAAAACGGTGCGCGGTGAGCTTCAGGTACGGATACGACTTGTCGTCGCGAAACAGGATGTTGTAGCGCGGCGCGAGCGCCTTGATCAGGTTGTTCTCGAGCAGCAGCGCCTCGGCTTCCGAGCGCGTGACGGTCGTCTCGATGCGCGCGATGCGCGTGACCATCATCGCGATGCGCGGCGACAGTTGCGTCTTCGTGAAATAGCTCGACACGCGCTTCTTCAGGTCGCGCGCCTTGCCGACGTAGAGGACGGCGCCCGCCGTGTCGTAATAGCGATAGACACCCGGCATGTGCGGCAACTGCGCAAGGATCTTCTTCGGTTCGAACGGAGTATCGGAGGCTTCTGGGGATGTCATGCGTGATCCGGGCGCCTTGTAACGCGGGACGGGTCTATTAGAATCGCCAGTTTAGAGCATTCACCGGCCCGCTTCGATGCCACGCACCACCGCTGCCCCCCAATCCGCCGCGCTGCTCGCGCCGGGCGAACCGATCGCCTGCGACCTCTTCTGCACGGTAATCGACAATTTCGGCGACATCGGCGTGTGCTGGCGCGTCGCGCGCCAGCTCGCACACGAGCACGGCTGGCAGGTTCGCCTGTTCGTCGACGACCTGCGCACGTTCGCGCGCCTGCTGCCGGGGGTCGATCCCGACGCGGGACGGCAGACGGTCGACGGCATCGCGATCGAGCACTGGCATGCGGAAGCCGGCGACGCGCTGGAGATCGCCGATGTCGTGATCGAGGCATTCGCATGCGAGCTGCCCGGCGCGTATCTCGCCGCGATGGCGCGCCGTGCACGTCGCCCGGTGTGGATCAACCTCGAATACCTGAGCGCCGAGGACTGGGTCGCCGATTTCCATTTGCGGCCGTCGCCGCATCCGCGCTACCCGCTGCTGAAGACGTTCTTCTTCCCGGGCCTGTCGGCCGGCACGGGCGGCGTCCTGAAGGAACACGACCTCGATGCGCGCCGCACCGCGTTCGAAACCGACGCGGCCGCGCGCGCCGCGTGGTGGCAGCGCGCGACCGGCGGCGCACCGCCGGCGCCCGGCACGACGGTCGTCAGCCTGTTCGCATACGAGAATCCGGCCGTCGACGCGCTGCTCGCGCAGTGGCGCGACGGCCCGTCGCCGGTCGTCGCGCTCGTGCCGGCCGGCCGCGTATCGCCTGCCGTCGCGCGCTTTTTCGGGGTCGAGTCGTTCGGCGCGGGCGCGCATGCGAGCAGCGGCAACCTGGTCGCTCACGGGCTCGCGTTCGTTCCGCAGGCCGACTACGACCCGCTGTTGTGGGTGGCCGACATCAATTTCGTGCGCGGCGAGGATTCGTTCGTCCGTGCGCAGTGGGCACGCAAGCCGTTCGTGTGGCATATCTACCCGCAGGCCGACGATGTACACCTGCCGAAGCTCGACGCCGCGCTCGCGCACTTGTCGGCCGGCCTCGCCGCCGCGCCGCGCGCGGCGCTCGAGCGGTTCTGGCATGCGTGGAACGGCGTCGGCACGCCCGACTGGGCCGATTTCTGGCAACACCGTGCGGCACTGGACGCCAACGCGGCCCGCTGGGCCGACGCGCTCGCGGCGGTCGGCGATCTCGCCGGAAAGCTGGCGGAATACGCAAAATCTCAGTTAAAATAAGCGGTTATCCGACGGCCGACCACGCAAGCGCTCGCTTTTGGCGCCCACCGGAACGCGTCTGCTTGCGCCGTCAGCCGTTGTGCAACGCTCAGGCACCTATTTATTTGATTTGATCAGGACAGTTTTTTATGAAAACCGCTCAGGAACTCCGCGTAGGCAACGTCGTGCAGATCGGCAGCGACGCATGGGTCATCGCAAAGACGGAATACAACAAGTCGGGCCGTAACGCCGCCGTCGTCAAGATGAAGATGAAGAACCTGCTGTCGAACGCAGGCCAGGAATCGGTCTACAAGGCCGACGACAAGTTCGAAGTCGTCATGCTCGACCGCAAGGAAGTGACGTACTCGTACTTCGCCGATCCGATGTACGTGTTCATGGACGCCGACTACAACCAGTACGAAGTCGAAGCCGAAATGATGGGCGAAGCGCTGAACTACCTCGAAGACGGCATGGCGTGCGAAGTCGTGTTCTACAACGAGAAGGCGATCTCGGTCGAACTGCCAACGATCCTCGTTCGCGAGATCACCTACACCGAGCCGGCCGTCAAGGGCGACACGTCGTCGGGCAAGGTGCTGAAGAACGCGAAGCTCGCAACCGGCTTCGAACTGCAGGTTCCGCTCTTCTGCAACACCGGCGACAAGATCGAAATCGATACGCGCACGAACGAATACCGCAGCCGCGCGTAATCGCCAGCGATTCCCGCGTCGAACAAAGCGCCCTTCGGGGCGCTTTTTGTTTGCCTGTCGCCAACAGCGACCGCAAACCAGTGCCATATCAAGCACAAAATCCACCGGTAAAGATATTCAATTTGTATCATCGGTAACTGTTTTATAGCGCCGGAGAAATAATGCGCGTTACGCGTTCGGCGGGGCATAAAATCAGTTTTTAATCTGACATGCGGCTGCGGCTCCGATGGCCGACAGCCCGCCTCTCTTGACTCGACCCGCGTCCACCATGCCACACGCCCTGATTGTCGAAGACGATCCCAACAGTCTCTCCGGCCTCACCGCGCTGCTCGCCGCAGACGGCTTCTCGGTCGACACGGCCACGTCGCTCGCCGAAGCGCGCACGGCGCTCGGCCGCTCGATTCCCGATGTCGTCCTCGTCGACCTGAACCTGCCGGACGGCAGCGGCTTCGACCTGCTCCAGCACCTGCCGCAGCAACAACCGAACGGTTCGCTGCCCGTCATCGTCCTGACGGGCAACGCGACGGTCGAAAGCGCAATCGAGGGCCTGCGTCACGGTATTTGGGACTACCTGCTGAAGCCGATCAACATTCCGCGCCTGCGCAGCCTGCTCGCGCGAATCCCCCGCCCGTACGAACTAATCGACGAAGTGCAGTCGCTGCGCGCATCGCTGCGCCATCTCGGCCGCTTCGGCGCACTGGTCGGCCGCAGCGACGCGATGCAGCACGTGTACGACATGATCGAGCACAACGCGCGCACCGAAACGGCCGTGCTGTTCGCGGGCGAAGCCGGCACCGGCAAGAAGCTGGCCGCACGCACGCTGCATGAACTGAGCCGCCGCCGCAAAGGGCCGTTCGTGTCGTTCGACTGCCGGACGATCACGCAGGCCGGCCGGCACGGCGCATCGCTCGACAGCGTGCTGTTCGGCCATGAGCGCGGCGCGTTCGACGGCGCCGAGCGCCGCGAATCGGGCCTGTTCGAACAGGCCGGCGGCGGCACGCTGTTCCTCGACGAGATCACCGCGCTGCCGCTCGTGCTGCAGGAAGCGCTGCTGCAAGCGCTCGATTCGCAGAACTTCATGCGGATCGGCGGCACGAGCGCGATCACGAGCGATTTCCGGTTGATCGCGACCACGCGCCGCCCGGCGCGCGAAGCGGTCGCGAACGGCACGCTGCGCGAGGATCTGTGGCTGCGCCTCGATGCGGCATCTGTCACGATGCCGCCGCTGCGCGAGCGCGACGGCGACGCACTCGCGATCGCGGACGCGCTGATCGACGAACTGAACCGCGAAGCGCGCGCGACCGGCCGCAGCACGACCGACAAGCGCGCGGCGCCGGGCTTCGTGCGCGAATGCGTGTCCTACGAATGGCCTGGCAACGTGCGTGAGTTGCAGGAGCGCGTGCGCTTCGCGTACGACGCATCGGGCGACTTCATCGAGACGCTGCGCGCCGGCGAGACCAGCTTCGCCGCCGGCGCCGCGCTGAACGGCAGCAGCGTGCAGATCAAGGTCGGCACGCCGCTGGCCGACGTCGAGGATCTGCTGATCCGCGCGACGCTCGACGCGGTCGGCGGCACGCGCCACCGCGCGGCGACGCTGCTCGGCATCAGCCCCAAGACGCTGTACAACAAGCTGCAGCGGATGAAGGTGAACTGAGCGCGCGGCGATGCATGCGGGCGCTGGCAGGATTTGACCGTTAGTTGCGTCATAAGGTCGCCGCGGCGGTATGCCCGATTTCCGCCGCAGTCCTGTTCACGCGTGCCGCACCCCATGTAAAAAGCCGCGCTGTTGCGCGGCTTTTTGTTTCAGCGACCGGAATGGCGCGGTACCGCGCCAGCCCCTCCCCGCTTACGCCAGTGCGCTGCTCAACAGCGCCTGCGCCTGCAGATACTCGGGCTGCACGATCAGCTTGTCCCACTTGAGCGCCTTGCCGCGCGCGCGCATCCGCTTGAGACGTCGCACCGACTCGGCCGATGCGTGCGCCTTCAGCCCGTTCAGCACGACCTCGGCTGCGTCCGGCTGGTTGCAGACGAGCACCATGTCGCAACCGGCGGCGAGCGCGGCTTCGGCCGCCTGCGTGAGCGTGCCGCCTTCGCGGGCGGCCTCCATCGACAGGTCGTCGCTGAAGATCGCGCCCGTGAAGCCGAGCCGGCCGCGCAGGATGTCCTGCAGCCACACGCGCGAGAAACCGGCCGGCCGCTGGTCGACCTGCGTGTAGATCACGTGCGCGGGAATCACCGCGGACAGCGACAAGCCGAGCCAGTCGTACGGCGCGACGTCCTGCTTGAGGATCGCGTCGAGCGTGCGATCGTCGGTCGGCAGCGCGACGTGCGAATCGGCCTCCGCGAAGCCGTGCCCCGGAAAATGCTTGCCGCAGTTCGCCATGCCGGCAAGCGACAACCCGTGGTTCAGGCTCTTCGCGAGCAGCGTGACGACGCGTGGGTCGCGATGGAACGCGCGATCGCCGATCACTTTCGAGTGCCCGTAGTCGAGATCGAGCACGGGCGTGAAGCTCATGTCGATCCCGCACGCGCGCAGCTCGGCGGCCAGGATGTAGCCGACGGCGGTCGCGACCTTCGTCGCGAGCAGCACGTCGCGATCCCACAGCTCGCCGAGGCGGCGCATCGCGGGCAGCACCGTGAAGCCGTCGGTGCGGAAACGCTGCACGCGCCCGCCTTCGTGATCGACGGCGATCAGGATGTCTTCGCGCACCGCGCGGATCGAGTCGGTCAGCGCGGTCAGTTGCGCACGATTCTGGAAGTGCCGCGCGAACAGGATCACGCCGCCGGTGTTCGGATGCGCGAGGCGCCGCGCATCGTCGCGCGACAGGGCCGTGCCGACGACGTCGAGCATGACCGGGCCGGGAGTCGTTTTCATCGAATCGGGAATTCCGTCAGGAGGAGGTTCGGGAAACAGGTGCAGGCGCGGCGTCCGTCTCGGCGATCACGAACGACACCGCATAGTCGCGTTCGTCGCTGACCGTCACGCGCGCCGTGATGCCGCGCGCGGCAAGCCAGTCGGCCAGTTCGCCCGACGCGACCACGTACGGCTCGCCGCTCGGGTGGTTGAGGGTCTGCAATGCACGCCACGTCATCGGCCAGTGCATGCCGAGCCCGATCGCCTTCGAGAACGCTTCCTTCGCGGAAAAGCGCGTCGCGAGAAATGCGATGCCGCGCGCCTCGGAACGTGCGCGACGCGCATGGAACACGCGCAGCTCGTCGGGGCCCAGCACCTTCTCGGCAAACCGGCCGCCCGTGCGCTCGAGCACGGCCGCGACGCGGCTCACCTGGGCAATGTCGGTACCGATACCGTAGATCGCCATGTCAGTACGCGCCGGAGCGCCCCAGCGGGGCCGGGTTGCAAACGACGCCCGCGGCGCGATGGAATGTCATCTTCAACGCGCGCCGCCATGCAGCGCGGCGACGCGTGCGGCAACCATGATTGCCTTCATCTCGCGCACCGCGTTGTCCCAGCCCGCGAAGATCGCGTGCGCGACGATTGCGTGGCCGATGTTCAGTTCGACGATGCCGTCGATCGCGGCGATCTGCTGCACGTTCGTGTAATGCAGGCCGTGACCCGCGTTGACCTTCAGGCCAAGCTTCGCGCCGGCCTGCACGCCCGCGACGATGCGCTCGTATTCGCGCTGCTGCTCGGCTTCGTCGTGCGCCTCGGCATAGCGGCCCGTATGCAGTTCGATCACCGGCGCGCCCGCTTCGTGCGCGGCGCGGATCTGCGTTTCGTCCGGGTCGATGAACAGCGACACGCGCACGCCCACGTCGGCAAGCTGCTTGCACGCCGCGCGCACGGCCTCGAAGTGGCCGGCGACGTCGAGGCCGCCTTCGGTCGTCAGTTCCTCCCGCTTCTCGGGCACGAGGCACGCGTCGTGCGGACGCACTTCGCACGCGATATCGAGCATCTCGGCCGTCACCGCGCACTCGAGGTTCATGCGCGTCTTCAGCAGCGGACGCAGCTTGCGCACGTCCGCGTCGACGATGTGACGGCGATCCTCGCGCAGGTGCAGCGTGATCGCGTCCGCGCCGGCCTCTTCGGCGGCAAGCGCCGCGCGGATCGGATCGGGATAGGCCGTGCCGCGTGCATTGCGCAGCGTCGCAACGTGGTCGATGTTCACGCCGAGGTCGATGGCGGTGGGCGTTGTCAGGAAGAAGCTCATAGGTTTTGCAGGTCGATCAGGATCTGGCGCGTGGCGAGCGGCGTACCGCCGAGATAGGTGTTCAGCAGGAAGCGCATCAGCGTCTTGCTTTGCGCAACCGTCTGGGCTCGATGGTAATCGTCCTGCTCCATGTCGAGCAACGTCTGTCCGGCGATGACCGGCCAGTGCGACGGCACATCGTCGTCCGCATTGCGCACGCCGCGCTCGGGATCGAACACGTACCGGCGCTCGGGTTCGACCGCACGACGCGCGACCGTGCGGTTCAGCGCCATCGCGTAGCCGGTCTCTCGCAGCAGCACACGCTCGAACGAACGCAGCACCTGCACCGCGGGTTCGCCGTGCGCGAGGCGCGTGAGGGTCAGCACGTAATGATTGAACAACGGCGGCTGCGGATCTTCGCGCGCGCAGAATTTCACGAGCAGCTCGTTCGCGTAGAAGCCGCACAGCAGCCCGTCGCCGGCGAGCGGCAGCATCCCGCCAACCCACTCGGCACCCGTCAGCGTGCGCACCTCGGATTTGCCCGACCAGGACAGCAGCAGCGGCTGGAATGTCTGCAGCACGCCGCGCAGTGCGGAGTGCGGGCGCTTCGCGCCCTTCGCGACGAGCGCGAGCCGGCCATGATCGCGCGTCAGCACGTCGACGATCAGGCTCGTTTCCCGGTACGGATAGCTGTGCAGCACGAACGCCGGCTGCTCGGCGACGCGGAAATCGGACGTGCGAGACGTCGCGCGCCGCGCCTTGCGCGGCGGTTCGGGCGGTGCCGGCAGCGGCGCGTCGTTCGCGCCGGCCGTCACCGCGTCTTCAGTCGACGTCAGCGCGTCATTCGTACCCATAGGCGCGCAGCCCCGCCTCGTTGTCGGCCCAGCCGCTCCTCACCTTCACGAAGGTCTCGAGGTACACGGGGCCGTCGAACAGCTTCTCCATGTCCATCCGCGCCTCGGTGCTGATCTGCTTGAGCTTCTCGCCCTTCTTGCCGATCACCATCGCCTTGTGCGAATCGCGCTCGACGAGGATCGTCGCGAAGATGCGCTTCAGGCGCCCTTCTTCCTCGAACTTGTCGATGATGACGGTGCTCGTGTACGGCAGTTCGTCGCCGGTCCAGCGGAACACCTTTTCGCGCAGGATCTCGGCCGCGAGGAAGCGCGAGCTGCGATCGGTGAGTTCATCCTCGCCGTAGATCGGCTCGCCTTCCGGCAGGTACGGCTTGATCGTCTCCAGCAGGCGCTTGATGTCTTCCGGCCGCTGCGCCGACAGCGGCACGAGTTCGGTGAATTCGCGCAGCGCGCTCATCTGCTGCATGAACGGGAACAGCGTCGCCTTGTCGGTCACGCGGTCGATCTTGTTCGCGATCAGCAGCGTCGGCATGCCGGGCGGGATCAGGTCGAGCACCTTCTGGTCGTCGGGCCCGAAGCGGCCCGCTTCGATCACGAACAGGATCACGTCGACCGACGTCAGCGTCGACGTGACCGCGCGGTTCAGCGAACGGTTCAGCGCGGTGCTGTGACGGGTCTGGAAGCCCGGCGTGTCGACGAACACGAACTGCGCGTCGTCGAACGTGTTGATGCCGGTGATGCGATGGCGGGTCGTCTGCGCCTTGCGCGACGTGATGCTGATCTTCTGGCCGACGAGTGCGTTCATCAACGTCGACTTGCCGACGTTCGGGCGGCCCACGATCGCGATCATGCCGCAACGGAAACCGGTAGGAGCGGGAGTGTTCATATCGTTTGGGAGACAGGTTCGGAAACGGCCGCGCGGCGCGCGGCGCGATCGATGGGCAATTCAGTGGTCGGCATCGGCGACGCGCGCCTGCGTGGCAGCAAGGCTCGCACCGCCCGGCGGCGTATCGGAATCGGGCGTCGCGGCATCACGTGCGCGCACGGTCGCGCGCGAAGCGGGGTCGGAGCCGGCGGAAGGCTTGTCGGCGGACGACGATGCCGGATCGGCTGCGTGGCCGGCCGGTTTGTCGGCTGTGCGCGGCGCGGCTTCCGCGGGTTTTTCCGCAACCTTGTCGGTGCGCTCGGCCGGCTTTTCGGCAACCTTGTCGGTCGCCGGCTTCGTCGCCCGTTCGCCCTTGTCGGCAGCCGACTCGACATGCGCCGCTCGAATCGCGGCCATCGGCGCCGCAGCCGGCTCTACGCCGGCGCCGGTCGCAGCGGTTGCCGCAGGCACCGCACCGGCCGCCTTGGCCTCGCGCGCCGCCGCACGTTCCTTCCGCTCCGGCGAGCGCAGGTCGAGCGCTTCCTGCACGCCCTTCACGCCCGGCACGATTTCGGGTTCGACATGCTTCGACCCGCGCGCGTTTTTCGAGCGCTTCGGCTTCGAGGCCAGCATCGGCGCGGCCGCGATCACCTCGTCGAGCGCCTTCTTCGCCGCTGCCTGCTCGGCCGCGCGCCGGCTCGCACCGGAGCCCGACACCTTCACGTCCAGCTTCGGCACCGTGCATTCGACTTCGAATTGCTGATTGTGCGCCGCACCATGCGTCGCGACGACCGTGTAGGTCGGCAGCGCGATCTTGTGCCCCTGCAGGTATTCCTGCAGCAGCGTCTTCGCGTCCTTGCCGAGCGTGCGCGGATCGATGTGGTCGAGAATCGGGATGTAGAGGCGCTTGATGACCCCTTGGGCGGCTTCGAAGCCGCCATCGAGGAACACGGCCCCGATGATGGCTTCGAACGCGTCCGCGAGGATCGACGGGCGGCGGAAACCGCCGCTGCGCAGTTCGCCCTCGCCCAGCCGCAACCCGTCCGAAATATTCAGGGCCTGAGCAATTTCGTACAGCGACTGCTGTTTGACGAGGTTGGCGCGTACGCGCGACAGGTCACCTTCGTCCAGCTTGCTGAAACGCTGGAACAAAAGGGCGGCCACCGCGCAATTCAGAACGGAGTCGCCGAGAAACTCGAGCCGTTCGTTGTGCGTGGCACTGTGACTGCGATGGGTCAAAGCCTGGCGCAACAATTCCGCATTGCGAAATTCGTAGCGCAGCCGGCTTTCCAACTGGGATAAGGGCATGTGCAGGAGTATAACGCGGGCGCCGGTCGGGCCGAAACGGCACGGCCGGACACGAAAAGGCGTGACGAGGCGGTGTTACCGCCGGTTCTTAAAGTAGTTCGGCAATACGCGACGCGGCCCGTGCATCGCGTATTGCGCGTGAGTCGAATGCGATCAGTTGAAGGAACCGATGCGCTTCAGGTCGCTGAAGTTCATCCAGATGAAGAACGCGCGACCGACGATGTTCCGGTCCGGCACGAAACCCCAGTAGCGGCTGTCCGCGCTGTTGTCGCGGTTGTCGCCCATCATGAAGTAGTGACCGGGCGGCACCTTGCAGATCACGCCGCGGCTGTTGTACGTACAGTTGTCGCGATACGGATAGTCGTATGCGCCCATCACGAACGGCGGCACCGCCGGGTTGTTGAGGATCGCGTTCTTCTTGTTGCCGATCGTCTCCTCGAACTGCTTTGCGTAATTCTGGCGCTCGTCGTCGAAGAAATCGGGCAGCGGCGTTTCGGGCACCGGCTGGCCGTTGATCGTGAGCTGCTTGTCCTGGTACGCGACCGTGTCGCCCGGCAGGCCGATCACGCGCTTGATGTAGTCAACCGACTCGTCCTTCGGATAACGGAACACGACGACGTCGCCGCGCGACAGCGGGCTGCCCTGCGTGATCTTCGTGTTCGTGACCGGCAGGCGCAGCCCGTACTCGAACTTGTTGACGAGGATGAAGTCGCCGACGAGCAGCGTCGGCACCATCGAACCCGACGGAATCTTGAACGGCTCGACGATGAACGAACGCACGACGAACACCGCCAGGATCACCGGGAAGAAGCTCGCGGTGTACTCGAGCCACCACGGCTGGCGCAGCTTCTCGTCGCGCAGCTTCGAACGCGTCTGCACGGCGTTTTCGTCCGCGAAACGCTTGTCGATGCGCGACTGCTGGCGATCGAACTCCTCGATCGCCGAGTCGGCCGCCATGCGTCGCCGCGGCAGGAACACCAGTTTGTCCAGCACCCACGCTACGCCCGTCACGGCGACGAGCACAAAAAGAATCAGCGCAAAATTCATAAAAGGAACAGTCCTGTTATTTGTCTTCGACGCGCAAGATCGCAAGGAACGCTTCCTGCGGGATCTCGACCGAACCCACCTGCTTCATGCGTTTCTTGCCTGCTTTCTGCTTTTCGAGCAGTTTTTTCTTGCGCGTGATGTCGCCGCCATAACACTTCGCCAGCACGTTCTTGCGCAGCGCCTTGATGTTCTCGCGGGCGATGATGTGCGCACCGATCGTGGCCTGGATCGCCACGTCGTACATCTGGCGCGGAATGATCTCGCGCATCTTCGCCGCCACTTCGCGGCCGCGATACTGCGATTGCGACCGGTGGACGATCACCGACAGCGCGTCGACCTTGTCGCCGTTGATCAGCATGTCGACCTTCACGACGTCCGCCGACCGGTATTCCTTGAACTCGTAGTCCATCGACGCGTAGCCGCGCGACACCGACTTCAGGCGGTCGAAGAAATCGAGCACGATCTCGGCCATCGGGATTTCGTAGGTGAGCTGCACCTGGCGGCCGTGATACTGCATGTTGATCTGCGAGCCGCGCTTCTGCGTGCACAGCGTGATCACCGAGCCGACGTAGTCCTGCGGCATGTAGAGATTCACCGTGACGATCGGCTCGCGAATCTCCTCGATCTTCGGCGGCTCCGGCATCTTCGCGGGATTCTCGACCATCACGATCGAGCCGTCGCTCATCAGGACCTCGTAGACCACGGTCGGCGCCGTGGTGATGAGGTCCATGTCGAATTCGCGCTCCAGCCGCTCCTGCACGATCTCCATATGCAGGAGACCCAGGAAGCCGCACCGGAACCCGAAGCCGAGCGCCTGCGACACTTCCGGCTCGTACTGCAGCGACGCGTCGTTGAGCTTCAGCTTCTCGAGCGATTCGCGCAGCGCGTCGTACTGGTTCGCTTCCACCGGATAGAGGCCGGCGAACACCTGCGGCTTCACTTCCTTGAAGCCCGGCAGCGCTTCCGCCGCCTGCTTGGCCGCATGCGTGACGGTATCGCCGACCTTCGCGGCCGTCAGTTCCTTGATGCCGGCGATGATGAAGCCCACCTGCCCCGCCGACAGCGAATCGAGATTGCGCGACTTCGGCGTGAACACGCCGATGTGCTCGACCGGATACTGCGCGCCGGTCGCCATCATCTTGATCTTGTCCTTCGGGCGCAGCGTGCCGTTGACGATGCGCACCAGCATCACGACGCCGACGTAGTTGTCGAACCACGAATCGATGATGAGCGCCTGCAGCGGCGCGTCCGGATCGCCCTTCGGCGGCGGCACCTTCGCGATCAGCGCTTCGAGCACGTCCTCGACGCCGAGGCCCGTCTTCGCGCTGCAGCGCGTCGCATCGGTCGCGTCGATGCCGATCACGTCCTCGATCTCCTCGATCGCGTTCTCGGGGTTCGCGGCCGGCAGGTCGATCTTGTTCAGCACCGGCACGACCTCGACGCCGAGCTCGATCGCCGTGTAGCAGTTCGCGACCGTCTGCGCCTCGACGCCCTGGCTCGCGTCGACGACCAGCAGCGCGCCTTCGCACGCGGACAGCGAACGGCTGACTTCGTACGAGAAGTCGACGTGCCCCGGCGTGTCGATCAGGTTCAGGTTGTAGACCTTGCCGTCGCGCGCGCGATAGGACAGCGCGGCCGTCTGCGCCTTGATCGTGATGCCGCGCTCGCGCTCGATATCCATCGAGTCGAGCACCTGCGCTTCCATTTCACGGTCGGCGAGGCCGCCGCAGACCTGGATGATGCGATCCGCGAGCGTCGACTTGCCATGGTCGATGTGCGCGATGATCGAGAAATTGCGAATATGATCCATTCAGTGCCGATCAAGCGAAAAAGGCGCGCTCGACGACTGCGGAGCACGCCTTGTGTAAGTCGGTGAAAAAACGGCTTATTTTAGCCGAAAAGGCCTTCGCCGGGCGGTATTTCGGACGCCGGGCCGCGCAGCGCCCGGCCGGAAGCGCCTGCCGGGCCAAGTCCCGTGCGAAGCGACGCCGGCCGGCGACCGGCCAGGCTCAGCGCCGGGCCATGAGCGCATCGCGCACCCTCGCGTCGTCGAACCGGTGGCGGCACACTTCCGCGCCGTCCAGCAGCAGCACCGGCACGTCCTCGTCGTAGCGGGCGACGAGCGCCGCATCGGTGTCGATGTCGACATAGTCGACCGCGACGCCGAATTCGGCCGCCACCGGCGCCAGTGCGTCGCGCATGTCGTCGCACAGGTGGCACCAGCCGCGGCCGTAGAGCGTGAACATCGGCGCGTTACTTCTGGCGCGGCCGCACCGGCACGAACTGCGTATTGTCGCCGCGCCGCACCAGCACCGCGACCGCCTTTTGCGGATCGAGCTGCGCGGTCACTTCGGCGAACTGCTTCGCGCTCGTGACGTCGGTATCGCCGACGCGCAGCACGATGTCGCCGCGCTGCAGGCCCGCACGGGCAGCCGGGCCGTCGACGCCGTCGATCTGCACGCCGTTCTTCAGCTTCAGCGTCTTCAACTGCTCCGCCGTCAGGTCGCTGACCGTCAGACCGAGCGAATTGGTCTGGCGCGGCTTCTGCGGCGCGTTCTTGCGCTGCTCGGCCTTGGCCGTCGACTCGACCGGCGTCTCCGCGATCGTGATCGGCAAATCGCGCGCCTGACCCTTGCGCCACACGCTGACGGTCGCCTTCGTGCCGGGCTTCGTGTCGCCGACCATGCGCGGCAGGTCCGACGCCGCATCGACCGGACGGCCGTTGAACTTCAGGATAATGTCGCCCGGCTGGATGCCTGCCTTGTCGGCCGGGCCGCCCGGCTCGACGCTGCTGACGAGCGCGCCTTCGGCCTTCGGCAACCCGATCGAGTCGGCCACGTCCTTCGTCACCTCGCCGATCGCCACCGCGATCCGGCCGCGCGTGACCTTGCCCGTCGCCTTCAGCTGATCGGCCACGCGCATCGCTTCGTCGATCGGAATCGCGAACGAGATGCCCATGAAGCCGCCGGTACGGCTGTAGATCTGCGAGTTGATGCCGATCACCTCGCCCTGCATGTTGATCAGCGGGCCGCCCGAGTTGCCGGGGTTCACGGCGACGTCGGTCTGGATGAACGGCAGATAGTCGCCCGTGTTGCGGCTCTTCGAGCTGACGATGCCGGCCGTCACCGTGTTGTCGAGACCGAACGGCGAACCGATCGCGACGACCCACTCGCCGACGCGCACCTTGTTCGAGTCGCCGATCGCGACGACAGGCAGGTTCGACGCCTGGATCTTGACGACCGCGACGTCCGTGCGATCGTCGACGCCGATCAGCTTCGCCTTGAATTCGCGCTTGTCGGTCAGCGTCACGTAGATGGTGTCCGCATCGTCGACGACGTGCGCATTGGTCATCACGTAACCGTCGGCCGACACGATGAAGCCCGAGCCGACGCCGCGATTCTGCTCGGTGTCGGGCGGATTGTCCGGTGCCGGCGCATTCTTCGGGTTGCCGCTGCCGCCACCGTTGCCGGGCGCCTGCGGCAGCGGAATGCCGAAGAAGCGCCGGAAGAATTCCGACATGTCGCCGTTGTCGAAGCCCGGCGGGAGCACCCCGCGCGGGCCGCTGCTCGTCGGCACGTTGGCGGTGGTCCTGATGTTCACGACGGCCGGCCCGACCCTTTCTACCAGATCGGCGAAGTCGGGCAGGCTGGCAGCGGGAGCCGGCACCGCGATCGCGGTATGCGGCACGAGCGGCAGGCAGGCAGACAGCGCCGCCGCCGCGAACCATTTGCGCAGCGTGTGTTTCATCATGTCGGAAGCCGTAGCGTTACTTGGAAGCCTTGTATTCTATGGCAGACGCGAACTGCTGCAACGTAGCCGGCGGCACTTCGCCGAGCACGGTGATCCAGTAGTCGCCGCGACGCTTCACGAGGACGTGCGTCGCACCGGTGCTGCCCGCGCCTTCCTTGCGCGTATTCTTTTCGGCCGGCTCGATGAAAACCGAGATCGTCGCGAGACCGTCGGTGAAGACGGCCTGATCGACCGGAATCGGCGGATCGCCCGCATCGCGCGCAGCCATCGGCCGGCGCACTTCGCGGATCTTCTTGAAACCGGCGACGCTCGGCGCGAGCTGCCAGCCCTGCGCCTCCATGTCGACCGTCGCGACCGGCGGGCGCACGACGGTCCAGCCGCTCAGGTTGCGCATGCCGGCCGCGATCGCGGCCTTGTCGCCGCTCGCACCGCCCGTCTGCAATTGCGAGAACGCAATCTGTTCGAGCACGTGATCGTTCGCATCCAGCGTCTGCGAACGCAGCAGTAGCCCCGTGCGCGTGTCGGCCCAAAGCTTGTACGTGAAGCGGTAGGCATCCTTCGGCACCAGCTCGACGACCTGCGCGTCGATCCCGGCCACGCGGTCCTTGCCGAGCAACTTCGCGTCGTAGACGGACATCACGTGTTCGCCGCTCGCGCCGAGCAGCGCGGGGAACGAATCGCGCGTCTGACGGCGCTCGACCACGCACAGCTTGCGTTCGGGTACGAACGTGTACAGCTCGTCGTTATGCCGCAGCAGCTTGCGCGGCTTGCCGTCGAGCGTCTCGATCCGCTCGAACTCGCCGTCGCGGGACGCGACGTGCGCAATGCGCGACGACTGGACATACCCGCCGCGCTGGTAGACGAACGTGCCCTCGTAGCTCTGCTGCTGCGCCGCCTGCTGGACGCGGTCGAGCCAGTCCGCGGCGCCCTTGCGGGTCGCGACGGGATCGTCCGGTTGCTGGGCGCTGGCAGGAAGGGATTGAACGGACAACAGGGCGGCTGCGCAAAGCAGGAGGGCCGGCAGCCGCTTCCATCCGGAGATGGCGTGATTCAACTGCAATGTCCGCATCGGGTTTATTGGCCTGGCGTGGTGGTCACGGCAGCGCGGATCAGCGGCATCGAACCCGTGACGACGGGCTGCTGCGCGAATTGCTGGTGCGCTTCAAGGTACTGGTCGAGACTGGCGTCGCGAATGATGTTGACGTCCTGCAGCCCCGGTTGGGCCGACGCCTGCGCGACCGTCACGCGCTGCAGGTTGCCGCCTTGCGGCGCACCGACCGACGCGACCTGGACGGCGCCCGGCGTGCCGGCCGTCTGCAGCTGCGGAACGACGATCCACGTCAGCGTGGCCGCCGCGGCGGCCACCGCGAACGCGGGCACGACGCGCCGGCGCAGCGACAGCAGCTTGCGCGCGACCGGCGCAGCCGCCGGCGCGAGCAGGTGCGGCTCGCTCTCGAGCGCGGCCGACATGCGCGCGGTGAACGCGACGCTCAGCGCGGGCGACAACGCGAGCTCGTCCGAGCGCAGCGCATCGCCGATCAGGTGGTAATGGGCCCACGCAGCGCGATCCGCGCGGTCGAGCTCAGCCAGAAACTGCCCGTGATCCGGGCCATCGAACATTTCGCCGTCGACCAGCGCGGAAAGGCGCTCGCCGCGCGAGCACGCCTGCGACTGCGTATTGACCGACCCCATGATGCTCCCCATCTTGCACACCCCGTCGTGACTTCACGACTCTATCCGTTACTAGACCCCGACCCGCGTCGTTCCGCCCATCGCGCTTACCAGCGCTTGCCTTCGGGCGTATCGAGCAGCGGACGCAATTTGGCAGCGATTGCCTCGCGAGCACGGAAAATCCGCGACCGGACCGTTCCGATCGGACAGCCCATCATTTCCGCGATCTCTTCGTAGCTCAGGCCCTCGATCTCGCGCAGCGTAATCGCCTGGCGCAATTCTTCGGGCAAGGCGGCCATTGCAGCGTTGACCGTCTCGGCAATCTGCTTGCTCATCAACATCGACTCAGGCGTGTTGATATCCCTTAGTTGGTCTGCGTCGGAGAAAGTTTCCGCTTCCTCCGCATCGGCCTCGGTCGAGGTCGGTGCGCGGCGGCCTTGCGTCGCAAGGTAGTTCTTCGCCGTATTGACGGCAATCCGGTACAACCACGTGTAGAACGCCGATTCGCCGCGAAATTGCGGCAACGCACGGTACGCCTTGATGAACGCGTCCTGGGCTACATCCTCGACCTCGGCGGGATCCCGCACGAGGCGCGAGATCAGCCGAATGATCTTGCGGTGGTATTTGGAGACCAGGAGTTCGAACGCTGCCTTGTCGCCCTTCTGTACGCGCTCGACCAGAACCTGATCAATTTCTTTTTCACTCACCTGACAAATCCATTAACTAGGGATGCAACGTGGAGCGCTATTGTAGCGTTCCCGCACCGGCCGCTGGTTACGGTCGGTAACCGCGCCGCCGTCATGCCCGCCCCGCCGCGCCCGCGGTTCTCGCCAGCACGGACAGCGCGCTGAACGACGCGGCGTCGAGCGCATCGGCCGGAATCAGCAGCGGCCGGGCCCGCCGGGCGCCCTGCCCGACCGACAGCACGAGCAGCAGGCTGCTCCAGTGCGCATGGCCCGTCACACGGCCGCGGGCCAGCAGCCGCCCGGTGCGGCCAAACGCCGCAACCTCCCCGAATGCGTCGATCTGCAACTCGGCCGGCAGCCGGCGGGCGCAGGCCCGCGCGGCGCACACGGCCAGCAGCGCGGCCGTCGCGGCCGACACGCATGCGCCGGCCGCAGCGCCCGCGCGCGGCGTCCAGAACAGGTACGCCGACGCGGCAGCCGACGCGACGAACGCGGCCAGCACGACATACGACACGGCCGAGGCCCGCAACGCAAAGCGCTGCGGACGCCCGGCCGGAGCATCGAATGGACTCGTCAAGCGATTTCAGCGTCAGACGCGCTTGAACACCAGCGTGCCGTTGGTACCGCCGAAGCCGAAGTTGTTCTTCACGGCCACGTCGATCTTCATGTCACGCGCGGTGTTCGCGCAGTAATCGAGATCGCACTCGGGGTCCTGGTTGAAGATGTTGATGGTCGGCGGCGACACGTTGTTGTGCAGCGCCAGCACCGTGAACACCGACTCGAGGCCGCCCGCGCCGCCCAGCAGGTGGCCCGTCATCGACTTCGTCGAGTTCACGACGAGCTTGTACGCATGCTCGCCGAAGGCAGCCTTCACCGCGTCGGACTCGTTCTTGTCGCCCAGCGGCGTCGACGTGCCGTGCGCGTTCAGGTACTGGACCTCGTCCGCGTTCACGCCAGCGTCGCGCAGCGCCGCGACCATGCAGCGGCGCGGGCCGTCCATGTTCGGCGCGGTCATGTGGTACGCGTCGCCGGTCATGCCGAAGCCCGAGACTTCCGCGTAGATCTTCGCGCCACGCGCCTTCGCCGACTCGTACTCTTCCAGCACCATCACGCCTGCGCCCTCGCCCAGCACGAAGCCGTCGCGATCCTTGTCCCACGGACGGGACGCGGTGGCCGGATCATCGTTGCGGGTCGACAGCGCACGCGCGGCCGCGAAACCGCCGATACCGAGCGGCGACACCGTCGACTCGGCACCGCCCGCGACCATCACGTCCGCGTCGCCGGCCTGGATCAGGCGTGCCGCGAGGCCGATGCTGTGCAGGCCGGTCGTGCAGGCCGTCACGGCCGCGAGGTTCGGGCCCTTCAGGCCGAACATGATGCTCAGGTGACCCGAGATCATGTTGATGATCGAACCAGGCACGAAGAACGGCGAAATCCGGCGCGCGCCGCGATCGACGTAGGTCTGGTGCGTATCTTCGATCATCGGCAGGCCGCCGATGCCGGAACCGACCAGCACGCCGATGCGTTCCGCATTGGCTTCGGTCACTTCCAGCCCGCTGTCCTTGACGGCCTGCACGCCGGCGGCGATGCCGTAATGGATGAAGGTATCCATGCTGCGGGCTTCCTTCGCCGGGATGTACTCCTCGGCGCTGAAACCCTTCACCTCTCCCGCGAAATGCACGGCGAGGTTCGACGGATCGAACTTCGTGACGGTGGCGATACCGGACTTGCCGGCGACGAGATTGGCCCAACCGTCGGCAACATTATTGCCAACAGGCGAAATCAGCCCCAGGCCTGTAACAACAACACGACGGCGGCTCACGGTAACCTCTTTTCCATTATTGGATGACAAAAACAAAAGCCACAGTGGCCACAGGAACCAGCCCTGCGAGCCCTGTGGCTGTTAGTCCGTCCGGCGCGAAGCCGGCAGGATGGCGCGTCAATCGCGAAGATCGCGGCGACGTGGCGAACAAGCGCGAAAGGCGCTTACGCCTTGACGTTTGCGCGAGCGTAGTCGATCGCTTGCTGAACGGTCGTGATCTTCTCTGCTTCTTCGTCCGGGATTTCCATGCCGAACTCGTCTTCGAGAGCCATCACCAGCTCGACCGTGTCGAGCGAGTCGGCGCCCAGATCGTTCACGAACGAAGCTTCGTTCTTGATCTCGGCTTCCGCGACGCCCAGTTGTTCAGCGACGATCTTCTTGACACGTTGTTCGATGTTGTCCATTACCCCTCCGAGGGAAAGTTCAGATTTACAAGTGCGCGCATTTTATCAGGTTTGCTGACGCCAAAACGCGCGTTGGCTTGATGGCCGATCAAGCGCCGATCCGCCTGAAAAACGGGATACGGCGCGGATAGTAAACGAAAATCGTTACGACATGTACATGCCGCCGTTCACGTGCAGCGTCGTGCCGGTGATGTAACCGGCCTGCGGCGATGCGAGGAACGCGACGGCATGGGCGATGTCTTCCGGGCTGCCGAGGCGGCCGAGCGGAATCTGGGTCTTGAGCGCGGCCTGCTGTTCTTCCGGCAGCGTCTTCGTCATGTCGGTGTCGATGAAGCCCGGCGCGACGCAGTTCACGGTGATGCCGCGGCTGCCGATCTCGCGCGCAAGCGCACGCGTCATGCCCGCGACGCCGGCCTTCGCGGCAGCATAGTTGACCTGACCCGGGTTGCCGGCCGAGCCGACCACCGACGTGATGTTGATGATACGGCCGCCGCGCGCCTTCATCATCGGGCGCAGCACCGCACGCGACAGGCGGAACACCGACTTCATGTTGGTGTCGATCACCGCGTCCCAGTCCTCGTCCTTCATCCGCATCGCGAGCTGGTCCTGCGTGATGCCCGCGTTGTTGACGAGCACGTTCAGCGCGCCGAATTCCTTCACGGTCGCGTCGATCAGCGCCTCGGCGGCCGCCGCGTCGTTGACGTTCAGCACCGCACCGCGGCCCGTGACGCCCGCTTCCGCGAACGCCGCGGTGATCGCGGCAGCGCCCGATTCGCTCGTCGCCGTGCCGATCACCATCGCGCCCAGGCGCGCGAGTTCGAGCGCGATCGAGCGGCCGATACCGCGCGACGCGCCGGTCACGATCGCAACCTGTTTATCGAGAGTCTTTTCCATGAATCGAATATCCGTCTCTTGAGAAAAGGCGCCGCGTCAGGCGGTCACCAGCTTGAGCGCTTCGTCGAGCGACGCCGGATCGAACACCGACGCACCCGTCAGGTTGCCGTCGATGCGCTTCGTCAGGCCGGCGAGCACCTTGCCCGGACCGCATTCGATCACGTGCGTGACGCCCGTGCCGGCGATGTGCTGCACGCACTCGACCCAGCGCACCGGGCCTGCCGCCTGGCGCACCAGCGCGTCCTTGATCGCGGCCGGATCGCCGACCACGGCGACGTCGATATTGTTGACGACCGGAATCTGCGGCGCCTTCACGTCGACGTTCGCGAGATAGTCGCGCAACTGGTCCGATGCCGGCTTGAGCAGCGACGAATGGAACGGTGCCGACACCGGCAGCGGCAGCGCGCGCTTCGCGCCCTTCGCCTTCGCGATCTCGCACGCCTTCTCGACGGCGGCCTTGTTGCCTGCAATCACGACCTGCGCGGGCGCATTGAAGTTCACCGCTTCGACGACGCCCGCTTCCGCGGCTTCGGCGCACACCGCGCGCACCGTGTCGTCGTCGAGGCCCAGGATCGCGGCCATGCCGCCCTGACCGACCGGCACGGCCGTCTGCATCGCCTGCGCGCGAAAGCGCACGAGCGGCACCGCGTCCTTGAACGCGAGCGCGCCCGCCGCGACGAGCGCCGTGTATTCACCGAGGCTGTGGCCGGCGACGATCGACGGCGCCGGGCCGCCTGCCTGCTGCCACGCGCGGTAGCATGCGTAAGCGGCGGTCAGCATCACGGGCTGCGTGTTGGTGGTCAGATTCAGCTCTTCGGCCGGGCCTTCGGCGATCAGCTTGCCGAGGTCCTGATTGAGTGCGTCAGACGCCTCCTGGAGCGTCTCGCGCACGACGGCCAGATCGGCGAATGCGTTGAGCATGCCGACTGCCTGCGAGCCCTGCCCCGGAAAAACGAATGCAAATTTCATATCGTCCCCAATTGAATCGATTCGGACGGCGCGCACGAACGGCGCGCCGATGGGATCCGCGCGCAGCAATCGCGCGCCGCGGATCAGAAGCGGAAGACCGACGCGCCCCAGGTGAAGCCGCCGCCGACACCTTCGATCAGCACGTGCTGGCCACGCTGGATGCGGCCGTCGCGTACCGCGGTGTCGAACGCCAGCGGGATCGACGCGGCCGACGTGTTGCCGTGCTGGTCGACCGTCACGACCATGCGTTCCTGCGGCAGGCCGAGCTTGCGGCAGGTGCTGGTCATGATGCGGATGTTGGCCTGGTGCGGAATCAGCCAGTCGATTTGTTCGGGCGCGAGATTCGCCTTTGCAAGCGCCTCGATCGCAACCTTCTCGAGCACGTTGACCGCGAGCTTGAACACGGCCTGCCCGTCCATGTACAGGAACGCGCTGCCCTCGATCACGCCGCGATTCACGTTGCCCGGCGTGCAGAGGATATGCGAATAGCTGCCGTCCGCGTGCAGCGCGCTGCCGAGCACGCCCGGCTCTTCCGACGCGGACAGGATCACCGCGCCCGCGCCGTCGCCGAACAGCACGCAGGTCGTACGGTCCTTGAAGTCGAGGATGCGCGAGAACGTCTCCGCGCCGACGATCAACGCCGTGCGGTGCTGGCCGCTGCGGATGAAGCTGTCGGCCGTCGCCATCGCGTACGCAAAGCCCGAACACACGGCCTGCACGTCGAATGCCGCGCCGCCGTTCTTGATGCCGAGCTTGTTCTGCAGCAGGCACGCGGTGCTCGGGAACACGAAATCGGGGGTCGAAGTCGCGACGATGATCAGGTCGATCGACTGCGGATCGATACCGGCCATTTCGATCGCACGACGCGACGCCTCGAGCGCGAGATCGCTCGTCGTGACGTCCGGTGCGGCGAAATGACGCGCATGGATACCCGTGCGCGCAACGATCCATTCATCGCTCGTCTCGATACCTTCCTTCGCGAGACGATCGGTCAACTGCTGGTTCGTGACGCGGTCGGGCGGCAGATAGCTGCCCGTGCCGAGCACGCGGGAATAGAGAGTCGATTGGGCCATTTATGCTTTAGAGGATTGCGCAGCGGAGGGTTCGGCGTGAGGGCCTGCGGCCGGGCTTGCATGGCCCGCGCCGCCCGCGTCGTGCTCGCCGTCGCCGAGCGACGCCGAATTGTCCGCCATCGCGCGCGCGAGGCGCTCCAGCACGCCGTTTTTGACCGCATCATACCCGCGTTTGATCGCCCACTCAAACGCGTAGGCATCGGCCGAACCGTGGCTCTTGATCACGAGGCTCTTCAGCCCCAGCAGCGCCGCGCCGTTGTACTGGCGGTGGTCGACGCGCTTCTTGAAACGCATCAGGACAGGCAGCGCGAGCAGCGCCATCAACCTCGACATCAGCGAACGGCCGAACTCCTCACGGATGATGTTGGACAGCATCTGCGCGAGCCCCTCGGACGTCTTCAGCGCGACGTTGCCGACGAAGCCGTCGCACACGATCACGTCGACGGTGCCCTTGTAGATGTCGTTGCCTTCCACGTTGCCGCGGAAATTCAGCGTGCTGGCGCGCAGCAACTCGCCTGCGCGCTTGATCGTGTCGTTGCCCTTGATGACTTCTTCGCCGATGTTCAGCAGGCCGATCGTCGGCCGCTCCTTGCCTTCGAGCGCGGCCACCAGCGCGTGCCCCATCTCCGCGAACTGCAGCAGGTGCTGCGGCTCGCAGTCGACGTTCGCGCCGAGGTCCAGCATCATCGTGTAGCCGGTCGGGTTCGGCAGCGCGGACGCGATCGCGGGCCGCTCGATGCCGGGCAGCGTCTTGAGTACGTAACGGGAAACGGCCATCAGCGCGCCGGTATTGCCGGCGGAGATGCAGGCCTGCGCCGCGCCTTCCTTGACGTGGTTGAGCGCGACGCGCATCGAAGAATCCTTCTTCTTGCGCAGCGCCACTTCGACAGGGTCGTCCATCGCCACGACTTCGGTGGCGGGCACGATGGTCAGCGCGGGATCGTCGAGGGCTTTCAGCTTCTTGAGCTGAGCGCGGATCGCGCTTTCGATGCCGACGAGCATCAGGTGCGCATCGGGATGCGCGCGGACGAACTTGACTGCCGCGGGAACGGTCACGGACGGGCCGTGGTCGCCTCCCATGCAATCGATTGTGAGCTTTACGGTCATGGAATGCGACGAATTTCAGGCACAAAAAAGCGGCAGTTGAATGCCGCCTTTTTGTTGCGCCAGGAAAGTGTCAAGCGAACCAGTTGTCACGCGAACGGCGAACGTAGCGCGCAACGCGTGACTTGACGCTTAGTCGTTCTTCGTCTTGACGACTTTCTTGCCGCGATAGTAGCCGTTCGGGCTGACGTGGTGACGCAGGTGCACTTCACCCGTGCTCGGCTCGACTGCCAGCGGCGTTGCCGTCAGGAAATCGTGCGAACGATGCATGCCGCGCTTCGACGGCGACTTCTTGTTTTGCTGGACTGCCATGACTAACTCCTAAATAATTTTCCGGATTCTAACACAGCCCGATCCGGCGCTTAACTACCCTGGCCCAAAGCCCTTACGCCTTCCCGCGCCACAACTGCTTAGTGTTTCTTGGTGCCGTCACCGTCCTTCTTCAGCGCTTGCAGCGCTGCGAACGGATTCGGCCGTTTGCCTTCGTCCGCGGCTTCGTCGGACTCTTCGCCCGCCTCTTCCTCAGGACCGCTCGCACCCGACACGAGGCTTTCGTGAACTGCCGGGCAAACCTCGTGCTTGGGCACGAGCGGCAACGAAAGCAGCAACTCCTCTTCGATCAAGTCGACGAGATCGAACTGGCGTGAGCCCACGATCACATCGGCTTCATCGTCGTCGAGCGGAAATTCTTCAGCTTCTTCTTCGGTCGCGACGACGCGGTACACCATGTCGACGCCGAACGCCTGGTCGTACGGGGTCATGCAGCGCTGGCACGTGAGCCATGCCTGGCCATGCACCGCGAGGCGCAGATACGGCTGCTGCCCATCGGCGCCGTCGTCCTGCAATTCCTTCTGCGTGAACCCTTCCGCCTGCCACGTGAAGACCGTGTCGCGATCTGGCGCGTCCGCCGGCACTTCGTTTAACATGCGCGGCAGTTGCGAGAGGCGCACCGCCCCTGCTGCCTGTCGCCCGCTGCGGGCGAACTCGAACAGATCGACCGCGTGCGGATCAAGCGGCGCCGCAGGTTTGCCAGAAGAAGTGTTCATGTGCGCTCCTGCCTACAGGCTGACTTGCGGGATCCGGCTTGGCGCCGCTCACTCACGTACGGGTACGTACTTTACTTCCGAAGACCCGGCAGGCGCCACCACGTAAGCCTGCCGACGAAAAGCGGGAAAGCATACCTGTTTTACCTTTTGCGGTCAATCACTTAAGCTTGCGTCCGCACAACACCCGACGACTCACCGATCCAACCGACCATGCCGGATACCGTTTGCCGCCCGCCGCGGCTGATTCTTGCCTCCAGTTCCCGCTACCGCCGCACGCTCCTCGAGCGCCTCGGCGTACCGTTCGACGTCGTGTCGCCCGACCTCGACGAAACCCCGCTCGACGGCGAAACTCCGGCCGCGACCGCCCTGCGCCTCGCCGGCGCGAAAGCGCGTGCCGTCGCCGCGACGATCGACGCGCCGGACGGCGTGCTCGTGATCGGGTCGGACCAGGTCGCGACCTTCGACGGGCTCCAGATCGGCAAGCCCGGCACGCACGAGCGCGCGCTCGCGCAGCTCGTGTCGATGCAGGGCCGCGAAGTCGAATTCCACAGCGCACTCTGCCTGTACGACAGCCGCACGGGCGAGGCGCAGGTCGAGGACATCATCACGCGCGTGCGCTTCCGCTCGCTGCCCGAGGCCGAACTCGACGCGTACCTGCGCGCGGAAACGCCGTACGACGTCGCCGGCAGCGCTAAATCCGAAGGGCTCGGCATCGCGCTGCTCGACGCGATCGACTCGGACGACCCGACCGCGCTCGTCGGCCTGCCGCTGATCGCGCTCACGCGGATGCTGCGCGCCGCCGAATATCCGCTGTTTGCAACCACCCGTGGAGACCGCACATGACGGCCGGCACGCTTTATCTCGTCCCGAACACGCTTGGCGACGGCGACGAATCGATGCTCGCCGCCGTGCTGCCCGCAGCCGTGCAGGCACGCGCCGGCACGCTCGGCTATTACATCGGCGAGAACGCGAAAACGACGCGCGTCTTTCTGAAGAAGATCGGCACGACGCGTCCGATCCAGGAAATCGAGATCCGCGAGCTGAACGTCAATACGCCGGCCGGCGAAATCGACCGGCTGCTCGCGCCCGTGCTGACCGGCGCGGACGCCGGCCTCGTGTCCGAGGCCGGCTGCCCGGCCGTCGCCGATCCCGGCGCATTGCTGGTACGCCGCGCGCACGAGCGCGGCGTGAAGGTCGTGCCGCTCGTCGGACCGAGTTCGATCCTGCTCGCGCTGATGGCGTCGGGCCTGAACGGCCAGAGCTTCGCATTCAACGGCTACCTGCCGGTCGACGCGGCCGCGCGCGCGAAACGCCTGCGCGAACTCGAGCAGCTGTCGCGCAAGGCGCGCCAGACACAGATCTTCATCGAGACGCCGTACCGGAATCACGCGATGCTCGACACGCTGATTGCGACCTGCGCGCCGTCGACGCAGATCTGCGTCGCGGCCGACCTGACCCTCGCGACCGAGACGATCGCGAGCCGCACCGTGGCGGACTGGAAAAAGGCGCCTGCGCCGAATCTGCACAAGCGTCCGGCGATCTTCCTGCTGCTCGCGAACTGAAGCCGCGGCCGGCCAGCGGGCCATCATGGCCCGCCGGACGCCCCTTGCCCGTCGCCGGTCAGCGCAGGCTGAACGACGCGCCGCCGGCCGTCAGCGCCTTCATCGCGGCGCCGCCGACGGCCGCGCCGAACTTGCGTGCGACGCGGTTCGTCAGGCTTTCCTTCACCGTATAGTCGACGAGATCGGGCGCCTTCAGCACGTCGCGCGCGACCGTGTCGGTCGTGCCGTAGCCGTCGGCGAGCCCGAGTTCGACGCTCTTCTCGCCGGTCCAGAACAGGCCGGAGAACATGTCGGGCGTCTCATGCAGACGCTTGCCGCGGCCCTCCTTCACGGCCTTGATGAACTGCGCGTGCACCTGGTCGAGCAGCGCCTGCGCATGCGCGTCCATCTTCGGCGTCTCCGGCGAGAACGGATCGTAGAAGCCCTTGTTTTCGCCTGACGTGTGCAGGCGCCGATCGACACCGAGCTTGCCCATCAGCCCGGTGAAGCCGAAACCGTCCATCAGCACGCCGATCGACCCGACGATGCTCGCCTTGTCGACGAAGATCTTGTCGGCCGCGGCCGCGATGTAATAGCCGCCCGATGCGCACATGTCGGTCACGACGACGTACAGCGGCTTGTCCGGATGCTTCGCGCGCAGCCGCCGGATCTCGTCGTAGACCATGCCGGCCTGCACGGGGCTGCCGCCCGGGCTGTTGATCCGCAGCACGACGCCGACCGTACCGTCGTCGTCGAACGCGGAGCCGAGCGCCGTGTTGATGTCCTCGGCATTCGCATTGACGCCGGCCGCGATCTCGCCGTCGATCGTCACGAGCGCCGTATGCCGCCCGCTCGACGATAGTTTCGAATCGCTCGAGAAATCGATCAGCGCGAACGCGAGCAGCACGAACACGCCCAGGAACGCGAAGCGGAAGAAAATCTTCCAGCGCCGCGCCGCGCGCTGTTCCTTCACGGCCGCGAGCGCGATCCGCTCGAGCGCCGCGCGCTCCCAGTTCGGTTCACGGCTGTCGGGACGGGGGGAGGAATCGGGGGTATTCGGTTGGTCGGCCATGCAGTGTTGTCGTCAGTCGGTCGTGGCGATAGGAGCGGGACGCAGGTCGGCGTCGGGCACCCAGAATACCGCACGCCCGTCGGGCGTGTCGCGTTCGTCGACCTCGACCGGCCGCAGGCGGCCGCCGCGGCACGGGCCGCCGACGCACTTGCCGGTATCCGGCGCGTAGATCGCGCCGTGCGTCGCGCACATCAGGTACAGGCCCGACGACTCGAAGAACTGCCCTTCGGACCAGTCGAGCTCCATCGGCACGTGTGCGCAGCGATTCAGGTAACCGTATGCGCGACCGTCGTAGCGCACGAAGAACACGACGGCCTGCTCGCCGCGCAGCGTCGCGTCGACGCGCACGCCGGCGCCGCCGTCGGCCAGCGCGTCCGATGCGCACACGCGCACGGCGTCCGGCGCCGCGCTCATGCGTGCTCCCGCAGCCACGCGGCCAGCGCGTCGACGTCCGGCGCGACGAAGCGCGGCGCGAGCGCAGCCAGCGCATCGGCCGTGTGCGCGCCGTATGCGACACCGACGCCGGCCGCTCCGGCGCTCGCGGCCATCTGCAGGTCATGCGTCGTGTCGCCGATCATCACGGTGCGCGCGAGGTCCTGCCCCAATTCCCGGGACAACTCGTGCAGCATCGCCGGATGCGGCTTCGAGAATGTCTCGTCCGCGCAGCGCGTCGCGTCGAACACACTCGTCAGCTTCGACTGGTCAAGCACGCGATTCAGCCCGACCCGCCCCTTGCCGGTTGCAACGGCGAGCAGGTAGCCCGTATCGCGCAACTCGGCGAGCAGCTCGCGCACGCCGGCGAACAGCTCGATGCGCTGGTCGTCGAGCAGATAGTGATAACGGTAGCGCTCGGCCAGCCGCGGATAGTCGGACGGATCGAGGGTCGGAGCGGTAACCTGCAGCGCATCGCGCAGGCCGAGGCCGATCACGTAGCGCGACGCCTCGTCGGATGGCGTGGGCAGGCCGAGATCGCGGCATGCGGCCTGGATGCTGTGCGCGATGTGCGCAGTCGAATCCATCAGCGTGCCGTCCCAGTCGAAGACGATCAGGTCAAATTGCTGTCGAGCCATGCGGTTCAGGCGGTATCGCGCAGTGCGCTGAGTTGGTCGAGGAAGCGCCGGCATTCGTCCGGCAGCGGCGCATCGAATTGCAGCGCCTCGCCGGTCAGCGGATGGTTGAGCCGCAGCCGGTGCGCATGCAGGAACATCCGTTTCAACGACGGCTGCGCATTCGCGCGCGCCAGCGCCTTGTTCAGTGCGAAATCGCCATACTTGGCGTCGCCGGCGATCGGCAGGCCGAGATGCGCGAGGTGCACGCGGATCTGATGGGTCCGACCCGTTTTGAGTTCCGCTTCGACGAGCGCGTAGTCGGGCCAGCGGTCGACGAGGTTGAACACCGTATGCGACGGCAGCCCGTCGTCCTGCACGCGCACGCGGCGCTCCCCTTCCGGGGTCGAATACTTGAACAGCGGTGCCTTCACCGCGCGGCGGCGCCCCCAGTCGGGCTGCCATTCGCCGTGGACGCATGCGAAGTAACGTTTGTCCATCCGGTTCTCGCGGATCTGTTCGTGCAGGCCCACGAGCGCCGTGCGTTTCTTCGCGAGCATCAGGATCCCGGACGTCTCGCGGTCGAGCCGGTGCACGAGTTCGAGGAATTTCGCGCGCGGGTGCGCCTGGCGCATCTGCTCGATCACGCCGAACGCGACGCCGCTGCCGCCGTGCACGGCGACCCCGGCCGGCTTGTCGATGACGAGCATCGCGTCATCCTCGTACAGCACGTCGAACTTCGCGGGCGGCACGATGGGCGTGTCGGCGCGCGCGAGGTCCGCCGCCGCCACGCGCACGGGCGGCACGCGGACGACGTCGCCGAGGGCGAGACGGTACTGCGCATCGATCCGGCCCTTGTTCACGCGCACTTCGCCGCTGCGGAGGATCCGGTAAATATGGCTTTTCGGCACGCCTTTACAGACGCGCAACAGGAAGTTGTCGATCCGCTGACCGGCCGAGTTTTCGTCGATCTCGATCATCGATACCTGGCCGCTTGCGACCGAATTCTGGGATATTTTGCCTAACTCATTCATACTGAATATAATTTTGCCCAGCCTGACGTTGAGGGTGGCCTGACCGGCCGGCCCCGACCGAGTCGGGCAAGGTGCAAGCGGAAACCATTATTTTACTTGCGCCGGGGGTCCGCTGCTCGCCCCTAATCAAAGAGATGCAGCAAGTTGCACGCACGGCGCCGCCCGTCGGCAAGGATCGCGCCCACAGGCGGATTCGGTCGGCAAGGCGCCGCGGTAACGGAAAGTTGGTTGAAAAGAATTTGATCGGCAGCCCGACGGCGCGAAGTGCGTCCGCAGGCTGCCGGTTGCGAAAATTACGGCGTTGCGCCCGATTTGGCCCCGCGAAGCGTGCGGGGCTTGGCGACGTCAAACCAGGGAAGTACACCCCAAGCGGGAAAGTCGGGCTGGATTCGATACTCCCCGCTGCGGCCCAAGCCGCAGCATCTGCCGCCCGTCGGCGCGCGCGACGCATTGCGCGCGCCCGTGGCAATGCCCGGACTCAGGCTTAGCGCGCTTTTGTGCAGCGTGCGGTGTGTGAACGCCGTGCTTTGAAGCCGTATTCGCAGGTGCCCTACGGCCGCCGGCCCCGTCTATCGGGCCCAAGCGCCTCTTCAGGCAATTCTCCCCGCCATCGTTCCCGCTCCAGCGTGCTCGTGACAACACAACAAGGTGCGGCCTGCCGTCGTTCCCGCTCTCGCGACTGACAACCGCGAAGCGCCGGCGCGGAGCCGCCTGGAGTCGTTCATGAAACGCATGCTGTTCAATGCGACGCAGCAGGAGGAGCTGCGCGTCGCCATCGTCGATGGGCAAAAGCTCATCGACATCGACATCGAGACAGCCGGGCGCGAACAGCGCAAAGGCAATATCTACAAGGGTGTCATCACCCGCATCGAGCCGTCGCTCGAAGCGTGCTTCGTCAACTACGGCGAAGATCGCCACGGCTTCCTGCCGTTCAAGGAAGTCGCCCGCCAGTACTTCAAGGAAGGCATCGACATGCGCTCCGCGCGCATCCAGGATGCCCTGCGCGAAGGCCAGGAGCTGATCGTCCAGGTCGAGAAGGAAGAGCGTGGCAACAAGGGCGCCGCCCTCACGACCTTCATCTCGCTCGCCGGCCGCTACCTGGTGCTGATGCCGAACAATCCGCGCGGCGGCGGTGTGTCGCGCCGGATCGAGGGCGACGAGCGCCAGGAACTGCGCGAAACGATGTCGCAGCTGCAGATTCCGGACGGCATGAGCATGATCGCCCGTACCGCGGGCATCGGCCGCAGCGCCGAGGAACTGCAATGGGACCTGAACTACCTGCTGCAGCTGTGGCGCGCGATCGAAGCGGCGTCGCAAAGCGGCAACTCCGGCCAGCCGATGCTGATCTACCTGGAATCGAGCCTCGTGATCCGCGCGATCCGGGACTATTTCCAGCCCGATATCGGCGAAATCCTGATCGACACGACCGAGATCCACGATCAGGCCCGTGCGTTCATGGACATCGTGATGCCGGACAACGTGTCGAAGGTGAAGCGCTACCACGACGACGTGCCGCTGTTCTCCCGCTTCCAGATCGAGCACCAGATCGAAACGGCCTACTCGCGCACGGTGCCGCTGCCGTCCGGCGGCGCGATCGTGATCGACCACACCGAAGCGCTCGTCGCGATCGACGTGAACTCGGCGCGCGCAACCAAGGGCGCGGACATCGAGGAAACGGCGACCCGCACGAACCTCGAAGCGGCCGACGAAGTCGCCCGCCAGCTCCGCCTGCGCGACCTCGGCGGCCTGATCGTGATCGATTTCATCGACATGGAATCGGCGAAGAGCCAGCGCGAAGTCGAGCAGCGCCTGAAAGACGCGCTCAAGCACGACCGTGCACGCGTGCAGATGGGCAAGATCTCCCGCTTCGGCCTGATGGAGCTGTCGCGCCAGCGCCTGCGCCCGGCCCTGTCGGAAGGCAGCCACGTGACCTGCCCGCGCTGTAACGGCACCGGCCACATCCGCGACACCGAATCGTCCGCGCTGCAGGTCCTGCGGATCATTCAGGAAGAAGCGATGAAGGAAAACACCGCGGCGATCCACTGCCAGGTGCCGGTCGAGGTGACCGCCTTCCTGCTCAACGAAAAGCGTCAGGAAATCAACAAGATCGAGTCGCGCTTCAAGGTCGGCATCGTGCTGATCCCGAACAAGCACCTCGATACGCCGCACTACAAGCTCGAGCGCCTGCGCCACGACGACGCGCGCCTCGACGATCCGCGCGCGTCCTGGAAGATGGCCGAGGAAGCTGCCCGCGAACTCGAGTCGGAAACCGGCTACAGCAAGCGCACCGCAGAAGTGAAGCCGAAGCAGGAAGCCGCGGTCAAGGGCATCACGCCCGAGCGCCCGGCCCCGAGCCCGGCGCCGCAGCGCCCGGTCGAGCCCGTTCCGGCCCCCGCACCGGTCGCCGCGGCAAGCGGCGGCTTCATCGGCTGGCTGAAGGGCCTGTTCGGCATGTCGCCGGCTCCGGCGCCCGCACCGGTTGCTCCGGCACCGGCGAAGGAACAGGCGGCCCGCCCGGCTCGCGAGCGTACCGAGAAGACCGAGCAGCGCGGCGGCGATCGCAACCGCAACCGTCGCGGCGGCGCCCAGCAGGCGCAAGGCGGCCGCGACCAGGCAGCAGCAGGCCGTGGTCAACCGCAACGCCTGGAGCGCGAAGGCAAGGAAGCGCGCGAACCGCGTGAAGGCCGTGAGCCGCGCGAGGGTCGCGAGCCGCGTGAAGGTCGCGAAATCCGCGAAGGTCGTGAGGGCCGCGAAGGTCGCGAGGGTCGTGGCCAGCGCGAAGGTCGCGAACCGCGCGAGCCGCGTGAAAGCCGTGAGCCGCGCGAACCGCGCGAGAACCGCGAACCGCGCGAGCGTGCCGAGCAGCCGGAAGGCGTCGACGCAGCAGGTCGTGGCGAGCGCCAGGAACGCGGCGAGCGTCGCGAGCGCGGCGAACGCCGCAAGCCGACCCAGCATGCGGCTACGCTCGAGACCGTCACCCGTGGCGAAAACCATCCGGAACCGGAAACCGACAAGGCCGTTGCAGAAGCCCTGCCGGGCGCCGAGCTGGCAGCCGATGCGGAAGCCGGCGCGCGTGACGGCGAGGAACGTCGCCGCCGCCGTCGCGGCCGCCGCGGCGGTCGTCGCGAGCGCGACGAAGACGGCGCAGTCGTCGACCAGGCCGAGCAAGGCCCGAATGGCGAAGCCGCAGCGCAAACCGTGACGCCGGAAGCACCGGCCGCTGCTGAACCGGCCCACACGGCCGCACCGGCAGTCGTCGCGGCCGTCGCCGCGGCAAGCGCCGTCGCCGTCGAGGCATCCGTCGAGCAGCATGCTGCGCCGGCCGCTGTCGAAGCTCAATCGGCACCGGCACACGCCGAAGCGGCTCCGGCCGCTCCGGTCGAGCCCGCGGTCGCCGTCGCGGCAGCAGCAGAACCGGCACCGGTCGCACCGGCCGTCGACACGGAAGCCGGTCCGGCTCCGGTCGCGGTTTCGCCGACCGACGCGTTCGAAGTGCCGGCAGTACCGGCAGCGGCCCCGGCCGCTGTCGAGGCGCCGCAGTCCGCGCCCGTCGAGCAGGCCGCACCGGTCGTGACGGCCGAAGCCGCTCCGGTGGCTGTCGAGCCGGCGCATGTCGAAGCGGCACCGGTCGAGGCCGTTGCAGCACCGGCACCGGCTCCTGCGCCCGTCCAACCGGCAGCCGCGCCCGCTTCGGCGAGCCTCGATGTCGTGCTGGAGCAGGCCGGTCTCGTCTGGGTGAACACGGACGCAGACAAGTTCGCCGCTGCACAGGAAGCCGCGTCGCGCCTCCCGCGTCCGGCGCGCGTGCCGCGCGAACGCAAGGTGCTGCCGCCGGTCGATACGGCCCCGATGCAGCAGGTCGAAACGACGCACCACTAATCGGCGCATCGCCCGACCAGGAAAAGCCCGCCTCCGGCGGGCTTTTTCACGTCCGCACCGCGGGTTTCCGCCCACCGGCCCGGTCGGCCGCTTGCGGCTAAAATACAAGTCTGGCTCGCACTTCTTTCAACATGTCCCGACGCATCATTCCTCTCGCCGACGTCAGCGGGGTGCCGGACGTCTCCGGCGTCGCGCATGCCCCCGACGGCACGCTGGCCGACACGTTCGCCAGGCCGCTGCGCGACCTGCGCATTTCGGTGACGGACCGCTGCAATTTCCGCTGCGTGTATTGCATGCCGCGCGCGGTCTTCGACAAGGACTACCCGTTCCTGCCGCACAGCGCGCTGCTCACACACGAGGAAATCGAACGCGTGGCGCGACTCTTTGTCGCACACGGCGTCGAGAAGATCCGCATCACGGGCGGCGAGCCGCTGCTGCGCAAGAACCTCGAATTCCTGATCGAGCGCCTCGCGCGCCTGACGACGCCTGACGGCCGCCCGCTCGACCTGACGCTGACGACCAACGGCTCGCTGCTCGCACGCAAGGCGCGCGCGCTGAAGGACGCCGGGCTCACGCGCGTGACGGTCAGCCTCGACGCGCTCGACGATACGCTGTTCAAGCGCATGAACGACGCCGAGTTCGCGAGCGCCGACGTGCTCGACGGCATCTTCGCGGCCCAGGCCGCCGGCCTCGCGCCGGTCAAGGTCAACATGGTCGTGAAGCGCGGTACCAACGACGGCGAGATCCTGCCGATGGCCGAGCGTTTCCGCGGCACCGGCGTGATCCTGCGCTTCATCGAATACATGGACGTCGGCACGTCGAACGGCTGGAACATGACCGAGGTACTGCCGTCGGCAGACGTCGTTGCACGGATCGCCGAACATTTCCCGCTCGTGCCGCTCGACGCGCACACGGCGGCCGAAACCGCGCAGCGCTGGGGCTATGCGGACGGCAGCGGCGAGATCGGCGTGATCTCGAGCGTCACGCAAGCCTTCTGCGGCGACTGCACGCGCGCGCGGCTGTCGACCGAAGGCAAGCTGTACCTGTGCCTGTTCGCGTCGACGGGCCACGACCTGCGCGCGCTCGTGCGCGGCGGCGCAAGCGACGCCGAGATCGCGACCGCAATCGCCCGCATCTGGCAGGCGCGCACCGACCGCTATTCGCAACTGCGCGGCAGCGCGTCGGCCGAAGCCTCGCCCGACGGCGCCGGCAAGCGCGTCGAAATGTCGTATATCGGCGGCTGACGCACGCCGCCCTTTCCACCCTCGCACGATGCCCGTTTCCGCCTCTCCCTCGATCGCCGGCCTGCTGCTCGCAGGCGGGCGCGCCACGCGCATGGACGGCGTCGACAAGGGCCTGCAACTGCTCGACGGAACGCCGCTCGCGCTGCACGTGCTGCGCCGGCTGTCGCCACAGGTCGGCGAGACGCTGATCAGCGCGAATCGCCATGCCGATCGTTATGCGGAGCTCGGTGCGCCGTTCGACGCGCGCATCGTCGCGGACGAAACGCCCGATTTCCCCGGCCCGCTAGCGGGCCTGCTCGCCGGCATGCGGGCGGCGCGCGCGCCGCTCGTCGTGTGCTCGCCGTGCGATACGCCGTTTCTGCCCGCCGACCTGGTCGCGCGGCTGCATGCGGCGCTCGACGCGCAGCAGGCCGACATCGCGATGGCGGTAACCGTCGACGCGCAGCAGGCGCGCTCGCCGCAGCCGACGTTCGCGCTGCTGCGCACGGCGCTGGCCGACGATCTCGCCGCGCGGCTTGCAGCCGGCGACCGCAAGGTGCGTGCGTGGTACGCACGCCACAAGACGGTCGAAGTCGAGTTTCGCGACGAGCGTGCGTTTTACAATGCCAACTCCTGGCAGGAACTCGCCGCGCTGGCCCGTCGCTGACGGCGCCCGCGCCGTTCCCGCCCGCCGCACGCGAAACCCGCGCCCAGGCACCCTCCTCGTGCCACCGGCCACGAACCCGATACGCCTCGCGGCGCAGTCCGACTGATGATCACGCAATCCTCGCCCGCCTCCCGAACCGCACCCGATTCCGATGCCCCGCTGTCGCTTGCCGACGCGCAGGCGCTCGCGTGCCGCTTCGCGGTGCCCGTCGACGCGTGCGACACGGTGACGCTGCGCGACGCGC
This sequence comes from Burkholderia sp. GbtcB21, assembly GCF_019091065.1. Lineage (NCBI taxonomy): Bacteria > Pseudomonadati > Pseudomonadota > Betaproteobacteria > Burkholderiales > Burkholderiaceae > Burkholderia > Burkholderia sp. GbtcB21. The sequence goes on from NZ_JAGXKA010000002.1 coordinate 241,937, forward strand.
TCGACCGCGTGCTTGCGGCCGACGTGAACGCACCGTTCGACATTCCCGCGTACGACAACTCGGCGATGGACGGTTATGCGTTCGACGGCAGCGCCTGCGCGCACGCGGCGCCGCAGGGGGACGTCGCGCTGACGGCCGCCGGCACCGCGTTCGCGGGCCATCCGTTCGACGGCGCCGTGGCGGCCGGTTCATGCGTGCGCATCATGACGGGCGCGCCGATGCCGGCCGGATGCGATACGGTGATTCCGCAGGAACGCGCGCACGTCGACGGCGACACGATCCGCTTCGCCGCGCACGACATCGCGCGCGGCGCGAACTGCCGCAAGGCCGGCGAGGATCTCGCGCGCGGCGCCTGCGCGCTCGCCGCGGGCCGCATCCTGCGGCCGTCCGATCTCGGCCTGCTCGCGTCATTCGGCTTCATCGACGTCACGGTGCGCCGGCGCGTGCGCGTCGCCGTGTTCTCGACCGGCGACGAACTGCGCGAGCCCGGCGAACCGCTCGGTCGCGGCGCGCTGTATGACAGCAATCGCGGGATGCTGATCGCGATGCTCGAAAGGCTGCACGTCGACGCGATCGATCTCGGGATTGTCCGCGACGACCCGGCCGCGCTCGAAGCCGCACTGCGCGACGCCGTCGCCGCGCAGGCCGACGCGGTGATCACGTCGGGCGGCGTATCCGTCGGCGAAGCCGACTTCACGCGCGACGTGATGGCGCGGCTCGGCGACGTCACGTTCGCGAGCCTCGCGCTGCGGCCCGGCCGGCCGCTCGCGTGCGGCACGCTCGCACGTGCGCCCGGCGACGCCGGTCACGCGCTGTTCTTCGGCCTGCCCGGCAATCCGGTCGCGTCCGCCGTGACGTTCTACGCGATCGTGCGCCCCGCACTGCTGACGCTGGCCGGCGCGCAGACGCCGCCGCCGGCGATGTACACGGCGCTCAGCACGCATGCGCTGAAGACGCGTCCGGGCCGCACCGAATACCTGCGCGGCATCGCGACGCGCGCCGCCGACGGCCGCTGGCATGTCGCGCCGGCCGGTTCGCAGAGTTCCGCGTCGCTGAGCGGCCTCGCGGCCGCCAACTGTTTCATCGTCCTGGGTCACGATACCGCGGCAATCGACGCGGGCACCCCGGTCGACATCCTGCCGCTCGACGGCCTGATCTGAATTCCACTATCGATATATCTCTACGGGGGCAATCCGCACATGAAGAAACAAATTTCGTCGATCGCCGCGGGGCAGACCGCGAAGGCGCTGATCCTCGTCTACCTGACGTTCAGCGTGCCGATCGTGCTGCTCGGCATTCTCGTCGCGTACATCCGTTACGGGATGGTCGAGTTGAGCACGATCCTGAGCGCGCTGCTGCTGAACGCCATCCTCGGCTTCGTGCTGCTGTGGATCGCATGTCACGCATACAACTGGGTCGCATCGCGCTTCGGCGGCATCGAGATCGTGCTGTCCGATCCGCCGGAGGAAGCGTGAGCGACACGCCGCTGATCCGCGCGGCCGAAGCGCGCGACGTCGGCGCGATCCTCGCGCTGATGCGCGAGCTGGCCGAATTCGAGAAGATCACGCATCTGTTCGTCGCGACCGAAGCGGATCTCGCCGACGCGCTGTTCGGCGAGCGGCCTGCCGCCGAAGCGCTCGTGGCCGAGCGCAACGGCGCGATCGTCGCGTATGCGCTGTTCTTCCACAACTATTCGACGTTCCTCGGCCGTCGCGGCCTCTATCTCGAGGATCTGTACGTGCAGCCGTCGCAGCGCGGCACCGGCCTCGGCACCGCGATGCTGCGCCACCTCGCGGCACTGGCCGTCGAGCGTCGTTGCGGGCGTTTCGAATGGTCGGTCCTCGACTGGAACCAGCCCGCGATCGATTTCTACGAAAAGATGGGCGCGACCGTGCTGCCCGAATGGCGCATCGTTCGCGTAACGGGCGACGCGCTGGATACGCTCGCAGGCCGCTGAGCGTCGGCCCGCGCGAGCCGCGGCCGAACTACCCTGCTGCAAAAGGAAACGGGCGCCGACGGCGCCCGTTTTCATTGCGATCCGCACTCGATCAAGCGTCGTCGGCATCGGCGCCGTCCGCGCCGTCCGAACCGAGCAAGCCGGCCGCCGTATCGCCCGGCAACGCCTCGACCTGCTTCAGCTTGCGGCTCATCACGCGCGTACGCTGCTCGGCGGACTCGATCGAGCGCGTGACCGTTTCGAGCTGCGCCTTCGTGCGCGCGAGCACGTCGCCGAACTTGCCGAACTCCGTCTTCACCGCGCCGAGCACTTGCCATACTTCGCTCGAGCGCTGCTCGATCGCGAGCGTACGGAACCCCATCTGCAGGCTGTTCAGCAACGCGGTGAGCGTCGTCGGCCCCGCGACCGTCACGCGGTAGTCGCGCTGCAGCAGGTCGGTCAGCCCCGGGCGGCGCAGGATCTCCGCATAAAGCCCTTCGGTCGGCAGGAACAGCAGCGCGAAATCGGTCGTGTGCGGCGGCGCGACGTACTTCTCGGCGATCGTGCGCGCCTCCAGCCGCACGCGCGCTTCGAGCGCACGTGCCGCTTCCTCGACCGCCGCCGCATCGGCGCGCTCCTGCGCGTCGATCAGCCGCTCGTAGTCTTCGCGCGGGAATTTCGCGTCGATCGGCAGCCACACGGGCGGTGCGTCGCGCGTGCCCGCATCGCGGCCCGGCAGCCGGATCGCAAATTCGACGCGCTCGGTACTTTTCGGCACCGTCGCGACGTTCTTCGCGTACTGGTCGGGCGTCAGCATCTGTTCGAGCAGCGCCTCGAGCTGCACCTCGCCCCAGGTGCCGCGCGTCTTCACGTTGGTCAGCACCTTTTTCAGATCGCCGACGCCCGCCGCGAGCGTCTGCATCTCGCCGAGCCCGCGATGGACCTGCTCGAGCCGGTCCGACACGAGCTTGAACGATTCGCCGAGCCGCTGTTCGAGCGTCGCGTGCAGTTTCTCGTCGACGGTGCGGCGCATCTCCTCGAGCTTCGCCGCGTTGTTCGTCTCGATTTCCTTCAGCCGCTGTTCGAGCGTCGCGCGCACTTCGCCGATCCGGCGATCGTTCGCCTCGGTCAGTTGCGTGAGCTGCCGGTTCAACGTATCGCCGAACAACCTGAGCGCGGCCGTCTGCTCCTCGCGCGCCTGCTGCGCCTGACGCTGCACGCTCTCGCGCATCGCGTCGAACTGCTGTGCATTGCCGGCGACGAGCTTGCCGAGCTGCTGAGCGAAACCCTCGATCTGGTTGTTCTGCACGGTCGCCACGCTCGTCAATTGCGCGGCGAGCGTCTGCTGAAGCTGCGAGAAACTGCCGGCCAGCTCGGTGCGCGAACCGCGCGCGTTCTCGACGATCTCGCCGCGCAATTCGCGTTCGAGCCGCTCGACCGCGCGCGCCTGCGCATGCGCGGCATCCTCGATCTGGTCGCCGAGCACCGCCGCATCGTCGTGGCGGCCGCCGCCGCGCACGATCGCGACGATCGCCACCGCGAGCGCGACGGCCAGCACGACGACCACCGCAAGCAACAACGTCATCGTCATGCGCGCGGCTTCCCGATCACGTCAGGGTTGATCGGATTCGGCGGCTGCCCCGCGCGCGGCCCCTCGCCCAGTGCGGCGATCAGGTTGTCGGCGGCGAGGTTCGCCATCGCACGGCGCGTCTTTTCGGTCGCACTCGCGATATGCGGCGTCAACACGACGTTCGGCACCTCGAGCAGCGCCGGATGCACGGCCGGTTCGCCTTCGTATACGTCGAGGCCGGCCGCGGCGATCGTCCCGTCGCGCAGCGCGGCGGCCAGCGCCGCGTCGTCGACGATCCCGCCGCGCGCGATGTTGGTCAGCGTCGCGGCGGGCTTCATCTTCGCGAGTTCGGCCGCGCCGATCGTGTGATGGTTTTCCTTCGTGTACGGCAGCACGAGCACGACGTGATCGGCGCGCGCGAGCAGCGCATCCTTCGACACGTATTCGGCGTTCAGCTCGGCCTCGATCTCGGGCGCGACCCGCGACCGGTTGTGATAGATCACCTGCATCCCGAAACCGCGCGCGCGGCGCGCGAGCGCCTGGCCGATGCGGCCCATCCCGATGACGCCGAGCGTCGAGCCGTAAATGTCGGTGCCGAGGAACCCGTCGTACGCCCACTTCTGCCAGTAACCGGCGCGCAGCCAGTGTTCGGATTCGGCGATCCGGCGCGCGGCGGCCATCATCAGCGCCCAGCCGAAATCGGCGGTCGACTCGTTCAGCACGTCCGGCGTGTTGGTGCCGAGCACGTTCGCCGCGTTGAACGCGGCCATGTCGAAGTTGTTGTAGCCGACCGCCATGTTCGACACGACACGCAGGCGCGGCGCCGCCGCGAGCGCCGCTGCGCCGACCGGATCGCCGGCCGTCAGCGCGCCGTCCTTGTCGGCCAGACGCGCGGCGAGCGCATCGGGTGCGAGCGCGTCGCCGTCGTTCCAGTCGACTTCGAAATACTGCTTGAGGCGTTCGATCACGTCCGGAAAGATCGGACGCGCGACCAGAATCTTCTGCATCGCCATCTCCGTATGCCGCAGGCCGATCAGGGCGCGCATCGCGCCGCCGGGACTGCCCGCGCTTGGTTGAAAGTTGTCAGGTTACGCCGGGAAGAAAATCAGCGACGTCAGCAGGAACACGGGCACCAGGATCACGAGCGCCCAGCCGAGGTACGCGAAGAAGCTCGGCATCTTCACGCCGCGCGACTCCGCGATCGCCTTCACCATGAAGTTCGGCGCGTTGCCGATATAGCTGTTCGCGCCCATGAACACCGCGCCCGCGGAGATCGCGGCGAGCGTCGACGCGCCCGTCGTCATCAGCGTCCGCGCATCGCCGCCCGCGAGATTGAAGAACACCAGATACGTCGGCGCATTGTCGAGGAACGACGAAAGCAGGCCCGTCGCCCAGAAATACATCGCGTCGATCGGCTTGCCGTCCGGCCCCGTGACGAGATGGACGATCTGCGCGAACGCGCCGTCCGCGCCCGCGCGCAGGATCACGATCACCGGCGCGATCGTCACGAAGATTCCCGCGAACAGCTTCGCGACCTCCTCGATCGGCGCCCAGTTGAACGCGTTGCCTTCACGCGCGGAACGCGGCGTCAGCGCGAGCGACGCGAGCGTCACGACCACCAGCGCGACGTCGCGCGCGAGGTTCTGCAGCGCGACGTGCGTGCCCCACACGTCGAACGCGATGTCCGGCTTCCAGATGCCGCTCATCAGCACGAGCGCGACCACGGCCGCGAGCAGCACGAAGTTGATCTTGCCGTCGATCGACAGCGCCGCGCCGTCGGGCGTCGGGTCGAGCGCGGCCGGCCGCTCCTCGCCGCCCTTCCGGTAGAAATACGTGTCGAGCACGAAGAACAGCGCCAGCAGCACGACGCAGATGAACAGCATCGGCAGCGCGAGATGGGTCGTCGTCCAGAAGAAGCTCACGCCGTTCAGGAAACCGAGGAACAGCGGCGGATCGCCGAGCGGCGACAGCGAGCCGCCCGCGTTCGCGACGAGGAAGATGAAGAAAATCACGACGTGCACGACATGCTTGCGGTTGTCGTTCGCGCGCAGCAGCGGCCGGATCAGCAGCATCGCGGCGCCGGTCGTGCCCATCACGCTCGCGAGCAGCGTGCCGAGCGCGAGGATCGCGGTGTTCAGCTTCGGCGATCCGTGCAGGTTGCCGTTCACGCAGATGCCGCCTGCCACCGTATAGAGTGCGGTGAGCAGCACGATGAACGGAATGTATTCCTCGAGCAGCGCATGCACGAGCGTGCCGAACGCGGTGCCCGCGCCGAACGCGAACGCGAACGGGATCAGGAATACGACCGCCCACCCGGCCGCAATCTTGCCGAAGTGGTGATGCCAGAACACCGGGGCAACGAGCGGGAACAGTGCGATGGACAGCAGGATCCCGGCAAACGGGATGCCCCAGAGTGCGGACAGCGTGGCACCGTCGAGCGTTGCGGCCGATGCAAGCGCGGGAACGGCGCCAAGCGCGACTCCCGACGCCATGCCCGCCCAGGCGGCATGTCGTTTCATGCAGAACTTCCTTGTTCGAGTGGTAGTGGATGCGGCGGGCGCGTCATGCGCCCCGGACGACGATCGCATGCACGCGATACGGGCCGTGCGCGCCCAGTACGATGGTCTGCTCGATGTCGCCCGTGCGCGACGGGCCCGATACGAAATTGACCGCGCGCGGCAACTCGCCGCGCTCCGCACGGATCAGCGCGAACGCGTCTTCATGGCCGGCGACGATCCGCGACGCGGGAACGATCGCGATGTGCGTCTCCGGCAGCAGGCCGGCCGATGCATAGGTATCGGGACCGGACAGCAGCACCAGCGAACCCGTTTCGGCGGTCGCGCAAAAGCAGCCCGTAAGGCCGACGAGATCGCCGTCGCGCGGCTTGCGGCACTCGACCGACAGGCCTGCGCCGGCCCAGTCGAGATCGGTCAGCGTGCGCCATGCGACGGCCTGCGTCGGCAGGCCGTGAGCGGAAAGATAGCGGGCAGCGGCGGCCGGTGCGTCGGCGAGCGTCGCGACTTCGTCGACCGTCGTCGACAGGCGTGCCGCTTCGTCGACGAATGCGGCGACGAGATCGGCCGGCATCGGCGGGCGTGGGCCCTGCGGATGGCGGGCGAGATAATCGGCGACGCCGTCGCGCTCCGCTGCATCGGGCTCGGCCGCGCGCCCCTGCGCCGCGCGAATGCGCGCGAGGATCTGGCGACGGGCAGCAGAAGTGTCCATGAACGGTCCTCGTGACGTTGGCGTGCAATACGTCGGATTATACCGGCCGCCCCTGCCGCCACGCACCTTCGACCGAACGGCCGACGCTCACTTCGACGCGTCTTCCTCGACCGGCTGCGCGATGCCGAACACCTGGCGCAGGTACGCGAGATAGGCCTTGTCGTCGCACATGCTCTTGCCCGGCGAATCCGACAGCTTCGCGACCGGCTGGCCATTGCAGCGCACCATCTTGATCACGATCTGCAGCGGCACGTAGCCGAGGTCGTTGGTGAGGTTCGTGCCGACGCCGAACGCGAGCTTGCAGCGGCCGCGGAACCGTTCGTACAACTGCATGACCTTCGGGATGTCGAGCGCGTCCGAGAACACGAGCACCTTCGTGCGGGGGTCGCACCGGTTCGCCTCGTAATGGCGCAGCATCCGCTCGCCCCAGTCGAACGGATCGCCCGAATCGTGGCGCGCGCCGTCGAACAGCTTGCAGAAATACATGTCGAAGTCGTTCAGGAACGCATCCATCCCGTACACGTCCGACAGCGCGATCCCGAGGTCGCCTCGATATTCCTTCGCCCACATCTCGAAGCCGTAGATCTGCGAGTCGCGCAGCCGCGGGCCGAGCGCCTGGCAAGCCTGCAGGTACTCGTGAGCCATCGTGCCGAGCGGCGTAATGTCGTGCTTCATCGCGTACAGCACGTTGCTCGTGCCCGCGAACTGCGGGCCGAGGCCGTCGCGCAGCGTGAGCGCGACTTCCTCGTGCCAGACCTTCGAGAAGCGCCGGCGCGTGCCGTAGTCGGCGATCTTGCAGTCGGCGAACTCGGGCTTCGCGCCGAGCAGCTTGATCTTCTCGCGCAGCCGCTCGCGGCCTTCGCGATAGTCGGGCTCGCGCTGCGTGTTGCGGAAATAGACTTCGTTGACGATCGCGAGCACCGGGATCTCGAACAGGATCGTATGCAGCCACGGCCCCTTGATCTCGATGTCGATCTCGCCGTTGCCCTTCGGCGAAGGCGTGATCGAGATGTACTTCTCGTTCAGGTGGAACAGCGCGAGGAAGTCGACGAAATCGCTCTTGATGAAGCGCATCCGCCGCAGGTAGTCGAGTTCGACGTCGGAAAAACGCAGCGAGCACAGGCCGCGCACCTCGTCGCGGATCTCGTCGATGTACGGCACGAGATCGACGCCTTGCGTGCGGCACTTGAAACGGTATTCGACGTTTGCCGCCGGGAAGTGATGCAGGACGACCTGCATCATCGTGAACTTGTAGAGATCCGTGTCGAGCAGCGAAGTGATGATCATGATTTGCGGCACCGCCAATATCGTGACAGGGCCCCGGCGCACAGCGCGCCGCCCGGTCTGTCGGCCATGTTACCCGAATGCGGGCCCGACCATCGCGAAACCGCCTGCCGCCCCGCTCCGTCGCGCCGACGCCCGTATCCGGGTTCCTCTTTGCGCGCCCCTCGGCGGGCCCCATAAACTAATCACGAAACGATATAAGCCGGAAAGCCGACCACGCCATGCGGGTTTTGCGCTTCAGTTACAATGCCGCTTTTGGCGCCAACGCCACCCCATATATACCGCCAAGCAGGAGCGTTTTAATGACTCACGTTGTGACCGAAGGCTGCATCAAGTGCAAATACACGGATTGCGTGGATGTGTGCCCGGTGGATTGCTTCCGTGAAGGTCCCAACTTTCTCGCCATCGATCCGGACGAGTGCATCGACTGCGCCGTGTGCGTTGCCGAGTGCCCGACCAATGCGATCTATGCCGAAGAAGACGTTCCGGGCGACCAGCAGCAGTTCACCGAGCTGAATGCCGAGCTGGCAAAGGGCTGGCCGTCGATCACGAAGACCAAGCCGGCACCGGCCGACGCGGACGAGTGGAAGGACGTGCAGGACAAGCTGCACCTGCTCGAGCGCTGATCGCGCGGCGGCCGCAGAAATTTTTTGTGCGCTGCGGCCCAAAAGTATTGACAGGTTAGCCGACACTCCATACAATCTCGTTTCTCTGCTGTTTGTTCCCCGATAGCTCAGTCGGTAGAGCGCCGGACTGTTAATCCGTAGGTCCCTGGTTCGAGCCCAGGTCGGGGAGCCAAAAACGCAAAGGCCCGTTGAAGGTGAACGGGTTTTTTGTTGGTGACGCAAACGCAGATGTACCGATTTATTCCCCGATAGCTCAGTCGGTAGAGCGCCGGACTGTTAATCCGTAGGTCCCTGGTTCGAGCCCAGGTCGGGGAGCCAGACAGCAAAAGGCCCGTCATTCGACGGGCCTTTTGTTTTTCCGTCCGCCCTTTCGCGTTTTCGTGGCCCGGTCCCGCGCATGCTAGAGTCTCTGTCCCGCATTCGCATCCGGTTCCGTCGATGAAGCACCGCCTCCTGCGCGCCGCACCCTTCGCCCTCCTGCTCTCCGCATTCGCCGCTGCGCCGCTCGCGCACGCGGAGGAGGTCGGCAGCGTCAACACCCATTTCCGCGTAACGGGCTCCGACCGCGTCGTCGTCGAGGCGTACGACGATCCGGTCGTGAACGGCGTGACCTGCTACGTGTCGCGCGCCCGCACGGGCGGCATCAAGGGCACGCTCGGCGTCGCCGAGGATCCGAGCGAGGCATCGATCGCGTGCCGGCAGGTCGGCCCGATCAGCTTCAAGGAACCGCTCAAGCAGCAGACCGACGTGTTCAGCGAACGCATGTCGTTCATTTTCAAGACGCTGCACGTCGTGCGCGTGGTCGACAGGAAGCGCAACACGATCGTCTACCTGACCTACAGTGACCGCATCGTCAGCGGCAGCCCGAAGAACGCCGTCACCGCGGTGCCGATGCCGGCCGGCACGACGATTCCGGTCAAGTAAGGCCCGCACCTGGCGGGCGCGCGAGCGATACACTGTCGGTTCGACCGCTCCCGCGCCCGATCATGTCCGCCACCCGCCTTCCAGACTCCGCACGCTACTGGCGCACGCCGCTGCTGCCGGACACGGATCTGGTCACGGCCACCTATCGCGACCACACGTTCGCGCCCCACTGGCACGACGCGTACACGATCCCCGTGATTCTCGAAGGCGCGGAACGCTTCACCTATCGCGGCAGCGGCCATGTCGCCGAAACGGGTACCGTGCCCGTGATCAATCCCGGCGAGGTGCATACGGGCTCGCGCGCGGCGGACGAAGGCTGGTGCTATCGCGTCAGCTACATGCCGGTCGAATTCATCCGCGAACTCACGAGCGCGATCGCCGGCCGCCCGCAGGACGCACCGTGGTTTGCCCCCGACGTGATTCGCGACACCGACCTCGCGGCCCGGCTCGCGCTGGCGCACCGGATGATGGAAGCCGGCAGCGAGCGCGCGCCGTCGTCCCATGCGCACGGGCCGCCGGCCGACGATCCGGCGGCCGGCGATCCGGCCTCCGGCGCACCGCGCATCTATGATCCGCTCGCCGCCGAAACGGCGATGCTCGACGCGCTGTCGACGCTGATCGTGCGCCACGCCGACGCGCAGCCGCGACCGGCGCCGCTCGCACCGGACGAACCGCGCGTCGACGCGATGCGCGAGCGGCTCGCCGCCGATCTCACGTGCACGGTGACGCTGGACGAAGTCGCGCAGGCGGCCGGCCTGTCGCCGTTCCACGCGGCGCGCCTGTTCACGCGTACGACCGGCATGCCGCCGCATGCCTGGCGCAACCAGCTGCGATTGCAGCGCGCGCTGGCACCGCTGCGGGCAGGCGTGCCCGTCGCCGACGTCGCGGCGGCCAGCGGCTTCGTCGACCAGAGCCACTTCACGCGGCATTTCAAACGGATGTTCGGCGTGCCGCCCGGGCGCTGGCAGGCGAGCTGACACGCGGCTTCCCGCATCCGGCCGCTCGCTTGCCGCCGCGCCGGCAAACGCCCGGGCAGCCAACCCGCCCGCGACCGCAAGAACATACAAGCCGGCAAACCACCGGCCCGCTATCCTCCAACGCATGGAGGAGCGCGCTTTGAACCCGACACCCGCATCACCCCCTCGCCGGCCGCTCAACGAATGGCTCGACGGCGCGCGCGACACGATCCCGATGATGATCGGCGCGGCGCCGTTCGGCGTGATTTTCGGCACGCTCGTCGGCGGCGGCCCGCTCGCCGCGTGGCACGGCGTGCTGATGTCGCTCGCCGTGTTCGCAGGCTCCGCGCAGTTCATCGCGCTCGGCCTGATCGCGGGCAGCGCGAGCTTCGTCGTCGTACTCGCGACGACGCTGATCGTGAACCTGCGCCACCTGCTGTACAGCGCGACGCTCGCGCCCTATGTCGCGCACCTGCCGCTGCGCTGGCGCGCCACGCTCGGCGCGCTGATGACCGACGAAGTGTTCGCGGTCGCCTATGGGCACTACCGGCACTTCCCGCCCGGCACGATCGGCCCCCACTACTTTTTCGGCTCCGGGCTCGCGATGTACCTGAACTGGCAGGTCTGGACGCTCGCGGGCATCGGCTTCGGCGCGGCATTCCCGGGCCTGCAGTCGCTCGGCCTCGATTTCGCGATGGCGGCGACCTTCATCGCGATCGTCGTCCCGCAGCTCGGCACGCTGCGCTATTTCGCGGCGGCCGCGACGGCCGGCACGCTCGCGTACTTCTGGCAGGGCTGGCCGTACAAGCTCGGGCTGCTCGGCGCGGTTGCCGCCGGCGTCGCGATCGGCGTCGCGCTGACACTGCGGCACGAGCACTCGCGCGCGCGGTCACGCACGGAGGCCGCATCGTGAGCTACGCGCTGCTGATCCTCGGGATGGCCGTCATCACCTACGCAATCCGCACGACGCTGTTCCTGTTCGGCGAGCGGCTGACCTTTCCGCCGCTCGTGCGGACCGCGCTCGGCTTCGTGCCCGTCACCGTGCTGACCGCGATCATCGTGCCGATGACCGTCTCGCCCCATGGCGGCACGGCCGAACTGACCTGGCGCAATCCGCAGCTCGTCGGCGCGCTCGCCGCCGTGCTCGTGTCGGCGGCGACCCGTCGCCCGCTCGTGACGATCGCGGCGGGCCTCGCGGTGTTCTTTTTCTGGCAAGGGATCGTGCTGCCGCACTGGCTGCCCGCCTGAGCGGACACTCCACCACGCGCGCTCAAGTTTCCGCGCGGCGCGCCGATATAGGAAGTGAAAACCCGCCACCGGCCTCGGCGCGCACCGGTCAGTCGACGCTGCGCCCGCACCGGTGCGCCGTGCCGACCGCCGGCCTGCGCGGGCCGCCATCGAGACGATTCATGGGCCAGATCACCCTTTCCCTCAAGGACGACACGCTCGAGTCCCTGCGCAAGGACTACGACGCGTTCGTCCGCGTGTCGCTGAAACTCGACCCGCAGTTCGCGACGCCGTCGTTCGAGGATTTCCTGCGCGCGAAGCTGCTCGACAACATGGTTCCGCTGACCGAGCACGCGGTGCAGCGGATGCTGCAGGGCGGCCAGTACGCGTGGGCCAAGCGCACGCTCGACAAGGAATTTCCGGACGTCGTCGCGATCCTGATGCGGCAGGCCGCCGAATTCGGCTTCGGCTTCGCGTCACGCTCCGAATGGACGCCCGACGAGCTCGCGAAGGCGTGCCGCGACTGGGCGAAGGCGATCGTCGCCGAGGCGCAGGGCGACCCGGCGCAAATCGACCCGCTCGCGTCGCAGATCAAGGGCGCGGCTCAGGACATCCAGGCGCTCGAGGAACTGATGCAGACGCCCGCATGGCGGCTCGCGGAATCGCTGCGGCAACGGGTTTACGAAGCCAAGCTCGCATGCGAGATGAGCGTCGGCAGCACCGCGCGCGACAAGCTCGGCGAACTGCGCGGGTTGCTGCGGCTCGGGCTCGCACATGGCTCGTTCCAGAAACAGGAAGCGCAGCAGATCATGGAATACCTGCGGCTGCTGAAACCGGAGATCTTCGTCGAAGAGCCGTACGACGTCTTCGCGCGGCTCGCCGCGTGGCTGCGCAGCGTATTCACGCCGGCTGCCGCGCGCCCCGTGCAGGGACAAGGCCAAGGACAGCGTCGGCCGTAACCGCGCGCCCGCGCTGCCGAAAGCATGAACACATGAAAACGGCCCGGTTCGCGCGAAGCGAACCGGGCCGCCGGACGGCCGCCGTCGCGACGCGCCGTCCAGGGCGAGCGTCGCGCGGCGCCAGGCACCGCTTATTGCGTGGCGCCCTGGGCCGCTGCACCGCCCTCCGCGCCGACCGATGCACCGCCTTCGGTCGCTTCGCCAGCCTTCGCCTTGGCCGAGCCGACATGGCTCTTGGCCGACTTCGCGGCGTGCTTCGTGTGCTTCTTGGCCGAGTGGACGGCCGACGACGCCGTATCCTTCGCGCCGTCGGCTGCTGCGCCGACCGCATCGGTCGCGCCGCCGACCGCATTGCCCGACGCGTTCGCGCCGGCGCTGCCCTGCACGCCCGCGCCGACACCCGCCGCTGGGGTCTGCGCCTGCACGCCGGCACCTGCCGCGCCCTGCGCCGCCGTGCCCGTCTGGGCAAACGCGGCCGAAGTGGCGAACGCCGTCAGCGCGGCACCGATCAGCATCGTACGAATCTTGGACATGACAATCCTCCTCAAGAAGTTGTGGGCGCGAACCGCAGCGATGCGGTCCGTCGCGTCCCCCGCCGCAACACGCAGCAGGTACGACAAAAGACCCGCGGCCCGCACGGCAGGTTCTCGAATCTCTCAGACTGTTACCCACCGTTTCATTTGCTGACGAATCGCTCACAGTCCTTAACAACTGCGTGCCGCGACCGCCCGCGCTCGCACGCCGGCCCGCGGTGCCGTATGATGCGAGGCGATTCCTTCCGCGCATTGCGCACCTTCTTCGTCATGCCCAACCTGGATTTCACGCTGACCGGCGAATACGTCGAGCTGCACAACCTTCTGAAGATCACCGGCCTCGCGGACAGCGGCGGCACCGCGAAGCTGATCGTCGCGTCCGGCGCGGTGAAAGTCGACGGCGCGGTCGAGCTGCGCAAGACCTGCAAGATCCGCGCGGGCCAGGTCGTGCTGCTCGGCGACACGCGCATCGCGGTGCGCGAAGCCTAGCGCCTGTTCCCCCTGTCCGCGACATGGCCATCGGCGCGCGCGTTCGACACCGTACGAATAAAGCCGTAAGCTAGCCGTCTCTCAAAATAAATACAGACAGCGCGGGCCCGCACCCGCGCGAGCGCCCATTCCATGTCGCATTCCGGTCTCACGCGGACGGCCGCCGCGCCGCCGTCCCTGTCCAGTCACGCCGCCGATACCGCGCGCCTCGCCGCACCACTCGCGATCGCGCAACTTTCACAGATGGCGATGAGCGTCACCGACACGGTGCTGCTCGGTTCGCTCGGCCCCGATTCGCTCGCGGCCGGCGGTCTCGGCGCGAACTTCTTCTTCGTCATCGTCACCATTCTGCAAGGCGTGCTGTCGTCGGTCAGCGTGAGCGTCGCGCATGCGCGCGGCGCCCAGGCCGAGGACCGCGTGCCGCACATCTACTGGACCGGGTTCGCGCTGTCCGTGCTGCTCGCGATTCCGGCGATCGTCGCGCTGTCGCTGGCCGAACCGATCCTGCTGATGTTTCACGAGCCGCCGCTGCTCGCGCATCACGTCGGCGAATACACGGGCATCCTGCGCTTCGCGGCGCTCGGCAGCCTGATCGGCGTCGGGCTGATGCGCGCGTTCCTGCCGGCGATCGGCGCCGCACGGCGGCTGCTGTGGGTGTCGATCGGCGGCGTCGGCGTCAACGGCGTGCTGAACTACGGGCTGATTCACGGCGCATTCGGACTGCCGCGCCTCGGCTTTCTCGGTTCCGCAGTCGCGACGACGATCACGATCTGGCTCACCGCGCTCGCGCTGATCTGGCTGCTGCACGGCCGGCAGCGCTTCCGCCATTTCGTGACCGCGGCGCGCCCGAAGCTGCCCGTGATGGGCGAGCTGATCGGTATCGGCTGGCCCGTCGCGATCACGTACGGGGTCGAATCGACGCTGTTCCTCGGCACCGGCCTCACGGTCGGCGTGCTCGGCGCGACGTCGCTGGCCGCGCACCAGATCGCGCTGAACGTCGCGTCGGTGTCGTTCATGGTGCCGCTCGCGATCGGCCAGGCCGCCAACGTCCGGGTCGGCTACTGGGTCGGCGCGGGCTCGCCCATCGCCGCGCGGCATGCGGGCTTCGTCGCGCTCGCGCTCGGCGTCGCGTTCATGTCGCTGTCGGGCATCGTGATGATCGTCGCGCCGCACACGATCGTCGGCCTGTATCTTCATCTCGACGACCCGGCCAATGCGGCCACGGTGTCGCTCGCGGCGTCGCTGCTCGGCATCGCCGCCGTGTTCCAGATCGTCGACGGAATGCAGACCGTCGCGTCGGGCGCGCTGCGCGGCCTGAAGGACACGCGCATCCCGATGCTCGCCGCGACCTTCGGCTACTGGGGCATCGGCTTCCCGACCGGCTACTGGTTCGCGTTCCATGCGGGCCTCGGCGCGCGCGGCCTGTGGTGGGGGCTCGCGGCCGGCCTCGCGAGCGTCGCGGCGCTGATGGCATGGCGCTTTCATCTGAAGACCGCGTCGCTCATCGCGGCGCGGCATTGAGCGCGACACGACACGAAATCGCGGCCGACGCTATGCTTGTCGGCGGAAGGCCCGAAGTCCCGAAGACGCCGCGCGAGCGGCGCGACTGCCTCACGATACGCCCGACGCCGCGCATTGCGCGGCCTTTCCCCTTTCCAAGAGGAGTGCATCATGAACGAAGCAGTTCGGATGGAACGCGACACGTTCGGCGAGATCGCCGTGCCGGCCGACCGGCTCTGGGGCGCGCAGACCGAGCGCTCGCTGCAGAATTTCCGGATCTCGACCGAGAAGCAGTCGCCCGAGCTGATACACGCGCTGGCGATCGTCAAGCGTGCCGCGGCGGCCGTGAACCAGTCGCTCGGCGTGCTGGCCGACGACAAGGCGCGCGCGATCATCGACGCGGCCGACGAGATCATCGCCGGCAAGCATCCGCGCGAATTCCCGCTCGCGGTCTGGCAGACGGGCTCCGGCACGCAGACCAACATGAACCTCAACGAGGTGATCGCGAACCGCGCGAGCGAGCTGATGGGCGGCGAGCGCGGCGAAGCGCGCAAGGTTCATCCGAACGACGACGTGAACCGCGGCCAGTCGTCGAACGACGTGTTCCCGACCGCGATGCACGTCGCGGCCGCGTACGCGATCGTCAATCACCTGCTGCCGGCGCTGCGCACGCTGCGCGCGACGCTCGACGCGAAATCGAAGGCGTTCGCCGACATCGTGAAGATCGGCCGCACGCACCTGCAGGACGCGACACCGCTCACGCTCGGTCAGGAGTTTTCCGGCTATGTCGCGCAGCTCGACCAGGGCATCCGTCACGTCGAATCGGCGCTGCCGCACCTGTACGAACTCGCGCTCGGCGGCACCGCGGTCGGCACCGGGCTGAACGCGCATCCGGAGTTCGCGGTGCGCGTCGCCGACGAAATCGGCCGGCTGGCGAAGCTGCCGTTCGTGACGGCGCCGAGCAAGTTCGAGGTGATGGCGGCGGCCGACGCGCTGGTGTTCGCGCACGGCGCGCTGAAGACCGTCGCGGCCGGCCTGATGAAGATCGCGAACGACGTCCGCTGGCTCGCGAGCGGGCCGCGCTGCGGGCTCGGCGAGCTGTCGATTCCGGAGAACGAGCCGGGCAGCTCGATCATGCCGGGCAAGGTGAACCCGACGCAGTCGGAGGCCGTGACGATGCTGTGCTGCCAGGTGTTCGGCAACGACGTCGCGGTCAACGTCGGCGGCGCGAGCGGCAATTTCGAGCTGAACGTGTTCCGGCCGATGATCGTGCACAACGTGCTGCAATCGGTGCGGCTGCTCGCCGACGGCGCGCGGAGCTTCAACGACCACTGCGCGGTGGGCATCGAGCCGAATCGCGCGCGCATCGACCTGCTGCTGAACGAATCGCTGATGCTCGTGACGGCGCTCAATCCGCATATCGGCTACGACAAGTCCGCGCAGATCGCGAAGAAGGCGCACAAGGAAGGCACGACGCTGAAGGCCGCCGCGCTCGCGCTCGGCTATCTGACCGAGGCGGAATTCGATGCGTGGGTGCGTCCCGAGCAGATGATCGGGTCGCGGTAACGGCAGAACGACGGGCGCGGCGCAAACGGCGCGGCGCCCGCGCCGGTCAGACCGTGCCCTTCGCGACCTCTTCCGGCTTCATCTCGACGATCTTGTCGAGCGCGGCCCGCACGTCGGCCGCATATTTCGCGAGCACCTTCTGCTCGTCGGTCTCGGGCACGAACGGCGGCACCGGCACCGGGTTGCCGTTCTCGTCGACGGCGACGAACACGACCAGGCAATCGGTGGTCTGGCGCAACACGCCGCCCTTCGGATCGCCGGCGTGCACGGATACATGGATGTGCATGCTGGTGCGCCCCGTCGCGACGACGCGCGCCTTCAGCTCGACGAGATTGCCGACCAGGATCGGACGCTGGAAACGGATGTTGCCGACGCTGACCGTCACGCAATAGCGGCTCGACCAGACGGCCGCGCACGCATACGCGACCTCGTCGATCCACTTCATCAGCGCACCGCCATGCACCTTGCCGCCGAAGTTCACGGACGACGGCTCGGCGAGGAAGCGGAATACGGTTTCGGTGCGGTCGAGGGCGGCCGGTACGGGGGACGGTTGGGGCATCTTGTTGGCTCCGGGCGGCAGGGGCGCTGTAATCGGGCCATTATACGTTGCACTGCGGCAACGCGCCGCGGGGCGCCCCATGTCGCGCGGCGGCGCCGACGCGCCTGAAACGTACGCGGATCGGCGCCCGTCAGCGACGTATCGTGATGCCCTGGTCGATCGTCCCGTACATCTCGAGGCTGCCGCCCCGCTCGCCGGCAGCGCCCGCGCCGCCCTGCGCACAGGCCGCGCAGACGAGCACGGCCGCCAACAGGCAGAAAATCGTCTTCATCGTTGCATCGTGTCACGTGCGGCGGCCCGCTGCCGCCGCGTCCGGCCATTCTACGCGTGCCCCGCACGGGGCCGCAGTCCGGTCTTCCGCAGGGTCGGTGCCCGCGCCGGCATCGCTGCATTCGACATTTCAGCCGGATCCGAAACATCGAATGCCCGCACCCACTACACTGCAAGTCATCCCGCCTGACGAGACACGACGATGACCGATCAAGACGACCACCACTTTCCGGGCCTGAGCCGCATCGGCGCGCTGATCGCCGACCCGGGGCGCGCCGCGATGCTGTGGGTGCTGATGGACGGCAGCGCGCGACCGGCCGGCGAACTGACGATGATCGCGGGGCTGTCGCCGTCCGCGGCAAGCGCGCATCTCGCGCGGCTGACCGAAGGCGGCCTGCTCGCGCTCGACGTGCGCGGCCGGCACCGCTATTACCGGATCGCATCGTCCGACATCGCGGCATCGCTCGAGGCGCTCGCGAACGTCGCCCGCGCGGCCGCGCCGCACCGCCCGGTTCCGCCGCCGTCGCGCACGGTGCCGGCCGAACTGCGCTACGCACGCACCTGCTACGACCACATGGCCGGCGAACTCGCAGTGCGCATCTTCGACGGGCTCACCGCGCGCGGCTGGCTGCTCGCCAACGGCGATGAGATCGAGACCACCGAACTCGGCACCCGGGCGCTCGCGCGATGGGGCATCGACGTCGCCCAGCAGCGCGCGCGCCGGCGCCGCTTCGCGTGCGGCTGTCTCGACTGGAGCGAGCGGCGCTCGCATCTCGGCGGCGCGCTCGGCGCCGCACTGCTCGACAGCTTCTGTGCGCACGGCTGGATCGAGCGCTCCGCGCGACCGCGCGTGCTGCGCGTCACCGTGCCCGGGCAGCAGGTTTTCGACGGGTGGCTTACGTCCGCTTGACGCCTGCATTGCAGCTGCACGACAACGGCGCGCGATGGACAGGTTTTGTTACATCGCGTGCCATCCGGCTTACAAAACACCGAGCACTGAAACAGACCGAGCGGATATCGTGAACTCAACGGCACGAATCGACGCGCCGCGATAACGACGAAGACGCTCACCATGGCCCCCCTGTTCACGCTCAAGCGATCCGCCCGCTATACGCTGCTCGCGTTCGTCGCGCTTGCGACGCTGCCCCCCGCATTCGCACAATCGGCCGATGCCCCGCCGTATACGGCCGCGGCCCGGCAACCGGGCGGCGATCCGCCGGGGCGCGTCGCGCGGCTCAATTACCTGTCGGGCGCCGTGACGACCGAACCGGCCGGCACCGATACGTGGTCGTACGCCGCCGTGAACCGGCCGCTGACGACCGGCGACCAGCTCTGGAACGATGCCGGCGCGCGCTCGGAACTGCACATCGGCTCGACCGCGGTGCGGCTCGGCAATTCGACGAGCCTGTCGGTGCTGAACCTCGACGACACGACGACGCAACTGAAGGTCGGCCTCGGCACCGTATCGACGCACGTGCGCCAGCTGCCGGCCGGCGGATCGTACGAAATCGACACGCCGAACCTCGCGCTCGGCATCACGGGCCCCGGCGACTATCGCGTCGATGTCGCGCCGGACGGCGCAAGCACGACGGTCACGGTGCGCAGCGGCAGCGCGACCGTGTACGGCAGCAACGGACAATATCCGCTGTCGCCCGGACAGCAGGTCGTGTTCACGGGCACCGACCTGCAGGTTGCGCAGCAATCGCCCGCGCCGGGCCCCGATGCGCTCGACCAGTGGGCCGCCAGCCGCGATGCGGCCGAGGAGCGCTCGGTGTCGGCCCGCTATGTGTCCCGCGACGTTCCCGGCTACCAGGATCTCGACGCGAACGGCACGTGGCGCGAAACCCCGAATTACGGCTCGGTATGGGTGCCGAACGACACGCCGGCCGACTGGGCGCCGTATCACGACGGCCACTGGATCTGGCAGGCACCATGGGGCTGGACGTGGGTCGACGATGCACCGTGGGGCTTCGCGCCGTATCACTACGGCCGCTGGGCGTACGTGGACGATAGCTGGGCATGGGTGCCCGGCCCGATGGTCGTCAGCCAGCCGCCCGTCTATGCGCCGGCGCTCGTCGCGTTCGTCGGTGGCGGCGGCGGCGGCGGCGGCGGCGGTCCCGACTGGAGCGTCGCGCTCACCGTCGGCGGCGTCGCCGCGGCCGGCTGCGCATGGTTCGCGCTCGGCCCGGGTGAGCCGTGGCACCCCGGCTGGGGCGGCTGGAGCCCGCACTACTACGATCGCGTGAACCGCAACATCGTGGTGAACAACGTGAACGTGAACAAGACGGTGAACGTGACGAACATCACCAATATCACCAACATCAACAAGACGTACGTGAACTTCCACGCGCCGCACGCGATCACGGCCGTGCCGGCCTCCGCGTTCGTGCACGGTCAGCCTGTTGCGCACTTCTCGCAGCATGTCGATCCGCAGCAATGGCGCAATGCGCACGTGACACCGGGTACGCCCGGTATCGCGCCCGTGCGCCAGAGCTTTACCGGCGGGCTGCGCAATGCCGGCTACCGTCCGCCGGTGGCGATCGCGCAGCACCCGTACGTCGCGACGCGCAATCCTGCCGTGCCGGCCGCGTATCGCGACCAGGCCGCCGCCCACCTTGCGCAGCAAGGCGGACGCGTACCGGGCGCCGGCGCCCCCGTCGTGAAGACGAACGTGCCGGCCGACTACACGGCTCGCCCGGTTCGCGTTCCGGGCAACCCGAACGGCGGCGCATGGGCGATGCACAACGTGCAGCTCGTGAATCCGCACGGCCCCGTCGTGCAGCCGTCACGCGCGCCGCGCGAAGGCCAGCCGCCAGCCGCGCAGGCCGGACGTCCGGGCGCACCGGTGCCGGGCGCGCCGACTATCGCGCGGCCGGCGAACGGCGAGAACCCCAATGCGCCGCGCTTCGCCAACGGCGGCATGCCGCAGGCACCGGGCAACCCGGCGCCGCGCCAGGCGTTCGTGCCCGGAAACGGCGTCCCGCATCCGCCGGTGGCCGGCAATTTCCCGTCGGGCAACGGCAACGCGCACGCAGCCGAGGCGCCGTCACCTGCGTGGATGCAGCCGCACACGCCGATGGAGCGTCAACGCCCCACCCCGCCGGCCGCGCTGCACGCGGCAGGACAGAATGCGCTGCCGCCCGTGCGCAGCGCGGTGCCGGCGCCGCATCCGGACGGCGCACCGGCTCCGCAGGGCGCGCAGCCCGGCGGCCGGAACGAAGCACCGCGCGCGCTGCCGCAACCGAGGTTCGACAGTACGGCGCAAATCCCGCAGCCGCGTCCGCGCCCCGAATTCCCGACGCCGGCCCAGCATGGGCAGCCGCAACCGGAACGGGCCGCCCCCGCGCCGCAACCGCGCCCCGAATTCGCGCAACCGGCGCCACACCGCGAAGTCGCACCGCCGCGCGTGAACGAGTACCGTCCGCCGGCCCCCGCCGCACATGAAATGCCGCGCCCACAGCCGCAGGCGCCGCGCATGGAGCCACGGCCGTCGATGCCCGCGCCGCACGCGGAGCCGCGCCCGTCGATGCCCGCGCCCCGGATGGAACCGCGGCCGCAACCGGCGCCGCACGTCGAGGCGCCGCGCCCGAGCAACCCGCCGCCGCAAGGCGGTCACGAAGAGCGGCACCGCCAGTAAGTGCCGCAAACGTGCAGCAAAAAGGCCCGACCGGCTGATGCCGGTCAGGCCTTCATTCTGAGGGGGGCTGCGCGATCAGACCGCCATCGGCGCGGTCAGCGGCTCGTGGTGGCGATAGCCGACGAGCGAGAAATCGGACGGCTCGATCTGCTCGAGCCACTCGGGCGCATAGACACCCGTCTTCGCGTATTCGGGCACGCGCTCGGCGATCTCGAGCCGCGGGCTTTCGTACGGCTCGCGTGTGAGCTGCTGCTGAAGCATGTCGAGCTGATTCTCGTAGATGTGCGCGTCGCCGATGAAATACGTGAACCAGCGCGGCGTATAGCCCGTCAGCCGGCCGACGAGCGACAGCAGTGCGGCCCCTTCCGTCAGGTTGAACGGCGTGCCGAGCCCGACGTCGTTGCTGCGGATGTACAGGCACAGCGAGATCTCGCGCTTCGTCGCATTCGGCAGGAACTGGTACAGCAGATGGCATGCGGGCAGCGCGATCTGGTCGAGCACGGCCGGATTCCACGCGTGAAACAGGATACGACGGTCGGCCGGATTCTCCATGATCGTGTCCAGGCACTGGCGTAGCTGGTCGATCGCCTTGTACAGCAGCACCTTCGGTGCGCCGTCTTCGTCGAAACGCGTGACGATCCGGAAGCCGCGGCGCGTCGCATCGGCGATCTGCGCATCGGCGCCCGCATCGAGCACCTTGTAGCCCGGCCACTGGCGCCATTGCACGCCGTACACGTCGCCGAGATCGTCGACGCCCTGGCGATACGGGTTCGCGAGCCACTGCGCGTTCTCGTTCGCGTTCGCGTCCCACACCTTGCAGCCGAGCGCGCGGAAATCGGCCGCGCTGCGCGACGCACGCAGGAAGCCGACCAGTTCGCCGACCGCGGACTTGAACGCGAGCTTCTTGGTCGTGACGGCCGGGAAGCCTTGCTGCAGGTCGAAGCGCAGCATCGCGCCCGGCATGCTGATGGTGCGGATCCCCGTGCGGTTCTCCTGCCAGGTGCCGGTATCGAGAATGGTACGAACGAGGTCGAGATACTGTTTCATGCGGGTTCCTTCGGCCGCGAGGGCGGCCGTACCCGCCAATTTTAGCAAGCGTGATGCGGAAGCTCCGGCAACGACGCCGGAAACCCTGCCAGCGCGTCGCCGCGATCGCGCATTCCGTGCGCGCACATCAGCCGGTAGAGCGTGACGCGCGACACGCCGAGTTCGCGCGCGGCGTCCGCGAAACGGCCGCGATGGCGCAGCAGCGCCTGCTCGATCGCCTGCCGTTCGGCCGCCTCGCGCGCCTCCAGCAGCGACACGGGCGCAAGCGTCGCGTAGTCGTTCAGCTCGAGATCGGCCGCGGTGATCATCCGGCCCTCCGACATCACGATCGCTCGGCGCACGCGATTGATCAGCTCACGCACGTTGCCCGGCCACGAATAGCCGTACAGCGAGGCCACCGCATCGGGGGAAAAGCCGCGCAGGCGCCGATGCGCGTCGCCCTTGAAACGCTCGAGCATGTGGCGCGCGAGCACCTCGATGTCCTTGCCCCGCGCGCGCAGCGGCGGCTCCTCGATCTTCAGCACGCACAGGCGATGGAACAGGTCCTCGCGGAACCGCCCTTCGCGCAACGCCGTTTCCATGTCCACGTGCGTCGCGCAGATCACGCGCACATCGACCGGCACCGATACGTGCGCACCGAGCCGCTCGATCTTGCCTTCCTGCAGGAAACGCAACAGGCTTGCCTGGCTTTCGAGCGGCAGGTCGCCGATCTCGTCGAGAAACAGCGTGCCGCTGTTGGCGGCCTCGACGCGGCCGATCTTGCGCTGGTTCGCACCGGTGAACGCGCCGCGCTCATAACCGAACAACTCGGCCTGCAGCAGCGTCGACGGGATCGCACCGCAATTGATCGCGATGAACGGCGCCTGCGCACGCGACGAACGCTCGTGAATCGCGACCGCCGTCAGTTCCTTGCCCGTGCCCGATTCGCCGGAGATGAACACCGGCGCGTCGGTCGATGCGACGCGACGGATTGTCCTGAAGAGTCCGAGCATCGCATCGCAGGTGCCGACCATCTCGCCTTCGCTGCGACCCGCACCGGCGAGCGGCGCAACGGGCTCGGTCAGCGCGACCATGCCATGTGCATGACCGACGGTCTCGACGATCCGCGACATCTCGTACGGCATCGTCACGTAGTCGAAGCAATAGTCGCGAATGAGATGGCGCAGCGTGGCGTCCTGCAACTGGCCGCGCCGCGTCGCCGCGATCCAGCCGATGTGCTGGATGCTCAGGCAGGATTCGAGTTCGCGCAGGTCCGAGGGCTTGAAGCCCGGCGAGAAATCGAGCAGGCCGGCCGTTGCAACACCGTGCTGCACGACGCGTCGTACGTCGCGTACGGTCTCCGCGAGATCGACGCGCCAACCGCATTCGTCGAAATGGCCGCGCAACGCATCGTTCGGTTCGCGCGAGTAATAGATCACGTGCCGCTGATCGGCTCCCATATGCCCACCCCGTTCATCAACCATCTAACGATTGCCGCGCACGCCAGGTCGCGTGCGAAAGGATCGAATCGGGTCAGCCCAAGGTGGCTCGATTCGCCATGCCGATGCGCGGCAACGACAATGCCTCGCATGATGGCGCTTATCTCGCGTCCGTTTTTTGATCAAGACAGCTTAGTTATAGGCACTGAATGCGACAAATCGATTTCAGCGCCTCAAGCGATGCGGTCGAATCGCTCGGGAGGTCGACGTATGTCAATCATCTGCACATAACACTTGCGCAGCGAAGAGTGCTTTCATCGACACACGCATCGATTTTCATCCTTGACGCGTATTGATTGAATCCGCAGTATTCCCAAGCCCCCTCGTTTCAGGCCTGAAACATTTTCAGGCGTTTTTCGCCGCAAGTGTCGACGCGTGTGCGTGAATCGCAGTCGTGGCAAGGGTTCCGGCGCGATGGCATGTATTTCGCTGAATAAGAATATATCGGAGACAGCGACCATGCGAAAACATCTGTTACTTTCTTTCGTGCCGATGGCGATTTCGCTCTCGGCCGCCGGCCCGCCCGCGCCGGCGCACGCGGATGAAAACGTGAAGCTGGATCGCGCGATGCTGCTTGCGGAAAACGCGCCAGGCATGCAGCCCGGCAACGGGTTCGGCATCGTGACCGTGTCGGCACCGCAACCGCTGCCGGCCGGCAAGGCTTCGGTGACGCTGTGGGACGAGATCCCGCCTCCGCCCCAGTTGCCGACACCGCTCCCGGTACCGCAGCCACGCGACGTGCAGCATGCGATGGAAAAAAACACCCAAGGCACCACGCACCAGTGAGCATGCACCAATCCATTCGATGAGGATTCCGTAGTTATCCGAATCGGCCGACAGCATCGATCGCGACCACCCTCACCGCCCCCGCGACACGAAACGTTTTTTTGTGCTCCGTCCCCCGGCGGGCACTCTTTTTACTCAGTCCGTCGCCGCGCCGCCACTGCATCGCGCATCGCGGCGCGCAACACCGGAAAGCCGATGCACGTGCGAGGAATCCGGCATGCACCGCCGTTCCGGTAGAATCGGCGCCATTCCGGCTTTCCTCTTCTCCGACCTTCATGACGACGTTGACCCTGATCGTCGCGCGTGCCCGCAACGGCATCATCGGCCGCGACAACCAGTTGCCCTGGAAACTTCCCGAGGATCTCGCGTTCTTCAAGCGCACGACGATGGGCGCGCCGATCGTGATGGGCCGCAAGACCCACGAGTCGATCGGCCGGCCGCTGCCGGGCCGCCGCAACATCGTCGTCACGCGCGACGCAACGCGCCGCTTCGATGGCTGCGACACGGTCACGTCGCTCGCCGACGCGCTGGCGCTCGCCGCACGTGACGGCGTGCCCGAAGCATTCCTGATCGGCGGTGCGCAACTCTACGCGGAAGGCCTCGTGCTCGCGGATAAACTGATCGTCACCGAGATCGATGCCGACTTCGACGGCGATGCATCGTTCCCTGCGCCCGACGCCGCGCACTGGCAGGAAGTCTCGCGCGATGCACACCAGGCTGCCGCGCCGAACACGTTCGGTTATGCGTTCGTCGTCTACGAGCGCAAGCGCATCTGACGCGTCGCGCACAATGAGCAAAGCCCGACCGGCTCGCGCCGGTCGGGCTTTTTCGTTTCGTGGCGGCCTGCGCCGCGCGCGGCTTACTGCCCTGCGATCGTCATCTGCTCGATCAGCACCGAGCCCGTTTCCTTCGTGCCGCGCACGATCGAATCCGCCCCGATCGCGACGATATGGCGGAACATCTCCTGCAGCGTGCTCGCGACGGTGATTTCCTCGACCGGGTACTGGATCACGCCGTTCTCAACCCAGAACCCTGCCGCGCCGCGCGAATAGTCGCCCGTCACGTAGTTCACGCCCTGCCCCATCAGCTCGGTCAGCAGCAGGCCCGTACCGAGCTTCTTCAGCATCGCGTCGAAATCGTCGCCCGGCTGCGTGTTCGAGCTGCGCAGCGCGAGGTTGTGCGAGCCGCCCGCGTTGCCGGTGGTCTGCGTGCCGAGCTTGCGTGCCGAATAGGTCGACAGGAAGTAGCCTTCGACGACGCCGTCCTTGACGACGCTGCGCGCGCGCGTACGCACGCCTTCCTCGTCGAACGGCGCGCTGCCCATCGCGCGCGGCACGTGCGGATCCTCGACGACCTGGATATGCGGCGCAAACACCGGCTTGCCGAGGCTGTCGACGAGGAACGACGTCTTGCGGTACAGCGCGCCGCCGCTCACGGCCTGCACGAATGCGCCGAGCAGACCGGCCGCGAGCGGCGCCTCGAACAGCACGGGCACCTTGCGGGTGTCGAGACGGCGCGCGCCCATCCGCGCGAGCGCACGCTCGGCCGCGTAACGGCCCACCGCTTCGGGTGCCGCGAGATCGATCGCGCTGCGCTTCGACGAATACCAGTCGTCGCGCTGCATTTGACGGCCGCTGCCCGCGATCGGCGCGCATGCGATGTAGTGGCGCGAGTACGGATAGCCGGACAGGAAGCCGCGCGACGTCGCGAGCACGAACTGCGAATGCTGCGCCGACACGCTTGCGCCTTCCGAATTGCGGATCTGCGCGCTGACCGCGAATGCGGCATCTTCCGCGCGGCGGGCGAGCTCGACGGCCTCGTCGGCCGTCAGCGCCCACGGATGATAGAGATCGAGGTCGCGCGGGTCGGTTTCGAGCAGCTCGGCCTCGGCCAGGCCGGCCGCCTCGTCCTCGGCCGTGAAACGTGCAATGTTGTAGGCGGCAGCGACGGTATCCTTGATCGCGGCCGGCGAAAAATCGGACGTGCTCGCGTTGCCGCGCTTCTTGCCGATGAACACGGTCACGCCGACCATCTTGTCGCGGTTGTGCTCGATCGTTTCGACTTCGCCGCGGCGCACCGACACCGACAGGCCGTCGCCCTCGGAGATTTCGGTCGCGGCGTCCGTCGCGCCGAGTGCCTTCGCATGGCGAAGGATGTCCGACGCGATTTCTTTGAGCTGGTCCTGCGTGTGCGGGAAATAGCGCGCTTGTACGTCGAGATTGGCTGCCATCGTCTTGGTATCCGGTGGCGGGCGGGCGCCCGCATGTTCAAAATGTTGCGTATCCCGCGATCATAGCAAGGTCCGGGGACGGACACAGACAAGCTTGGGGTGTCCGCGCCGCGATACAATGCCGCCCATGACACGCAAAACCCGAATTCAGCCGATCGAGCATGCCGTCGAAGACGACGACAACGGCTACGATCGCCCCAGCAAATCCCAGTTGAAGCGCGAGATGCACGCGCTGCAGGAGCTCGGCCAGGCGCTCGTCGACCTGCCGAAGGACGCGCTCAAGCGCATGCCGATGCCGGAAGCCCTCGCGGACGCCGTTCGCGAGGCGCGCCGGATCACCGATCACGAAGGCAAGCGCCGCCAGCTCCAGTACGTCGGCCGCGTGATGCGCTCGCTGGCCGACGACGAGACGGCCGCGCTGCGCACCGCGCTCGACGCACAGCGCGGCGTGAACAAGGCCGCGACGGCCCGCCTGCACTGGATCGAGCGCACCCGCGAACAGTTGCTCGCCAGCGACGACGCACTGACCGAATTCCTGCGCCAGCACCCCGACGCCGACATCCAGGAAGGCCGCACGCTGATCCGCAACGCGCGCAAGGAAGCGCAGCAAGGCAAGCCGCCGCGCTATTTCCGCGAGCTGTTCCAGTGGGTCAAGACCGCGAGCGGCACGCCCGGCGGGGATGACGAAGCGGCCGACGACGCCGGAGACGACCATGACGACGAAGCGTAACCACCCGGACGAGCTCGTCGTCGGTCTCGTATCGATCAGCGACCGTGCCAGCACGGGTGTCTATGAAGACAAGGGTATTCCGGCGCTGCAGGAATGGCTCGCCGGCACGCTGGTCTCGCCGTGGCGCGCCGAAACCCGGCTGATCCAGGACGACGCGCCGACGATCTCCGCCACGCTCGCCGAGCTCGTCGACGTCGCCGGCTGCGACCTCGTGCTGACGACGGGCGGCACGGGCCCCGCGCGCCGCGACGTGACGCCCGAGGCCACGCTGGCCGTGGCGACGAAGGAAATGCCGGGATTCGGCGAACAGATGCGGCAGATCAGCCTGAATTTCGTGCCGACCGCGATCCTGTCGCGGCAGGTCGCGGTGATTCGCGAGACGGCCGACCATGCGGCGCTGATCATCAACCTGCCCGGCCAGCCGAAGTCGATCCGGGAAACGCTCGAAGGGCTGCGCGACGCCGACGGCAAGTCGACCGTGCCCGGCATCTTCGCCGCGGTGCCCTACTGCATCGACCTGATCGGCGGCCCGTACATCGAGACCGACGCTGCGGTGGTCGCAGCGTTCCGGCCGAAAAGCGCGCAGCGCTGAGCGTGTACCGAGCGCTGAGCGCGTGCCGGCCCGCTCAGGCGGCCGGCGCGGACTCGCCTGCCGACGCCGGCGCGGCCGGAATCAGGAAATGCTCGCGGTAGTACTTCAGCTCGTCGATCGACTCGTGGATGTCCGCGAGCGCCGTGTGCATCGCGCGCTTCTGGAAGCCCTTGTAGATCGCGGGCTGCCAGCGGCGGCACAGCTCCTTGAGCGTGCTGACGTCGAGATTGCGGTAGTGGAAGAATTTCTCGAATTCGGGCATCCAGCGCGCCATGAAACGGCGGTCCTGGCAGATCGAGTTGCCGCACATCGGCGACTTGCCGGGCGACACGTACTGCGCGAGGAACGCCTGCAGCTGCGCGGCGGCTTCCGCCTCGGTCACGGTCGATGCGCGCACGCGGTCGATCAGGCCCGAGCGGCCGTGCGTCGACTTGTTCCAGTCGTCCATCTTCGCGAGCGTTTCGTCGCTCTGGTGGATCGCGAACACGGGGCCTTCAACGGCAACGTCGAGCGTGGAATTGGTCACGACGACCGCGATCTCGATGATGCGGTCGTTATCCGGGTCGAGGCCCGTCATCTCCATGTCGAGCCAGACGAGGTTCAACTCGTTGCGCACGAGCGCGGGCTGGCTGGCGGAAGCGGCGGTATCGGTCATGAGTCATCCTGGAAAATGGCGGACGGCGCGCGGCGCCGCCCGGGCGGCCGGCAACGCATCAGCGGGCCCGGTCCGCAAGAACATATAATTCTCGCATAGAACCCTTTGGCGCCTTCGATGTCACCCTTTTCGTTCACCCTGTTGTTCGCGCTCGCCGTGCTCGCGATGGTCGTCACCAAGCTGTGGCTCGCGTCGCGGCAGATTCGCTTCGTCGCCGCGCACCGCAACGGCGTGCCGGCGCAGTTCAGCGCAACCATCCCGCTGACCGCCCACCAGCGCGCGGCCGACTATACGGTCGAGCGCACCCGGCTGACGATGCTCGAGATCGTCGTCAGCGCGGCCGTGCTGGTCGGCCTCACGCTGCTCGGCGGCGTCGGCGCGCTCGACACGCTGCTGACCGGCTGGCTCGGCCGCGGTTACGGGCAGCAGGTCGCGCTCGTCGCAGCGGTGCTCGTGATCACGAGCGTGATCGACGTCCCGTTCGAGTATTACCGCCAGTTCGGGATCGAGCAGCGTTTCGGCTTCAACCGGATGACGAAGCGGCTGTTCTTCACCGACATGCTGAAGAACACGCTGCTCGGCGCCGCGCTCGGCCTGCCGCTGCTGTTCGCCGTGCTGTGGCTGATGAACCAGGCCGGCAGCCTGTGGTGGCTGTGGACCTGGATCGTCTGGGTCGCGTTCCAGATGCTCGTGCTGCTGATCTACCCGACCTTCATCGCACCGCTCTTCAACAAGTTCGAGCCGCTGAAGGACGACGCGCTGCGCTTGCGCATCGAGTCGCTGATGAAGCGCTGCGGCTTCGCGGCGAAGGGGCTGTTCGTGATGGACGGCAGCCGCCGCTCCGCGCACGGCAACGCGTACTTCACGGGCTTTGGCGCATCGAAGCGGATCGTGTTCTTCGACACGCTGCTCGCGCGCCTGTCCGGCCAGGAAATCGAAGCCGTGCTCGCGCACGAACTCGGCCATTTCAAGCGCCGCCACGTGATGAAGCGGATGCTCGTGTCGTTCGTGCTGAGCCTCGTGCTGCTCGCACTGCTCGGCTGGCTGGCGCAGCGCACCTGGTTCTATACGGGGCTCGGCGTCACGCCGTCGCTCGACACGAGCAATGCAGGCGCCGCGCTCGTGCTGTTCTTCCTCGCCATTCCGGTGTTCCTGTTCTTCGCGACGCCGTTCAGCAGCCTCACGTCGCGCAAGCACGAATTCGAGGCCGACGCGTTCGCGGCCAGCCAGACCGACGCGCAGGATCTCGTCAGCGCGCTCGTGAAACTCTACGAGGACAACGCGTCGACGCTGACGCCCGACCCCGTCTACACGGCCTTCTACTACTCGCATCCGCCCGCATCGCAGCGGATCGACCGCCTGCTGCAGCTCGCATGAGCCGGCCGCCTTCCCGCAAGCCGGCCCCGCGCGCGTCGGGCGCGCAACGTGTCGAAGGCCGCGTGATCGCGGCGCACGGCCGCCACTACATCGTCGCGCCCGACGACGGCGGCCCGATGCTGCAGTGCTTCCCGCGCGGCAAGAAGAGCGACATCGCGGTCGGCGACCGCGTCGTGTACGAACACGCGTCGGCCGACCAGGGCGTGATCGTCGAGATCGGCGAGCGGCGCAACCTGCTGTACCGTTCCGACCAGTTCAAGTCGAAGCTCTTCGCGGCCAACCTCGACCAGTTGCTGATCGTGCTCGCGACCGAACCCTATTTCAGCGAAGACCTGCTCGGCCGCGCGCTGATCGCCGCCGAGGCGAACGAGCTGAAACCGCTCGTCGTGCTGAACAAGATCGACGTCGAAGCTGCGCTGCCGGTCGCGCGCGAGCGCCTCGCGCCGTACCGCGCACTCGGCTACGACGTGCTCGAACTGTCGGTAAAGGACTCGCCCGACGACGCGCGCGCGCAACTGATGCCGCACCTCGCCGGCCATTCGACGATCCTGCTCGGCCAGTCCGGGATGGGCAAGTCGACGCTCGTGAACCTGCTGGTTCCCGACGCCGAAGCCGCGACGCGCGAGATCTCGGCCGCGCTCAACAGCGGCCGCCACACGACGACGTTCACGCGCCTCTACCCGCTGGAGGGCGGCGGCGCGCTGATCGATTCGCCGGGCTTCCAGGAGTTCGGCCTCTACCATCTGACGGAAGGCCGTCTCGAGCGCGCATTTCCGGAGTTCCGGCCTCTGCTCGCGGACTGCCGTTTCTATAATTGTCATCATCTGCACGAGCCCGGCTGCGCGATTCTCGAAGCGGTCGACGACGGCCGCATCGCGCCGTCGCGGCACGCGCTGTATGCGCAGCTCGTGCACGAGGCGAGCCAGATCGTCCGCTGATCGCGCGACAGGCGCGCGGCGGCCAATGCCGTTCGGGCCGGCCTTCATCGACAGGAGCCGCCATGCGTTTCAAGGCACCCGATCTTGCGACGGCGCAGCATTGGGCCAACGTGCTCCAGGTGGCCGGCGTCGGTTGCGAGCTGCATAACTGCTACGCGACCGGCGCACTCGGCGGCCTGCCCGCCGACGCGTGCACGCCCGAGCTGTGGCTCGACGACGAACGCGACGACGCGCTCGCTCGCCGGCTGCTCGATGCCGCGTCGCACGGCCCGTCGGCCGGCGCCGCGCCGTGGCGCTGCCGACAGTGCGGCGAAGCGCTCGAGGCCCAGTTCACGGCGTGCTGGCAATGCGGTGCCGTGCGCGATCCGCTCGACGACTGACCCACAGCAAAAAGGCCGGCATCAAGCCGGCCTTTGCCTTTCATCGGGCGCTGCGCGGCCCGTTACGACACCCAGACGGCGAGCGTCAGCATCAGCAGCAGGATCATCCACAGGATCACCGCACGCCAGACGAGGCCGACCGCCGACTGCAGCGTACGCGGCGTGCAATCGTCACCGACCGTCAGCGGACCGCTGTCGCCGACTGCCAGCGCGTCGAGGCTCGACGGTTCCGCGAGCGGCCCCGCGAGACGCGCACCGAGCGCCCCACTGCCGGCTGCCAGCAGCACGCCGTCGTTCGGGTCGGGCCACTGGCGCGTGTGGTTGCGCCACGCGTAGATCGCGTCCTCGAAATTGCCGACGATCGCGAAGCCGAGTGCGGTCAGTCGCGCGGGGATCCAGTCGATCACGAAGAACGCGCGTTGCGCGAACGTCGAAAAGGCGGCCGTGCGCTCGTCGCCCGGCGTCGACCAGCTGCGCGCGAGGTATTCGGAAATCCGGTACAGCACGGCGCCGGCCGGCCCGATCGGTAGCACATACCAGAAGAACACGCCGAACACGTGGCGATGCGATGCGACAACCGCGTGAATCAGCGTATGGCGGACGATTTCGCCGACCGGCATGTCGACCGTGTCGATGCCCGTCCACTCGCGCAGGATTTCGCGCGCGCGCGGCACGTCGTCGTTGTTGAGCGCGAGATGGATATCGGTGAAGTAATGGCTGAACTGTCGGAAGCCAAGCGTGAAATACACGACGACCACGTTCCACAGGAACGCGAGCACGAAGCTCACCTTGTACAGCAGGAAATAGATCAGTGCGACGACCAGCACCCAGGGCAGCACGACCGCGAGCCACGCGAGGATGCCGTGCTTCTGCTTGCCGGCGTCGAGGCCATGCGCGACGGTTTCCGCATGAAACTGGAACAGCGCGAACACCGGATTGTTCGGCGACAACGCGCGGACCTGTTCGATGATGAGGGCAAGGAGAACCGAAAAGAAAGTCATGCGTGGCGCCGTCTTCGGAGTTATGTCATTTTTTGCATAACGATAGCACAGCGTAAGCCGAGCATGGCTGCCGACGCAGCCGCCCGGCGGCCGGCCGCGCGCATGTGCCGGTATGCGCGTCTATGCAGCGGCCAAGAAGCGGTACAGATTGCGAAACATGGCGGCAGTTGCGCCCCAGATGAAGTAATGCCCGCCCGGTTCGCCGTTCGGATAGGGCATCGCAAAAAAACGACGCTCGCCGCCTTCCCAGCGAAACACGCGGACCTGATGGTTCGCGGGATTCATCAGGAACGCGAGCGGCACCTCGAAGATCTCGGCGACTTCGAACGTGTCGGCCTGCACGGTGAACGGCGGATGCACGAGGCCGACCACCGGCGCCACGCAGAAGCCGGTGCCGGTCAGGTAGTCGGGCAACGCGCCGAGGATCTCGACGCGTTCGGCGGCCAGCCCGATCTCTTCCTTCGCTTCGCGCAACGCGGTGGCGGTCGCGTCGCGATCGAACGGTTCGCGACGGCCGCCGGGAAAGCTGATCTGCCCGGCGTGGTCGTTCAGGTGATCGGCGCGCTGGGTCAGCAGCACGGTGAGGCCCGACTCGCGGGTGACGAGCGGCACGAGAACGGCCGCGCTGCGCGGATCGACGCCTTCCTGCAG
Organism: Burkholderia sp. GbtcB21; assembly: GCF_019091065.1. Classification (NCBI taxonomy): domain Bacteria; kingdom Pseudomonadati; phylum Pseudomonadota; class Betaproteobacteria; order Burkholderiales; family Burkholderiaceae; genus Burkholderia; species Burkholderia sp. GbtcB21. Next base: position 275,063 of record NZ_JAGXKA010000002.1, read on the forward strand.
CCTCGCCTCTCCGGGCTCGACGTTCCAGTCGAGCGTGCGCGCGAAACGATCGCGCAAGCCGGACGGCGTCATCAGGCGGGGATCGATGGCGGGCAGGCCGGCGCCGGTGCCTTCGACCGGCAATACTTCGGGATCGATGATGGGGCGGCGGTTCAATGGGGCTCTCTGGTTCGTGTCGTATCGAGCATATTGTCGCGCCAGAATGAAAAAAGCACCCGGTCGGGTGCTTTTTCCTTACAGCTCTTACTCTTGGGAAGCTGCTGCGGTGCGATCCTTCGACACCAGCTTTTCCTTGATACGAGCCGACTTGCCCGAACGCTCGCGCAGGTAGTACAGCTTCGCGCGACGCACATCACCGCGGCGCTTCACGACGATGCTTGCCAGCAGCGGCGAGTACGTCTGGAACGTACGCTCGACGCCTTCGCCCGACGAGATCTTGCGGACGATGAAGTTCGAGTTCAGGCCACGGTTGCGAATTGCGATCACGACGCCTTCGTAAGCCTGAACGCGCTTGCGGTTACCTTCAACCACGTTCACGTTCACGATCACCGTGTCGCCCGGGGCGAATTCGGGGATCGTCTTGCCGGCGAGCGCGCGCTCGATTTCTTCCTGCTCAAGTTTTGCGATGAGGTTCATCACTGACTCCTATTGCCATCGTGTCGGCGTTTGCACCTGCCTGCTCCCAGGCCGGCCCCGATAGAGGATGGATTCACATCAGGCACCGCGCACGCATGCACGGCACCGCCAATTCCCGCCCGCGACGCCGCCTCAGGAGGCGTCCTTCGCTTCGCGTGCGAGGTTCGCGAGCCATGCCTCGTCGGCACGGCTCAACAACTTTTCGCGACGCGCCCGGACGATCAGGTCCGGCCGCTTCCGCAACGTATTCCGCAATGCTTCCTGGCGACGCCACCGCTCGATCTCGGCATGATGCCCGCCGAGCAGCACGTCCGGCACGCGCACGCCGTCGTATTCCTCGGGGCGCGTGTAGTGCGGACAATCGAGCAGGCCGTCGACGAAACTGTCCTGCACGGCCGACTGCGAATCGTTCAGCACACCGGGCAGCAACCGCACGACCGCATCCATCATCGCCATCGCCGGCAGTTCCCCGCCGGACAGCACGAAATCGCCGAGGCTGATTTCCTCGTCGACGCAACGGTCGAGCAGGCGCTGGTCGATCGCTTCATAGCGGCCGCACAGCACGACGACACCCGGCTCCTGTGCCATCCGCACCGCTCGCTCGTGCGTGAGCGGCGCGCCCTGCGGCGACATCATCACGACGCGCGTGCTCGCGATGCCCTGCTCCGCCTGCGCTGCTTTCGCGGCGCCGATCGCAGCTTCGAGCGGCCTGGCCAGCATCACCATGCCCGGACCGCCGCCGTACGGACGATCGTCGACCGTGCGGTAGTTGTCCGTCGTGAAATCACGCGGGTTCCAGGTGCGCAGCCCGAAGCGCCCTTGCTTGACGGCCCGGCTGGTGATTCCCCAGTCGGTCAGTGCACGGAACATCTCGGGAAAGAGCGTGACGACGTCGAACTGCACCGCGCTCTCGGTAACCTGGTTCATTTCAGTAATCGGCTTCCCAGTCGACGACGATGCGACGCGCCGCCTGGTCCACCGTTTTGACGTATACGCCGACAAACGGAATCAACCGTTCATCGGTGGTCGGCTGACCGTCTTTGCCGGTCGCCGGATACTCGACACGCATGATCGAATGCACGCCGTTGTCGATCATCCCGCTCACCTTCCCGAGCGCCACCGATTGCTCGTTGACGACTTCGAGACCGATCAGGTCGACCCAATAGAATTCGTCCGCGGCCAATGCCGGGAAATCTTCCCGGCGCACGAACACGCGAAAGCCGCGCATGGCCAGCGCGGCATCGCGGTCGCTGACGCCCGCGGGTTGCGCAACGACCGTGTCGCTGTGCGTCTTCGACTGCATGATGCGGACGGAAAGCCGCTCCGCACCGCGTTCCAGCCACCAGCGGCGCGCGTTGAGCAACGCGTCGCCGCCGCGACCGGCATCGGCATGCGTCGCCACCTTGATCCAGCCCTTCAGGCCGTAGGCGTCGACCACCGCCCCGACCTCGACGGCATCGTCGGGCCAGGCCTGCGTCGCTTCGAGGCTACCCTGTTCGGCAGCCTGACCGGCGTTCGCGACAACGTCGCGCTCGACCGGCTTGCGGACGAATGCGCCGAATGACGCACGCCCGCGCCTTGCATTACCGGAATCGTGACCCGCCATCAATGCACCTCACAGCCGGCACGACCGGCACACCGTGCCATGTTAGGCAGCCGGTTGCGCCTTTTGCGCTTCCTTCACGAGACGCTGGACGGTCGGCGACAGTTGCGCGCCAACACCTTGCCAGTACGTCAGGCGGTCCTGAGCGATACGCAGCGATTCGCCCTTCGTAGCGACCGGGTTGTAGAAGCCGACGCGCTCGATGAAGCGGCCGTCACGACGGTTACGCGAATCGGTAGCAACGATGTTGTAGAACGGGCGCTTCTTCGAGCCGCCACGAGCCAGACGGATGATAACCATATGATGTCCTTCGGAAAACCGGGTTCGAAACTACTGAAACACGCGATTATAGCCGGAAACCAGAGGCACAACAAACACTTACGCGCAAAAAATCCGCGGACGGCCTGCCAGCCGGGCATACAATCGTCGTGTCCAGGACGCTCCCGACCGTCATGCCGCTCCTTCGCGCCGCCCCGACGCGCCGCGCTCAGCACCGTTTCATCACGCTGCTCGCCGGCCTTGCCTGCCTCGCGTCCGCTACGGCGTTCGCCGCAACGTTGCCGGTCGATGAACTGGTCGTGCCGCCCGGCTTCCACGTGCAAGTGCTGACCGACGCAGTACCGACCGCACGCGAAATGGCGTGGTCGCCGCGCGGCATCCTGTATGTCGGCACGCGGGAAGGCCGCGTGCATGCGTTCGAGATGCACGAGGGCCGGATCAGCGCGCGCCACGTGATCGCGTCCGGACTCGACATGCCCGTCGGCGTAGCCTACCGCGACGGTGCGCTCTATATATCAGCCGTGTCGCGCATCCTGCGCCTCGATCGCATCGACGACCGGCTCGCCAAGCCACCGCCCCCTGTCGTCGTGACCGACGCGCTGCCGACCGACCACCATCACGGCTGGAAATTCATCGCGTTCGGCCCCGACGGCAAGCTTTACGTGCCGACCGGCGCACCGTGCAACGTCTGCCTCGCCGATCGCAGCCGCTACGCGATCATCGCACGCATGAAGGCCGACGGCAGCGGAAGCGAGGTCGTCGCCCGCGGCGTGCGCAATACGGCCGGCTTCGCATGGCACCCCGATTCGGGCGAGCTCTGGTTTACCGACAACGGGCGCGACATGATGGGCGACGACGTGCCCGATGACAAGCTGAACCGCGCGCCGCGCGCCGGCCTCGACTTCGGTTTTCCGTACTGCCATGGCGGCGATACACCCGACCCCGAATTCGGCAGCGCCGACGTATGCCGCCGTTATGTGCCGCCCGTATTGAAACTCGGCGCACACGTCGCGGCGCTCGGCATGCGCTTCTATACCGGGCCGATGTTTCCCGCGTCGTATCGCAATAACATGTTCATTGCCGAACACGGTTCGTGGAACCGCAGCACGAAGGTCGGCTACCGCGTAATGCGCGTCGTCGTATCGGCAGACGGCAGCCAGGCGCGCCAGACCCCGTTCGTCACGGGCTGGCTGCGGCCCGACGGCACAGTGTGGGGACGCCCGGCCGACGTGCTGCCGCTGCCGGACGGTTCGCTGCTCGTCAGCGACGACTACGCAGGTGCAATCTATCGCGTGACCTATGCGGCACCTTGACGCAGGCCGGGGGTGACCGGGCCCGACCGGGCATCGTAGAATGCGTGCCGGGCCGCGCGCCCGCGCCGGCCCGCCGGCCGCCCATGCCAACGACAATACGCCGCCATCCATGTCCAGCAGCACCGCACCGTCCCGCCGCTTCCGTTCCAAGACGCTCACCGCCGCCCTCGCATTCCTGTTCGGATCGCTCGGCGCGCACCGCTTCTATCTGTACGGCTTTCGCGACGTGTACGGCTGGGCACACCTGCTCGCGACGATCGTCGGCATCCCGGGCTTCCTGCTGCTCGCGGCGACCCAGCGCAGCGCCGGCCTCGGCTGGTGGCTCGCGGTACCCGGCGCAATCTCGCTGCTGGCGGCGTTCCTCGCCGCACTCGTCTACGGGCTGCGCCCCGACGAAAAGTGGGACGCGCAATTCAACGCGGAGACGGGCAAGCACAGCCGGTCGGGCTGGACCGTGATCTTTGTCGTGATCTTCTCGCTGCTGATCGGTGCGTTCCTGCTGATGACCGCGCTCGCGCTGTCGTTCCAGACGTATTTCGAATCGCAGGTCGAAGCAGCGAAGCAGATTTCGCAGTAAGCGCAACGAGCGCGACGCACCGGCGCCGACGAGCACCGGTATTGCGCGCCCCTTAGAACAGGTTCAACTGCATGTCGTCGCGCGACTTCGCGCCGGCTGCGCGAACTGCAACGCGCGGCGCGGGCACCGCGGCGGCCGGCGCGCCGCGAAACTGCGACAGATCGAGGATGCCGTTCGTGCGCTCGTTCAGCCCGAGCCGCTTGACGGCCTGGCGGAACCGCTGCCGTAACAGGTCGGCCCAGATCCCCTCACCCTTCATCCGTTTCGAGAAATCCGAGTCGTAGTCTTTCCCGCCGCGCATGTCGCGCACGCGGTTCATCACGCGTTCCGCGCGATCGGGAAAATGCGCGGCGAGCCAGTTCTTGAACAGCGGCGCGACCTCCCACGGCAACCGCAGGATGATGTAGCTCGCGTGCGTCGCGCCCGCTTCCGCGCACGCTTCGAGCACGCGCTCCATGTCGGGCTCGGTGACGAACGGAATCACCGGTGCAATGCTCACGCCGACCGGCACGCCCGCATCGCGCAGCGCGCGGATCGTGCGCAACCGGCGCGCCGGCGTCGCCGCCCGCGGCTCGAGCGTGCGCGAGAGATCGGCATCGAGCGTCGTGATCGTGACTGCCGCCATTACCTGCCTGCGCTCCGCCATCGGTGCAAGCAGGTCGAGATCGCGCTCGATCAGCGACGATTTCGTGATCGCGGCGAACGGCAACCCGCGATCGTGCATCACCTGGATCACGCTGCGCGTGATGCGCAGGTCGCGCTCGACCGGCTGGTAGGCGTCGGTGTTGACGCCGAGCGCGATCGGCTCAGGCACGTAGCGCTTGCGCGAAATCTCGCGCTCGAGCAGTTCGGCCGCATTGACCTTCGCGTAGATGCGGCTTTCGAAATCGAGCCCCGGCGACAGGCCGAGATAGCTGTGCGTCGGCCGCGCGAAGCAGTAGATGCAGCCGTGCTCGCAACCGCGATACGGATTGAGCGATACGCTGAACGGAATATCGGGCGACTGGTTATGCGTCAGGATGCTCTTCGCACGCTCCTCGAACACCTGCGTGCGCAGCGGCGCGGGGAAGTCGGCGTCGTCCGACTCGTGCGTCCAGCCGTCGTCGACCGCTTCGCGCTGCGCGAGCTCGTACCGCCCCTGCAAGTTGTCGACCGCACCGCGCCCCTTGCGGGGCACGGGCGGCGCTACCGGAAATTCGTTGTCGGACCGATCGTCCATGTGCCCACCCATTCGCCTGCGCCCAATACTGTACATTTATACAGTATTGGGCGCAGCATGCCAAGGGCGTGATAAGGGGCCCGTTAACGGGCCGCCGGCGCGTCACTCGCCGACCGCGATCGTCAGCGTTTCCTTGATTTCCTCCATCACGACATAGCTCTTCGACTGCACGGCGCCGGGCAACTGCAGCAGGATGTCGCCGAGCAGCTTACGGTAGTCGGCCATCTCGCCGATCCGTGCCTTGATCAGATAGTCGAAATCGCCGGATACGAGGTGGCATTCGAGCACCTCGTCGATCTTCATCACTTCCCGACGGAATTGCTCGAACATGTTGCCGCCCTTGTGGCCGAGCGTGATCTCGACGAACACCAGCAGCGCGGCACCCAGCTGGCCCGGGTCGACCCGCGCGTGATAGCCGGTGATCACGCCGTCCCGCTCCATGCGCCGCACGCGCTCGATGCACGGCGTGACGGTCAATCCGACCTGTTCCGCGAGGTCCTTCATCGCCATCCGGCCGTCGTCCTGGAGCAGTTTGAGGATGCGCCGGTCGAGCTTGTCGAGCGAGCGTACGGGCTGACGTTGCGTTCTCATTTGTTTATGCTGAAAACCTGAAAAATACGATAACAAAACCTGCACATTCGACAATACCATAGCTCAAAAAACTAGATCAGCTAGAGGTTACACGGAGCCGCGGGTGCGTCCGGCCTCGATCTGGTCCCTTCGATCTGGAGCAGCTATGCGAGTCGTCATTCTGGGCAGCGGTGTGGTGGGCGTGGCAAGCGCGTATTACCTCGCGCGCGCCGGTCATGAAGTCACGGTGATCGACCGGGAAGCCGGGCCGGCGCTCGAGACGAGCTTCGCGAACGCAGGCCAGATCTCCCCCGGCTATGCGGCGCCGTGGGCCGCGCCCGGCGTGCCGCTGAAGGCCGTCAAGTGGATGTTCGAAAAGCATGCGCCACTCGCGATCCGTCTCGACGGCACGCGCTTCCAGCTCCAGTGGATGTGGCAGATGCTGCGCAACTGCACGACCGAGCGCTATGCAGTCAACAAGGGCCGCATGGTTCGCCTCGCCGAATACAGCCGCGACTGCCTGCAGGCGCTGCGCGCCGACACCGGCATCCAGTACGAAGGGCGCACGGGCGGCACGCTGCAGCTGTTCCGCACGCAGCAGCAACTCGACGGCGCGGCGAAGGACATCGCCGTGCTGCAGGAAGCGAACGTGCCGTTCGAACTGCTGTCGCCGGACGACCTGAAGAATGCCGAACCGGCACTCGCCGCGGTATCGCACAAGCTGACGGGCGGCCTGCGCCTGCCGGGCGACGAAACGGGCGATTGCCAGCTGTTCACGACGCGCCTCGCGGCGCTCGCCGAATCGCTCGGCGTCAAGTTCCGCTACAACACGCCGATCGACGCGCTCGCGATTGCCGGCGGCAAGATCGCCGGCGTGCAATGCGGCAGCGAGATGGTGCGCGCGGACGCGTACGTCGTCGCGCTCGGTTCGTACTCGACCAGCTTCATCTCGAACCTGATGAAGATCCCGGTCTATCCGCTGAAGGGCTATTCGATCACCGCGCCGATCGTCAACGAAGCGGCCGCTCCCGTGTCGACCGTGCTCGACGAGACCTACAAGATCGCGATCACGCGCTTCGACCAGCGCATCCGCGTCGGCGGCATGGCGGAAATCGTCGGCTTCGACAAGAACCTGCGCGCCGCGCGCCGCGAAACGCTCGAGATGTGCGTGAACGACCTGTTCCCGGGCGGCGGCGATACGTCGAAGGCGACGTTCTGGACGGGCCTGCGCCCGATGACGCCGGACGGCACACCGATCGTCGGCCGCACGCCGGTGTCGAACCTGTTCCTGAACACCGGCCACGGCACGCTCGGCTGGACGATGTCGTGCGGTTCGGGCCAACTGCTCGCAGACCTGATCTCGGGCAAGAAGCCGGCGATCCAGGCCGACGATCTGTCGGTGCACCGCTACCTGAAGGAAGTGACCGGCCAGACGCGCCCGGCATACGCATAAGCCGCGGCGGCCCGCAGCAATGCGGGTCGACCGGCATCAAAAAAAGGGGCGCTCGTAGCGCCCCTTTTTCCGTGTGCTTACCGCTGAAGCGGCACGCCGCGTCAGCCGAGCTCGGCCACGAGTTCCGGCACGAGCGTGAACAGATCGCCGACGAGGCCGTAGTCGGCCACGCTGAAGATCGGCGCTTCCGGATCCTTGTTGATCGCGACGATCACCTTCGAATCCTTCATGCCGGCCAGATGCTGGATCGCACCCGAGATGCCGACCGCGATGTACAGCTGCGGTGCAACGATCTTGCCGGTCTGGCCGACCTGGTAGTCGTTCGGTACGTAGCCCGCGTCGACTGCCGCGCGCGATGCGCCGAGTGCGGCCGACAGCTTGTCCGCCAGCGGCTCGAGCACCTTCGTGTAGTTCTCGCCGCTGCCCAGACCGCGGCCACCCGACACGATGATGCTTGCCGACGTCAGTTCCGGACGGTCCAGCTTCGTCACTTCACGGCTCACGAACTGCGACTTGCCTGCGTCGGCTGCCGCTTCGATCTTCTCGACCGAAGCGCTGCCGCCTTCGGCCGCCACCGGATCGAAACCCGTCGCACGCACCGTGATGACCTTGATCGGGTCGCTCGACTGCACCGTCGCGATTGCGTTGCCTGCGTAGATCGGGCGCTCGAACGTATCGGCCGAATCGACCGCCGTGATATCCGAAATCTGCGCGACGTCCAGCTTCGCGGCGATGCGCGGCGCGATGTTCTTGCCGTACGCCGTGGCCGGCGCGAGGATGTGCGAGTAGTCCTTCGCGATGTTCAGCGCGGTCGCTTCGACGTTTTCCGCGAGGCCCGCTTCGAGCTGCGGCGCGTCGGCCAGCAGCACCTTCGAAACACCTGCGATCTTCGCCGCTGCGTCTGCAGCCGCTTGCGCATTGTGGCCCGCGACCAGCACGTGAATGTCACCGCCGATCTTCGCCGCCGCTGCCACCGTGTTCAGCGTCGCGGCCTTGATCGACGCGTTGTCGTGTTCTGCAATCACCAGAATCGTCATTTCTTTGCGCTCCCTCTTACAGCACCTTGGCTTCGGTCTTCAGCTTCTCGACCAGCGTCTTCACGTCCGGCACCTTCACGCCGGCCGCGCGCTTCGGCGGCTCGACCACCTTCAGCGTCTTCAGACGCGGCGCGACATCCACGCCCAGGTCTTCCGGCTTCACGATTTCCAGCGGCTTCTTCTTCGCCTTCATGATGTTCGGCAGCGTCACGTAGCGCGGCTCGTTCAGGCGCAGGTCGGTCGTCACGACCGCCGGCAGCGTCAGCGACAGCGTTTCCGCGCCGCCGTCGACTTCGCGCGCGACCGTTGCCTTGCCGTCGGCAACCGTCACCTTCGACGCGAACGTCGCTTGCGGCAGGCCGGCCAGCGCAGCCAGCATCTGGCCCGTCTGGTTCGAATCGTCGTCGATTGCCTGCTTGCCGAGGATCACCAGCTGCGGCTGCTCCTTGTCGACCAGCGCCTTCAGGATCTTCGCGACGGCCAGCGGCTCGACGCTGTCGTTCGACTCGACCAGGATCGCGCGATCCGCACCGATCGCCAGCGCCGTGCGCAGCGTTTCCTGCGCCTGCGTGACGCCCACCGACACCGCGATCACTTCGGTCGCGACGCCCGCTTCCTTCAGGCGCACCGCTTCTTCAACGGCGATTTCGTCGAACGGGTTCATCGACATCTTCACGTTCGCGATGTCGACACCCGTGTTGTCCGACTTCACGCGGACCTTCACGTTGTAATCGACCACTCTTTTCACTGGCACCAGGATTTTCATGCACACGCTCCAAAGTTACGAATACGACCAGAGGCCATTCTATAGCGAGGCCTCATGACTGCGCGGCCAAGCGGACTCATCCATCGTGGCTGTCGAGGATACCGCTTCTTGGCGACGCGCCAATGATAGCGAACGGTCGTTCTATTTTAAAAGAGAAAAAACCCGGACGCAAAGCCCGGGTTTTCGATCATCGACTCTAATCCCGCCGGGCGTCCCGTGCTCTGCCCGTTACCAGGCGACGATGACCGCGCCGCCGAACTTGCCTTCGATGAACTGCTTCACGTCGGCCGAATGATAGGCCGCGATCAGTTTCGCGACCCACGGCTTGTTCCGGTCCGCGTCGCGAATCGCGAGGATGTTCGCGTACGGGCCGTTCGGACCCTCGATCGCGATCGCGTCCTGTTTCGGTTTCAACCCTGCTTCCATCGCGTAGTTGGTATTGATCGCGGCCGCGTCGACGTCGCCGAGCGAGCGCGGAATCTGCGCCGCATCGAGCTCGACGATCTTCAGCTTGCGCGGATTGTCGACGATATCGAGCGGCGTCGCCTTCAGCCCCGCATCCGCGCGCAATTTCAGGAGGCCCTGCTTTTGCAGCAGCAGCAGCGCACGGCCGCCGTTGGTCGGGTCGTTCGGGACCGCGATGCGCGCGCCGGGCTTCAGTTCGGCCAGCGACTTCACGCGCTTCGAATAGATGCCCATCGGGAACGTGACGGTCTCCGCGACCTTGATCAGCTTGTAGCCGCGATCCTTCACCTGCGCCTGCAGATACGGATCGTGCTGGTAGCTGTTCGCGTCGAGGTCGCCCGACGCGAGCGCCGCGTTCGGCTGCACGTAATCGGAGAATTCGACGACGCGGATCTCGAGGCCGCTCTTCGCCGCGACCTTCTTCACCGCTTCCATGATCTGCGCGTGCGGCCCGCCCGTCACGCCCACCTTGATGGTTTCGGCCTGTGCGTGCGCACCCGCGAACAGCGCGGCTGCGCCGAGTGCCGCCGCGAACTTCAGCATGAAGCGTCGTTGCATCGTCTCTTCCCCCTAACTAACGGATCAATTTCGTCTTATTTGTGGCTCAGCCGGCGGACGAGCCAGTCGCCGAACGACTGCACGATCTGCACGAACACGATCAGGATCGCGACGACCGTCCACATCACTTCCGGCAGATAGCGCTGGTAGCCGTAGCGAATCCCGAGATCGCCGAGCCCGCCGCCGCCGATCGCACCGGCCATCGCCGAATAGCCGACCAACGACACGAACGTGATCGTCAGGCCCGCCACGACGCCCGGCAGCGATTCGGGCAGCAACACCTTGAATACGATCTGCGACGTGGTCGCGCCCATCGATTGCGCGGCTTCGATCAGCCCGCGGTCGACTTCGCGCAGCGCCGTCTCGACGAGACGCGCGATGAACGGCGCGGCCGCCAGCGTCAGCGGCACGACCGCCGCGGCCGTGCCGATCGACGAGCCCGTGACGAGCCGCGTAAACGGAATCACCGCGACCAGCAGGATGATGAACGGCGTCGAGCGGACGGCGTTCACGATGCCGCCGAGCACGCGATTCACCGCGAGGTTCTGCAGCACGCCCTGGCGATCGGTCAGGTAGAGCAGCACGCCGAGCGGCAGACCGACGAGCGCGCCGACCGCCCCGGAGATGCCGACCATGATCAGCGTCTCCCAGAACGACTGCACGAACATATCGAACATCTCACTCAACATACGAAAGCTCCTCTACCACCACACCTTGCTCGCGCAGGAACGCGAGCGCCTGCCCGACCTTGCCCGGCTCGCCGCCCGCGAGCACCGCGAGCGAACCGAATGCCTGCCCCTGAATCTCGTCGATCTGGCCGTGCAGGATGTTGAAATCGAGTTCGTATCGGCGGATCGTCTCCGACAGGATCGGCTGGTCGACACCCGAGCCCGTGAACGCGAGCCGCAGCAGATGCCCGCTACCTGTCTTCAGCCGCTCGGCCACGCGCACCTTCAGCGCGGGCGGCAGTTCCTGCGCGATCACGTCGCCGATCAGCGCGCGCGTCACTTCGTGATGCGGCTGCAGGAACACGTCGATCACGCGGCCCTCCTCGACCACCCGCCCCGCATCGAGCACCGCGACGCGATCGCACACCTGCTTGATCACTTCCATCTGGTGCGTGATCAGCACGATCGTCAGGCCGAGTTCGCGGTTGATGCGCTTCAGCAGGTCGAGGATCGAACGTGTGGTCTCGGGATCGAGCGCGGACGTCGCTTCGTCCGACAACAGCACCTTCGGCTGGCTCGCGAGCGCGCGTGCGATGCCGACGCGCTGCTTCTGTCCGCCGCTGATCTGCGCCGGGTAACGATCCTTCTGCGCGGACAGCCCGACGAGGTCGAGCAGCGGCAGCACGGCGGCCTCGATGTCGGCACGGCTTGCGCCGGCCAGCTCCAGCGGCAGCGCGACGTTGTCGAACACCGTGCGCGACGACAGCAGGTTGAAGTGCTGGAAGATCATGCCGATCTCGCGGCGCGCCTCGCGCAGCGCGCCGGCCGGCAGCAGCGTGAGATCGCGCCCGCCGACGACGACATTGCCTTCGGTCGGCCGCGTGAGAAGGTTGATGGTGCGCACGAGCGTGCTCTTGCCGGCGCCGCTTCGGCCGATGATGCCGAACACCTCGCCCTGCGGAATCGTCAGGTTGACGTTGTGCAGCGCCTCGACCCAGCCGCTCGGCCCGGGGAAACGCTGCGAAAGATTGCGTAATTCGATCATGTAAACAAAACGGTGGCCGGCCGGCGAGCAGGCCCGCCAGTCGGCCACCGATGCATCTGGAATAGCCGGCGATTTTACCGCAAACCCCTCATTCCCCTTAATAATCGATTTCGATCTTTTCATAACCTCACGAAATTAGAGGAGCGCCGCTGGCCCGTCGCGACAATGCCGCGACTATGATCCGGAACACCGACCAACGAACAGGGACACGCCAGATGACCGCCACCACCACGCCGGCCGCCGCGCCCGCCACCGCCGGATCGGCGCCTTCGTCGCCGCCCGCGCCGAAAATGGGCCGGCTGCGCGCTGCGGACGGGCTCGAACTGGCATCGTACCGCTGGCCGGCCGGCAGCGGCACCGCGCCGCCGCGCGCGACGATCGCGCTCGTGCATGGCCTCGCCGAACACGCGGGCCGTTATGCCGCGCTCGCCGGCCGGCTGAACGCGGCCGGCATCGACGTGCTCGCGATCGATCTGCGCGGGCACGGCCAGTCGCCCGGCAAGCGAGCCTGGGTCGAGCGTTTCGACGATTACCTGAACGATGCGGATGCGCTGGTCGCCGAAGCCGCGCGCGGCAATACGCCGCTGTTCCTGATGGGACACAGCATGGGCGGCGCGGTCGCCGCGCTGTACGCGATAGAACGCGCGCCGGCCAGCGGCCATGCGCTCACGGGCCTCGTGCTGTCGAGCCCGGCGCTCGCACCGGGGCGCGACGTGCCGCGCTGGATGCTCGCGGTAAGCCGCGTCATCAGCCGCGCGTGGCCGACCTTTCCCGCGATCCGGATCGACGCGGCGCTGCTGTCGCGCGATCCGGCCATCGTCGCGGCCAATCGCGCCGACCCGCTCGTGCATCACGGCGCGGTGCCCGCGCGCACCGGCGCGGAGATTCTCGACGCGATGGCGCGCATCGAACGCGGCCGCGGCGCGCTGCGCGTCCCGGTGCTCGTCTATCACGGCACCGACGACAAGCTGACCGAACCCGACGGCAGCCGTGCGTTCGGCGCGCGCGTCGGCTCGACCGATCGCACGCTGACGCTATACGAAGGTGGTTTCCACGAAACGATGAACGATCTCGAACGCGACCGCGTGATCGACGCGCTGATCGCGTGGATTCACGCGCGCGTGCCGGCGCGCTGATCAAGCGCACATGCTGGCGGCGGACGAACGGTCAGATACCGGCCAGCACGCGCAGGTGCGCGACGACGCTGCGCCCGAGTGCGGACAGGTTGTAGCCGCCTTCGAGACAGCTCACGATGCGGCCCTGCGCATGACGACGCGCGACGTCGACGATCTGCGCGGTCAGCCATTCGAAGTCGGTCTCGACGAGGCCGAGGTTGCCGATGTCGTCCTCGCGATGCGCATCGAAGCCCGCCGACACGAACAGCATCTGCGGCTTGAAAGCGTCGAGACGCGGCAGCCAGAACATGTCGACGGCTTCGCGGATCGCCATCCCGTTGCTGCGCGCGGGCATCGGCAGGTTGACCATGTTCGGCGCCTGGTGATCGACGCCCGAGAACGGGTACAGCGGATGCTGGAAGAAACTGCACATCAGCACGCGCTCGTCGTTGGCGAATGCAGCCTCGGTGCCGTTGCCGTGGTGCACGTCGAAATCGATGATCGCCACACGCTCGAGACCGTGCACGTCGAGCGCATGCCGCGCGGCGATCGCGACGTTGTTGAAGAAGCAGAAACCCATCGCGCGCGCGGGCTCCGCATGGTGGCCGGGCGGCCGGACGCCGCAGAACGCATTCGCGTAGCGGCCTTCGATCACCGCGTCGGTCGCCGCGATCGCGGCACCGGCTGCGCGCAGCGCCGCGCGCCACGTGTCGCGGTTCATCAGCGTATCGGGATCGATCTCGACGTAGCCGTCGACCGGCGTCATGCTCCGGATGTAGTCGATGTGCGCCTGCGTATGCACACGGCCCAACGCCACCTCGCTCGCGAACGGCGCGGTTTCGTGCACGATCAGGTCGTCGATGCGGCTCGCGATCAGTTGATCCTGGATCGCCGACAATCGGGCCGGGCATTCCGGATGCCATTCCCCCATCTCGTGCAACATGCAGTCGGGGTGCGTATAGAAAGCGGTTGCCATAAGCTGTCATCCGCAGCGCGCGGTGCGCCGCAGGTCTCCATCAATGATGTCCATCGTCTGCCGCGAATTCGCCGCTAACTTACCACAACGGGGCCCGGTTTCGCCCCGGCGCGCCGGATGCGTCGGGTATACTGCGCCGAACCCAATCGCCCCCGTCCGCCCGCTTCGACATGAATTCCAGCAAGCCTGCCGCCCTTCTCTCCGCGCTGCGCCGTGTTCGCGCTCCGCTCGTCGTTGCCGCCGTCGCCGCAGCCCTCGGCGCCGCGCCTGCCGGCGCGCAGACGCAGCCTGCGAAGCCTGCCGGTACGCGCGTCGCACAGGCCCAGCCCCAGCAGCCGGCGCCGCAAGGCCAGACCTTCGAAGAGGAAATCGTTCCGCAGCGTTACGCGAGCAACGCGAAGGTCGACGCGTTCATCGACGAGATGGTGAGCCGCAACGGCTTCGACTCCGCGAGCCTGCATGCGCTGTTCTCGCGCATCAGCTATTCGGCGACGGCAGTCAAGCTCGTGAAGCCCGCCGCGTCGCCGACGGTCAAGAACTGGCGCGTCTATCGCTCGCGCTTCATCGAGCCGATCCGCATCAACGCGGGCGTGAAGTTCTGGAAGGCCAACCAGGCAACGCTGCAGCGCGCATCCCGGGAGTTCGGCGTGCCGCCCGAGGTGATCGTCGGCATCATCGGCGTCGAGACGATCTATGGCCGCTACATGGGCAATTTCCGCGTGCTCGACGCGCTGACGACGCTCACGTTCGACTATCCGGACACGCCGAATCGCGACAGCCGCCAGGCAACGTTCCGCAAGAACCTCGAGGATTTCCTGGTCTGGACCCGTGACAACCAGCTCGACCCGACCACCGTGCTCGGCTCGTATACGGGTGCGATCGGGATTCCGCAGTTTCTGCCGAGCAGCATCCGCGAATATGCAGTCGACTTCGACGGCACGGGCCATGTCGATCTGCGCAGCAGTCCTGTCGACGCGATCGGCAGCGTCGCTAACTACCTGAAGCAGCACGGCTGGGAAACCGACCGCCCGGTGGTCTGGCAGATCACGCCCGATACGGGCAGCCTGGGGATCGCACAGGCCGCCGCAGACGGCCAGCCCGAACCGCACTGGGCGCTGTCGCAACTGATGCGCGCGGGCATGACGCTGAACGAACCGACGGTCAACATCACCACCGAAGCCGCCACGCCGGTGACCGTGGTCGATCTGCCGTCGCCGGGGCGCGCGACCGAATACATGCTCGGGCTGAAGAACTTCTACGTGCTGACGCGCTACAACCGCAGCTTCTTCTACGCACTCACCGTGTATCAGCTCGGCGAGGCCGTGAAGGCGCAGATGGAAGCGAGCGGCGCGCTGACGCCGGGCAACGCGGACGAGCAAGCGCAGTAGGCGACGCACCCTCCCAAACAAAAAACGCCGCAACTGCGGCGTTTTTTTATCGCGTGCGGGACGGGCTCAGGCCGGGAACACGCCCGTGGACAAATAGCGGTCGCCGCGATCGCAAACGATGAACACGATCGTCGCGTTCTCGACCTGACGCGCGATGCGCATCGCGACTTCGCACGCGCCGCCCGACGAAATGCCCGCGAAGATGCCTTCGACAGCCGCCAGCCGGCGCGCCATCGTTTCGGAGGCGGCCTGGCTCACGTTCTCGACGCGGTCGACGCGGCTGCGATCGAAGATCGTCGGCAAATAGGCTTCCGGCCATTTGCGGATGCCGGGAATGCGCGAACCTTCTTCCGGCTGCGCACCGACGATCTCGATCGCGGGATTCCGTTCCTTCAGATACTGCGACACGCCCATGATCGTGCCGGTCGTGCCCATCGCCGACACGAAGTGCGTCACGCGCCCGTCGGTGTCGCGCCAGATCTCCGGGCCGGTCGCTTCGTAGTGCGCGACCGGGTTGTCGGGGTTGGCGAACTGATCGAGGATCACGCCCTTGCCTTCGCGCTGCATCTGGTCCGCCAGGTCACGCGCCAGCTCCATCCCGCCCTTCACCGGCGTGAGGATGATCTCGGCGCCATAGGCCGCCATGCTCTGGCGGCGCTCGACCGACAGGTCCTCCGGCATGATCAGCACCATCTTGTAGCCGCGGATCGCCGCTGCCATCGCGAGCGCGATGCCCGTGTTGCCGCTCGTCGCCTCGATCAGCGTATCGCCCGGCTTGATGCGCCCGCGCGCCTCGGCCTTGCTGATCATCGACAGCGCCGGGCGATCCTTCACGGAACCGGCCGGATTGTTGCCTTCGAGCTTCGCGAGCACCACGTTGTTGCGCGCGCGAATCTCGTCGTCCGGCAAGCGGACCAGTTGCACGAGCGGCGTATTGCCGATCGTGTCTTCGATAGTTTTGTAAGCCATGGGTATGCCGTGAGTACGAGGCCGATCAATCGGTCGATTGTAAACCAGCGCCGCCGCTCGCGCCGGCAACCCCTTTGCGACGATGGAATACGCATGCCGCGCGATTCGCGATCGCCGCGCACGCAGTGCGCACGCAAAAAACCCGCGGCATGCCGCGGGAAGCCGTCGCAATGACGGCGACTGAAGGAGCTCTTTGTCGGTCGCGCGCGACGCGTTACTTCTGCGCGGTGCGGGCAGGTGCCGCGGCGGGCTTTGCTGCTGCCGCCTTGCCCGCGACCGGCGCGGCTGCAGTGCCCGAGCCGGTCGCGCCCGCGCCGGCCGCGCCTACCGTCAGCCCTTCCTGCTGAAGTCGCTCGACGGTATGGCCGCCCATGCCTTTCACGCGTGACGCGAGATCTTCCGCATTCCTGAACGGACCGCGCGCGCCGCGTTCGTCCAGAATCGCCTTCGCCCGCGCCGGGCCGATGCCCCTGATGCCGACGAGCGCATCCTCGTTCGCGGTGTTGACGTCGACGGCCGCCCAGGCCGACGCGACTGCGCCGAGCATGACCGCTGCGGCAAACCATTTTCTGATCATGTGCTGGATCTCCGTTGAAAACGGCCGGCGGCTGCCGACCGTGAGACCCAGTCTATCGATACAACGCTTCCGCTTAAACCTGGCCGGACAGCCAACGAACGTAGCGGTCGACGCCTTCCTGCACGGTCAGGAACGGTGCATCGTAGCCGGCCGCGCGCAGTTTCGTCTGGTCGGCCTGCGTGAAGCACTGGTACTTGCCGCGCAACGCATCGGGGAACGGCACGTATTCGATCAGCCCCTGCTCGACCTGCTGCGCGAGTGTCAGCGGCGGCAGGTTGTCGAGCGCGCGCAGCGTGTTCACGACCGTCGACGCGATATCGTTGAACGGCTGCGCACGGCCCGTGCCGAGGTTGAAGATGCCCGACTTCTCCGGATGATCGAAGAAGAACAGGTTCACCTTCGCGACGTCCTCGACCGACACGAAATCGCGCGTCTGCTCGCCCGGTGCATAGCCGTTGTACTCGCCGAACAGCTTCACCTTGCCTTCCGCGCGGAACTGGTTGAAGTTGTGGAACGCAACCGACGCCATGCGGCCCTTGTGCGTTTCGCGCGCGCCGTACACGTTGAAATAGCGGAAGCCGGCGATCTGGCTCTTCGCGGTCGGCAGCACGCGACGGATCACCTGGTCGAACAGGAACTTCGAATAGCCGTACACGTTCAGCGGCGCCTCGACGTCGCGCTCCTCGACGAAACGCGTCGAGCCTCCGTAGATCGCGGCCGACGACGCGTACAGGAACTGCGCGCCTTGTGCGAGGCACGCGTCGAGCACCGCGCGGCTGTAGCGGAAGTTGTTGTCCATCATGTAGCGGCCGTCGGTTTCCATCGTGTCCGAACAGGCGCCTTCGTGGAACACCGCGCGCACCTTGCCGAAGTCGCCGCGCGCGAAGCGTTCGACAAATTCCGTCTTGTCGAGATAGTCGTCGATCTCGCAATCGACGAGATTGCGGAACTTGTCCGCGCGCGTCAGGTTGTCGACCGCGATGATGCGCGTCTCGCCGCGCTCGTTGAGCGCCTTGACGATGTTCGCGCCGATAAAACCGGCTGCGCCGGTGACGATGAGGGTCATGATCGTCCTGCCTGAAAAGTGCGAGCCACTCGTGCGACGCGCTCGTCGCGCCGCCGAATGCGCTCAGTGAAACAGTTCGTCGTAGTCCACCGTGGCCGTGCCGAGCTTGCCGACCACGATGCCTGCCGCGCGATTCGCGAGCACGACCGCGTCGACGAGCGGCACGCCTGCGCCGAGCATCGTCGCGACCGTCGCGATCACGGTATCGCCCGCGCCCGACACGTCGTACACCTCGCGCGCAAGCGCCGGTGCGTGCAGTTCGCCGGTGGCGGAAAAGAGCGTCATGCCCTCTTCGGAACGCGTGAGCAGCAGCGCGTCGATGCCGAGTTCCGCACGCAGATTCGCGACACGCGCGCGCAGATCGTCTTCCGATTTCCACTGCCCGATCACTTCGCGCAACTCCGCGCGATTCGGCGTGATCAGCGAGGCGCCGCGGTAGCGCGCCCAGTCGTCGCCCTTCGGGTCGACGAGGACGGCCTTGCCGGCCGCCCGCGCTTTCTCGATCATCGTCGTGACGTGCGTCAGGCCGCCCTTCGCGTAATCCGACATCAGCACGACGTCGTGCTGCGGCAGCAGCGCGTCGAAGCGCGCGAGCCCCGCGAGCAGCACCTCGTGCGTAGGCATCGCCTCGAAGTCGACGCGCAGCAGTTGCTGCTGGCGTGCGAGCACGCGCAGCTTGATCGTGGTCGGCAGCGTCGGGTCGCGCTCGAGATACGGCGTCACGCCGCTGCTCCCGAGCAGCTCGACGATCCGCTCGCCGGGTTCGTCGCAACCGACGACGCACAGCAATCCGGCCTGGCCGCCGAGCGTCACGGCATTGCGCGCGACGTTGGCCGCACCGCCGAGCCGCTCTTCCTGACGCTGCACGTGCACGACCGGCACCGGCGCTTCCGGCGAAATTCGATCGACGTTGCCGAACCAGTAACGGTCGAGCATCACGTCGCCGACGACAAGCACACGCGAGCGCGCGAGCTGCGCGCGCGGCACCGGAACGACTTCGCGGAGAGTATTCATCGTGTGATCAGCCACGGGAGAACGACTGGGGATCGACATACGGCCGGCCGATCGCATAGTAGTCGATGCCCAGTTCGGCCATCGCGTCCGGCTCGTACAGGTTGCGCCCGTCGAAAATCACCGGCGCCTTCAGTTCGGCCTTCAGGCGCGTGAAATCGGGGCTCCGGAATTCCTTCCATTCGGTCACGATCACGAGCGCGTCCGCCCCCGTCACGGCGACGTCCTGCGTATCGACGAGCTGCAGCCGTGCAAGCGCATCCGCATCGTCGCCGAAATCCAGCGCGAACACGCGCCGCGCCTCGTCGACCGCGACCGGATCGTACGCGCGCACGATCGCGCCGCGCTCGAGTAGCGCGGCGATCAGGCGGCGGCTCGGCGCCTCGCGCATGTCGTCGGTGTTCGGCTTGAACGCCAGGCCCCAGACCGCGAACTCGCGGCCGGTCAGGTCGGCGCCGAAGCGCTGCTCGATCTTGCCGATCAGCACGTCCTTCTGCGCATGGTTGGCCGCCTCGACGGCTTCCAGGATGCGCAGCGGCTGGCCGTTCTCGCCCGCGGTGCGAATCAGCGCCTGGACGTCCTTCGGGAAGCACGAGCCGCCGTAGCCGACGCCCGCGTACAGGAAGTGATAGCCGATACGCGGATCGGAGCCGATCCCGCGGCGCACGGCCTCGATGTCGGCACCGACCTTGTCGGCGAGATTCGACATCTCGTTCATGAACGAGATACGCGTCGCGAGCATCGCATTCGCCGCATATTTCGCGAATTCGGCCGAACGCACGTCCATGTAGATCGTCCGCTCGTGGTTGCGGTTGAACGGCGCGTAAAGCTTCTTCATCTTCTCGCGCGCGATCGTGCCCGTCTCGTCGCCGTCGACGCCGATGATGATCCGGTCAGGGCGCATGAAGTCCTCGACCGCGGCGCCTTCCTTCAGGAATTCCGGGTTCGACACGACCGAGAAGCGATGCGCGACGCTGCCGCCGAGCCCGCGTGCGGCAAGCGCCTCGTCGACCACGCCGCGCACGCGCTGCGCGGTACCGACCGGCACCGTCGACTTGTCGACGATCACCTTGAAGCCCGTCATGTGGCGGCCGATGTTGCGCGCGGCCTCGAGCACGTATTGCAGGTCGGCCGAGCCGTCCTCGTCGGGCGGCGTGCCGACCGCAATGAACTGGATCTCGCCGTGCGCGACGCTCGCCTCGAGGTCGGTCGAAAAGCGCAGGCGCCCCGCCGCGCGGTTGCGCGCGATGATGTCCAGCAGCCCCGGTTCGTGAATCGGCATCCCGCCGTTATTCAGGATGTCGATCTTGCGCGGATCGACGTCGAGACAGAAGACGTCGTGACCGATCTCCGCGAGACATGAGCCCGTGACGAGGCCGACATAGCCGGTGCCGATGATGGTGATTTTCATAGATGTTCCGGTACTTCCCGGTAATTGACTAACTTGGCCGCCGGGCCGAGCCCGGCGACAACCGCTGCGCGTTGGTTCCGCGTGCCGGGATCAGCTCGACATCGCAGGTTCGACGCGGCGCGGCGCATAGGTTTCCCAGCCGCTGCATCCGGGGCACTGCCAGTAGAAGAGCCGCGCCCGGAAACCGCAATTCTGGCACGTATACCGTGGCAGATTTTTCGTGCGCTGCTTGATCAGCGCACGCATCATTTCAAGTTCCTTACGACGCGGTTCGTCGGCCGCCGCGATCTGCGCATCGAGCAGGTGCAGCATCCCCGACAGGTTCGGCGACTTCTCCATCTGCGCGCGCGCGAGCGTGTGCGCTGCATCCTGGCCGCGCAACCCCGCGATATGCTGATAGGCGATGTCGAGCAGGTCGTTCGACGGATAGCGGTCGACATACCCCATCAGCAGCTCCGCGCCGTCGACGTTCTTGCCGAGCGCGACATAGGCCTTCATCAGCTTGTCGGCGACGAGCGGCAGATACGCCGGGTTCTGCGCTTCGACACGCTTCCAGTGCTCGATCGCAGCCGCGTGATTGCCCTCCGCCTCCGCGGCATCGCCGGACAGGATCGTCGCGCGAACGTTCTGCGGGTTCACGGTCAGCGCGAGCCGCAGTTGCTCTGCGGCCGCAGCCGCGTTCTTGCGCTGCAACGCGTCCTGCGCGAGTTCGCAGTGAAACTGCGCGATTTCGGTGCCGAGCGGTTTGTCGCTCATCGACTCGATGCGCTTCGCGGTATCGATCGACTTGTTCCAGTCCTTCTCGATCTCGTAGATCGTCAGCAGCGCCCGCTGTGCGCCAAGCGCGTAGTCGCCGTCGGCGAGCTTGTGGAACGCCTCCTCGGCGCGATCGAGCAGGCCGGCCTTGAGGAAATCCTGGCCGAGCTCGTACAGCGCATGGTCGCGCTCGTTGACCGGCAGGTCCGTACGGCTCAGCAGGTTCTGGTGCACGCGGATTGCACGGTCGGTTTCACCGCGACGGCGGAACAGGTTGCCGAGCGCGAAGTGCAGCTCGACCGTCTCGGGGTCGAGCTTGGCGACCTCGATGAACGCGTCGATCGCCTTGTCCGGTTGTTCGTTCAACAGAAAATTCAGGCCGCGAAAATACGATCGCGGCAGGTTGGCACTCTCCGACAGGAGATTCTTCAGGTCATAGCGTGACGCCGCCCAACCGAGCGCGAACGCAACCGGAATCGCGAGCAACCACCAGAAATCCAGATCCATGCGAAATATCGAAGCAGAGACGAAAACCGCGCGATTATCGCGCGGCGTCCGTGTTAAATGACGGGCGGCATCGGCGGCTGGTCGATGACGGCAGGCGTTTCGCGCGCCGCGCGCAGATCGCGCTTCAGGCGCCCGTTCTCGAGACGCAGACGGAAGATCGAAGGCAGCGCGGACAGCAGGCCGGCCAGCAGCCCCACGACGAAGAACGCGAGGCCGATCAGGATCAGCGGCGCTTGCCATGCATAGCCGGCAACAAAATTCAGCGTCGCGGTTTGCGTATTGGCCAGCGCGAGCACCAGCAGCAGCACGAACACCAATACCCGGATCAGCCAGACGATAAACTTCATGAAGCCCTCTCTATGTTGAGGTTTGCCGCGGCGCGCGACTCCCCTTCGTCGCACCGAATCGACCCGTATTGTAAAGGAAGCGTTTCCGCGGCTGCGCAGATCCTGCTCGCCCCGTTGCGCTGCGGTTGCCGGAAACGAAAAAAGCGCCCGCAAGGGGCGCTTTTTTCTTCAGCCTTCGCCGGACAGGTTCCGGGCAAACCGAACGACGCTCAACGCTCGTCGTCCGGATCATCAGCCTTCAGCGGCTCACCGGCGCGGCCGTCGACGCGTTCACGCAATTCCTTGCCAGGCTTGAAGTGCGGCACGAACTTCTCGGGCACCTGCACTTTCTCCCCCGACTTCGGGTTGCGTCCGACGCGCGCCGGGCGACGGTTGAGGCCGAAGCTGCCGAAACCCCGAATTTCGATGCGATGCCCTTTCGCCAGGGCATCGGACATCGCATCGAGCATCGTTTTCACCGCGAAATCCGCATCCTTGAGGACAAGTTGCGGAAATCGCGATGCCAGCTGCGCGACCAACTCGGATTTGGTCATACTTCAGCAGACCTCGTGAGGCTTACTGGTTCTGGCCGTCGAGCTTCGCCTTCAGCAGCGCGCCGAGGTTGGTCGTACCGGTCGCAGCAGCGCTCGAGTCCGATTGCAGGCCGCGGATCGCTTCCTGTTGCTCGGCCGAATCCTTCGCCTTGATCGACAGGTTGATGCCACGCGACTTGCGATCGATGTTGATCACCATCGCGTTGACCTTGTCGCCTTCCTTCAGCACATTGCGTGCGTCTTCGACGCGATCCTGCGAGATTTCCGATGCGCGCAGGTAGCCTTCGATGTCGCCCGTCAGCGTGATGACCGCACCCTTCGCATCGACCGTCTTCACGACGCCGTCGACGATCGAGCCCTTGTCGTTCATTGCAACGTAGTTGCTGAACGGGTCGCCTTCGAGTTGCTTGATGCCGAGCGAAATACGCTCCTTCTCGACGTCGATACCGAGCACGATTGCTTCGACTTCGTCGCCCTTCTTGTACTTGCGAACGGCTTCTTCGCCGGCTTCGCTCCACGACAGGTCCGACAGGTGGACCAGGCCGTCGATGCCGCCCGGCAGACCGATGAACACGCCGAAGTCGGTGATCGACTTGATTGCGCCCGTGATCTTGTCGCCCTTCTTGAAGTTGCGGCTGAAGTCATCCCACGGATTCGGCTTGCACTGCTTCATGCCGAGGCTGATACGACGACGGTCTTCGTCGATCTCGAGAACCATGACTTCGACTTCGTCGCCGAGCTGGACAACCTTCGACGGAGCAACGTTCTTGTTGGTCCAGTCCATTTCCGACACGTGGACGAGGCCTTCGATGCCCGATTCCACTTCGACGAATGCGCCGTAGTCGGTGATGTTCGTGACCTTGCCGAACAGGCGCGTGCCCGACGGGTAACGGCGCGAGATGCCTTCCCACGGATCGTCGCCCAGTTGCTTGATGCCCAGCGAGACGCGGTTCTTCTCCTGGTCGAACTTGAGGATCTTCGCGGTGACTTCCTGGCCAACCGACAGGACTTCGCTCGGGTGACGCACACGACGCCATGCGATGTCGGTGATGTGCAGCAGGCCGTCGATGCCGCCGAGGTCGACGAACGCACCGTAGTCGGTGATGTTCTTGACCACGCCGTTGACGATCGCGCCTTCCTTCAGCGTCTCGAGCAGCTTCGCGCGCTCTTCGCCTTGCGTCGCTTCGATCACTGCACGACGCGACAGCACGACGTTGTTACGCTTGCGATCGAGCTTGATCACGCGGAACTCGAGCGTCTTGCCTTCGTACGGGGTCGTGTCCTTGACCGGACGCGTGTCGACCAGCGAACCCGGCAGGAACGCGCGGATGCCGTTGACCATCACGGTCATGCCGCCCTTCACCTTGCCGGTGATCGTGCCGGTGACGAGTTCGTTGTTGTCGAGGGCCTTTTCCAGCGACAGCCACGATGCAAGGCGCTTCGCCTTGTCGCGCGACAGGATCGTGTCGCCGTAGCCGTTTTCGAGTGCGTCGATCGCGACGGACACGAAATCGCCCGACTGCACCTCAACCTCGCCCTGATCGTTCAGGAATTCCTCGATCGGAATGTAAGCCTCGGACTTCAGGCCTGCATTGACGACCACGAAGTTGTGGTCGACGCGCACGACTTCGGCGGAAATCACTTCGCCGGCGCGCATGTCTTGGCGGGTCAGCGACTCTTCGAACAGAGCCGCAAAGGATTCGGTATTCGGGGTGGAGGTTTGCAGGTCGGACATAAAAATCTGATTGTGCATGGCTCGCTGTGCCACGCCGGCCGGAATGGCAGGCTGAAAGGGCCAGATCGAAGACCACACGGGGTTAAGGGTTCGAAACACGCTCCGCGCTTGCGACGCGGAGCACCTACCGCTGCCCGCCTTCTCAGGCGGGCTGGCCGAGCGCCCGGTACCACTGCAGCACCTGGTCGACTGCTTCATCGACCGAAAGTGCCGACGTATCCAGCAGCTCGGCATCTGCCGCGGGCTTCAGCGGTGCGGCCGCGCGATTGCTGTCGCGCGCGTCACGTTCACGAAGATCCCGGAGCAAGTCATCTATATTAGCAGAAAAACCTTTTTGCATCAATTGCTTATGCCGTCTGGCCGCGCGCGCCTCGGCGCTGGCCGTCAGGAACACCTTCAGCACGGCGTCCGGGAAGATCACCGTACCCATGTCGCGGCCGTCGGCAACCAGGCCCGGCGTCTTGCGGAACGCGCGCTGGCGCGCGACCAGCGCGGTGCGCACGGGCCCGTGCACGGCAATGGCCGACGCGCGGTTGCCGACCGCTTCGGCGCGGATGTCGTTCGACACGTCGACGCCGTCGAGCTGCGCGCAGCCTTCGCGGAACGTGATGTGGAGATCGTCGATCAGTTTCACCAGCGCGTCGATGTCCTCCGCCTCAATGCCGTAGCGTACGCTTGCGAGCGCCGCGAGACGGTACAGCGCACCGCTGTCGAGCAGGTGGAAGCCAAGGTGCGCGGCGACGAGCGCCGCGACGGTGCCCTTGCCGGAAGCGGTCGGGCCGTCGATCGTGATGACGGGAGTCGGGTGAAAGGGTCGGGTCGATTTCATCGGAACAGTCGGGTCAGGCTTTGGCGAGCGCAGCGAAGCGGTCGAAATAGTCGGGGAACGTCTTGCCGACGCACTTCGGATCGTTGATCCGCACGGGCACGCCGCCCAGGCTGACGAGCGAGAAGCACATCGCCATCCGGTGATCGTCGTACGTGTCGATCGCCGCGTTCGGCGTGAGCTTTTCCGGCGGCGTGACAACGAGATAGTCGGGACCTTCCTCGACGATCGCGCCGACCTTGCGCAGTTCGGTCGCCATCGCGGCGATGCGGTCGGTCTCCTTCACGCGCCAGCTCGCGATGTTGCGCAGCGTGCTCGTGCCGCTCGCGAACAGCGCCGCAACCGCGATGGTCATCGCCGCATCGGGGATCAGGTTGAAATCCATGTCGATCGGCTCGAGCTTGCCGTGGTCGTGGCCGATGCCTCGCACATCGATCCAGTCGTCGCCCATCGTCACGTTCGCGCCCATCTGCATCAGCGCGTTCGCGAAGCCGACGTCGCCCTGGATGCTCGCCCGCCCCACGCCCTCGACGCGCAGCGGGCCGCCGCCAAGCGCGCCGGCCGCGAGGAAGTACGATGCGGACGACGCATCGCCCTCGACCATGATCCGCCCCGGCGAGCGGTAGCGGACGCCGGCCGGCACGACGAAGCGCTGCCAGCCGTCACGCTCGACGACCACGCCGAAACGCTCCATCAGCCGGATCGTGATGTCGATGTACGGCTTCGAGATCAGTTCGCCGTCGACCTCGACGACGATCTTGCCGTCCTTCGCCTTCACGAGCGGCAGCGTCATCAGCAGCGCCGTGAGGAACTGGCTCGACACGTCGCCGCGCACGCGAATCGGCGCATCGACCGAGATCGTCGCGGGCCTGATCCGCAGCGGCGGGTAGCCTTCGTTCAGTTCGTAATCGATCCGCGCGCCGATCTGCCGCAGGCCGTCGACGAGATCGCCGATCGGCCGCTCGTGCATGCGCGGCACGCCGTGCACGCGATAGTCGCCGCCGTTCACCGCGAGCGCCGCGGTCAGCGGCCGCACGGCCGTGCCCGCGTTGCCGAGGAACAGGTCGGCCGTCTTCGCGGTGAACGCGCCGCGCGTGCCCGTGACGACGCAGATGTCGCCGTCGCGCGCGAGCTTCACGCCGAGCTTGCCGAGTGCATCGAGCATCACGCGCGTGTCGTCGGAGTCGAGCAGGTTGGTGATCGTCGTTTCGCCTTCGGCAAGCGCCGCGAGCAGCAGCACGCGGTTCGAGATGCTCTTCGAGCCGGGCAGGCGCACGGTGCCCGATGCGCTGGAGTACGGGCCGAGATCGAGATAGTCCATGAGAATCGTCCTGTTATTTCTTGACCGGTTCGGCAGCGGGCGTGCCGCCACGCTCCTGCCATGCCTTGCGTGCGGCGCGCGAGCGCGTGAACACGGCTTCGAGCGCCGCGCCGTCGCCGGCGTCGATTGCCTCGCGCAGCCGCGCGAGCACGCGCGTGTAGCCGTCGAGTTCGTCGAGCAGCGCCGCGCGGTTCGCGACGCACACGTCGCGCCACATCTCCGGGCTCGACGCCGCGATGCGCGTGAAATCGCGGAAGCCGCCCGCCGCGTACGAGAATTTGAGTTCCGCGTCCGTCTCGCCGAGGATCTGTTCGACGAGCGCAAACGACAGCACGTGCGGCAGATGGCTGATCGACGCAAACACGCGGTCGTGCTGCCCGGTGCTCATCGTGCGCACGTCGGCGCCGGTCGCGCGCCACATCGCGTCGATCCGCGCGACCGATTCGGGCGCGTTCTCCGGCAGCGGGCACAGCACGACGTTGCGGCCGACGTACAGGTCCGGCAACGCGGCCTCGACGCCGCTCGACTCGCGGCCGGCAATCGGATGCCCCGGCACGAACTGCGCGATCCGCGCGCCGAGCGCTTCGCGCGCGGCGGCGACGACGTCGGATTTGGTGCTGCCCGCATCGGTGACGATCGTCGCATCGGCGAGCCACGGCGCGATGCGCGCGAGCAGCGGGCCCGTCTGCGCGACGGGTGCGGCCAGCAGCACGAGATCGGCGCCCGCCAGCGCGTCGCGCAACTGCGCGTCGTCGTCGAGCGCCGCCGCGCGGTCGATCACGCCGAGCGACAGCGCACGCTCGACCGATACGCGCGAACGGCCCACGCCGACGATCTCGCCCGCGCCGCCCGGCGCGCGCTCGCGCAGCGCGCGGGCCAGCGATCCGCCGATCAGGCCGACACCGAAAATGACCAGTTTGTTGAATGCAAAGCCTGACACGACAAGAGCCAAGTTACGCGTGCGGAACGACGCCCCGCACACGGAATTCCAGATTCCGGGCAACGGGCCCGCACCCGGCGCGACCTGCACCGGATGCCGCCCGAACCCGCCTTCGGCAGCGCCGATCGGCCTGCCCTGCCCGCCTGGCCGCCGCGCCTGCGCGAGCAGGCGCCGGACCGCCGCGCGTCAGCGTGCGCGCGGATACGAACCGAGTATCTTCAGGAACGCAGCCTTCTGGCCAAGTTCCGCAAGCGCGGCCGCGACCGACGCATCGTCGCGGTGCCCTTCGATGTCGATGTAGAAGTAGTACTCCCACGTGCCGACGCGTGCCGGACGCGACTCAAAGCGCGTCATCGACACACCGTGCCGCGCGAGCGGTTCGAGCAGCTTGAACACGGCGCCCGGCTCGTTCTTCACCGACACGATCAGCGACGTCTGGTCATGACCGCTTTGCCCGGCCGGCTGCTTGCCGACGATCACGAAGCGCGTACGGTTGTGCGGATCGTCCTGGATCTGCGAGAACGCGATCTGCAAGCCGTAATGCGCGGCCGCGCGGTCACCCGCGATCGCCGCGACGGTCGGATCGGCCGCCGCGAGGCGCGCGGCCTCCGCGTTGCTCGCCACGGCCTGCCGCTCGAGCTGCGGCGCATTCGCGGCGAGCCACTGCTGGCATTGCGCGAGCGCCTGCGCATGCGCGCAGACGCGCTTCACGCCGTCGAGCGTGCCGCTCTGCGTGAGCAGGTTGTGGTGGATGGGCAGCGCGAGCTCGCCGCTGATCAGCAGTTGCGTCTGCAGCAGCAGGTCGAGCGTGCGCGACACGGCCCCTTCGGTCGAATTCTCGACCGGCGCGACGCCGAACGCGGACGCACCGGCCTCGACCGAACGGAACACCTCGTCGATCGACGGGCACGGCAGCCCTTCGATCGACTGGCCGAAATACTCGAACATCGCCTGTTCGCTATACGTGCCGACCGGCCCGAGGAACGCGACGTGGATCGTCTGCTCGAGCGCGCGGCTCGCCGCCATGATCTCGCGCCAGATTGCGCTGATGTGCTCGCTCTCGAGCGGCCCCGCGCTCATGTCCTGCAGCCGCGCGATCACCTGCAGCTCGCGCTCCGGCCGGAACACCGGCGCGTTGAAATGCTTCTTGACCTCGCCCACCTCCAGCGCCACCGCGGCGCGCTGGTTCAGGAGCGCAATCAGCTGCGCGTCGATCGCGTCGATGCGATCGCGCAGCGGTTTCAGGCGGGAATTCAGTTCGTCGTCCATGCGTTTTGCCGTGCTGTTTGAGCAGCGCCGCCGTCAGGCGCCGCGCTGCTCGAAGTCCTTCATGTACTCGACGAGCGCCTTCACGCCCTCGAGCGGCACCGCGTTATAGATCGACGCCCGCATGCCGCCGACGGACTTGTGGCCCTTCAGCTGCAGCAGCCCGCGCGCCTTTGCGCCGGCAAGGAAGTCTTCGTTGCGCGTTTCGTCGGCCAGGAAAAACGGCACGTTCATCCGCGAACGCGCTGCCGGCTCGACCTTGTTCAGATAGAAGCCGCTCGCATCGATCGTGTCGTAGAGCAGCTTCGATTTTTCGATATTGCGGGCCTCGATCGCTTCGAGGCCACCCTGCCGCTTCAGCCACTGGAACACGAGACCCGCGATGTAGATCGCATAGGTGGGCGGCGTGTTGTACAGCGAGTTGTTCTCGGCGACAGTCTTCCATTCGAACGCGGACGGGCAGATCGACAGCGCGCGATCGAGCAGGTCCTCGCGCACGATCACGACCGTCACGCCGGCCATGCCGATATTCTTCTGCGCGCCGCCGAACAGCACGCCGTATTTCGCGACGTCCATCGGGCGCGACAGGATGTGCGACGAGACATCCGCGACCAGCGGCACGTCGCCGAGATCGGGAATCTCGAACGTCTCGACGCCGTCGATCGTCTCGTTGGTGCACAGATGCACGTAGGCCGGATCGTCCGACAGTTGCCATTCGGCGCGCGCCGGCGCGCGCGTGAAGCCGTCTTCCGTCTTGCCGGTTGCGGCGAGATGCGGCGTGCAGAACTTCTTCGCCTCGCCGAACGATTTCTGCGACCACGAGCCCGTCACGACGAAGTCGGCGGTGTTACGCGACCCGAGCAGGTTCATCGGCACGATCGCGTTTTCCGCGATGCCGCCGCCCTGCAGGAACAGGATCCGGTGGCTTGCCGGCACGCCGAGCAGGTCGCGCAGGTCGGTCAGCGCGGCCTCGTGAATCGACATGAATTCCTTGCCGCGATGGCTCATCTCCATCACGCTCATGCCGCTGCCGTGCCAGTCGAGCATTTCGTCGGCGGCCTGCCGCAGCACTTCCTCGGGCATCGCCGCAGGACCGGCGGAGAAATTAAAGACGCGCATCGTGAAAACCTCGGGAGGGACGCGACCGGCGGCTTGCCGCCGCATGTCAGTTGCAAATGAGCCGCGCCAGAAAAAGAATGGCCGCTTGCGCTCGCGCGCAAACGGCCATTATCGCACTGTCGGAAGGCTCCCGCCAAACCCGGCCGAACGGCCGGGGGGCGTGCCTGGACGGCTTACTTGCCCGGCTTGACTGCTGCGACTTCCTTGTCAGCCTGCGTGCGCGTTGCCTGGATCGCTTGCGGCATGTACTTCTGCATCAGGCCGTTGACCACGTCGCGACCGACCTGATCCTGAACCTGGATGAACTTGCGGCCCGTCGGGCTCTTGTAGAACGTCGTCAGATCCTTGATCTCCGACGTGCTGTAGTACTTCGCGTATGCGTCGTACTGAGCCGACATTGCGTCGTTCTGGAACTGCTGCGTGCCGAACACCTTGCCCGCGCCGTCGACCAGCTTCGGCACCGCGTTCTTCTGCAGCGTCGGAACGGCAGCCTGCTTCTGCTTGTCGTTCAGCGTCTTGTTTTCCGACAGCGCGTCCGACAGGATCGCCGGCACGAGCTGCTTGGCCTGCATTTCGGCGCTGTTGCCGATTGCCGACACGAGCTTCGGCGCGTCGATCGCGTCGAGCAGATCCTTGATCGCTGCCTTCTTGTCGGCGTCGATCGGCGCAGCTGCCGCGGCGGGCGCCGGTGCGGAATTCGACAGCGCTTGCGCCATCGCGAACGTCGGCACCAGTGCAGCCAGCAGGACCAGTTGCTTGAATTGCTTTTGCATCATCACTCCCTTTTGGAAATATGAATGGTTGCTCGCCGGCCGCGGCGCTTCACGCCCGCGGCGGCCAGAGTCTCATCCGTTCTTCAGGCTTCGCCGTCCGACGCCTCGTCGGCCTCGCCATCGCCCTCCTCGGCCTCCGCAATCTGCTGCAGGCCGGAGAGCTTGGTACCCTCATCGAGACTGATGAGTGTAACACCTTGCGTGGCGCGCCCCATCTCGCGAATCTCGGAAACACGGGTGCGAATCAACACGCCGGCCGTCGTGATCAGCATGATCTGATCCTCGGCGTCGACGAGCGTCGCGGCCACGACCTTGCCGTTGCGCTCGGACGTCTGGATCGCGATCATACCCTTCGTACCGCGACCGTGACGCGTGTACTCGGTGATCGGCGTGCGCTTGCCGTAGCCGTTCTCGGTCGCGGTGAGCACGGTCTGCTCCTCGCTGCCCGCAACCAGCATCGCGATGACCTGCTGCCCGTCCTCGAGCTGCATGCCGCGCACGCCACGCGCCTCGCGCCCCATCGGACGCACGTCGTTCTCGTCGAAGCGCACGGCCTTGCCGGCGTCGGAGAACAGCATCACGTCGTGCGCGCCGTCGGTGATCGACGCACCGATCAGGAAGTCGCCGTCGTCGAGGCCGACCGCGATGATGCCCTTCTTCATCGGGCGGCTGAACGCTTCGAGCGGCGTCTTCTTCACGGTGCCGAGCGACGTCGCCATGAAGATGAACTTGTCGGCCGAGAATTCCTTAACCGGCAGCACGACGTTGATCTTCTCGCCTTCCTGCAGCGGGAACATGTTGACGATCGGGCGGCCGCGCGAGTTGCGCGAGCCCTGCGGCACCTCATAGACCTTGACCCAGTACACGCGGCCGCGGTTCGAGAAGCACAGGATGTAATCGTGCGTGTTCGCGATGAACAGCGTCTCGATCCAGTCGTCTTCCTTCATCTGCGTCGCCTGCTTGCCGCGACCGCCGCGCTTCTGCGCGCGGTACTCGGACAGCGGCTGCGACTTCACGTAGCCCGCGTGCGACATCGTGACGACCATGTCCTGCGGCGTGATCAGATCCTCGGTGTTCAGCTCGGTCGCGTTCAGCTCGATCTTCGAGCGGCGCGCATCGCCGAATTCGGCCTTCACCGACGTGAGTTCCTCGCCGATCATCGTCGTGATCCGCTCGGGGCGCGCGAGGATGTCCAGCAGGTCGGCGATCTGCGCCATCACTTCGCGGTACTCGCCGATGATCTTGTCCTGCTCGAGGCCGGTCAGGCGCTGCAGGCGCATCTGCAGGATTTCCTGGGCCTGCGTGTCGGACAGACGGTACAGCCCGTCGACCTGCATGCCGAACGCCGGGTTCAGGCCTTCCGGGCGGTACGCGGAGCGGCCGCCGGCCGCCGCGTTCTCGCTCTCGGCGCGCGTCAGCATCTCGCGCACGAGCGACGAATCCCACGGCTTCGCCATCAGTTCCTGCTTCGCGATCGGCGGCGTCGGCGCGGCCTTGATGATCGCGATGAACTCGTCGATGTTCGCGAGCGCGACCGCGAGACCTTCAAGCACGTGGCCGCGTTCACGGGCCTTGCGCAGTTCGTAGATCGTGCGGCGCGTCAGCACTTCGCGTCGATGCGACAGGAAGCACTGCAGGATTTCCTTCAGGTTCAGCAGCTTCGGCTGGCCGTCGACGAGCGCGACCATGTTCATGCCGAACGTGTCCTGGAGCTGCGTCGCCTTATACAGGTTGTTCAGCACCACTTCGGGCACTTCGCCGCGCTTGAGCTCGATCACGACACGCATGCCGCTCTTGTCGGACTCGTCGCGGATGTCGGAGATGCCTTCGAGCTTCTTCTCGTTGACGAGCTCGGCGATCCGCTCGAGCAGCGAGCGCTTGTTCACCTGGTACGGCAGCTCGTCGACGATGATCGCCATCCGCTGGCCGCGGTCGATCTCCTCGAAGTGCGTGGCCGCGCGCATCACGACGCGGCCGCGCCCGGTGCGGTAGCCGTCGCGCACGCCGGCGACGCCGTAGATGATGCCGGCGGTCGGGAAGTCCGGCGCCGGGATGATCTCGATCAACTCGTCGATCGTCGCTTCCGGGGTGTTCAGCAGGTGCTGGCACGCGTCGACGACTTCGTTCAGGTTGTGCGGCGGGATGTTGGTCGCCATGCCGACCGCGATGCCCGACGAGCCATTGATCAGCAGGTTCGGGATGCGCGACGGCAGGACCGACGGCTGCATTTCGTTGCCGTCGTAGTTCGGCTCGAAATCGACCGTTTCCTTGTCGATGTCGGCGAGCAGCTCGTGACCGATCTTCGCCATGCGAATTTCGGTGTAACGCATCGCCGCGGCATTGTCGCCGTCGATCGAGCCGAAGTTGCCCTGCCCGTCGATCAGCATGTAGCGCAGCGAGAAGTCCTGCGCCATCCGCACGATCGTGTCGTAGACCGCGGTGTCGCCGTGAGGGTGGTACTTACCGATCACGTCACCGACGATACGCGCCGACTTCTTGTACGCGCGGTTCCAGTCGTTGTTCAGTTCGTGCATCGCGAACAACACGCGCCGGTGCACGGGCTTCAGGCCATCGCGGACATCCGGGAGGGCACGTCCGACGATCACGCTCATCGCGTAATCGAGATACGAACGGCGCATTTCCTCCTCTAGGGAGGTGGGCAGGGTCTCTTTGGCGAATTGATCCATGTATCCGTATCGTTTCGGAGCGAAGACGGCGAACGCCTTTCGCGTGGGCGCTGCATGCGCAACGCAACGCGAGATTCTAACATGCGCCCATCAGCCGCAAATTCGCCTCC
Source organism: Burkholderia sp. GbtcB21 (assembly GCF_019091065.1). Taxonomy (NCBI): domain Bacteria; kingdom Pseudomonadati; phylum Pseudomonadota; class Betaproteobacteria; order Burkholderiales; family Burkholderiaceae; genus Burkholderia; species Burkholderia sp. GbtcB21. The sequence goes on from NZ_JAGXKA010000002.1 coordinate 308,685, forward strand.
CCCTCTATATATAAATAGCGAAAATCGCGGCGGCGGCGGACCGGCCGGAACCGCACGCGACTCGACGCCACCGTTGATCGCGCCCGGTTTACCGGCGATCCCACCCGGTTTGTTTCACGCGCACGAGTAAACAGTTGCCCGCACCCGCGCAATTTCGCCGGCGCACTCTTGACAATCTCTAAAAGTTGCGGCAGGCCGGTGTTGCGCATGCACCACAAAGTTGAGGGGATCTTAGGGTGGGGAGGATTTTTTTTCGTAGGAAGGGAACGATATGGCAAAATGCCAACGCACTGAAAGTTAGACGCTGCTCGAAGTCTACACAGAGCGGTGCCGCGTTTTTTGTGCCGCACCAATGTTATACTTCGAGCAATGTATGACTTGTCACCGTCAACAGGCTCGCAGTAAACCTGCGGTAATCTCAATTTCGAGAGGAGAAATATGAATAAACTTTCAAAGCTCGCGTTCATTGCAGCTACCGCAGTTATGGCTGCATCCGCTTCGGCACAGTCGGTGCCGGCGTCGCGTCAAGCCGTCAATGACAACTGGGTGAACGGCACGGGCGAATGGGTGTGGATGAACGGCACGAACGAGCTCTGCTGGCGCGATGCGTTCTGGACGCCGGCCACCGCCAACGCGAAGTGCGATGGCGCACTGGTCGCCCAGGCACCGCAGCCGCCGGTCGCTCCGGTCGCTCCGGCCATCACGAGCCAGAAGATCACGTATCAAGCTGACGCCCTGTTCGACTTCGACAAGGCAACGCTCAAGCCGCTGGGCAAGCAGAAGCTGGACGAACTGGCTTCGAAGATCCAGGGCATGAACACGGAAGTGGTCGTCGCAACGGGCTACACGGACCGCATCGGTTCGGACAAGTACAACGACCGTCTGTCGCTGCGCCGTGCGCAGGCCGTGAAGTCGTACCTGGTCAGCAAGGGTGTGCCGGCCAACAAGATCTACACGGAAGGCAAGGGCAAGCGCAACCCGGTTACGACTGGCTGCAACCAGAAGAACCGCAAGCAGCTGATCGCCTGCCTCGCACCGGACCGCCGCGTGGAAGTCGAAGTGGTTGGTACGCAAGAAGTCCAGAAGACGACCGTTCCGGCGCAGTAAGCCGCGGTTTTCGACTGCTTCAAAGCCCCGCTCCGGCGGGGCTTTTTCATTGACGCCCGTCCGGGCGCTCGCTGGCCTCGTCGTCCGCCCGCTTATATACTCGGGGCTGACGAACCACAGCACCGCCCTCCTTCCGTAGCCCGTTTGCCGCCATGACCAACGCCGATCCGCACGAACTCCAGAAATTCAGCGACCTCGCCCATCGGTGGTGGGATCCGAATGCCGAATTCAAGCCGCTGCACGACCTGAACCCGGTCCGGCTCGGCTGGATCGACGCACATGCGCACCTGGCCGGCAAGCGCGCACTCGACATCGGCTGCGGCGGCGGCATCCTGTCCGAATCGATGGCCGGGCTTGGCGCCCAGGTGAAAGGCATCGACCTGTCGACCGAAGCGCTTGGCGTCGCCGACCTGCACAGCCTCGAAAGCGGCATCGCGGTCGATTACGAGGCGATCGCCGCCGAAGCGATCGCCGCGCGCGAGCCGGGCAGCTACGACGTCGTCACGTGCATGGAGATGCTCGAGCACGTGCCGTCGCCCGGCGACATCGTCGCCGCGTGCGCGACGCTCGTGAAGCCGGGCGGCTGGGTGTTCTTCTCAACGCTGAACCGGAATCTGAAGTCCTACCTGTTCGCGGTGATCGGCGCAGAGTACATCGCGCAAATGCTGCCGAAGGGCACGCACGACTACGCGCGCTTCATCCGCCCGTCGGAACTGGCCGGCTTCGTGCGCGCGACGGATCTGCACATCGTGGAGATCAAGGGCATCACGTATCACCCGATCGGCAAGCGCTTCGCGCTGTCGAACGACACCGACATCAACTACCTCGTCGCGTGCCGCCGCGGCGCGTGACCCTCCGACCGGCATGACGACTCCCCTTTCGACCGCGCGGGCCGCACTCGACGAACCGCGCCTGCTGCACTGCGCTGCCGTGCTGTTCGACCTCGACGGCACGCTTGCCGACACGGCGCCCGATCTCGCCGCCGCCGTCAACAAGATGCAGCGCGCGCGCGGCCTGCCCGAAACGCCGCTCGACGTGCTGCGGCCGCTGGCCTCGGCCGGCGCGCGCGGCCTGCTCGGCGGCGCGTTCGGCATCGATCCGCACATGCCCGGCTACGAAGCGATGCGCGACGAGTTCCTGGCCAACTACGCGACGGATATCTGCGTGCAAACGACGCTGTTCCCCGGCATCGGCGACGTGCTCGACGAACTCGATGCGCGCAGCGTGCGCTGGGGCATCGTCACGAACAAGGCGATGCGGCTCACGGCGCCGCTCGTCGACCTGCTCGGTCTTGCACCGCGCGCGGCCTGCGTCGTCGGGGGCGACACAACGCCGCACTCGAAGCCGCACCCTGCTCCGCTGCTGCACGCGGCCGACCAGCTGACGCTCGCGCCGGCGCGCATCGTCTATGTCGGCGACGATCTGCGCGACATTCAGGCCGGCAGCGCGGCCGGCATGGCGACGGTCGCGGCCGCGTACGGTTACTGCGGCGACGGCGCCGCGCCGGCCGACTGGCAGGCCCAGCATCTCGTCGACACGACGCAGGAACTGCGCGAACTGCTGCGCGATGTTGGGCTATAATGATCGATCTGATCCGCGGGGGCGACCTGGTTTCGACAGGGGTTGTGAAGCGGCTAGGGCATGTCGAGGACCCGTCACCTCGTTAATCAATGGGAAAATCGTAACTGCAAACGACGATACGTTCGCACTGGCAGCCTAACGGCCGCCGTCCTCTGCCTAGTTCACTGACGGGCTAGTGTCGCAAGACCGGTAGCAATACCGCCAGAGGTCATTTACGTCAGTTAAGCCCTGTCGGCGTCGCGACGCCAGGGTCGAAAACCTAGCGAATCGCCGTAGTGCAGCGTGTTCGTCCGCGTCGCTGCGGTTAAATCAAATGACTGAACTAAACATGTAGAACTAGTCGTGGAGCGCTTCTGGACGCGGGTTCGATTCCCGCCGCCTCCACCAAATTCCGCGCTCGCCGCACGAACCCCGCATGACGCAAGTCTGCGGGGTTTTTTGTTGCCGGCGAAACGCATGCGTCCCCTCTCCTTCGAAAAAGCGCCCAGCCACGGACGGGCCGGGCGGAATGCCGCCGGTATTCCGGCGACAGGAGGTGACGGATATTCCGCCGCGCCCGCGCAAGCGTCGGTCGCAACGGGCTGCGGCCAGCCCGGTTGCCGCTGCGCAGGGCGCGACGTGTCCGCCGCACCCTGCGCTCGAGCACACCAGGCAATACAAGACTCAGCTGCCGCGATACAGCGACTTCATTTCTTCAGCGCTGGCCGGGCGCACGCCCATGGCATGCGAACCCGATGCCGATGCGCCCTGTGCCTGCGCGCCGTACCCGCTGGCGTCGGCGCCTTGCGCTTGCGCCAGTGCGCTGCGCTGCTGTTCCGCAACACGGGCCGTTGCGGCCTGGACCGCTTCCGGATAGTGCGGATCTTCGCCGCGGGCGGAGTTGTAACCGGCTTGCTGGAGCTGGACCAGCTCGGCCCGGACCTGCGCGCGGGTGATCGTCGAACCCGACTGGGCAAACGACACGACCGGGGCAACGAGAGCGGCAGCAACGACAACAGCTTGAACGAGCGACTTCATGATGACCTACCTCCAGATTTGTCTGTTTTCGCGGTGAACACCTTGTTCAGCGCCGACAAACTGAAGTTTATGTAGGCGGATGCTTAAGAATAAGGCAGGTTTCAGGAAGACATCCTTCCTGATTTACGGGTTAACCCTAGATCACTCGCCGGGCCGGCGATTCGCGAACGCTGCTTCGCCCGACATCGCGTCGCATGACGACTCGCCTGAAAGCACGAGCCCCGCGAAGCGACAACGCTTCGCGGGGCTCGAATGGTATTGCACGGGATTCGTGCAGTCGCGCCGGTCAGACGGTCAAGCCGATATGCGTGTGCCCATCACCCGTCTGCCGATTCGACACCGCACGACGACGGTGCAAACACGCCTGTCCAGGTGTTACTGAGTATCCATCGGGCACTTCAGATTGCAGCCGTTCGGGTCGCCCAGGTCGCCCTTGCGACGCAAGGCCGATTTCTTGCTGCCCTGGTATTTCTGCGATGGCGCCGACGCCGCGAACGGCATCTGCGGATGCTCGTTCAAGCGAAACTGTTCGCTCAGGATGCCGCCGGGCACGCCCGGGGAATTCTGCGCAAGCGCGAACGGCGAAGCAGCGACCAGAAGCCCCGCGGTCAACGCTGCCGCGGCGAGGGAAACGGAAAATTTCATGGCGGGATGACGCCTGAACGGCGTGCTTGTTGGAACGTTGATCAAGCGCCAAGCGTAGCGCAAATCTCCCGCTCCTGCAGCGCAGTCCGACCGCGTGCCCGTCACCGGGAATGGCCGTCCGGCGCGCTCGTGCCGTCACTGCCCGCCAGCCCCGTCGCAATGCTCGTCAGCGTCCCGCATGCGGCCGGATCGTAGCCGTCGAGATGGGCGACGCGCTCGACGAAGCGCGCGTCGCGCAGCAGCGCCAGCACGCCGTCGAGCGGCCGCGCGCCGAGCCGCGCGCGTTCGCACGCGAAGTAATAGTCCTCGTCGACGACCGGGATGAAATCGAGCCCGAAATGACGGGCGGCCGGCTCGACGCCGAAGCCGAGATCGGCCATCCCGCTCGCGACGAACGCGGCGATCGCCGAATGCGTGAGTTCGGCCGACGCATAACCGTCGATGCGCTCGGGATCGATGCCGATCGCGCGCAGCGCGAGATCCAGCAGCATGCGCGTACCCGACCCCGGCTGCCGGTTGACGAAGCGGATGTCGTTGCGCGCGAGGTCCGCGAGCCCGCAGACCTGCTTCGGGTTGCCGCGCGGCACGAACAGCCCCTGCTGGCGGCGCGTCAGGTGAATCAGGACGTGGCGCGCGTCGTCGAGCCACGGCCGGTAGATCTGCGCGCACTGAGCGCGAAACGCGCCGCGCGGCAAATGGAAGCCGGCCAGGTCGCATTCGCCGCGCGCGAGCGCCTGCACGGCCTCGACGCTCTCGCGATACTTGATGTCGACGGCTGCCTGCACATCGACGAGCGCGGACACGAGCGTCGCGACCGCGTAACCGTGCGACGCGTGGATACGCACGGCGCCGTCGCGCTGCGCAAGCCGCCGGTTCAGGTCGCTGGCCACCTCGGCCGCCAGCGTGCGCAGGTTCCCGTCGAGCCGGCTGCGCGCGAGGCGCTGCGCGTCGACGACCGCCTGCCCGAGCTCCGACAGCGTCGATCCCTTGCCCCGCGCGGTTTCGATCAACTCTGCGCCGATGCACGCTTCCAGCGCGCGCAGCATGCCCCACGCGTGCCGGTACGACAGCCCTTTTGCCTGGGCAGCCTGCGCGATGCTACCCGTGTCGGCCACGAGTTCCAGCAACGGCGCGACGTCCGACAGGCTGGCCGTGCGACCTTCCGTGTCGCGTACGGTCAGATACGCGTCGCATTCGATTCGAACCAATTATGTACTCCGATTTCCTATTGCGACTGCGAAATCTTCCGCTTATCGTTGATGAAAATCAATCTGAACGAAGTCGCGATGCACACTATATGAATAGTGAGCGCATATGAGACTTTGGAGGAGCATAACCGATGTCCCCGAATTCCCATGCGCCCGACGCGCTCGTCGAGCGCCATGCGCGCGCCGGCCGGTCGCTGGTCGCGATCCTTCATGCGATCCAGGACGACGCGGGCTACGTGCCGCCGGGCTGTGTCGCGCCGCTCGCCAGGGCGCTGAACCTGTCGCGCGCGGAAGTGCACGGCGTACTGACCTACTATCACCACTTCCGTACCGTGCCGCCCGCGCGCGTGACGATCCAGATGTGCCGCGCCGAAGCGTGCCGCAGCATGGGCTGCGAAACGCTCGCCGCGCACGCTGAAGCCCGCACGGGCTGCCGGTTCGACGCAGCGCACGGCGATGCCGCGGACGCGCACGCGCCGGACGCCGTCGCGCTCGAATCGGTCTACTGTCTCGGACTGTGCGCGCAGTCGCCGTCGCTGACTGTCAACGGCGTGCTGCATGCGAAGGTCACGCCGGAGAAATTCGACGCGCTGCTGGCCGATGCTCTCGCCCATACGCCGGAGGCCGCATGACGACCCGCATCTACGTCCCCCGCGATTCGTCCGCGCTGGCCCTCGGCGCCGACGCGCTCGCCGCCGCGATCGTCGCGGAAGCCGAACGGCGCGGCGTCGCGATCGAACTGGTCCGCAATGGCTCGCGCGGGCTGCTGTGGCTCGAGCCGCTCGTCGAGGTCGGCACGGCCGCCGGACGCGTCGGCTATGCGAACCTGTCGGCCGCCGACGTGCCGGCCCTGTTCGATGCCAACTGGCTCGAAGGCGGTGCGCATCCGAGCGGCGTCGGCATCGTCGACGCGCACCCCTATCTCGCGCGCCAGCAGCGCCTCACGTTCGCGCGCATCGGCCTGACCGATCCGCTGTCGATCGACGACTACCTGCAGCATGAAGGCCTCGCCGGCCTGAAGAACGCGCTCGCGCTCGACGGCGATGCCGCGTGCGAAATGCTGATCGAATCGGGGCTGCGCGGCCGCGGCGGCGCGGCGTTCCCGGCCGGCATCAAGTGGCGCACGGTCCGGCACGCGAGCGCCACGCAGAAGTACATCGTCTGCAATGCGGACGAAGGCGATTCGGGCACGTTCTCCGACCGCCTGATGATGGAATGCGATCCGTACTGCCTGATCGAAGGGATGATCATCGCGGGCATCGCAACGGGCGCGACGGTCGGCTACATCTACGTGCGCAGCGAATACCCGCACGCGATCGCGACGCTCGAAGCCGCGATCGTCCGCGCGCGCGAGGCCTGCTGGCTCGGCGAACACGTGCTCGGCTCCGCGCATGCATTCGAGCTGCACGTCGCGAAAGGCGCGGGCTCGTACGTGTGCGGCGAGGAAACGGCGCTGCTCGAATCGCTCGAGGGCAAGCGCGGCGTCGTGCGCGCGAAGCCGCCGCTGCCCGCGCTCGCCGGCCTGTTCGGCCAGCCGACCGTGATCAACAACGTGATCACGCTCGCGACGGCACCCGTGATCTTCGCGCGCGGCGCCGCGTTCTATCGCGACTACGGGATGGGCCGCTCGCGCGGCACGCTGCCGTTCCAGCTGGCCGGCAACATCCGTCACGGCGGCCTCGTCGAACTCGCGTTCGGGGTCACGCTGCGCGAGCTGCTGTTCGACTTCGGCGATGGCACGGCAAGCGGCCGGCCCGCACGCGCCGCACAGGTCGGCGGCCCGCTCGGCACCTACCTGCCCGACCATCAGTGGGATGTGCCGCTCGACTACGAGGCGTACACGGCGATCGGTGCGGTGGTCGGCCACGGCGGCATCGTGCTGCACGACGACACGTCGAACCTCGCCGAGCTTGCCGAATATGCGATGAAGTTCTGTGCGATCGAATCGTGCGGCAAGTGCACGCCGTGCCGGATCGGTTCGACGCGCGGCGTCGAGACGATCGCGCGCATCCGCCACGGCGACACGTCGGAGCGGCAGGTCACGCTGCTGCGCGACCTGTGCGACACGATGCTGGCCGGTTCGCTGTGCGCGATGGGCGGGATGACGCCCTACCCGGTGCTGTCCGCGCTCGACCATTTCCCCGAAGATTTCGGGCTCGCTGGCGGCAAGGATGCCGCGTCGGGCCCGGTCAAGGCTGCGGCCTGACCCAGAAGGAGCCCTGCATGTCCCTCGACACGAACAACGTCCGCCAAGGCGGCTGCGGCTCGGGCCAATGCGCGTGCAAGAGCGCCGCACAGGCACGCGCCCGCGACCCGTTCGACGATACCGACTACGGCACGCCGCAACGGCATGCCGATACCGACGTCACGCTCGAAATCGACGGCCAGCCGGTGACGGTACCTGCCGGCACGTCGGTGATGCGCGCGGCGATCGAAGCCGGCGTCAACGTCCCGAAGCTCTGCGCGACCGATTCGCTCGAGCCGTTCGGCTCGTGCCGGCTGTGCCTCGTCGAGATCGAAGGCCGGCGCGGTTATCCGGCGTCGTGCACGACGCCGGCCGAAGCTGGCATGAAGGTGCGCACGCAGTCGGACCGGCTGCAGTCGCTGCGCCGCAACGTGATGGAGCTGTACATCTCCGACCATCCGCTCGACTGCCTCACCTGCCCCGCCAACGGCGACTGCGAGCTGCAGGACATGGCAGGTGTCGTCGGGCTGCGCGAAGTGCGCTACGGCTTCGATGGCGCGAATCACCTCAACGACCGCAAGGACGAATCGAACCCGTACTTCACGTACGACCCGTCGAAGTGCATCGTCTGCAACCGCTGCGTGCGCGCGTGCGAGGAAACGCAGGGCACGTTCGCGCTGACGATCGCCGCGCGCGGCTTCGAATCGCGCGTCGCCGCCGGCGAAAGCGAATCGTTCATGGCGTCGGAATGCGTGTCGTGCGGCGCCTGCGTCGCCGCATGCCCGACGGCCACGCTGCAGGAAAAATCCGTCGTGCTGCTCGGGCAGGCCGAACACTCGGTCGTCACGACCTGCGCGTACTGCGGCGTCGGCTGCTCGTTCAAGGCCGAGATGAAGGGCACGCAGGTCGTGCGCATGACGCCGAACAAGAACGGCCTCGCGAACGAGGGGCACGCGTGCGTGAAGGGACGCTTCGCGTGGGGCTACGCGACGCACAAGGACCGCATCACGAAGCCGATGATCCGCGAGAAGATCACCGACCCGTGGCGCGAAGTGAGCTGGGACGAAGCACTCACCTACGCGGCGACGCAATTCCGCAAGCTGCAGCAGAAGTACGGCCGCGATTCGATCGGCGGCATCACGTCGTCGCGCTGCACGAACGAGGAAACCTACCTCGTGCAGAAGCTCGTGCGTGCCGCGTTCGGCAACAACAACGTCGACACCTGCGCGCGCGTGTGCCATTCGCCGACCGGTTATGGCCTCAAGACGACGCTCGGCGAATCGGCCGGCACGCAGACGTTCGCATCGGTCGACCAGGCCGACGTGATCGTCGTGATGGGTGCGAACCCGACCGACGGGCACCCGGTGTTCGGCTCGCGGCTGAAGCGGCGCGTTCGCGAAGGCGCGAAGCTGATCGTGATCGACCCGCGCCGCATCGATGTCGTCGACGGCCCGCACGTGAAGGCCACGCATCATCTGCAACTGCGCCCCGGCACCAACGTCGCGATCGTCAACGCGCTTGCGCACGTGATCGTCACCGAAGGGCTCGTTGCCGACGCGTTCGTCGCCGAGCGCTGCGAGACGCGCGCGTTCGAGCAATGGCGCGACTTCGTGTCGCGCGCCGACAATTCGCCCGAGGCCACCGCCGACGTGACGGGCGTGCCGGCCGAGCTGGTACGCGCCGCCGCGCGCCTGTACGCAACGGGCGGCAATGCCGCGATCTATTACGGGCTGGGCGTGACCGAACACGCGCAGGGCTCGACGACGGTGATGGGCATCGCGAATCTCGCGATGGCGACCGGCAACATCGGCCGCGAAGGCGTCGGCGTCAATCCGCTGCGCGGCCAGAACAACGTGCAGGGTTCGTGCGACATGGGCTCGTTCCCGCACGAACTGCCCGGCTACCGGCACATCAGTGACGAGATCGTGCGCGCGCAGTTCGAACAGGCGTGGTCGGCCAAGCTGCAGCCGGAACCGGGGCTGCGCATCCCGAACATGTTCGACGCGGCGCTCGACGGCAGTTTCAAGGGGCTCTACTGCCAGGGCGAGGACATCGTCCAGTCGGACCCGAACACGCAGCACGTGTCGGCCGCGCTGTCGGCGATGGAGTGCATCGTCGTACAGGACATCTTCCTGAACGAGACCGCGAAATATGCGCACGTGCTGCTGCCGGGCTCGACGTTCCTCGAGAAGGACGGCACGTTCACGAACGCGGAGCGCCGCATCTCGCGCGTGCGCAAGGTGATGCCGCCGCTCGCGGGCTACGCTGACTGGGAGGTGACGCTGCTGCTGTCGCAGGCGCTCGGCTACGACATGCACTACACGCATCCGTCGGAGATCATGGACGAGATCGCGCGGCTCACGCCGACCTTCTCGGGCGTGTCGTACGCGAAGCTCGACGCGCTCGGCAGCATCCAGTGGCCGTGCAACGAGCACGCGCCGGAAGGCACGCCGACGATGCACATAGACGAGTTCGTGCGCGGCAAGGGCCGGTTCGTGATCACCAAGTTCATTCCGACGCCGGAAAAGGTCACGCAGCGCTATCCGCTGATCCTGACGACGGGCCGCATCCTGTCGCAATACAACGTCGGCGCGCAGACGCGCCGCACCGAAAACGTCCGGTGGCATGAAGAGGATCGCCTCGAGATCCATCCGCACGACGCGCAGGATCGCGGCATCCGGACCGGCGACTGGGTCGGCATCGAATCGCGTGCCGGGCAGACGGTGCTGCGCGCGCTCGTGACGGAGCGCATGCAGCCGGGCGTCGTGTACACGACATTCCACTTCCCCGAATCGGGCGCGAACGTGATCACGACGGAAAGCTCCGACTGGGCGACGAACTGCCCTGAATACAAGGTGACGGCCGTGCAGGTGCTGCCGGTTGCGCAGCCGTCCGAATGGCAGCGCGCATACGCGCGCTTCAACGCGGAGCAGATCGACCTGCTCGAGCGCCGCGCGAGCACGCCCGACACCGTGACGACAGGCAAGTGAGGCTGCGATGGACAACGACCACCTGATCGACATGGCCAACCAGATCGGCGCATTCTTCGAATCGATGCCCGATCGCGACGAAGCGCTGACCGGTATCGCCGAGCATATCCGGCGCTTCTGGGAGCCGCGGATGCGCCGCGCATTGCTCGCCGCGCTCGACGATCCGTCGGGCAAAGGCGCGCAACGCGCGGCACCGATCGTGCGCGATGCGATCGCCGCGCACCGCGCGTCGCTCGTTCCTGCTCCCGCGACCGCCTGAACGCACCGCTACCCGGGCACCGACATGCCCGCGAACCAGTTTTCGCAATGGCGCAGCAACCCGTTCGCATCGGTCGCCGTGCGCCCGCGCGCGGCGACATACCCGTCGGGCCGCAGCAGGTAGAACGACGGCCGCGAGCGGCCGTACTCCTGTGCCAGCCCGGCGGCACCGTCGCCTTCGATATCGGTGACCCGCCACACGCGCACGGCGCCCGGCATGATCCGTTCGAGCCCCTGCACGAGCGCCTGCGCATCGGCCGCCATCGGCGGCGCAGCGCCGGTGTCTGCATTCACCGGCTCTTCGAGCAGCAGCAGCGTGAAGCTCGCCGGATCGTGCAGATCGTATAGCCGCGCCGTTCCGGGCGCCTGACCGAGCGGGCCGTCGAGCACGTGCACGAATGCGTCGGGCGCCCGCTCGCCCGCACGCGGACCGCCGTCGAGCACACGCTCCAGCGTGAGCGGACTCTTCCGGTACTGCACGCCGAGCTCGCTGACCGTGCGCCGCACCGCGTCGCGCATCGGCCCGAACGACACCAGCAGCGGCACGACATGATCGCGCAGCAGCTTCATCGCGCCGCGATCCGCCTCGACGATCTGCGTAATGAAACCGGTCTGCCGCAACACGTCGCGCTCGATCGGATGACGCTCGGCGTGATACGTGTCGAGCAGCCGTTCGGGCGTGCCCGCACCGAGCACGCGCGCAAGCTTCCAGCCCAGATTGAACGCTTCCTGGATGCCGGTGTTCATGCCCTGCGCACCGGCCGGGCTGTGGACGTGCGCGGCGTCGCCCGCGAAGAACACGCGGCCGTGACGCAGTCGATCGACCATCCGGCTATGCAGGTGGAAATAGGACGACCACGCGAGATCGCTCGGCGAAATCGACGCGCCGACGCGTGCGCGCACGATCGCCTCGCATTCCGCGAGCGACGGGGGCGGCGCATCGGGCGACGCATCGCTGCCGGGCGGCCGGTCGGCAACGAGCCGGTAACGGCCGCCGCCCATCGGAAACAGGCCCGCCATGCCTTCGGGCGTCGTGAACAGGTGGATCTCTTCGTCCGGCCAGTCGGGTATCGCCGCGAAATCGGCGAGCAGGAAAGTCTGTTCGAACGCCTGCCCGGTGAAGCCCAGGCCGAGCAGATGCCTGACCGTGCTGTGCGCACCGTCGGCAGCGATCAGGTACGACGGCGCGAACGATTCGTCGCGGCCGTCGGCGCAGCGGATCGTCACGTCGAGCGACGTGCCGCCTGCATCGCACGCGGTCAGCGTCGCGCCGCGCTCGACCGTCACGCCGAACCCGGCCAGGTGCTCGGCGAGCAGCCGCTCGGTAATGCTCTGGTCGAGAAACAGCAGATACGGGTAGCGCGTTTGCAGCGGATCGAAATCGAGCCGCGCGATCACGCGGCCGTCGGCATGCAGCGCGGCCGCATGCGCGCGATGGCCGAGCGCGAGAAACGGCTCGACCGCGCGATGCTGCTCCAGCAGTTCGAGCGTGCGCGCCTGGATGCCGATCGCGCGCGAATACGGCGCGGGCGCGGCGAGGCGGTCGATGATGCGCACCGGCACGCGGGCCCGCGCGAGGCTCATCGCCGCGGCAAGGCCGGTCGGCCCCGCGCCGACGATCAGCACGGGCGGGATATCGGGCAGTGTGTCAGCCATGAGAACCTCGATGACACGCGACCCTGCAAGTCTACGCCGCTCCGCGTGACGGGGCCATATGCCGACCGGCCGATGCGCGGCACCCATGCGCGGTGTGGGAAAATACGCGCTTTCCGCCAGTTTTCGCGTCATGGATTCCGCATTCGACCGAGCGTATGCAGCACACCGCGCGGGCCGCCTCGCCGAGGCTGAGCACGGCTATCGCGCCGCGCTCGCCACCAACCCCGCCGACGCAGATGCGCTGCATCTGTTCGGCGTGCTGCGGCACCAGCAGGGCCAGCATGCCGAGGCGGCCGATCTCGTCGGCCGCGCCGTCGCGCTGCGTCCGGACGATGCCGCGCTGCAGCTCAATCTCGGCAACGCGCTGAAAGCGCTCGGCCGGCTCGACGACGCGATCGACCGCTTTCGCAACGCGCTGACGCTCGCGCCCGAATTTCCGCTCGCGCACTACAACCTCGGCAACGCGTATGCGGCGCTGCAGCGCCATGAGGATGCGATCGACGCGTTCGGCCGCGCGCTCCGGCTCACGCCCGACGACGCATCGATCCACAACAATCTCGGCAACGCGCTGAACGCGCTCGGCCGCCACGACGACGCGCTCGCAGCGTTCCGACGCGCGCTCGAACTGCGGCCCGGGCATGCGGGCGCGCACAACAACCTCGCGATGGCGCTGAACGCGATGGGCCGCGCCGACGACGCGATCGCACACTTCCAGGCCGCGATCGCCGCGCAGCCGCGCTTCGTCGCCGCGCATTTCAATCTCGGCAATACGTTCGATGCGGTCGGCCGGCATGCCGAGGCGGCCGCCTCGTTCGAAGCCGCGCTCGCGCTGCATCCGCCGTTCCCGCTTGCGCTGTTCGGGCTCGCGAACGCACTGTGCGCGCAGGCGCGTCACCGCGACGCGCTGCCCTACTACGAGCGCGCCGTCGGTCTCGATCCGTCGTTCAGCCTGGCGTGGCTGAACCTCGGCAACGCACATCACGCGCTCTGCGCGCACGAGATGGCGCTGCGCGCATTCGACCAGGCATTGCGCGTCGAACCCGATCTCACGCTCGCGCGGCTGCACCGCGCGGTCACGCTGCTGACGCTCGGCGACTTCACGCGCGGCCTGCCCGCGTACGAAGCGCGCCACGAGACGCCGGGCGCGATACCGCTCGGCACGCTGCCGCGCTGGCAAGGCGAGCCGATTGCGTCGCGCACGCTGCTGATCCGCGCGGAACAGGGGTTCGGCGACACGCTGCAGTTCGTCCGCTTCGTGCCGCTTGCCCGCGCACGCTGCGCGCGCGTCGTGCTCGAAGTCCAGCCGGAACTCGTGTCGCTGCTGGCGCCCGCCGCATCGCGCTGGCGCGTGACGCTCGTCGCGCAAGGCGCCGCAAAACCGCCTGCGGCGGACGTCGCCTGCACGCTGATGAGCCTGCCGTTCCTGCTCGGGCTTCAACCGGCGGACATCGTCGGCGGCTCGCGCTACCTCGACGCGCCCGAAGGCGCTCGCCGGCGGTTTCGCGGCTCGCTCGGCGGGCAGTCGAAACGCAAGTTCGGCCTCGCGTGGTCGGGGCGCCGCCAGGCACAGGAAAACCGTTCGATGCCGTTCGACGTGCTCGCGCCGCTGCTCGCGCTGCCGGACATCGACTGGATCGTGCTGCAGCCCGCACTCGACGACGACGAACGCGCGCGCGTCGACGCGCATCCGCGCGTGCATCGCCTCGACGGTCGGCTGAACGACTTCGCCGATACGGCCGCGCTGATCGAGCGGCTCGACGGCGTCGTCACGATCGATACGGCTGTCGCGCACCTCGCGGGCGCGCTCGGCAAGCCGCTGTGGGTCATGCTGCCGTTCGCACCCGACTGGCGCTGGTTCACCGGCGACGACTGCCCGTGGTATCCGCAGGCCAGGATCGCTCGCCAGCCCGCGCCGGGCGCGTGGCTCGACGTGGCGGCCATGGTCGCCGACAAGCTGCGTGAAGCCTGAACGCAGACGAAAAAGGGAGCGCAGCGCGCTCCCTTTTTCAATGCGATGCATGCGGCCGGCGCCGCACGATGTGCGGGCGCCTGTCAGGCCGCCTTGTACTGATTGCGCGCGTCGGGCGTGCGGTACAGCACGAGCGTCGCAATCAGCCCGCAAATTGCCGCCACGCTCAGCCACAGCCCCGGCGCCGCCTTGTTGCCCGTCTGGTGGATCAGCAGCGTCGAGATCGCCGGCGTGAAGCCGCCGATCGTCGTCGCCAGGCTGTACGCAAGCGAGAAGCCGGCCGTGCGCACGTCGGCCGGCATCACTTCGGTCAGCGCGACGACCATCGCGCCGTTGTACGACGCGTACAGGAACGACAGCCACAACTCGACCGCGAGCAGCCGCAGGAACGACGGATCGCCGACGAGCCACAGCACGGCCGGGTAAGCCGACAGCAGCGTCAGCACCGTGAACGCGATCAGCACCGGGCGGCGGCCGATGCGATCGGACAGCGCGCCGGACAGCGGCAGCCATACGAGGTTGGAAATGCCGACGCAGACGGTTACGACGAGCGCGTCGAGCGACGACAGGTGCAGCACTTCCTTGCCGAAGGTCGGCGTGTACGCGGTGATCATGTAGAACGACACCGTCGTCATGATCACCATCCCCATGCCGGCAACCACGATGCCCCAGTTGTCGAGCATCGAGCGCATGATCTCGCCCATCGACGGGCGGTGGCGCTTCGCGAGAAACTCGTCCGTTTCCTTCAGCGAACGACGGATCAGGAACAGGAACGGCACGATCAGGCAGCCGATCAGGAACGGAATGCGCCAGCCCCATGCGGTCATTTCCTCGACCGGCAGCGCGCGGTTCAGCAGCACGCCGACGAACGCGGCGAACACGACGGCCACCTGCTGGCTGCCCGACTGCCATGACGTATAGAACCCCTTGTGGCCCTTCGTCGCGATCTCCGACAGGTAGACCGACACGCCGCCGAGTTCGACGCCCGCCGAGAAACCCTGCAGCAGCCGGCCGAGCAGCACGAGCACCGGCGCGAGCACGCCGATCGTCGCGTAGCCGGGTATCGAGGCCACCGTGAGCGTGCCGAGCGCCATCAGCCCGAGCGTCAGGATCAGCCCCTTGCGGCGGCCGTGGTGGTCGATGTACGCGCCGAGCACGATCGCGCCGACCGGCCGCATCAGGAAGCCCGCGCCGAATACCGACAGCGCCAGCATCAGCGACGCGAATGCGTTGCCGCTCGGGAAGTAGGTTTTCGCGATGGCCGATGCGTAATACCCGTAGACCATGAAGTCGTACATTTCCAGGAAGTTGCCGCTGACGACCCGGAATACGGTGCGGAATTTCGATTCCTGCACGATGGCGTGTGACGCTGTGGACATGTTTTTCTCGCTCAGCTCGGATGGCGCGAATCCGCGCCGCATGGATCAGACGACGCCCGCGGCGCCGTCCGGCGCGCACGGGCATCGCTGCCCGCCGGCGGCGCGCCGCACGACGACGCGCGCACCGGCATGGTCCGCGAATGATGCCACGCCAAGCCGACATTTGCCTTGTGTCGCCCCTGCTGCCGCCGTCGCGGCATTCGACTCGTACGAGTCGCCCCGAAACGGGCGCGAAAATCAGATTGATCTGATCGACCGGCTCTCGCCGGCCGACCACAATGTCACGATTTGCGACGAGATTTCCGCGCCGCGGCCGGCACGGTTGCCTGTGTCGCACGGCGCACCGCCCTCATGACTCCATCGCCCCTCGTCCCCGTCGAAGGCGCGCTCGCCCGCCCTCGCATCGCTCCGCTCGATCACGTACCGCCGTTCGGCCGCGAATGGACCTTTCGCGGCGCGCCCGGTGCACGGCCCGGCAAGCATTGCCTCGCCACACTGACGACATCCTGCATCGACGTCGACCGGCCGCACCGCGCGTGCCGCTGGCAGCCGTGGCCCACGGCGGCGTCAGCGCCGCAATCGGCAGGGCTGCCGGTCACGCCGGCTGCCGTTGCCGACACGCGCTCCCGACGTACCGTCCGAGGCGCTCGCGACCGACGCGCGATGTACGCAATCTGCTGGAGCGTCGGCGCGTTCGGCATCATCGGCTGGCTGATCGCCGCGCACGAACCGTTCACGGGCTTCGAGCCTGCGCACACGATCCAGATGGGCGGCATTGCGCCGGATCACGCCACGTCATCGACCGCTACCATACGGGTTGCCGCGGTTCAGCCCGATACGCCGACATACCCTGCATCGCAGCGCACGGTGGCGACACCTGTCGCGAAAACTGCAGAATCTCCACCGGCCACGTACCACGCCGCGCCTCGTCCGGCGTCGCTTCGCCCGAAGGCAACGTCCGACGTGCAGCGCACCGCCACTGCATCGCCACGTCGAACAAGCATCACGCGCACGACGGCAGCACCGACCCGGTCACCGACCGTGCCGCGGCTGGCTGCACGGCCGCCAGCCCTGAGCGATACAGCCGACGCTCGCACACGCGATCGGCTCGCCTCGCCGCCGCACGCACCGGACGCACGCGATGCGCGCGACACGCTCGACGATCCGCTCACGCTGATCGCAATGGCAAACGCGCTGCGCGGCGCGCAGCCTGCCCGTTCGGCGCCTGCACCGGACGCCGGCTTCGACTGGACGTCGCAACTGTCCCACCGCCGAGTGACCGACGCACCGGACGCGTTCGCACACTGACACCCTGCAATAAAAAACCCGGCGAAGATCGCTTCGCCGGGTTTTGCTTGTCTCTCTCCGTCCGTCGGACGACTCGTTACTTGTGCGAGGGCAGCCCCGTCTCGGTCTGCTTCTCGAGTTGCCGCACCTGCTCCTGCAGATCACGCAACTGCATCTGCGCGGCCCGCTTCTCGACCTGCAGTGCGTGCGTCTGCTCCTGGGCCGACTTCTGCCGCTGCGCGACTTCGGCCTGCTGGCTGCGCGCGACGCTCAGATCGGCCTGCAACTGCTGCGCACGATTCGCCTGCAGCGCGATCACGCGTTCGAGAAACGTCTTCTGCGCCTGCAGCTCGGTACGGCGGATCTCGATATCCGCGAGCTGCACGGTCTGCTGGACGAAGTTCGCATACACCATCTCCGCGCGACTTTTCTCCTGCGACCGGATCACGCGCCACAGATGCTTGTCCTGGAACAGCGCGACGTAGTACGTCATCTCGCGCGGATCGAACATCAGGCTCGCGCCGTAGCTGCCGTTATACGTCGTGCGCATCTCGACGATCCGGCCGTCGTGCAGCATCTGCGTCAATTCGGCGACGTTGCCTTGCGCGCTTGCGTCCGACGCGGATGCCGCCGGCACCGCATCGTCGCTCAGGCTCGTGACCGCCGGACGCGTACCGGCGACCGGCGCGGTCGCGTCGGCGGACCAGGCCGCGCCCGCTTGCGCGCAGGCGGCCAGTGCAACGATCCACGTTGCGCATCGTGCAGGGGAAAAGTTTCGGAAAGCCAACGTCAGACTCCGGCGAACGAATCGGAACTCGCGATTATCGTTCAAAACGAAACGACCGCATCTCGAATTTATCGGGATGCGGCCGGGCCTTCGTGCGACACGAAGAATGCCGCTTGCTACAGACGGGTTTCGCGCGCCGCGCGCAGGAACGCATCGAGCAGCGGCGTGCAGTCGAGCAGCTCCGAGCCGCCCGCGCGATGGAACTCGGGATGCCATTGCACGCCGACGACGAACGGCGAACGGCGATGGCGAATGCCCTCGATGATCCCGTCGCCGGCCGACACCGCCTCGATGTTCAGATCGCGGCCGAGATCGCGGATCGCCTGGTGGTGGATCGAGTTGACGATCGCTTCGCTGCGCCCGGGGAACATGCTCGCGAGCGTCGACGAGTCGGGGAAGCGGATGGCGTGGCGATGCTGGTCGTAATGCTCGCTCACGTGCGCATTCGCGGTCGGTACATCGGTGGCGATGTCCTGGTACAGCGAGCCTCCGAACGCGACGTTGATCAACTGGCAGCCGCGACAGACGCCGAGCACGGGTTTGCCGGATTCGACGAACTCGTGCAGCAGCTCGAGTTCGTACATGTCGCGCACGCGGTCGCCCGGCCATTCGGGGCGGGCGTCCGACGCCGCATAGGTTTGCGGCGACACGTCGGCGCCGCCTTGCAGCAGCAGGCCGTCGAGATGCTTCGCGTAGTCGCGCAGGCGGATATTGCTCGGGTGAATCATGCCCTGGTGGCCGACGGTCGGAATCATGAACACGAGCACGTCGCGCGACATCACCCAGTGTGCGATCGATTCCTCGAGATACTGCAGCGTCTTGCCCCGCAGCCCCTTCGCGCCCGGTTCCGGATGGAAGATCCGCGCCGACACGCCGATGCGCAGCGTGCGCTGCGTGATGCGCTGGCCGGCGCGGTCGAACAGCCGGCGCGCGCGCGCCGCGATGATCCGGCCGAACACCGACCACGGCGTGTCGCTCTGCTTCAGGTAGGCCGGCGGCGCATTCTGCGCGCTCGCGGGCGGCGGCCGCGGCGTATCGAAATCGGGCGGCGCGCCGAACCCGGGCGGCGGCGAGCCGGGTTTCGGCGGCGCGGCGGCGCCATCGCCCGCGGTGCCCGCCGCACCCGGCTCGGATGCGGCCGTGACGGGCGACGCGCCGTCCACGGCGACGTTTTGCGCGGCAGCCTGCGCTGCCGGCGCATCGGGCGTTTTCGCCGGATCGGGACGGGGAGAATCGGAAGAAGCGGAAGAGGTGCCGGGCAGACCGGCCGGGGAAAGCGTGTTTTCGCTCATGACGATGGTCTGGTACGTCGCTCACGCGTATGGATAAACGAGGATTCATTATGCTTCAGTGCACGATCGCGCGGTAAACCTGCAACATCCTGTCGACATTGTTGCAAGTCGGTGGCACGCCGCGCCGGGGAGCGCCCGCGTTCGCGTGCCGGCGACGCCACCCCGTCGCCGCGTGCACTGGACACCAGTGATATATCACAATAATATCCACGGATTGTCCATGCTTCCCGATCGCCCGCGCCATGATCGCGCCCCGTCCGGCCGCCGCGCCGCAACCCGCATGAATGCCCTGACCGACGTCATCCGCGACCGACCCGCCGCGTCGGCGATCAGTCTCGCCGACCGCGCGTACGCGCTGATCCAGCGCGACATCATCACGATGCGCCTGAAGCCTGGCGCCGCGCTCAACGAGGCCGACCTCGTCGCGCGCACGGGGATCGGCCGCACGCCCGTGCACCAGGCCGTGCACCGGCTCGTGCTCGAAGGGCTGCTGTCCGTGATGCCGCGCAAGGGGCTGATGGTGCAGCCGCTGTCGCTCGACGACATCGTCGCGGTAATCGACGTGCGGCGCATCAACGAAGCGCACTGCGCCGAACTCGCCGCGCGCCATGCGACGCCCGACGATCTCGCGCGCATGGCCGCGCTGCTCGACGACGGGCAGGCCTGCGTCGGCACGCACGACGTCGAGGGCATGATGGAACTCGACCGCGCGTTTCATCAGGCGATCGCGGCGGCCGCGCGCAATGCGGTCCTCGCCGAGATCCTGCGCGCGCTGCACGAGCGCTCGCTGCGCTTCTGGTTCGTCACGCTGTCCGAACCTCACCATCTCGCCGACGTCCAGCACGAGCATCGCGAACTGTTCGAACGGCTGTCCGCGCGCGACGCCGCCGGAGCGCGCGCGGCCGTCGAACGCCATATCGATTCGTTCCGCTCCACGCTTCTTCAACATCTTCGCCCCTGAGCCGCCCATGACCACGTTCACGCCCTTCCCCCCGCTCGCCCAGCTCGCCGCCGACCTCGCCGCCGGCCGGACCACGAGCCGCGCGCTCGTCGACGCCGCGCTCGACCGGATCGCCGATCCGTCGGGCCAGGGCGCCGTCGTCTTCACCGAAGTCGATGCCGACAACGCGCGCGCGGCTGCCGACGCGCACGACCGGCTGCGCGCCGCGGGCACCGTGCTGTCGCCGCTCGCGGGCATTCCCGTGTCGGTGAAGGACCTGTTCGACGTCGCGGGCCAGGTGACGCGCGCGGGCTCGCGCGTGCTCGATGGCGCTCCGGCTGCGCGCACCGATGCGGTCGCCGTCGCGCGGCTCAAGCGCGCGGGCGCCGTGCTGGTCGGCCGCACCAACATGAGCGAATTCGCGTTCTCCGGGCTCGGGCTGAATCCGCACTTCGGCAATCCGCGCTCGCCGTACCATCGCGACGTGCCGGGCGATGCGCGGATTTCCGGCGGCTCGTCGTCGGGCGCGGCCGCGTCCGTCGCCGACGGGATGGCCGCCGTCGCGCTCGGCACCGACACGGGCGGCTCAATCCGCATTCCGGCCGCCCTGTGCGGGCTGACGGGCTTCAAGCCGACCGCGAGCCGGATCCCGACGCAAGGCGGCGTGCCGCTGTCGACGACGCTCGACTCGTTCGGCCCGATCGGCCTGACGGTCGCCTGCTGCGCGCTCGTCGACCGGATGCTCGCGGGCCTCGAACCGCACGTGCCGGCCGCGCGGCCGCTCGAAGGCGTGCGGCTCGGCGTGCTGACGAACTATGTAACGGACGGCGTCGATGCCGACGTCGCGGCCGCGCTCGACGCCGCGCTCAAGCATCTCGAAGCCGCTGGCGCGATCGTCACGGAAGTGCGCTTCTCCGCACTCGACCGGCTGCCGGACATCAACCGCTTCGGCTTCTCTCCGATCGAGGCGTACGCGTGGCATCGCCCGCTGCTCGCTCAGCACCGCGACCGGTACGACCCGCGCGTGCTGACGCGGATCCTGAAGGGCGAACCCGCGAGCGCGGCCGACTATCTCGACCTGCTCGCCGCGCGCGCCGCGATGCTCGACGAAGCCGCGCACACGGTCTGGTCGCGCTTCGACGCGCTCGTCGCGCCGACGGTGCCGGTCGTGCCGCCGCGCATCGCGGAACTCGAAGCGGACGACGCCGCGTTCACGCGCACCAATGCGCTGATCCTGCGCAACCCGAGCGCGTTCAACTTCCTCGACGCGTGCGCGTTGTCGCTGCCGTGCCATCCGCGCGACGCGGCGCCGGTCGGCCTGATGCTCGCGGCGGCACCGCATCGCGACGACGCGCTGCTCGCGATCGGCCAGTCGGTCGAAGCCGTGCTGAACACGATCCGCTGACCGCGCCAGCCGATCGACGGCGGCGATGCGCGCGGTGCGGCAGGGTGCCGCACGCGCGCTGTCAGTTTCGTGCCAGACCGTTCGCGCTAAAATCGCGCGATTGTTTTTCCGGACCGACCCACGAGGAACCCCGCCGACATGAACGACTACACGCTTGCGCTACGCCGCGAACGCCGCCTGCTGATGCTGCTCGGATGGGTGTGCATCGCCCTGCTGGCCGGTGCGCTGTACCTGCAGTACGTGAAGAACGAAGATCCGTGCCCGCTGTGCATCATCCAGCGCTACTTCTTCGCCGCGATCGGGATCTTCGCGTTCCTGGCCGCCGGGATCCGCAACTGGCGCGGCGTCTGGGTGCTCGAGCTGCTGATCGCGATCGCCGCGGCCGGCGGCGTCGGCACCGCCGCGCGGCACCTGTCGATCCAGATGAATCCGGGCTTCAGCTGCGGCTTCGACACGCTGCAGCCGATCGTCGACAGCCTGCCGCCCGCGCAGTGGTTCCCCGGCATGTTCAAGGTCGCCGGGCTGTGCGAGACCGTCTACCCGCCGATCCTCGGCATCCTGCTGCCCGGCTGGGCGCTGATCGGCTTCGCCGCGATCCTGATTGCGGTCGTCGCGAGCCTCTGGCGCCATCGCCGCAAGCTCGCGGCCTGACCGGCCGGCCGCTTTAGCGACTCCCTGCGCGCGCGGCCCGCTCAGTCGGGCCGCGCCGCCGCCGGTCCGTCGCCGCCCGGCCGTGCCGGACGCCTTCGCAAGCCGCATCCGGCCAGCCACACGTAAACCCCTACCCCGCCGCTGCCCGGATTTCCGGGCGAACGCGCGTCGCGCGACTGCCGCATCCGCGCCCCGTCACGCCTGCGTTTCGGCCCGATGTGCACGCACCGGTGCCCCGATACCGCGCGGCGGGCCTATGATCGACATGATCGCCGCCTGATAGCCCGGATCACCGCCCGGCAATGTTCCCGTCGCCTTGCGGTGCTATCTTCCTGACTGGATGGCGATCTACGTGCGCGAGGCCAGGCGGTCTCACCGCCCCCTGCGTAACGCGCGCCCGATCCGCAATGTCGACTGGATTCATCATGACAACGCAAACCATCCGCATCCGTCACCCTCATGGCGTCCGCGTGTCCGGCGGCGCCGCCGTTCGCACGCGCATTCAGCGCGCTGCCGCCGCACTGCATCGGCGGTGCGGCCGGCCTGCTCCGCTCCCGTCCGTCCTCGCTGCCGCCGCGTCCGCCAGCCCGCGCCGCGTGTCGTGCCGCGTCGTCCCGAACGGAGCGTGCTGATGGAAGCCTGGCTCGGCGATCTGCAGCAACTGCTCGCGCACGGCGAAGCGGCCGTACTCGTGACGGTTGCGCACACCGACGGCTCTGCGCCGCGCGAAGCCGGCACCAAGATGCTCGTCACGCGCGACACGGCCCGCCATACGATCGGCGGCGGTCATCTGGAATGGAAAGCGATCGAGATCGCGCGGCATCTGCTGAAGGATGGCGCGCACGTGCCCCACGCGCGCAGGCTCGAACGGCTCGCGCTCGGCCCGAGCCTCGGCCAGTGCTGCGGCGGTGCGGTCGTGCTCGCGTTCGAGCGGCTCGACGTCGGCGATCTCGGCTGGATCATGTCGCTATCGAAGCGCGTCGCGG
This sequence comes from Burkholderia sp. GbtcB21, assembly GCF_019091065.1. NCBI lineage: Bacteria > Pseudomonadati > Pseudomonadota > Betaproteobacteria > Burkholderiales > Burkholderiaceae > Burkholderia > Burkholderia sp. GbtcB21. Next base: position 332,028 of record NZ_JAGXKA010000002.1, read on the forward strand.
CCGGCGCCGCGACCGTGCGTAGCGTATCATTCGGCCCCTCGCCGGGCGCGCCGCTGTTGAGCGAGCCCGAATCGGAGGCCGCGCGGGCCGACTGCCTGCTGTGGGAAACCGGCGGCGTGTCGCTGATGACCGAAACGATCGCGCCGTATGCGTTCCCCGTCATGCTGTTCGGCGCCGGGCACATCGGCACCGCGCTCGTGAAGGTGCTGGCGACGCTGCCGTGCCAGGTGCGCTGGATCGACGGGCCCGATGCGATGTTCCCGCCGGCCGACGTGCTCGCCGGCATCGGCAATCTCGCGATCGAGGCGGCCGCCGCGCCGGCGGACGCCGTCGACACGGCGCCGCCGCAGTCCTACTTCGTCGTGATGACGCACGACCACGCACTCGATTTCGTGCTGGCCGAGCGCATCCTGCGACGCGGCGACTATGCGTACTTCGGGATGACCGGCTCGCACGCAAAACGCGTGCAGTTCGATCATCGCCTCGCGGCCATCGGCATCGACCCGGCCCAGGTCGCGCGGATGCGCTGCCCGATCGGTGTCGAAGGCATCATCGACAAGGCACCCGAAGTGATCGCGATCTCGGTGGCCGCGCAGTTGCTGCAGGCCGTCGAGGCGAACGCGAACGCGCAGGCTTCCCCTACCTACTGACCGACCAAGAACGACGCCATGACCCCGACATTCAAGGACAAGATTGCCCGTGCGCCGAAAGCGGAGCTGCACATCCATATCGAAGGCTCGCTCGAGCCCGAACTGATTTTCGCGCTCGCGCAGCGCAACGGCGTGAAGCTCGCGTACGACTCGATCGACGCGCTGCGCGCCGCGTACGCGTTCACCGACCTGCAGTCGTTCCTCGATATCTATTACGCAGGCGCGAGCGTGCTGCTGACCGAGCAGGATTTCTACGACATGACGGCCGCGTATTGCGAACGCGCGCTCGCCGACAACGTCGTCCATACCGAACTGTTCTTCGACCCGCAGACGCACACCGAACGCGGCGTGCCGATCGAGACGGTCGTCGCGGGCATCGAGCGCGCACTCGCCGATGCCGAACAGCGCGGGCTGTCGAGCAAGCTGATTCTGTGCTTCCTGCGCCACCTGTCCGAAGAGGACGCGCTCGCGACGTTCGAATCCGCATTGCCGCTGTTCGAGCGCTATCGCCATCGCCTGATCGGCGTGGGCCTCGACTCGTCCGAGCTCGGCCATCCGCCGACGAAGTTTGCACGCGTGTTCGACAAGGCACGCGCGCTCGGGCTGAAGCTCGTCGCGCACGCGGGCGAGGAAGGCCCGCCGGCCTATATCTACGAAGCGCTCGACGTGCTGAAGGTCGACCGGATCGACCACGGCGTGCGCAGCATCGAGGACGCGGCGCTCGTCGAACGCCTCGCGCGCACGCGCACGGCGCTCACCGTCTGCCCGCTGTCGAACCTGAAGCTGTGCGTGTTCGACGACATGGCGAAGCACACGCTGAAAGCACTGCTCGACCGCGGTGTCGCGGTAACGATCAACTCCGACGATCCGGCCTATTTCGGCGGCTACGTCAATGAAAACTACTTCGCGACGGCCGAAGGGCTGCGCCTCACCGATGCCGAAGTCCATGCGGTGATCCGCAACGGCTTCGAGGCGTCGTTCATCGACCCGGCGCAGCGCGACGCACTGATCGCGCGCCTCGACGCGTACTGGCAGGCCGCGTGACGGCCCGCATCGAGGTGCGCCAGACAGATGAAACGCGGTAACGGTAACGGCATCCGCTTCGCGACTCCCGGTCCGGCCCTGCGTCGAGCCGAACGCATGCATGCGCCCGGCGCGAACGCGTTCAACGCGTTCGCTGCCCGCGTGGCGGCGACGCAGTCCGTCGCCGCCCGCCGGCGCGTGCGGTCGCGGCTTGCCGTCCCGTTCGCCGCCGCATCGGTCGCGATCGCCAACGCTGCGAGATTCGCGGGCAATCACGCGCTGGCGGCCGCGGCCGCCACGAACGCCTGCGCAATCGCATCCGGACACGCCGCACGCAGTGTGTCGCGGCGACTCGCGAAGCGCCGCCCAGCAGCCGCGCGGGCGGTGCCGTCCATGCCGTCGCCCGCGCGGCGTCGATCGCTTTCTTCTGTTCGCCTTACCTTGATGCAGGACCATTCGTCATGACGCAAACCGCTTTTCGTTCCCAACTGCTGACCTTCAACGGCGACCCGGCCAAATCGAGCCAGGCCGCGAACTACGAGACCGACGGCCTCCTGATCGTCGACGACGGCAAGGTCGTCGCGGCCGGTCCGTATGCGCAGCTCGCCGCGACGCTCGCGCGCGACGCGATCGTCCATGACCTGCGCGACAAGCTGATCGTGCCCGGCTTCATCGACACGCACATCCACTATCCGCAGACGGACATGATCGCGTCGCCGGCGCCGGGCCTGCTGCCGTGGCTCGACAAGTACACGTTCCCGACCGAGCGCCAGTTCGGCGATCCCGAGCATGCGCGCGAAGTCGCCGACTTCTTCGTCGACGAACTGCTCGCCTGCGGCACGACGAGCGCGCTCGTCTACTGCACGGTGCACAAGCAGTCGGCCGACGCGCTGTTCGCGGCGAGCGATGCGCGCGACCTGCGGATGATCGCGGGCAAGGTGCTGATGGACCGCAACTGCCCCGAATTCCTGCGCGACACCGCGCAATCGGGTTATGACGACAGCGCCGAGCTGATCGGCCGCTGGCACGGCAAGGGCCGCCAGATGTATGCGCTCACGCCGCGCTTCGCGCCGACGTCGACCGAGGCGCAGCTCGAAGCGTGCGGCGAACTCGCGCGCCGCCATCCGGACGTGTTCGTGCAGAGCCACGTCGCGGAAAACGTCGATGAAGTGAAATGGGTGGCCGAGCTGTTCCCCGGCCATCGCAGCTATCTCGACATCTACGACCGCTACGGGCTGCTGCGACCGCGCGCGGTGTACGGCCACTGCATCCACCTCGACGACGAGGACCGCCGCCGGATGGCCGAGACACGCACCGTCGTCGCGCACTGCCCGACGTCGAACTTCTTCCTCGGCAGCGGGCTGTTCGATTTCGACAAGGCCGGCGAATACGACGTGCCCGTCACGCTCGCCACCGACGTCGGCGGCGGCACGTCGTTCTCGATGCTGCAGACGATGAACGAGGCGCACAAGGTCGCGCGGCTGTCGGGCCACCACCTGACCGCGACGCGGATGTTCTGGCTCGCGACGGCCGGCGCCGCGCAGGCGCTCGACCTCGCCGACACGGTCGGCACGCTCGCGCCGCGCACCGAGGCCGATTTCGTCGTGCTCGATCCGCAGGCCACGCCGCTGCTCGCGCGCCGCACGAAGCGCGCGGATTCGCTCGAGGAGCTGCTGTTCGCGTTCGCGCTGCTCGGCGACGACCGCGCGGTGTACCGCACCTATGCGGCCGGCAAGCTCGTCCACGAACGCGGCGCGGCCCGCCGCGCGGCCGCAGCGTAACGGCTTACCGGGCTTCCGTCCCGGCATGCGCGGCGACGCATCCACCACCGCGCATGCCGGGTAGCCGAAGGCGCCACGCGCCACGCGCCGATCGTGTCCCGTGCGCCTCGCAACCCTACCCGGCCGCATTCCCCCGCGCGACACACCGTGCTAGAATTCGCCGCTCATTGGGGAGTAGCCGCTCCGCTCGATGTCCCGCGCCCCCGGCGCGCATCGTGACGGAGGCGTCCGTCAACAGACTTGGCCGTTCGGCCATGGCGGGCGCAGCCACCTAGGCCTGGCGAGACCGATGGTTCACAGTGCGCCGCATCAGGGCCCGGCGCGCTGTGGATCGTCGCTCGCACGCACAACATCGGCCCGCGGAACCCCATACGTGTCTCAAGCCTTCCTGATTTCCACCGGCGCCGTCGCCCTCGCTGAAATCGGCGACAAAACCCAGCTGCTTTCCCTCGTACTGGCCGCGCGCTATCGCAAGCCGGTGCCGATCATCCTCGGCGTGCTCGTCGCGACGCTCGTGAACCACGGTTTCGCCGGCGCGCTCGGCGAATGGCTCGGCGCGCTCGTCACACCGTCGATCATGCGCTGGGCGCTTGCGTTCTCGTTCATCGCGATGGGGTTGTGGATCCTCGTGCCGGACAAGCTCGATGCCGACGAAGCCAATGCCAACCGTTCGCGGCTCGGCGTGTTCGGCGCGACCCTCGTCGCGTTCTTCCTCGCGGAAATGGGCGACAAGACGCAGATCGCGACCGTCGCGCTGGCCGCGCGCTTCCAGGACTACATCGGTGTCGTGGCCGGCACGACGTTCGGGATGATGCTCGCGAACGTGCCGGCGATCCTGCTAGGCGACCGCTTCGCGCACCGTCTGCCGACGAAGCTCGTGCACGGCATCGCGGCCGTGCTGTTCGTCGTGCTCGGCGCGCTGGCGCTGCTGGGCGTCGGGGCCTGACGGCAGAAGGTGGCTGGCGCGGCCGGGCGGCCGCGCCGTTGCTGACGCAGCGTTACTTCGCGAGCGCCGCGCCCGAAGCCGGCGCAGCCGGCACCGCACGTTCGTTGGCGGCCGGCGCCGCCGGCCCGCCGCGCTTGTCGACCGGCAACCGGACCGAGCGGACCGCGCCGTTCGACAGCGGGAAATCGGCGAGCGCGCTGCGCGCAAGGAACGGCATCGCGTACAAAAGCGTGCCGTTGTCGCCGGTCGTGCGCGCGGACACGTTGTAGACCTCCTTGCCCGTCGCGCGCTCGGTGATGCGGATGCCGAGCGTGTAGTCGAACACCTGGTACGTCTGCGCGACGTAGCCGGCCGGCATCGGCCCCCAGGGCCCCCACGGGCCCCACGGCCCGTGCCGCCAGTACGGCCCCGGCCCGACGAACCAGGGGTCGTAGTAGACGGGTTGCGGCACCGTCACGAGATCGCTGCCGACCGCATAGGTCAGCCCGACGAGATACCGCGCCTGCCCCTGCGGCACCTGCCGGAACGCATACGCGGACAGCTCGCTCGCGACGATCGGCTCGTAGGTCGACTGCTCGATGCTGTTCTTCTGCGCCTCGGTGCGCGTAAACGCATAGGTGCGTGTCGCGTCGCTGCCGCTCCAGTCGGAGAAGGCCGTGACCTGGGTCGTCACATAGCTGGTACAGCCTGTCAGCAGCGCCACGCACAGCGCCGCCGCCCAGCCCGCACCGCGAAAAATCCATTCGCGTTTCATGTTGATCCTCGTCGATCCGTCACCCGTTCGTCGCACCGCGCGAACCGGACGGGATGCCGATAATACGCGGACTGCCGAAAGCGGTAAAAAGTTCGCGCGGCACGCAGCCGCAAGCCTTTGTACAATGGCCCGGTTCGCCCGGCCCGTGCCGCGGGCCCGTCCCCCACTCCACCGATCTCGACGACCATGTCCGACAACGCCTCCTCCACCGTGATCCGCCGCGCCGACTACACGCCGCCGGCCTTCCTCATCGATTCCGTCGCGCTCGAATTCGATCTCGCGCCGGCCCGCACGATCGTCAGGAATACGATGCGCGTGCGCCGCAATCCGGACGCCGCGCCCGCGCCGCACCTCGAGTTGATGGGCGAAGCGCTCGAATTCCTCGACGCACGGCTGGATGGTGCGCCGTTTGGCGCCGTGCGTGCGCACGAGCACGGGCTGACCGTCGAGAACGTCCCCGACGCATTCGAGCTGACGCTCGAAAGCGCATGCGCGCCCGACCAGAATACGACGTTGTCGGGCCTGTACGTGTCGAGCGGCAACTTCTTCACGCAATGCGAAGCCGAAGGCTTCCGCCGCATCACCTACTTCCTCGACCGCCCCGATGTGATGGCCTCGTACACGGTCACGCTGCGCGCCGACAAGGCCGCGTACCCGGTGCTGCTGTCGAACGGCAACCTCGTCGATTCGGGCGACCTGCCCGACGGCCGCCACTTCGCGCAATGGGAAGACCCGTTCCGCAAGCCCAGCTACCTGTTCGCGCTCGTCGCGGGCAAGCTCGTCGCGATCGAGGAAAAGATCACGACCGGCTCGGGCAAGGAGAAACTGCTGCAGGTGTGGGTCGAGCCGGCCGATCTCGACAAGACGCGTCACGCGATGGATTCGCTGATCCACTCGATCCGCTGGGACGAAAAGCGCTTCGGCCTCGAGCTCGATCTCGACCGCTTCATGATCGTCGCGGTCGGCGACTTCAACATGGGCGCGATGGAAAACAAGGGGCTCAACATCTTCAACACGAAGTACGTGCTGGCGAACCCCGAGACCGCGACCGACACCGACTTCGCGAACATCGAATCGGTGGTCGGCCACGAGTACTTCCACAACTGGACGGGCAACCGCGTGACCTGCCGCGACTGGTTCCAGCTGAGCCTGAAGGAAGGCCTGACGGTGTTCCGTGACCAGGAATTCTCGGCCGACATGGCCGCGGGCGACGAAGTCGAATCGGCGGCGCGCGCGGTCAAGCGCATCGAGGACGTGCGCGTGCTGCGCCAGCTGCAGTTCGCCGAGGATGCGGGCCCGATGGCGCACCCGGTGCGCCCGGAGAGCTACGTCGAGATCAACAACTTCTACACGATGACCGTCTACGAGAAAGGCTCGGAAGTCGTGCGGATGTATCAGACGCTGTTCGGCCGCGACGGCTTCCGCAAGGGGATGGACCTGTACTTCAAGCGCCACGACGGCCATGCGGTGACCTGCGACGACTTCCGTCACGCGATGGCCGACGCGAACGGGCGCGACCTCGCGCAGTTCGAGCGCTGGTACAGCCAGGCCGGCACGCCGCGCGTGTCGGCGCGCACCGCGTACGATGCAGCCGCGCGCCGCTATACGGTCACGCTCGCGCAGGGCTACGGCGACGCGTCGCCGGCCGCGCGCGAAACGCAGCAGGGGCCGCTGCTGATTCCGTTCGCGATCGGCCTGATCGGCCGCGACGGGCGCGACCTGCCGCTGCGCCTCGACGGCGAAGCCGCCGCATCGGGCACGACGCGCGTGCTCGACTTCACCGGCACCGAGCAGACCTTCACGTTCGTCGACGTGCCCGAAGCACCGCTGCCGTCGCTGCTGCGCAATTTCTCGTCGCCGGTGATCGTCGAGTACGACTACAGCGACGACGATCTCGCCTTCCTGCTCGCGCACGACAGCGATCCGTTCAACCGCTGGGAAGCCGGCCAGCGCCTCGCGACGCGCGCGCTGCTGACGCTTGCAGCACGTGCCGCCGCGAACGAGCCGCTCACGCTCGGCGAGAACTTCGTCGCCGCGTTCCGCCGCGTGCTGACCGATGCGACGCTGTCGCCGGCGTTCCGCGAACTCGCGCTGACGCTGCCGTCGGAAACCTATCTCGCCGACCAGATGGCCGAGGCCGATCCGGCCGCCGTGCATCGCGCGCGGCTGTTCGTGCGCCGCCAGCTCGCGACCGCGTTGCGCGCCGACTGGCTCGCCGCGTACCAGCAGCACCAGACGCCCGGCGCATACGAACCGACGCCGGAGGCCTCCGGCCGCCGCGCGCTGAAGAACCTCGCGCTCGCGTATCTGGCCGAACTCGACGACCCGGCCGACGCCGTGCGCCTTGCGACCGCACAGTACGACGCGGCGAACAACATGACCGATCGCGCGGCCGCGCTCGGCGCGCTGCTGTCCGCCGCGGCCGCGGGTGCGGACGAACCGGCCGAGCATGCGCTCGACGATTTCTACCGTCGCTTCGAGAAGGAAGCGCTCGTGATCGACAAATGGTTCGCGATGCAGGCGGCGCAGCGCGGCACGCCCGCGCAGCCGACGCTCGCGAAGGTTCGCAAGCTGCTCGCGCACCCCGCGTTCAACCTGAAGAACCCGAACCGCGCGCGCTCGCTGATCTTCAGCTTCTGCGCGGCCAACCCCGCGCAGTTCCATGCGGCGGACGGCTCGGGTTACGCGTTCTGGGCCGAACAGGTGCTCGCGCTCGACGCGATCAACCCGCAGGTCGCGGCGCGCCTCGCACGCTCGCTCGAACTGTGGCGTCGCTTCACGCCCGCACTGCGCGACCGGATGCGCGCAGCGCTCGAGCAGGTTGCCGCCGGCGCGAAATCGCGCGACGTCCGCGAGATCGTCGAGAAGGCACTCGCCTGACGCAAGCGACCGCATCGCGCCTGCGCGATAAAGCCGGTGCCGCGTGACGCGGCGCCGGCTTTTTTATTTTGCGCGAGTGCGATTGGAACCGGGCGGAATCGCGGGGTCCGATCGCGCAATTTGCCGCCGCTGCGATGCGCACCTCGCCCGTCGCCGACACCGGAAACCGGGCCGATCCGGCCGCCCGGCCTTGTAACCGGACGAAAAAAGCCGGCGGCACGCGAGGCGCGACGGGTAAAATTGCGGCAATTCAAGGATTCTTTGGCCTTTCGGAGTCTGTCATGTCCATTGCCCGCCGCACCACGCTGTCGAAGTTCCTGATCGAACAGCAACGTGAGACCAACAACCTCCCCGCCGACCTGCGCCTGCTGATCGAAGTCGTCGCCCGCGCGTGCAAGGCGATCAGCTACAACGTGTCGAAGGGCGCGCTCGGCGAAGCGCTCGGTACCGCCGGCAGCGAGAACGTCCAGGGCGAAGTGCAGAAGAAGCTCGACATCCTGTCGAACGAGATCCTGCTCGACGCGAACGAATGGGGCGGCAACCTCGCCGCGATGGCGTCGGAAGAAATGGAAACGTTCTTCCCGATCCCCGCGAACTACCCGCGCGGCGAATACCTGCTCGTGTTCGATCCGCTCGACGGCTCGTCGAACATCGACGTGAACGTGTCGATCGGCACGATCTTCTCGGTGCTGCGCTGCCCGGACGGCAAGCAGGCCACCGAGGAATCGTTCCTGCAGCCCGGCACCGAGCAGGTCGCGGCCGGCTACGCGGTCTACGGCCCGCAAACGGTATTCGTGCTGACGACCGGCAACGGCGTGAACTGCTTCACGCTCGACCGCGAAGTCGGCTCGTGGGTGCTCACGCAGAGCAACATGCAGATCCCGGCCGACACGCGCGAATACGCGATCAACGCATCGAACGCGCGCCACTGGTACGACCCGGTCAAGCGCTATGTCGACGAGCTGAACGCCGGCAAGGACGGCCCGCGCGGCGACAACTTCAACATGCGCTGGATCGCATCGATGGTCGCCGACGTGCACCGGATCCTGAACCGCGGCGGCATCTTCATGTACCCGGCCGACAAGCGCACGCCCGATCGCCCGGGCAAGCTGCGCCTGATGTACGAAGCGAATCCGATGTCGTTCATCGTCGAACAGGCGGGCGGCGCCGCGACGACCGGCACGCAGCGCATCATGGAAGTGCAGCCGACGGGCCTGCACCAGCGCGTGCCCGTGTTCCTCGGTTCGAAGAACGAAGTCGAGCGCGTCACCGGCTATCACGACGAAGCCGAATAATTTGCACTGCAGCACTGGACGGAGATGCGCGACGCAAGTACAATCGCGCCTCGCGATGTGGCCCTGACCGGCCGCATCGCAGTGAAGTGAAAGCGGGAAGTCCGCCGGATCGATGGTTTCGCGAAGCAACAGCAGTAGCAAGCTGAAAAAAAGTTCGCAAAACCTATTGCCAAGATCTCGGATTTGACCATATAATTTCATTTCTCTGCTGCCGGTGTAGCTCAGTTGGTAGAGCAGCGCATTCGTAATGCGAAGGTCGTAGGTTCGACTCCTATCTCCGGCACCAAGACATAAAGGTCTGACAAGCATCGCTTGTCAGACCTTTTCTCTTTTCCGGCGCCGAAATCGTACGCCCGCCCTCTCCCGCGCCACGTCCGCTTGCGCGGCATCTCCCGCGTCGCGCTCCGGCGATTGAAATCGCCGGACCGCTCTGCCCTCTCCCGCAACACGGCAACCACACTCCGCGCACCAACCTGACCGATCTCGTCGCACCGCGCTTCACCGCGTTCTGCTCACGCTCGATGGCGTGTCCGATCCGGGCGCTGGCCGATCTCGACCGACGCCTGCACAATGCGCGGATACCGTTCGCACTCGTCACGCTCGCACGGCACGCGGCGCTGCGGCAACCGGCCTGTGTCGGCCATGACGACGACAGCCGGCTGTTCGACATGTACGGTGCGCGCGACGGCACCGTCAACCTGGGGCGCACTGACGAACAAGTACTCGACCGCTGGCAAGACGCTCGCACCGACGACACGGCCGCCGCGCTCGAACGCGCGCTCCGTCCGCACGCATCGACCGATCCTTAGGAGACCGCATGATGCCCGACGCCGAACGCGACACGCCCTATACCGACCTGTTCCGCATGATGCCCCATCTCGGCGAAGCCGACGCATCGCTCTTTCTCGCCCGTTTCGCACTGCTGTCGATCGAGGCGATCGGCGATACCGCGACCGTCGCGCGGCTGATCGTCGACGCAGGCAACGGACTGCCCGATGCGGGCATGCAAGCGTCGACGCACGAAGGGCATGGTTCCTGACTGACGGACTTTATCGACGACCATTTCTTACGGATTCATTGCGCCACGCATCGTCCGCGCACGAGCCGCACCGTACGCAGACGAATTCCCTGGAAAATCCGCATAAGGGTGCATAACATTACTTAACGATTCTGACCCGTCTATCGCGTTACATTGCGTGGGCGGCGCGGCGGGTCGCAATGCCGCCTTCACCCAGCTTGCGGCGCGACAGCCGAAGTCCGGTCATTTCGACTCAACACAAGGAGAGGACCACCATGACTCATGGCTTGATTATGTGGCTCATCATCGGCGCGATCGCCGGCTGGCTTGCCGGCGTGCTCGTCAAGGGCGGCGGCTTCGGGCTGATCGTCGACATCATCGTCGGGATCGTCGGCGCGGTGATCGGCGGCTGGCTCGCCGGGCTCCTCGGCATCAGCATCGGCAGCGGCTTCATCGGCTCGGTGATCGTCGCGGTCATCGGCGCGGTGATCCTGCTGTTCGTGATCCGGCTATTCAAGCGAGCGGCCTGACGCTTCTCTCCACGCGCCTTCGGGCGCGTTTTCGCATCAGGCCGGCGCGCGGTCCGTTCGCCGCGCGCCACCGGCTCGTTCAGCGCTTCACGCGCCGCGACCAGCCGCCGGGCACGTCGGCCGCCAGCAATCCGCTGCGCGCTGCGCGTGCGCCATCGCGCCCGACCCACACGGTGCGCGGCATTTCCCCTCTCCATCCCGCATCGAGCGCCGCGAACCACTGCGCACCGCCGGCCGCGAACGATTTCACAGCGACCACTTCAGTTCTCCATAGAACGTTCGGCCCGGATACGGATGGAACACGTAGTAGCGGCGGTCCGTCAGGTTGTCGATGCCGACCGACGCGGTCCAGTGACCGTCGAAGCGGTAGCGCGCCTTCAGGTCGACGACCGTGAACGAGCTCGTGCCGCCGTAGACGTCCGGATTCACGTCGCTGTTGTCGAGCGTGTTGAACTGGCGGCCCGAATAGCGCACGCCGACGCTCGCAAGCCAGTGCTCATCGAAGCGATACGACGCGAGCAGGTTCGCGCGCATGCGCGGAATACGTGGAAAGCGCGAGCCGACATACGCGGGATTCGCGGCATCGGCGAGGATCTGCGCATTGCTCGCCGATACGTTCGCGTCGATCGCGAGCCCCTTCAGCCCGACGTTCTCGCCGCTGAATGCGAGTTCGACGCCGCGCACGCGCACGCGGTCGACGTTCGAGATGTTGGTGACGGTCGACGCGCCCGACACGGTCGTCTGGCTGTAGATCGAATCGCGCAGGTCGCTCTGGAACACGCTGGCGCGCACGACGCCGACGCCCACGTCGTGTTCGGCCGTAAAGTCCCAGTCGATCGCCTTTTCCGGCCGCAGGTTCGGGTTGTTGTTGACGATCGCGTTGTTCGAGATCGTGCCCTGGAACAGCTCGCCGACCGTCGGGAATCGCGTGCCGGTCGCGAACGACAGCCGGAAACGCCAGACGTCCGTCGCGTCCCACTGCAGCGCGACTTTCGGTGACAGCGCGTTCGCGCCGCGGTCCGCATAGCCGAGCGTGCCGGTCGCGTTGCCGAGCGCGCCGCCGTACGCATCCCAGCGCTCGTAGCGCAGCCCAAGCGTCGCGAGCCAGCCCGGCGCGAAGCGCCACGCATCCTGCCCGAACAGCGCCTGCGTACGCGTATCGCCGCGATAGACGCTCGACAGCGACGTGGTCGGCCCGGCCAGCCAGTCGGCCGTGTTGTACGTGACGTTGCGCAGGAAGTAATTGTCGTAGTGGTAGCCGAACGTGAACGTGTGCCCCTTCACTTCCGGCGCCTCGGCCTTCAGGTCGAGCGTGCGCCAGCCCGTGCCGTCGCCCTGGAACAGCGTGCCCGCGCCGCCCTGCACGGTCGACGCCGCGCGCAGCACGTCGCGCGACACGTCGTACGCGGACACGACGCCCGACAGCCGCCAGCCGGAATCGAGCCGGCCGTTCAGGCCGAGCGCATACAGCCAGTTCTCCTGGTCGCCGCGCTGCGGCGCGAACGCATTCGGCGCGATGGTCATGTTCCGGCCGCCGATCGACACGTTGCCGCCGTAGACCGGATTGCCGGCCGCATCGCGCAGGAAGGTCTCGCCGTGCTGCCGGTAATGGTTCTCCCAATGGCCGAGCGTGAGCGTCGCGTCGACGTGGTCGGTGAACGCATAGCCCATCCGGACCGTCTCGTTGAGCTGCTCGGTCCGCTCGATCGTCTGCGCGCCGACGATCGTCCGCGGCTTGCCGTTGGGCCCGATGTCGGTCGCGGCGCCGGTCACGGGCACGGCAGCGCCCAGCTTCGGGTTGTAGGCCGGATTGGGGCTCGCGTACTGCATCGGCTGCCCGTTGTTCTCCAGCCGGTCGAGCGACAGCGCGAACCAGAACCGGCCGATGCGGTTCGCGACCCGCGCGGTCTGGTGATTGCCGCCGAAGCTGTCCGCGAACCCGTAGCCGTCGTGGTAGCGCTGCGTAAAGAACTGCGTCGACAGCGACGCCTCGAGTTTTTCCGGGCGGCGCGTCGTGAGCAGCACGGTCGAGCCGATCGAGTTGCCGGGATACAGCGCGGAAAAGGGGCCATAAAGCACGTCGACGCGCGCGATGTCGTCAGGCGGAATCAGCGACCAGCGCGGCGGGTACGCGTAGCTCGAGCCGAGCAGGTTCGACAGCAGCACGCCATCGGCATAGACAAGCCCGCGTGCGCTCTGCAGTTCGTTGAAGTCGCGGCCCGCGAACACGCTGTTGCGGTCGCCGATATAGCGCTTGCGAACCATCAGGTTCGGTGCGTATTTCAGCGCGTCCTCGGTGGTGACGTTGGTATGCGTATCGATCTGCTCGCGCGTGATCGACTCGACGACGGCCGGCGTATCCGGATCGACGGGTTGCCGCTGCGCGGTCACGCTAACGGCGGTCAGCGTATCGCCGGCCGGTGCAGCCGACGCGGCTGCGACTGCAGAGGCCGGCGCGGCACCGGCTGAACGATCGATACCGCTGCGGGCCGGATCGTTGCGTGCATCATCGGGCGAGGCCGCGTGGGCGGCTGGCCACGCGAAAGCGGCCGCGCACGCGAGCGCGAGCCGGCCGCGCGACGACCGCGCGACGAAGGTAGACGACATGAGTGAATTCCTGAAAACGTGATCGGACGCCGCCGGACACGAGCGGACACGCCGCGCACGAACGGCGCGGCGCGCGGGCCCGGCCGCGGGCAGCACGCGCGCCACCGGGGCGCGCGAACGACATCAATCAGATCGGGGCGTTTTCAGGCGGGGCGCGCGGCTGCGCGAGACGAATGCCCTTGCGGGGGAAATCGGGAACGGCCGGGGTGGCCGCGCGGTAGGCGAACGTCCGTACGAAGCCCGGCATAGCGGGCAGGCTCGCGCCGAGTGCGACGTTCGCCGCGAAGCCCGGGCAGTACACGCAGTGCGGCACGCCGGCATGATCGAACGACGATGTGTCGCGGTCGTCGCCCGACTGCGCGAGCACGACCTGGCGGGCGCCCGCTGCACTGCACAACTCGAGCGTGAGCTCGCCGGAGCCGCTCGACGCAAGACGCGCATAGCCGATGACGGGCGACAGTACGTTCAGTACCAGCGCCAGCCATACAAGGCCGATCCATCGCGTCGTTCGTTTCATCGCGGTCCAGGAAAAAGTGCGCGCAAGTATAACAAGCGGCCCGATCGTTACCGATCGCTCAGGACGCAATAGTCGGCATCGCAGCGCATGTGCCGTTAATACAACAGAGACAAAATCTAACGATTCGTCTCTGGCACAAATCCAAGCACGAGGTTGATAATCATCGAACCTGCTGGAGAAACAACCATGGACGAAAGACCAACTCGCATGCCACCGCCCGAGCAAGTGATGAGCCCGGATCCGGAACCCGTCGGCGTGGAATTCCTCGCCGAATTGCCCGAGCACGTCCGGGCATTCTTCGACGAGCAGCACAAGCTGTACTCGCCGAAGTGAACGCCTGTTCGGTTCTGTAACCGCCGCGTGTCGATCATCGCTATCGTGCGGTTCATCGCTGCGCATCGCGCGCAATTCGCGTCGCGCCCGGGCTGCAACAGCCTGACGGTGCCGGATCAGCTCGCCTGCTGATTCTCCTGTCGCGTCGCTACGCCGCGCGAGTGTCTTCGTCTATTCTTCTGGTTTTCCACGTCCGGCCCGCCCGGCTCTCCCGATCATTCCGATGAAGCAAGCCATTCGTGCCAGCGTCGCTGTCGCCGCGCTCGGCGTCGCCCTCTTTTCGTCGCCGCGCATCGCCAGCGCAGACGGCGATGACACCGCCCTCACCAACGTCGTCGCGCTCGCGTCACAGCGCCTCGCGCTCGCCGAACCGGTCGCGCGATGGAAATGGGCGAATCACAAGGCGATCGAGGACCAGCCGCGCGAAGCGGCACTGCTCACGTCGGTCGAGAAGCGCGCGGTGGAGGCCGGCGTCGATCCTGCGTTCGCACGGACGTTCTTCGAGGATCAGATCGCTGCGAGCAAGGACATACAGAACGCACTGTTCGCGACCTGGCGCGCGACGCGGCCGCCCGAGGGCACACCGCCCGATCTCGCGACCAGCACGCGCCCGGCGCTCGACCGGCTGACGCAGAAAATGCTCGCGGGCCTCGCGCAAGTCGCGCCGCTGCGCGATGCGCCCGATTGCCAGGCGCGGCTTGCTCGCAGCATCGCGAACTGGAAGACGCTCACACGCTACGACTCGACGCAGACGCGGGCGCTCGACACTGCGCTGTCGCATGTCTGTTCGGCCGGCGGCGCAAGCGCGATCGGCTGACGCGGCAGGCAGGCACCGCAGGCGCGGATTGCGCCGCTGCGCTCAACCTGCGGGCGTCAGCGCAGCAAGCGGGATCAGTTGAAGCCCGCGCGCGAGATGCGTCTGCAGCAGGCGATGAGTAAAGGGTTCGAACGTGCCGTCCGCCGCGTCGGCCACGAGCCGGGCGGCCGCATCGAGCGATTCGGCCGAACCGAGGTAGCGCCAGCCGTCGATCACATGGAACAGGCGGCGCTCGCCGTTCGCCTCGAACGCAACGGCCCCGTCGAACGGCCAGGGCGCACCGCCCGCACGGGCCGTATCGGCCGCCGGGCGCCGGTTGTACGACGGACGCAGCCGGGCGATCCATTGCGCTTCGGCCAGCATCGCGCCCAGTTCATTACCGGTCTCGTGCCATTCGACACGCCGCACCTGCTGCGCGAGCCGCATCTCCTTCGACGAGCGCCGCTCGCCCGTCAGCAGCGCACGCAGCCGCTGCCGCACGCGCACGCTGCGACCGACATACAGCGCTGCGTCACCCTCCCCGAACAAAGCGTATGCGCCACACCCGGCCGGCGCGGTGTCGAGCCAGGCTTCGGTCAGATCGCCGGCCAGACGGAAGTGGCGCGTCGTACGCGCGATCTGGTCGCGCAGCCGCTCGAGCGGCACGATGTCGTGCAGCTGACGCCAGAACTGCCAGAGCAGGTCGGCATCCGCGAGCGCCCGGTGGCGCGCAGCCGGAACGAGACCATGCCGTTCGATCAACGCATCGAGCCCGTGCCGCGATTCGCGCGGGAACAGCGCGCGTGACAGCCGCACCGTACACAGCACATCGGGATTGAACGCGAAGCCGGCACGCTCGAACTCGGCGCGCAGGAAACCGCGGTCGAAACTCGCGTTGTGCGCAACGAACAGCTTGCCGTCGAGCCGCTCGAACAGCGCCGGCGCAAGCGACGCGAACGACGGCGCGTCGCGCACCATCTCGTCCGAAATGCCCGTCAGTTGCTGGATGAACGGCGGAATCGACTGGCCCGGATTGACGAGCGTCGTCCACGTCGACACGCCGAGCGGGCCGATTTCGACCACGCCGATTTCGGTGATGCGATGCTCGGCGGACGAGCCACCGGTGGTTTCAAGGTCGACGAAGACGAGCGGTTGTTCGCTGGCGGGATCGGACAGGCGGGAATCGGACATGAAAAGACACGGAAACGATGCTTCCGTGAGTATGCACCGGCACGCGTGTTCGCCGCCAGCACGGACGGGAACGATCCGCCCCCGGAAAACAAAAAGCCCCCGCCATGCGGGGGCCGGACGTGATCGGCAATGCGTGGCGCGTCAGACCGCCTGGATATTCGCTGCCTGCTTGCCTTTCGGCCCGACTTTCACGTCGAATGAAACACGCTGGTTTTCCTTCAACGTCTTGAAGCCGTCCATCCGGATTTCGGAAAAGTGCGCAAACAAATCTTCGCCGCCATTGTCCGACGTAATAAAGCCAAAACCTTTAGCATCGTTAAACCATTTCACGATACCGGTATCCATGTCTTCGTTCCCCACTCGTTTAGATCAAAAAAGCTATTTTTATAGCCGTTTCCCGAAATCCCGAAACATTGCGCCAGCACCCGCACCGGCACGCCGCCCGAGGACGGAGTGCTGACTTTATAAATTGGACAATCCGGGTGCGTCAAGAAAATTTTTGACGACCTCTTTATCAAAAAAGCGCTAATGCCATTGGAATCGGTACCCCATCGCCTTTGATTAATTGATTCCCATCAAAAACCTGTCAATATTACCGGGATCGGATCAGCAATAATCTCGACCATGAAAATCCTACCGGGGACAAATCGACTCGGTAAAATCCTCGGGTTTTTTCCGGGTTGCGGAAATCCGGGGACGTTGCGATGCTGGTGTAACGCCGAAAGGAAGGAGAAGGTCATGTGGCTGGACGGAATCAAGCGCTTCGCGAGCCGGCTCGGACGCGTACGTCGCAAGTCCCGCGCCTTGGCCGAGTCCGCTCGCGAAGCGCCGTGCGACACCGAGTTCGATACGACGTGGCACGGCGATCACTGGCAGAACCTGCTCGCATCGCCGCTGGACGCACGCCACTACGTGATGGAAGACTGGACCTATACGCCGCCGCACACCGAGACCGAGGAAGCTGCGCCGGCGGGCAAGCGCAAGAAGCGGCGCTCGTACGCGCAATAGCACACGGAAAGCGGGCAAAAAAAAAGCGCGACTGGGAAGTCGCGCCGACAAAGGTTTGGAGATCTTTTCCGTCAACGAAAAAGTCTGCTTCGGAAAGCAGAGATCGCAGTATAGCGAGAGAACAACCTTTCATTAGCCATGCTCCACACAAACCTCTATTGCCGATGCGTCAATAATCGCGCTAGAGCTGCCGCCCCCTCCTTCTGATCGCCTGTCGCGATCACGCAACGCCCGTTACGCAGTCCTGATCACAATTTCCATTCGCTGCACTGCCGCAAACCCTTGATGGATAACGGTTTCCACATGTTTGTCTATCTTTGCGGATTCCAAAATACACTATTGCTTAAAGCGTGACCCTCGTCCGCTCCGAGCACTCCGTACACTGCAAATGGCTTTCTGATACGCGCACCGCCGCTCTGCCGGGCCGGTCACAGCGTCACCCAAACATGCCGGTTCGGCAGCAGGTTCGATCGATATCATCCTGTTTGGAGACAGATCCATGAAAAAGACCCTGATTGTCGCCGCCTTGTCGGGCGCGTTCGCGACCGTCGCCCATGCGCAAAGCAGCGTCACGCTATACGGACTGATCGACGCCGGCATTACCTACACGAACAACCAGCACGGCCACAGCGCGTGGCAGGAAACGAGCGGCTCGATCAACGGCAGTCGCTGGGGCCTGCGCGGCACCGAGGATCTCGGCGGCGGCCTGAAAGCGATCTTCACGTTGGAAAACGGCTTCGGCATCAACAACGGCACGCTGAAGCAGAACGGCCGCGAATTCGGCCGGCAAGCGTTCGTCGGCCTCGCGCACGACAGCTACGGTTCGCTGACCTTGGGCCGGCAATACGACAGCGTCGTCGACTATCTCGGCCCGCTGTCGCTGACCGGTACGCAGTACGGCGGCACCCAGTTCGCGCACCCGTTCGACAACGACAACCTGAACAACTCGTTCCGGATCAACAACTCGGTCAAGTACCAGAGCGCGAACTACAACGGGCTGAAGTTCGGCGCGTTGTACGGCTTCTCGAATTCGTCCAGCTTCTCGAACAACCGTGCGTACAGCGTCGGCGCGTCGTACAGCTTCATGGGCTTCAACGTCGCGGCCGCGTACATGCAGCTGAACAACAACATCAATTCGCTGGCGCTCGCGGCAACCGATCCTGGCGCGGTCGCCGGCGACTGGACCTTCGCGGCCAGCCGCCAGCGCACCTGGGGCGGGGGCCTCAACTACACGTTCGGGCCAGCGACTGCGGGCTTCGTGTTCACGCAGACGCGCCTGACCAATTCGGCCGGCATCAGCGCGGGCCAATCCGGCGTGTCGGGCGGCATTCCGCTGGCGGGGGGCACCCGCTTCAACAACTACGAACTGAACGGCCGCTATGCGCTCACGCCGGCGCTGTCGCTCGCGGGCTCGTACACGTACACCGACGGCCGTCTCGACGGCCAGAAGCCGAGTTGGCACCAGTTCAACCTGCAGGCCGACTATGCGCTGTCGAAGCGCACCGACGTATACCTGCAGGGCGAATATCAGCGGGTGCTGGCGGACGGCCTGCCGATCGGCGCCAACATCAACGGGCTGGGCGCCGCATCGTCGACCAACAAGCAGATCGCGGTCACGACCGGCCTGCGCCATCGCTTCTGAGCGACCGGCGCATCCGCTTCACGCCGGATGACGAAGCGCCCCGTCGGGGCGCTTTCTCTTTGCCGGAATACGTGGGCCGCCGCTCAGGCGCCCGGTGCCGGATAGCGGACGTCGAGTATGTCGATCGGCTGCGGGCCGGCCGGCGTCATCAGCGTAACGGTATCGCCGATCTTCGCCTTGATCAGCGCACGCGCGACCGGCGAAATCCAGCTGACGCAGCCGTGGTCGAGATCGACCTCGTCGATCCCGACGATCGTGACCGTGTGGTCCTCGCCGTCCGGCGTCTCGTAATCGACCGTTGCGCCGAAGAACACCTGGTCGACATTCTCCTGACGACTCGCGTCGACGACCTCGGCGAGATCGAGCCGCTTCGTCAGGAAGCGGATGCGGCGATCGATCTCGCGAAGCCGCCGCTTGCCGTAGATGTAGTCGCCGTTCTCCGACCGGTCGCCGTTCGACGCGGCCCACGACACGAGCCGCACGACCTCGGGGCGCTCGACGTCGATCAGGTTCAGCAGCTCGTCCCGCAGCCGCTTGTGGCCGGCCGGCGTGATGTAGTTCTTCGCGCCCGCGGGAATCGCGGGTTGAGCCTGGTCGAGATCGTCGTCGTCACCGTCCGACTCTTTGACAAACGCCTTGTTCATGATGCAGATTCAACACGTGGATGACTGATGCTCCAAGGGTACACGAAGGGCGCCCCGCCAAGGTCGCGCCGCGTAATTCGCGAATAAGGCTTCCCTTTTTATACAACCCTGCTATAATTTCGCTTCTGCGTGCGGCTGTAGCTCAGTTGGATAGAGTACTTGGCTACGAACCAAGGGGTCGTGGGTTCGAATCCTGCCAGCCG